>NZ_LEKT01000025.1 GCF_001045675.1 Megasphaera cerevisiae DSM 20462
GTATTTTAATCATAAAAAAAGATACTCTCTAATAAGAGTATCTCCTTCATATTTTAATAATTACAGCATTTTCAGTGCCTGTTTCAGATCTTCTCGGGTATCAATATCCTGCAATTCCTCTGCCGCTGCCGAAAAATACCACACTTCTTCGCTATGATCCCGCAAAATCTGCCGTCCCCCCGTATCTCCCTGCAGCGCCAGCAGCTTCGGGCGATATCGGGCCAGAAATATGGCCGGATTGCCTTTACGCGGACCGCAGGCCATACAACCCAGAGAACGTCCGGACCGGATAAATCCCCGCAAAAAGAAGACGATGGTCTGCCCTTGTATAAAGGGCTGGTCCGCCGCAAAAAACGCATAGGCCCCCGCCGTACCTGCACAGGCCGTTCCCAGACGGACGGAGGCGGCCATTCCTTCCGCTGCCTGACTGTTTTTCTGCACACAGGCGCCTTGCTTCCGGCACCAGTCCAAAATCTCTTCATATGGGCTGACAACCCACAACCGACAGCACATGTCTTCCTGTCGGTGCAGCAGACGGGCAGCCTCCTGAAGCTGTATAAAGCCGTACTGGTAAAGCGGCCTGCCATTCAGAGCGTACAATAACTTATTGCTGCCAAACCGCCGTCCCCGGCCAGAGGCCATATATATGAGCGCTATGTCCATACGTTTCTCCTTTATACCTGCGGACGGAAAGAGGTAACCAGCCCCTGATCCGCGCCGGCTGCCGCCAATATATGCCGTGCCTGATGCCGCAGCTGCGGCGTATCCGCCTGATGCAGCACCGGCACAATTTTCACAATACCGGCGGCATATGTTTTCTGCAGTATATCCAGACAGCCAGTCTGCCAGATTCGGGCAAATACCGGCATAGTCACAACTGACTGCGGATCCAGCTTCTGTTCCTGCCAGCGGAAGCAGACATCTTGTACAGGCTGCCCCAAGGCCTGCAGTCCGGCAAAAGCCAAGATGGCATCGGTCTGCGGCGGTATAACCGGTTCGTGAACTCCCATAATCTTCAGCGGCAGGCGGCGCGAACCGTCGGCTTCGACGAGCACAACCTCCGCCGCCTTACAGGACGCGGTATATACGGCATCTCCAATAAAAGAAATTTTCCCGCTGCCGTCGGGAATCCCGGCAACTGCAATCCCCTCCCGCTCTAATTGGTTCAGCACAGCGTCTGTCCGCGCTTCCGTCACACCCCAACGCACGGGAGCATACATATGCGTGGTCGTAACGATAAGTACTTTTCGGCGCTGCCGCCGCAGCTCTTCTGCCAGCGCATAGATCCACGACGTCTTGCCTCCTGAACCGGTAAAAGCCAATACCGGCGGCCCGTTCTTTTTGTCTGCCATGCCCGGATATATACGGCACAATCCGTCCCATAGAGAGGGTACCGGATAAAGACCCTGCCGCGTACAGACAGATACTGTTTTTTTCATGATCGCAGCCATTGTCCGCTGCCAGCTTTTTCCCGTTTTTCCCGGCGGGCCCGTACAGCAATAAGCTCGGCCGCTATGCTGACAGCAATTTCCTCCGGCGTAGCCGCCGATATGGGCAGGCCGATTGGGGCATAGCAGGCATCAATCTCTGCAGGGGAAAAACCATCGGCCAGCAGCTTCTTTTTTACAAAGGCCAGCTTATTGCGACTGCCGATAACACCTAGATAACACGGATGCTGCGGCAGTACCTGCCGCTGAACGGCATAGTCGCACACATGCCCCCGCGTCATAATGCACACGTAATCATCAGGCGTCACGGAAATTTCGTCCGGCAGCCGCTGCAAATCGACAGTAAAAACAGCCGCCTGCGGAAAGCGCCGGGAATTAGCAAATTCCTCCCGGTCATCGACAACCGCACAGGCAAATCCCAGCTGTGTCAACAGCGGCACCAAAGCCAGTGCTACGTGTCCGCCGCCAAATACAAAGACTTGGCCCGGATACGAAAGGGCTTCCCGATACAGCAGCAATCCATGCTGCCGCGTAAGACCCGTACGATCAGAAAGCAGCCTGCCTGACAGATACTCCCGCAGGGCAAGGCAAGCTGGCACATCACCACAAAAGCAGTTTGTCTCCCCTCCCAGCAGAGCCATGGCCCAGTGCCGCGTATCTGTAAGATTGAACATCAGCCAATACGCCTGGTGCGTCCGTATCGCTTCTGCAATCTTATAGACGCAATCCGCTGCTCCCGGCATACGGGGCGACAGAAACTGACTGAATACCCGAAGTTCTCCGCCGCAGACCGCGCCAATATCGGCGGCTTCGTTAGGATGAAGAATCAGCGTAAACAGCGAGGATGTTTCTTCCTGTAGATTTTCCCGCCCCCTTTCGCAGGCCTTATATTCCTGAAATCCACCGCCGATAGTACCGACCGTCGTCCCATCCTCCCGCACCAGCTGATGACTGCCGGCGGCACGCGGCGTAGAGCCTGTACTGTCTACCACAGTAAGCAGAACTGCCCGGCGGCCCGCCTGCAGTTCCTCCCATAGTCGCATAAACACAGCTTCCAATTTTTCTCACCTCCGCGGCGTATTTTCATGGAGCAGCAAAATGTCCGCCGGCTTCACGCCGAGTCGAGACGGCATCGCTTCGGGACGGATCATTTTGGCAAAACGCCACCAGACCGGCACGGTCTCCCGTGGCTGTACCGCATAGCGGAATTTGACAATCCACTCAAAAGGCTGCTCTATTTCTTCTACAATTTGGACGGGAAAAGCATTTTCTTTTGTCTGTTCGTGAAAACAGTGCGCCCGTACGCCAATGGCACAAACTGCATCGTCCACGGGCTGCCCGGCGTCAAGGATAATGTTCCAATCGGGAACATATACCGCGCAAGGACCGGCACGGCGGGCTGCAACTATATTTTTGCAGCCCGTCAGGACCGCCGCCGCAGGGGTCTGCGGATCGGCAAAAATACGTTTCTTTTCTCCAATAACCTCCAGATTGCCTTGCGCCAGAATCGCGATGGAGTCACACAGTTGATAGGCTTCATCCCGGCTGTGCGTTACAATGACCACGTCTTTGCGAAATTGGGCCAGCAGATTGTCCAGCTCGGTCATGACTTGTTCCTTCAGGTAGCTGTCCAGTGCGCTGAACGGTTCATCTAACAGGAGAATATCCGGTTCGTTGACCAGAATGCGGGCCAACGCCACCCGCTGCTGCTGCCCGCCGGAAAGCTGCGCCGGCTTTTGCCGGTTCAGACCGGTGAGCCGCATACGTTCCATCATAGTGCCCACAATATCCCGACGCCGTGCAGCGCTGCAGACCCGGCGTACGCCGCAGGCAATGTTGTCTTCTACCGTCATATTGGGGAACAGCGCATAATTTTGAAACAGACAGCCTACCCGCCGTTCCTGTACAGGCAGATCGATATTTTTTTCACTGTCAAAAAAGACCCGGCCGTTGACGGATATACATCCCTGATCCGGCTTTTCTATACCCGTAATACATTGAAGCGTTTTGCTCTTGCCGCTTCCCGACGCGCCCAGAAGACCCAGAATACCGCCATGTGTTTGAAAGGAAACCTGCAGGCGGAAAGCCCCCAGTTGTTTTTGAATCCGTACATCCATAGACATTATGAGGCTCTCCTTTCACGATTTCGTTTTTCCAGCATATTAACGGTCAAAAGAACAACGGCACTGATGGCAATGTTGACGAGAACCCAGATAAATGCGCTGTATTCGTCATTGGTGCGCCACAGCTGATAGACCGTCGTCGAAATAGTCGCGGTGTTTTTTGGTATATACCCGATGAGCATACTGGTAGCGCCGTATTCTCCCAGCGCTCTGGCAAAGGCCAGAACGGTCCCGGCAATAATCCCCTGCTTGCAGTAAGGCATGCGTATCCGCCAGAAGATATACATATCCGACAGACCCAAGGTCCGTCCGCTCCATGCCAGCGTTTCATCAAAGCTTTCAAAAGCGCCGCGGGCCGTCCGGTACATCAGGGGAAAGGCTACGACAGCTGAGGCAATGACCCCGCCATACCAGGTCATGACGAACTGAATGCCCGCCGTTTGGAGAAACATGCCGACGGGATGCCGCAGGCCAAAAATCAGCAGCAGTATCCAGCCGCAGACCGTCGGCGGCAGCACCAGCGGCAGCGTCAGTACTACATCCAGAATGCCCTTGAGGGCGCGTGGCATTCTGGCTACATAATAAGCCATGCAGATACCGCTGAAAAACACAAGGATGCACGAAATAGCGGCAATCCGCAAGCTATTCCAAAGGGGATACCAGTCCATATAAAGCCTTCCTTACGAAATACGGCTGAAGCCGACGTTTTCAAAAATTTTCATAGCCGGATCGCTTTGCAGATATTGTAAAAAAGCCTTGGCAGCTTCCTGATTTTTGCTGCTCTTCAAAACGGCTGCCGGGTAAATGACCTGGCCGCACATATCTTTTGTTGCCTGATCCACCGGCGTCAATTTAGCACTGTATGCATCAGTCGCATAGATAACGCCGCAGTCTGCACTTCCTTCGAGAACCTGCGTCGTTACTTCTTTGACGTTGGAGCCGTACGTAATATGTCCTGCCGCAGCGGTTGCCTGTTCATCCAAACCAAAAAACTTCAATATTTTCTGAGTATACTGCCCTACGGGAACGTCGCTGTTTCCCATGACCAGGCGGATAGACCCGGAGCGCAGCTTGTCTGCCATATCACTGAAGTTTTTGACGTCCTTGGGATTGCCCTCCGGCGTAACTAATACAACTTTGTTTTCGAGAAGATCAAGCCGTGTAGCCGGATCAATGAAATCCAAATGTTCCGGATTGACTTTGGCATCCTTGGACACATCCAGCTGATTCATCTGCTTCTGTGCCGCCGAAATAAACACGTCACATTCGGCGCCATTTTGAATCTGTTTTTTTAAGGTCCCTGACGAATCAAAATTATACGTAATTTCCACATCGGGATGTTCCTTTTGATATTGCTGCGCAATTTGATTCATCGTTTCCGTCATGCTGGCGGCAGCAAAGACAGTAAGATGGACCTTGTCTTTGGCTGCCGGCTTGGCATCTTTGGTTTCAGAGCCGCACCCCAGCATTCCCAGTACCAATACAGAAATCAAAGCAATCCCCGTTACCTTTTTCCAATTCATACCACATCATCCTTTCGCATACCCTTTTATATAATATAAGTGATATCTATCACATATCACCGTGCACGGGCGCAATCCCCTACTGCACCGCGAAGCACATCCAGTCCATGCGGCACTGTATCGAGAAAGACATCCATACATTCCTGACAGGCCTGCGGACTGCCGGGCAGATTGATAATAAGGCTGTGCCCCCGTATCACACTGACCGCCCGGGAAAGCATGGCTCTCTTGGTAATCTTCAGAGATGCGGCGCGTATCGCCTCGGCAATCCCCGGCACCTCCCTGTCCGCTGCCGCTTTTGTTGCCTCGGGAGTCATATCCCGCGGCGAAAATCCCGTGCCGCCGGTCGTCAAAATCAAGTCGATCTGCCGCTGATCTGCCAACCGGCACAGCTGAGCCGTTAATTTTTCTTTGTCATCAGGCAGAATCAGCGTTTCGACGACTTCATACCCGGCTGCCGTCAGCCGTCGGACGATGACCGGTCCGCTTTGGTCCTCCCGTTCGCCCCGGCTGCCTCTATCAGACAACGTAATAACCGCGGCCTGATAGAGCCTGCGTCCTTGCCTTTTTTCTATTTCCATCGGGTCTCCAGCCTGTATCGTGCCGCCGGCCAAAACACGGGCAAATACCCCTTCACGCGGCATAATACAATCTCCTACGGCCTGATAAATTGCGCAGTGATTGTGGCATTCCTTGCCAATCTGCGTCATTTCCAGCAACACATCGCCGCAGCGCAGCAACGTCCCCACGGGGAGAGATGCAAAATCAAAACCTGCCACTACAAGATTTTCTCCAAAAGCTCCATATGGCACGTCTACGCCCTTCTGCCGGAAGGCCTCGATGCGTTCCAGCGCCAAGAGGCTGACCTGCCGGTGCCAATGTCCGGCATGGGCATCCCCATCCACACCCCAGTCAGGGACAAAACGGCCTGTCGCTACGGGTGTTTTTTGAATACCCCGGACATGACTGATACAAATTGCTTTTACTGTTCCCATCTTATCCTCCGATTTGATTCATGGTTTTCCATTCCGTGATTTTATCACGTTCGTCAAAACAGTGTCCGGCGGGCTTTCTTTCTGCGGCCAGACGAAAGGCCCGAATCAGCCGTTCTTCTTCATGACCGCCGCTGCGCAGGATTGTTTTGAGATCCATGCCCTCATCATAACACAGGCAGGGCTTCAGAAAACCCGTGCTGGTCAATCGCATGCGGTTGCAGGTACTGCAGAATTTATGTGTATTGGCCGCGATGCATCCGATCCGTCCCCGCAGAAATTTACTTTTATAATATACGGCAGGACCCTTGCCGCGCCGTTCTCCGGATATCCTTAAATCGGGATACACTGATAATAAAAAGGACAACGCTTCCTCCTCCTGCAGCCCTTTTTTCGTCTTTCCGCAGCCAATAGGCATAAGCTCGATAAAACGCACATCGACGGACATGTCTTGTGCCAGTCTGGACAAGGGTACTATTTGGTGCTTCGTTTCCTGCAGCAAAACAGCATTTATCTTAGTCGGAATTCCAGTGGAAACGGCTGCCTGTAAGGCCGTCATTATGCGGTCCCTGCCATCGACACCGGTAAGGGCCTGAAATTGCGCTCTATCCAAGCTGTCCAGGCTGATATTGATCCCGTCTATACCGGCCCTAATCAATTGAGGCAGCGCTTCCTTCAGAAAAAAACCGTTTGTCGTAACGGTAACACGCCGGACGCCGGGCATTTTTTTCAGGCTCCCCATAAAATCAACTGCTCCCTTGCGTACCAATGGTTCACCGCCGGTTATTTTAAAGCAATGGATGCCGGTCTGCACGGCGCAACGGCATATGCGGAGAATTTCTTCATACCGCAGAATTTCCTCATGACTGATATCCGGCAGGCGTTCCGGCATACAGTACCCGCATCTCATGTTGCACCGGTCTGTAATAGAAATACGCAGATAATCAATCGTCCTGCCCCGCGCATCTATCATAACCGGCCTCCCTGCAGGTCATAGACAAAATAACCGCTTTTGCCGCCCTGTTTTTCCAGCAGATGGATATCCCGGATCACCATATGCTTATCGACGGCCTTGCACATGTCATATATTGTCAACAGTGTCACTGTCACACCCGTCAGCGCTTCCATTTCCACTCCGGTTCGGCCGCTGCATTTAACGGTACAGCGGGCTTCAATTTCACATGATTCATCGTGCATACTGTATTCGACGCCGCATTTCGTCAGATTTAAAATATGACACAGCGGAATCAGATCGCTGGTTCGCTTGGCACCCATAATCCCGGCAATCTGCGCCGTACCGAGAACATCTCCCTTTTTCATAACGCCTGCCGCCACAGCAGCATAGCATTCGGTACTCATAGCAATCCTTCCTGCCGCTACAGCAGTGCGGGCCGTTATATCTTTTTCACTGACATCGACCATGACGGCGTTGCCCTTTGCATCTATATGCGTAAACGATTTCATATAGCCACCTACTTTCCGAAACCGCAGTTTGGAAATGTACAGACTGAACAGTTCAGACACAGTCCGCCTTCTCCCAGTGCAGCCAGTTTTTCTGCCGTAACCGGTACATCTGCCATCAAATACGGCAGAATTAAATCAAAAATAGTTCGTCTGGCATACATAACGCAGCCCGGCAGCCCCGCCACAGGACGGCCGTCTCCGGTGTAAGCCAGCAGAAACATAGCCCCCGGCAAAACGGGTGCACCATAGGAGACGGCGGAAGCCCCTGTATTCCTAATCGCCAGCGGCGTCTGGTCATCGGGATCAACGCTCATGCCGCCTGTACAGAAGACCATATCCATCCCCTGGTCAAACATACTGCGGATGGCATCCGTAATCGCCGCCGGATCATCCGACAAGGTGACATGCCTGGCCGTAACAGCGCCGAACTCGGCCAGCTTGTCCTTGATAACCGGCGTAAAGGTATCTGCAATGCGATGATAAAACACTTCACTGCCCGTCGTCACGATGCCGGCCTTCTTTTTCTTGAAAGGAATTACGTCCAGCAGCGGTTTGGTACCTGCTGTTTTTTTTGCTTTTACCATTGTTTGCCTGTCAATGATCAACGGGATGATCCGCGTACCCGCCAATACATCGCCCGCATGAACAGTAAAACCGCCGTGACGGGTCGCAATCATCATTTCACCCAGCGAATTGACCGCTTTCAGCCGCTCCGTATCGACTGTCAACAGCCCGTCGCAATCAGCAATAAGCTCTATTTTCCCTTCTTTAGGACTGCCTCCATGCATATTCGTACCCATACAGATATCGCGTAGAATGACAGCCGCATCGTTTTCATGAAGCATGTTTTCATTGTTTTCCCAAATGTAGACATGTTCCTTCCCTACGGAGAGCAGTACCGGGATATCTTTGGTTTCAATAATATGCCCTTTACGAAAAACCGGTCCCTTGGATACGCCGTGAATGATCTGCGTAATATCATGACACAGTACATGCCCTGCGGCATTTTCTGTTTTCATCAATTTCATAATTGTATTGCCTCCTGCAAACAAGCCTGACGTTATCGCGGCTCGTCCATTTCTTTCAATTTTTTTATTTCATCAGCATTAAAATATTTGCAGAATTCCCTTTCTGCTACTGCGTCAACAGTCTGTTCCATAGCTTTGAAACGGCAAAGCAACATTTCTGCCTGCGCAGTCAGCACTGACCCGCCGCCGGTTTTGCCGCCGGCATAACGGCGTGTCAGCGGAAATCCCCAAATGCGCTCGGCATTTTTAATGACGGTCCACGCTTTCGTGTAGGACATATTCATTCTCCTGGCAGCGCCCTGAAGAGAGCCGCATTGACCGATTCCTTCCAAAAGTGCCGCCACTCCGGGGCCAAAGGCTTTATTGTCATCCATAATACGCACCGTCACCTTATAATGCAATCGTACATCATTCACAGCCTGGCCTCCTTACCGTTATTTTTATGCATGAATATCGCTTGCCATAGAAACCGGTCCGCCGCATACATCGTATGCTTTTTCAGAATCGATCTATATGTTTCTATTATATATGAAAAATTATTAGGTTTCCATACTTTTTTTTAGGTATATAATATTTGCAATTTTCCGGCTGCCAGTCAACAAAAAATCATATTCCTATACAGCAACTGGCCAGCTTACAAGGACACCCACATCGGTGCATGATTTTGTTCATATTATATCACGCATTTGTATACCGTCAATGCGCTCCGCAGACAGTACGCAATCACCGGACATTATCTCGTGCTGCCGGCCTGGTTTCTTGACCGCTTATGTGGTACGATACAGAAAAGCTGCTATTTGGAGGTGTGTACTATGTCTGTTGTACTATCTGCAGACCTTTCTCTGGGTTTGCTTGTTCTGGCAGGAGGCCGCAGTTCCCGCATGGGACAGGATAAAGCCGGTCTTCCCTGGCAGGGCGGAACACTTCTTTCTTCCCTGCTGTGCCGCAGTCTGGCGGTGCCGTTTTCTGAAATTATCATATCTGCCAATCGTCCGCCTGATCTGCGTGCGCTGCCCTCGTCTCTGCAGGAAAGAATACGCATTACTGCCGACCGCTTTACAGACTGCGGACCTTTGGGCGGTATGGAGGCAGGACTCTGTGCCGGTTCGTGCGATTGGTACCTGGTCCTGTCCACGGATCTTCCTTTTTATGATTTTTCGCCTCTCTCGGACTGGTGCGCAATGCTTCACACTACACCTCCGGCAAAGCTGCCGCAGGTCATTCTTCCTGTCGTAAACGGCACGGAAGAACCTTTGGCAGCCTTGTATTCGCGCCGTATACTGCCAGCTGTCCAAAAGGCGCTCCGAACCCGTGATTACCGCGTACGGCACATATATGCCGCCTGTCCGATCCGGCGCGTAGAGTCTTCAGGTCATGCACTTATATATATGAATGTAAATACCCCGTCGGCATACAAAGATGCCCGGGCCCGGGCGGTCAATCTGAAACGGCGCGTCCCCGTTGTGACCATCGCCGCCGGTCAGTCTCATGCAGGAAAAACGACATGTATCGTGACTCTGATCCGGGAGCTGACTCGCCGCGGCTGCACGGTTGGCTACATCAAAAGCACGCATCATACCGAACTTGCCGAAAAAGCGGGCTCCGATACCTGGCGCGCCATTCAAGCCGGAGCCGCTGCCGTCCGTCTCTGTGGTCCGCCGGGCACACTGAATTTCCATAAAAAATCGCAGCAGCTGCTGGCGCTTGCCCAAACCCTTCCCGTCGATATCGCCTTCATTGAAAGCCGCCGTCACGGTGTATTTCCTATTTTGGAAGTCTGTCGCCGCGGCTATGACCGGCTCCCTGAGCCGGACCCACATATCGTTGCTGTCATTAACGACGATATCCCTTCCGACAGCCTGTCCCTCCGGCATTTTAAAACCGTTCAAATAGATGCGCTTGTTTCTTATATTATATTTCTGACGCAGGAAAGTCCTTCCCATTTCTTTTAAAGCATAAAACATATTGTAAAATTCGTAATTTATATCATAAAATTAGATATCATATACAAAAATAATTGCGTATGGGAGGGAAAAAGTATAAAATAATAATGTCATTACAGTAATACATGTCTGCATTGCATATTATAACCACTGAGAGTATCCTCAGGGACGCCCTGTACAATAGCGGCGTCTTTATTTTTTTACGTAAAGAAGGGTTGGCACATGACGGCATATAAAAAAGTAAATACAATTTGCCCATATTGCGGTACCGGTTGCGTTATTGAATGTACCGTAGATACGGAACATAACCGCATCCTCGAGGCCAAAGGTTCCCCGGACGGCGTCAATAACGAAGGCCGGCTATGCCTGAAAGGACTATACGGCTGGGATTATTTGAACGATCCGCAGATTTTGACCCGGCGCATACAGAAACCCATGATCCGCCGCAGCGGGAAAAAATCTCCGCTGGAAGAAGTTTCATGGGATGAAGCAATCCATTTTGCCGCTGATAAGCTTAAAACGTTAATACGTCAATACGGTCCGGACTGCGTCATGGGCGCCGGTTCCGCCCGCGGTCCGGGAAATGAAGCGGCATATATTACACAAAAATTTATGCGCGCAGCGATCGGCACGAATAATGTCGATCACTGTGCCCGTATTTGACACGCCCCCTCAGTTGCCGGGCTCGGTGAGTCCGTAGGAGAAGGCGCTATGTCCTTCAGCGTCCCGGAAATCGAAGACGCAGAAGTTATTTTCAATATGGGCTACAACGGTCCTGTATCACATCCCCTCGTAGCACGACGCATCGTTCGTGCCAAGAAAAAAGGCTGCCAGATCATTTGCGTAGATCCACGCAAAACGGAAACAGCCCGCATCGCCACCATTTACCTTCCTATCAAGGGTGGTACCAATATGCTGTTTTTGAATGCCATGGCACATGTCATGATTACGGAGGATCTCATCGATCATGATTTTATCAGCCGGCATACGACAGGATTTGCGGCCTATGCCAAAGAAATCACGCAGGCGCAATACCGGCCGGAGGCTATCGCCGAACAGACGCAGCTCAACCCGGAGGATATCCGCAAAGCCGCCCGCCTGTTTGCTTCCTCCAAGCATACTATCACCCTGTGGGGCATGGGTATTACCCAATTTTCTCAAGGTGTAGAATGCGTCATTGCGTGTTCCAACCTTAGTCTCATGACAGGAAATTTCGGGCATTATGCTACTGGCGTCGGCCCGGTTCGCGGTCAGAACAATGTCCAGGGAACCTGCGACATGGGCGTGCTTCCCAATGTCTATCCCGGCTACCAAGCAGTAACCGACCCGGAAATCCGCGCCAAGTTTGAAAGGGCCTGGGGTGTATCCCTGCCGGCTGTGCCGGGACTCCCGCTGACACAGGTGCCGGACCGGGTACTGCGTGAGCCGGATCCGAAAAAACAGATCCATGCGTATTATATTGTCGGCGAAGATCCGGCCCAATCCGATCCTGATCTGGAAGAAATCCGCGAAACCTTGTCTCGGGTATTCGTCATTGTACAAGACATATTCCGCAACAAGACTTGTGAATATGCCGACGTTATTTTTCCGGCCACGGCCTGGGGCGAGCATGAAGGCGTATACTCAGCCTGCGACCGCCGCTTCCAGCGCGTTCGTAAACTCATCGAGCCGCAGGCAGGCTGCAAAACAGATTGGGAAATTCAGTGCCTGGTAGCAACCGCTATGGGGTATCCCATGCAGTATGACAACACCCGTCAGATTTGGGATGAAATGCGGTCTCTGGCACCGAAATTCGCCGGCGCGTCTTATGAAAAACTGGACTCTCATCATGGTGTCCAGTGGCCCTGCTGGTCTGAAGACCCAGAGGATACGGGCACGCAGTATCTCCATGCAGGCGGTCAGTTCGCCACTAAAGACGGCCGGGGGAATTTTCTTTTCTTCCCCTATACACCTGTACAGGAAGCAGAAGATGCGGAATATCCCCTGTCCTTCAGTACGGTCCGTGAAGTAGGGCATTACTCCGTCCGCACCATGACGGGAAACTGCCGCCTGCTCCGCTCGCTGGCCGATGAACCGGGCTATATTTATATGAATCCGGCAGATTGTAAACCGCTAGGTCTCACAAAAGACGAATTAGTCCGCGTCGTTTCCCGCCGCGGCCATACAATCACACGTTGTCTGCCGACGGAACGCGTCGCCAAGGGCGCTACGTATATGACATATCAATGGTGGGTCGGCGCCTGCAACGAACTGACGAATTCAGTTTTTGATCCCAAAAGCCATACGCCGGAATTCAAATATTGCGCCTGCCGTGTCGAAAAGATCGCAGACCAGACAAAAGCCGAACAGTATGTCAAGGATCAATACGCGGCAATTCGCCGGCAAATGGGCATTACCGGAGGCACCTCTGTATAATGAATAAATTTATCAGAAACGAGAAATTACATGAAAGCAGTTACTTTAGAAGAAGCCAGACACCGCTGGAACGGTGCGCTGGCTCCCCGTATCCCTTCAATCGAATATGTCAGTCCTCAGCAAGCCTATGGACGAATTGTCGGGCAGGATATCCGCGCCATCCATCCATACCCGCCATATCGTAAGTCCCCTTTTGACGGCTACGCCCTTCATCTGGATACGCAATGCCGCACGTATGAAATCATTGCTACTATCGGCGCCGGCATGCTGTATACGTCACCGGTAGCTCCCGGTCAGGCCGTACGTCTCATGACCGGCTGTGCCGTTCCTGACAGCTGTAATACCGTTATTATGCAGGAACAGACTATACGAACGGGCCATACGTTGGAAATCACAGTACCGTTGCAGGCCGGCGACAATATCGTCCCAGCCGGTGAAGAATGCCGCCGGGGAGATCTGCTTTTGCCCCATGGCACCTATTTAACGAGCGGCGATGTTTCCGTAGCCGTCGGCATGGGCAATACGCAGATTCCGGTGTATCAGGATATCCGGGTACTGCTTCTCACATCCGGGCGGGAGGTTGTCCTGCCCGGCGAAGTCCGGCATGCCGGGCAGATTTATAATTCCAATGCATTTTTCTTTCGACAGCTTTTGATAGAAGAAGGCATTCATTCTGTATCCTTTTACCACGTTACAGATGATCCGGCCCGTCTGGAATCAGAAATAGAAGCCGTCCGCAATTTAGCCGCACAGGCAGATTTGATTATTAGTACAGGCGGAGTGTCTGTCGGCCTTTTCGATACAATGCCGCAAATTTATGAAGCGCTCGGAGCTCACTGCCTGTATAATCGTATCGCTATGCGTCCTGGTTCGGCATCTTATGGCGGCATAATCGAAAGAAAAGATGACCCGCCGCGAGCCGTTCTCGGTCTGTCAGGCAATCCTGCAGCGGCGTTTAATGCCTATCATCTCCTGGCCGTTCCAGTCCTGCGCCGTATGCGCGGTGAAAAAGATAGTGATTTTCCTGTCATTACCTGCCGCATGCACGGTAGTATCAATAAAAAAAATCCTGTGGAGCGTTTTGTCCAGGGACATGTGTCGTTTGACAAGGGCGAGGCATTTTTCACCCCCAATCACGTTATTACCTCCAGTGCGCTTCTCGGTCTTGCCCACACTAACGGCCTGGCCATCCTGCCCAAGGGGGATCTACCCTGCCGTGACGGTCAAACCGTACGGGTACTGCTGTTAAAACGCTTATCATAAAATTATGCCTTTCCCAAAGAATACCGGCAGCCCCGCATCTCCAGTTCAGAGAGAATGCAGGGCTGCCGGTATTCTTTATTCCGTCAGGCAAATCCGTTCATGATGCGTAAACAAACGGAATGAATCGGGGCGCAGACCACAGACCAGTGTAATGCCATAAGTTTCTGCCAGAGAAATCCCCAGGGTCGTCGGCAGGGCCCGTGATGCAATCACCGGTACGCCAATACCGTGAACCTTGGTAATGACCGACTGCGGCACACGGCCGCTGAAAATAAGAACAGCCTGAGACACATTGATAGACTGCAGCGCCACTAGTCCCCGCAGCCGGTCCAGCACATTATGACGGCCAATATCTTCAGTATACGCCAGGATCTTGCCGTCCCGAACCAGAGCGCCTTCATGCACTCCATGGGAGCTGTGATGTGCTGCCGAAAGACTGTCCAGTAATCCGCCGCAGCGGCAAAGTGCCGAGGCGGCAATCGGGGTAAAGGCCGCTGCCGAAGATGCCGCAGCCGCTTTCTCAATTGCCGGTCCGCTGACCGCTTCTACATATACAGCGCCGTCTTCCATCCGAGTCGACTGGATAGCGCTATTTTCCGGCATCAACCCCTCTGCAAGGCAATACCCGACAGCCAGAGGCATCATATCATGAGGTGACGATATAAGCGTGGTCACCTGTTTTCCATTGAGAAACAGCGCTGTCGCCGTTTCCTCAGCAATAGGCCGTATTTCAGATTTTTCCCGGCCCTGTGTATACTCGGTATACGTCATATCGGAGCATGGAGAAAAAACAAAGTTTTCCTCTGTCGCCGCTTTTTTCATCAACCAATCGCTTCCTTTATCTTCATCTGTTAATTATCTTGCGTCCAGCCACAGCAGTGCTGTCACTACTGCTCCACCGATACATCGCGCCTTATCGGAAATGGTAAAACAATTTTTCAATTCGCTCTTACGCGGATCAATATCCGCAATTTTAAAGCCTTTGGTAACGGGATAGGCGTCGCGGATCATCCCCCGCACCAAGCCGGGCAAGGTTGCCGTGACCGTTTCTCCCACAGCCTCCTGCAGCAGTACGCTGCTGCTCAGGGGTTCTTCAGTAATAACAGCAATTCGCTGACCTTCAGCTACCATATCGCCAATTTTGGCCAATCCATAAAACCAGCCCCGGCAGGTGCTGTGCAGAACCCGTTCTTTTCCATAGCCGGCAATCATGCCGGGGACACCGGTATTGGGCTTAGCCGTTCCCTTGAGAATAATACGTCCCAAGTCATGACCGCGCATGGTTTCAATTACAGCATCTGCATCTTTTCCAGCGGTAAACCCCGGCCCCAAGGCAATCGTGTGCGGTGCCATCGACCGCGTCGTACCTACATTTTTTTTTGCCAGAATGGCGTCAACGACAGCCCAGGGCTGCAAATCCTTGACGGCATGAGCACCGGGATCAATAAGCACGGGTATCTCACCTTGTGTCAGCGCCTGCTCTATAGCACCGCCATTGGTGCAGCGCCTGGCCGTCACATCTTCCACCGTGCATACGCCGTCATATATAGCTTCGGACAGCGCAACCTGACGGCGAATCGCCGACGGGACCGCTGTTTCCAATATGATGACAGGCCATCCGGCCCGATGCAGCGCCTGGATCGTACCGGTAGCAATATCTCCACCGCCTCTGACGAGTATTAATTGATGTTTCATCGCAGCCTCCTATGCAACAAACCAAGGGAGGCTGTCACACACGGGTCCGCAACAGCTCCTACGGCACTCTTAGCGCGGCGTCTGAGCAGATCGGCAGGTGCCACAGCTCTCTCGTATATTAGTATACACCAAACGGGTAATTACTGCCCGTTTTATTTTTTCTTCGGCAACGGGCGGCTGTACGGAGTCCCTTTCAAAGGAATCGTTGTCTGAAATTCGCCGCTCCAGCGATAATACGCACCGGCTACTGCCGGTGCTGTCGGTATCGACGTGATTTCGCCGACACCAATAGCGCCAAAGGCAACGTCTACACCTTTTTTTTCTACCGGAACGGCCTCTACATCCGGTGCCTTATCTGCTTTAAACAATCCCAGCGTACCATATTTTGCCGTCGGACGGCACTGGTCCAGCGGATACTGTTCTGTCAAAGCATACCCGCAGCCCATAACGACACCGCCTTCGATTTGACCTTCCAGGCTTTTAGGGTTCACGATCTTCCCCACATCATGGGCCGCCACTATTTTTTGAATCGTCCCGTCTTCGCGAAGAATACATACATGCGTAGCATAGCCATATGCGACATGGGACACCGGATGCGGCACAGACGCCCCCATCTTATCTGTTTTTCCCAGATATTCGCCGATGTATTCCCGTCCGTTCAACAGCAACAGATCGTCTGCCGAAAAGAGAAGGGCCGCCGTTGCAGGCGACTCGGTTTCTACCGTTACGCCCTCCAGATACCTACTGGGATGCCTTGTGCTCTGATAAAAGATTCCCTTCTCAGCAAATAAATCCCGACGCAATTTTTTTGCGGCCCTGCGGCCGGCTTCGCCCGTCAAGGTAGTCTGCCGGGAGCCTGATGTCGTACCCGCATCGGGAGAGGTCGCCGTATTGGGATTATGCCAATGAATAGATTGCACAGGAACACCGGCAGCTTCTGATATCATCTGCGTCAGCACCGTACCGATACCTTGTCCGATACAGGAGGCACCGGCATAGATATGAATGATATTGCTCTCGACAACCAAGCGGCACCGCCCATAATCTGGAAGACCGACACCGACGCCGGCATTTTTCAAGGCACAAGCGATACCCACGTAAGGGCCGCCGCAATAGTAGGCCTCCCGGACGGCCTCCAGCGTTTCTGCCAGTCCCGTCGACGGATCGGCTACCTGCCCGTTTGGCAGTATTTGACCCGGCCGGATAGCATTGCGATACCGTATTTCCCAAGGATCTATGCCCGCCATTTCGGCCAGCCGGTTCAGATTTAATTCCGTAGCAAAAATGGTCTGTGTTACGCCAAATCCCCGAAAGGCTCCCGCCGGAGGATTATTGGTATATACGGCAGTCCCGTCAATGTCGATGGTTTGATAGTTATACGGTCCGGCCGCATGCGTACAGGCCCGCTGCAGTACCGGCCCGCCCAGGGACGCATATGCCCCATTATCAGTAACCGCGACGAGTTTCATGGCTGTCAGCATACCCTTTTCATCGCAAGCCGTCGTTAAATCCATGCTGAACTGATGCCGCTTGGGATGAATCAGAATGCTCTCCTGACGAGTCAGTTTTACCTTACAGATCCGTTTAGTCAGATAGGCGACCAAAGCCGCTAAATGCTGTACCGTAACATCTTCCTTACCGCCAAAACCACCGCCGACCAGTTTATTTTCAACAATGACTTTTTCTTCGGGAAGTCCCAGCATCAGTGCTGTTTCTCGACGCGTATCATACGTCCCCTGATCCGTCGAATGAATAAACACGCCATCGTCAAAAGGTATGGCTACCGCACATTCCGGTTCCAGAAAAGCATGCTCCGTCCACGGTGTTTCAAAGTGATGCGTTACTTTATATTTAGAAGCCGCAATTACTGCATCTGCATCGCCGCGTACCAAATGTTCGTGGACCAGCACATTGCTTCCTGCTGATTCATGAACCAGCGGAGCTCCTTCCCGCAGCGCGTCTGCCGGGCAGGTCAGCGGCAGTAGTTCTTCATATTCTACCTCTACCAGCATTTTAGCCTGCACTAAAATTTCCGGCGTTTCAGCAGCGACCAGGGCAATGGCATCACCAAGAAAATGTGTCGTTTTCCCTATGGGAATCATAGTGTCCCAATCCGTCTTCAGATGACCGACCTTAATAGAACCGGGAATATCCGCCGCCGTGAGAACACAGACCACACCGGGAAGAGCTTTGGCCCGCTCTGTATGAATCGCCTTTACGATGGCTCGGGGATACCGGCTGCGCACAGCACTGCCATAACACATGCCCGGCAGATCCACAACATCCAGATCGTCAACATATTGTCCTGTCCCCAGTACTTTTCCTTCAACGTCGATACGATGGCAGCGGGCGCCTACTTTTTGATATTCTTCTTCGGCCGGAACGGGAAGGTTTTCATGAAGCATTTTTGCCGCCAGGGCAATGCCGTCTATTATTTTTTTATAGCCTGTGCAGCGACAGATATTATTGCGGATCGCGGCCGCAATTTCCAGACGACTGGGAACAGGATTGATATCAATAAGAGCTTTTCCGCACATAACCATACCCGGAATACAAAACCCGCACTGAACGGCTCCCGCTTCGCCAAAGGCATAGACAAAAACATCTTTTTCCCGCGGTGACAGTCCTTCCACTGTAAGAACATGCTTTCCTTCCAAACGGCCTATTTTTTGTACGCACGCTTTCATGGGCCTGCCTTCAATAATGACCGTACAAGTACCGCAGGCACCTTCACTGCAGCCGTCTTTCACGGATTTCAGGCGCAGGTCGCCACGGAGAACATCCATAAGCCGCCGATCGGCTCCGGCTTCAATTTCATGGTTGTTTATCCATAATTTGCATACTTCATTCATAATAGCCTCCATGTATGTCAGTTACATCATACACACTGCCATTTAAAATAAAATGACATTTTGATTCTATTGCAGCGCTCTCACCACACGATTTGTCTATACGGCACGATCCGCTTCCGAGATAAAAGCCGGCCATAGCCGCGGCTTCCGGTAAACCGATTCTGCCGTGCAATGACCTTTCCCCGCAGCAGCACCGTATCGATCGTGCAGTCGACCGTCATTCCCTCATAAGGAGAATAACCGCAGGCCGTTTTCAAGTTATCTTCCGCAAAGGTCCGCACCGTATTCGGATCGATGACAACGACATCCGCATCGCTTCCCGGCAGCAGCGTCCCTTTTTGCGGATATAAGCCAAAAATTTTGGCGGCATTGGTACTGGTCACCTGCACAAACCGTTCCAGTGACAAATGTCCCTTCTGAACACCTTCACTGAACAAGAGAGGAAGTCGTTCTTCTACGCCGGATACACCGCCGGGGCATTTTCGGAAATCTCCTGCATTTTCTATCTTTTCCTCGGGCCGGAAAGGACAATGATCGGTCGCTACAACCTGAACCGAGCCATCTTGCAGCCCTTTCCACAAGACTTCGTTATCTTCTTTTTTACGCAGCGGCGGTGCCATCATATATTTAATCGCTTCCTCAGGACCTCCCTGCCGGAATTTTTCATCCGTCAGAACAAGGTACTGCGGGCACGTTTCGGCAAATACCTGCGTCTGCCCCTCACTGCGTGCCAGGCGGACTTGTTCCAGACTTTCATGTGCTGACAAATGAACGATATAGACCGGCGCATCGCCAATGACACGGGCCATGGCCAAAACCATGCTAACGCTTTCCGCTTCAGCCGCATTGGGTCGTGTCAGGGCCTGTCCGATAGGCAGCAGCTCACCTGCCGTCAGATTATCCCGCAGCATATTGGTTATCGTGTCATTTTCCGCATGAACCGTTAGGAGACCCTGATGGGCTTTTATGACCTTCAATATTTTCATAAGCTGTGGCTCTGCCATTGGATATTTATAGGTTGTATACGCTTTGAAGCTGGGAAATCCCTCATCAATAAGGCCGCCCAATTCCTGCAGCACCGTGTCATCAATGTGCTGGAAGACCCCATGAAAACTGTAATCAACAGGGCATTCTGCCGCTAATTTTTTATATATTCCAAACGGATAGCGAAGTGAACAGCCGTCAGGACCAAAAGCCATATGATCAATAATTGACGTCGTACCGCCGCAGGCTGCTGCCACACCGCCGCTGTAAAAGGTATCGCAGGACCGGTACCGGGGCGACTGCTGCAAATCCATATGTGTATGCGGATCAATACCGCCGGGGCACACAAACTTCCCGTCAGCATTTATATTCACTTCAGAACCGGTATGCACGGATGAGCCAACACTCCATATCCTGCCATTCCGGATGGTCAAATCAGCCCGAAACTGTTCTCCCTCCAGACAAATCGTCCCATTTTTTATGACATAGTCCATGAAAGGCCTCCTTCTTATCTGATTAACAGATAGTCATATTCCCTTACAACCAATCCCATCAGATGCCGCAGTTTCTCAGGAATACGGTCATCGCCTGTTCCTATGATATACTCCAGATACTCTCCCTGCAGGCGTACTTTGCAATCCCCCTTAGCTGCATCCACGACAACAAAGCCCTGATTTCGGCTGTCCGCCATATCCTGTTCATTGGCAAAAAGGGTAAACTTATCCAGATACGGCGCGCCCGCCCAAGGACAGAAGGTACGGCAATTGCCGCATTCATTGCACATGTAGTCTATATGAAGGATCTGGTGTGCCGCCAGCCCGGGAACCGTAAGGACAATATTAGCCCGGTTGGGACACACTTCAACACAATTTTCACAATAGCTGTCACAATTCAAACAGCGGCGGTCGCAGGCTGCGGCGGTTTCCTCCGTCAGAATACCCCGGCGGCTGTAAACGGCGCGGCGGTCTGCCATGATAAACGTATCTGCCGCAGCGCTTCCCAAAATAGCGTCAGCCACCTTTCGGCTGTCACGGATACATTCCACCACGGAGGAAATGCCCCGCGTACCATCACCGACGGCATAGATACGGGAACGGGAGGTTGCGGCGGTCTGTTCATCGAGCTGCACACGGTTTTTTTCGTCTACAGCAAGGCCGGCCTGCCGGTAAAACTGTCCCGCTTTTACCACCGGCTCCGCATCCGAACCAAGACGTTTGGCTAGCCCCGCATCGGCAGCTCCTACAGCAAGAACGATGTAATCATAGTCTGTCTGCAGTACTTCCAGATCCGTAATCGCTACATTATTTACAAGATGAACACCTGCGGCTTCGATGAGGCGCACATCTTTGTCAATCACATCAGCAGTGATCTGTTTCTTTACATCGCACAAATAAGATCGCACGATGCCGCCCATCTGCGCCGCTTTCTCCATAACCGTCGTTTTTACGCCGCCCAGAGACAGAAAATATGCGGCTGACAGCCCTGCCGGGCCGCCGCCGACTACGACCGCCGTCTTCCCGGTCGCAGCTGCTGCCTGAGGCGGCGCGTCCATGACTTCCTTATAGCCTTTCTGAGCCGCCAGTAATTTATTTTTACGAATATTGACCGGCGTTTCATAAAATCTGCGGGTACATTGATTCATACACATATGATAACAGATGGTTCCCGTAATAAATGGCAATGGATTTTTTTTCAAAATAACGCGCAATGCTGCCGCATAGTGTCCCTGTTCAACAAGCTGCATATACGCCGTAATATCCTGATGAATGGGACAGCCTTCCTCACAAGGTGCCATAAAACAATCCGTCAACGGCAGCGCTTTTGTATTTTTGCGGTTTTTCCGGGCTTTCGGCAGTTTCTTATAATATGCTTTATGCTTTATTTTTTCGATCAATAGTACCGCCTTTTCCGCATTGACACCGGTAAAAGACTCTGCCGGCTGATCAGCAAATATCCGCCCCATCTGGCTGAGCCGTTCGTATCCGCCCGGCTTGAGCAGCGTTGTCGCCACCGTCACAGGCCAGATCCCCATATCCACGATATCATGGATCGTAAACGCATCGGCACCACCGCTGTAGGAGATGCGCAGCGTCCCGTGAAAATCCTCACTCAACTTGCGCGCCACATGCATGGACAGAAAAAAAAGCGGTTTGCCGGACATGTACATCTCCTCACCGGGCAGTTCCCCAGCTTTAATATCGACGGGAAAGGTATTCGTCAGCTTAACGCCAAACGAAAGTCCGGCATCAATCCCTGCCTGCCGCAGCCGTCTGAGCATAGGCACGGCATCAGTATACTGCAAATCATCTTTAAAATGGGCATCTGAAAAAACAAGATGGGTATATCCTGTTTCATTCATTAATTTACGGACAAAATCATAGCCCAGCAGCGTCGGATTGCATTTGACAAAAGTATGAAGCTTTTTTTCTGCAAGGAGATACATGGCAATACGTTCAATTTCTTCAGGCGGACAGCCGTGCATAGTTGATACGGTCACGGAATTGCAAATTTGGGCTGGAATTGCATCGACATCGCATTCCGTCAAATTCCGGAATCGGCTTAAATGCTTTTTAAGCCATCTTTTACACGCTATAAACACAGGCGTATCCGACGCATTCTTCATCTGTTCAATAAACCTGTCAATTTTTGGCGTTTTTATCCCTTCCAGATCGTAGCCGACAGACATGTTGAACTGGAACCCGTCAACAGCTCCGTATCCATACTCTTTAGCCATAAAGTACAGGAGAAACCAGGCTTTGACATATTCCTCAAAAGCCTGCGGCACCGTCAGTTCCGTAGACCATTCGACGTTATAGCACTCATCTTCTGCAGTGATACACGGCTTGGCAACAGTAATTTGCTTACCATCCAATTTCTGAACCGTCTTTAATTCGAAAAAACGGCCTCCTGCCGCATAGGCAGCGGCAATGTTCTGAGCCAGCTGAGTATGCGGCCCGGCGGCCGGACCAAAAGGGGTTTCCAGTTTACGGCCAAATATCTCATAGCTTCTGTCCATATCGGCAATAAAGGGGCGGCGCACACCGAATACAGCGCCCTGCTGATGTTCTTTCATAACCCAATCCATCAGATTGCCAAAAGGAATCGATGTCATTATATCGCTCATTATCATCTCTCCATTCCTACTTGTCCTAAAAACACATCATTCCGCATAGCCGTTGATTCTGCTGGCAAGCCTGCGCGCGCCTTCCCGTACCTTAGCCATGAGCTCTGCTTCGTCAAACCCGGTAAACTGTCTATTTTGCATAAGAACCTTGCCGTTGGCAATCGTCGTCACCACATTGCGGCCAGTCATGCCAAACAGGATATGGGAATTAACGTTATTTTCATTCATTCCCGTTGGCGGGATATAATCCAGCACAATAATATCTGCTGCGGCACCTTCTTTCAACACGCCCAGCGGACGTTTAAAATATCGTCCGGCAATTTTTGCATTATTTTCAAAAAGCATATGCGGCACTTCAGTCCAAGCTGCATTCGCATCACATAAATGATGTTTATGAAGAATATTGGCCACCTTATATGATTCAATCATGTCATGTGTATAGCCGTCCGTGCCCAAACCGGTCAAAATCCCGCGATGGACCAGTTCCATCGTCGGCGGGCAGCCGCAGGCATTGCCCATATTCGATTCCGGATTGTGAACGACCATCGTATCCGTTGCCTTGATAAGATCCATTTCGTGTGAATTAATATAAATACAATGCCCCAGCAACGTCTTCGGACCCAAAATATTCCAGTCATATAATCTGTCTGTAATCCTTTTACCATATTTTCTCAGACAGTCATGCAAATCTTCAATCCCTTCAGCCACATGAATATGATACCCCACACCATCAGGCTTATGCGCTGCGGCCAACGCCATCGTTTCATCGCTGATGGTAAACTGCGCATGCATTCCCATCATTCCGGCAACCATGTCACTGCTGTCCTTCTGAGCATGTCGTATCCATGCTTCGTTTTCCAGAACGGCCGCTTTTGCCTTCACCGCACCATCGCGATCGGAAACTTCATAGCACAAACAGGAGCGTACTCCCATTTCCTGAGCCGCCTGCCCAATGGCAAACAAGCTGTCCTTGATTTCACCAAAACTGGCATGGTGATCAAAAATAGTTGTCACGCCGTTTTTGATGCATTCCGCATATGTTTCCAAAGCACTTAAATAGGTCAGATCGTTGGTCAAATGACGGTCAATATTCCACCAAAGCCCATCAAGAATATCCAAAAAACCTTGGGGATTATAACCATCAAGAGTCATGCCTCTGGCCATTGCACTATAAATATGTTCATGGGTGTTTATAAAGGCCGGCATAATGACACCACCGCAGGCATCTATAAACGCGGCCTGCGGAAATACTGCTCGTACTGCATGCGTCTCTCCTACTTTTTGGATTCCCGATTCATCAAAAGCAACTGCACCGCCGGGAATAAACCCACCATCTGTATGTCTCGTTATTACGTTTCCATTTCCAACAATTAACATATTGCAATACCTCCCATCACATTAAGATAAATAATTAATTACATATTCGTTAATTTCTTTTTATTTTTATATATGCTTTTTATTAATTTTACATTTGCTTTTTATGTATCTGTCTTAATACTACATTTTTATTCCGCTACTGTCAAATTTTTTTTTAGGCAAGCTAATTTTTTTTCATGTATTCGCATGGTAACATAGTACGAATGCTTTTTATTCATTTTTGTTCTATACAATCTATTAATTATTGATTTATTATGAAAATATGATATAGTAAAATATACCTAAAAAATATATATCAGATCTTCAAACAATTATTTTACTCTCACCCTGGAAATGAGGTGCCCTTCTTATCATGTTGGACAACACACTGCTCACCTTTTTAAAACATCTGGCTAAAGGAATTGCCCTTCAGTTCGGTCCGAACTGCGAAGTCGTCATTCACGATTTGAGTGACAGCTACAAGGAGAATTCTATTATCGCTATCGAAAATGGTCATGTTACCTCCCGAAAAATCGGCGACGGCCCTTCTATGGCCGTGCTGGATGCACTCCATGGCGATCCTGAAAAATTAGAAGACCATACCAGTTATTTGACAAAAACCAAAGATGGCCGAATTTTAAAATCTACGACCATCTATATCCGTAATGAGGAACGGAAAATCATCGGTATTTTTGCTATCAACTACGACATTACCGATCTGACAATGGTAAAAAATGCGATTACCCCCATTATTACCGTAACCTCGCCGAAGGGAGAGGCCAACCGCATTCCGCAAAACGTATCCGATCTTCTGATGGAACTCATTGAGGAATCAACGCGTCAGGTCGGAAAACCGGTGCCTTTGATGACACGTGAGGATAAGATCAAAGCCATCAAATTTCTGAACGATCGCGGCGCGCTGCTCATCACCAAGGCGGGTGATAAAATTTCCAAGCATTTTGGTATTTCTAAATATACTTTATATAGTTATATAGACAGCAGCAGTGATTAACTGTCCGCTCGAACGACAGACTGAATTTTTTTCAGTCTGTCGTTTTTTTATAGTAAAATAATTGGTTTATGCAAAAAATCACATTTTCCAAAGAGGTTATGCAAAAAAAGTGTAATGTTGCCTAATTATTTTTTAGTTTCTTTGTTGCAAAAACCGAAAATCATGCTATACTTTTAAGTATACAAAAACTTTTAGCTTAGCTAAAATATTTTAATATTATATGAAGTTATGACCCATATCTATACAGGTGAAGGAGGACTATCCATTTATGGAACAGGAAATGAAATGGGCAATCAATCACTTGCCCCCGTCAGAAGACAGTAAGCTTCCCATCATGTCAGTCCCGGAAGTACAGAAAGCCCGGGCTTTTCACAAAAGCTTTCCCCAATACACAGAAACGCCACTGACCAAGCTGCCGTGTATGGCAGACTACCTAGGCCTTGGTTCCGTGTATATCAAGGACGAATCGTACCGTTTCGGACTTAACGCCTTCAAGGTATTGGGCGGTTCTTATTCTATGGCCCGCTATATTGCCAAAGAAACAGGCCGGGACGTCTCAGCGCTTCCGTATGACATACTGATATCAGAAGCGTTGCGCCGGGATTTTGGTCAAGCCACCTTCTTCACGGCAACAGACGGCAATCATGGCCGCGGCGTTGCCTGGGCAGCTCAAAAACTGGGACAGAAGGCCATTGTTCATATGCCCAAGGGAACAACCCAGACCCGTCTGGAAAATATCCGAAAGCTGGGTGCCAGCGTCGATATTCTGGATCTTAACTATGATGACTGTGTACGCCAGGCCGCTAAAGAAGCCGCTGAAACACCGCATGGCGTCATGGTTCAGGATACGGCCTGGGACGGTTACGAAGAAATACCATCCTGGATTATGCAAGGGTACGGCACTATGGCTATGGAAGCCGGCGAGCAGTTCCGGCAGCAGGAAAGGTCTCACCCGACTCATATTTTTGTACAAGCCGGAGTCGGTTCTCTGGCCGGTGCGGTCATCGGCTACTTTGCAAATCTATATCATGATAAACCGCCGAAATTCATCGTCGTGGAAGCGTCCGCAGCAGACTGCCTCTACCAAAGTGCGGCTGCCGGCGACGGCAAACCGCGTATTGTCGGCGGCGAGCTCAAGACAATTATGGCCGGTCTTGCCTGCGGTGAACCCAACACAATTTCCTGGGACATCTTGAAAAACCACGTAACGGCATTCGTTTCTGCGGAAGATGCTGTTACGATCCGCGGCATGCGTATGCTGGCTGCCCCACTCAAGGGCGATCCGCCTGTCGTTTCCGGTGAATCCGGTGCCGTTCCTTTTGGTGCGCTGGCAACAATCATGACTTCTGACGCCTGCCGGGAGCTTCGCGACAGTCTCGGCCTTAATGCGAATGCGCAGGTACTGGTATTTTCTACAGAGGGAGACACAGATCCAGACCGCTATCAAAATATCGTCTGGAAGGGCCTTACAAAATAACTTCCCCTTCCGTCATATCCATAATCAGGCAGATCCCTGCACTACACAACATATCAAATACTATAAAAGGAGCGCGATGCACAATGGCATTAGATTACACAAAAATCAAAGAAGCAGCACAAGGTTACGAAAAAGATATGACAGCGTTCTTACGGGATATCGTCAAATTCCCCGGTGAAAGCTGTGGTGAAAAAGCACATATCGACCGTATTGCGGAAGAAATGCATAAGCTTGATTTCAACAAAGTCGAAATTGATCCTATGGGAAATGTCCTTGGCTATATGGGTACCGGAAAGACCTTGATCGCTTTCGATGCGCATATCGACACGGTTGGCATTGGCAATACAGATAACTGGACTTTTGACCCGTATGAAGGCTTTGAATCGGAAACGGAAATCGGCGGACGCGGTACATCCGATCAGCTGGGCGGGATCGTTTCCGCCGTATACGGAGCCCGTATCATGAAAGATCTGGGGCTTCTTTCCGACAAGTATACGGTCCTCGTTACCGGCACGGTTCAGGAAGAAGACTGTGACGGCCTCTGCTGGCAGTACATCATCAACGAAGATAAGATCCGCCCGGAATTTGTCGTTTCTACTGAACCGACAGACGGCGGCATTTACCGCGGTCAGCGCGGCCGTATGGAAATCCGTGTCGGCGTCACAGGCATTTCCTGCCATGGCTCTGCACCGGAACGCGGTGATAACGCAATTTACAAAATGGCTGATATTCTCCAAGACATCCGTGCACTCAACGAAAACGATGCGGCTGACAGTCAGAAAATTAAAGGGCTCGTAAAAATGCTCGACCCACAATATAATCCCGAATGGGAAGAAGCGAACTTCCTCGGCCGCGGCACGGTTACCTGCTCACAGATATTCTACACATCGCCAAGCCGCTGCGCCGTCGCCGACTCTTGCGCAATCTCGCTGGATCGCCGCATGACTGCCGGAGAAACCTGGGAAAGCTGTCTCGACGAAATCCGAATGCTGCCCAGCGTCCAAAAATACGGCAAAGATGTAACGGTAAGCATGTATGAATATGCCCGCCCGAGCTACACGGGCCTGACCTACCCGATCGAATGCTATTTCCCGACCTGGGTTCTCCCCAAAGACCATAAAGTTACGACGGCAATCGAAACGGCCTACACACACTTATATGGCGGCAGCCGTATCGGCCCGGCCGAAGCCATCGACATGCGCCGTTCTCGGCCGCTTACCGATAAATGGACCTTTTCTACCAACGGCGTATCCATCATGGGACGCAACGGCATTCCTGTCATTGGCTTTGGCCCCGGTGCCGAAGCACAGGCTCACGCGCCTAATGAAAAAACGTGGAAACAAGATCTCGTGACCTGTGCTGCCGTATATGCCGCACTGCCGTCCATCTATACGGAAGACTAGACCGCTTTATCCTATTTCCTATATAAAGGAGTGCTTTGATCATGAAAACACTGCAAGATTATATTGATAAATTAAATGCCCTGAATTTTAAAGAAATGTATGAAAATGACTTCTTCCTGACTTGGGAAAAGACAGATGACGAGCTGGAAGCTGTATGGATCCTGGCGGATGCGCTCCGCTATATGCGCGAACATAACATTTCCACCAAGGTCTTTGAAAGCGGCCTGGGAATCTCCCTGTTCCGCGACAATTCTACCCGGACACGCTTTTCCTTTGCCTCTGCCTGCAATCTGCTGGGTCTGGAAGTACAGGACCTGGATGAACAGAAAAGCCAGATTGCGCATGGCGAAACAGTTCGGGAAACAGCCAATATGATTTCCTTTATGGCCGACGTCATCGGTATCCGCGACGATATGTATATCGGCAAGGGAAACGCTTACATGCACGATGTAGCCGCTGCCGTATCACAAGGTCATAAGGATGGCATTCTCGAACAGAAACCGACGCTGGTTAATCTGCAGTGTGATATCGATCATCCCACACAATGCATGGCCGATGCAGCTCATATCATGCGTGAACTGGGTGGCATCAAAAATTTGAAGGGTAAAAAAATCGCCATGACCTGGGCATATTCACCATCCTATGGCAAGCCTCTCTCCGTCCCGCAGGGCGTTATCGGCCTTATGACCCGTCTTGGCATGAACGTTGTTCTCGCCCATCCCGAAGGCTATGAGGTCATGCCGGAGGTGCTGGACGTAGCCGCAAAAAATGCGCAGAAATCAGGAGGCTCCTTCTCTGTTACTCATAATATGGCTGACGCCTTTAAAGATGCCGACGTAGTATATCCGAAAAGCTGGGCCCCTTATGCCGCTATGGAAATACGGACCCGTCTTTACGGCGACGGCAATCAGGCTGGTATTGATACCTTAGAAAAGGAGCTTCTGGCACAAAACGCCGATCATACCGACTGGTGCTGCACGGAGTCTCTCATGGAAACGACTAAAGACGGCAAGGCGCTATATCTCCACTGCCTTCCGGCTGATATTAACGGCGTCAGCTGCAGCGAAGGAGAAGTAGAGGCTTCTGTATTTGACCGGTACCGCGATTCTCTTTACAAAGAAGCCAGTTATAAACCGTATGTTATCGCCGCTATGATTATGCTGGCAAAATTTGCCAATCCGGGAGAAACGTTGAAAGCTCTGGAAGAACGAGCTGTACCAAGAAAAATGAAATAACTAACCAGTGCATGTTTTCTGCAAGGTGCCGGTCCTCCGGACCGGTGCCTTTTTTATTTTTCTATTATGCGTTTTTGTAAACACAAATACTACTTTTGAGAAAAAGGAATGAGATTATGCATATGAAACAAAAAAAACGAATTGTCATTGCCTTGGGCGGCAACGCTCTTGGCAATACTCTTACAGAACAAATGCTGGCCGTCAAAAGTACTTCCAAAGCCATTGTCGATTTGCTTCAGGAGGGCTGTGAAGTCATCGTCGCTCATGGGAACGGTCCCCAGGTAGGCATGATCAATCATGCCATGGCCGCCTTGAGCCGCGAAGATCGAAGCCAAACTAACACGCCGCTGTCCGTATGTGTCGCCATGAGTCAGGCCTATATCGGCTATGATCTGCAAAATGCCTTGCGTGAAGAAATGTACAACCGCGATATCTTCGATATTCCCGTCGCTACGATGGTCACCCAAGTCCGGGTAGATCCGGAAGATCCGGCCTTTGCATGTCCGGCTAAGCCTATCGGACACTTCATGACCAAAGAACAAGCAGGATTTGCCGCTGAAAAATACGGTTATGTCGTCAAAGAGGATGCCGGCCGCGGCTATCGCCGTGTCGTCGCCTCTCCTTTACCTCAGGAAATCATTGAAATCGGGGCGATTCACACTTTGGTTGAATCAGGACAGCTCGTCATCGCCTGCGGCGGCGGTGGAATTCCGGTTATTCGCAAGGGGAATCACTTAACAGGCGCCAGTGCTGTCATCGATAAAGATTTTGCCAGCGAGTTGTTGGCCGAAGACTTAAATGCCGATTATCTGATTATCTTAACTGCCGTGGAAAAAGTGGCGCTCCACTTCGGTAAACCTAATGAAACCTGGCTTGACGATCTGGATACAGAGCATGCCAAAAAATATATCGCAGCACATCATTTTGCTGCAGGTTCCATGCTTCCCAAAGTACAGGCAGCCGTAAAATTTGCCGAATCTAAGCCAGGCCGTACCGCCCTGATTACACTGCTGGAAAAGGCCAGGGACGGTATTTTGGGAAAGACCGGCACACATATCCATTTACCGTAAAGGAGGCCTTTTTATGGCAAAGCTACCTACAATTACGGACAGCCGGACAGCTGCGCTTTTTACTCTGAACGGTATACCAAGATTTCACGAAGCACTTCCGCTTGCGCTGCAGCATGTCGTGGCCATGATTGTCGGCTGTGTCACACCGGCCATTATTGTTGCCGGCGCAGCCGGTCTTTCTCAAGCGGATCGTGTTCTTCTCATTCAGGCTTCGCTGATTGCCGCTGCCCTGGGTACTTTTCTGCAACTTTATCCAATAGGCAACCCTTACGGATTGCATCTCGGCGCAGGACTCCCGGTCATTTTTGGGGTCAGCTTCGCATATGTTCCGACGATGCAGTCTCTGGCCGGGACATATGGCATCTCCTCTATTCTCGGGGCTCAGATCTGCGGCGGCTTTTGTGCCATTCTGGTAGGCCTGACAATCCGCAAAATCCGAAGATTTTTCCCTCCCTTAGTCGCCGGGACCGTCGTATTTACAATTGGCTTATCGTTATATCCTATTGCCATCAATTATATGGCTGGCGGTACCGGCAATCCCACGTACGGCCAATGGCAAAACTGGGTTGTTGCGCTATTCACACTGGGTGTTGTCACTTTTTTCACACATTTCGGCAAGGGAATTCTGCGTCTTGCCTCTATCTTGGCCGGTATTCTTGCCGGTTACATCTTATCCTTGTTCCTGGGCATGGTTCAATTTAACAGTGTAGCCAGCGCTGGATATTTCCAGCCGCCCCAAATACTGCATTTTGGACTGGAATTCGATATTTCAGCCTGCGTTGCCATTTCCCTGTTATTTATCATCAATTCAGTTCAAGCTATCGGCGATTTCTCTGCTACGACTGCCGGCGCCATGGATCGTCAGCCTACCTCAGATGAGCTGCATGGTGCCATTGTCGGACTGGGAGCCAGTAATATTCTCGGTTCCTTTCTAGGTTTTCTTTCCACCTCTACCTTTGGGCAAAATGTCGGCATAGTTACTACAACAAAGGTCATCAATAAAGCTACCCTGGCACTTGCAGGGAGTATCATCCTTATCGCCGGCCTTCTTCCCAAATTTTCAGCATTGCTCACAACAATTCCCTACGCAGTTCTCGGCGGCGCTACCGTCTCTGTATTCGCATCAATTGCCATGACCGGTATCAAACTAGCTTTATCTGACGGAATGCACAGCCGCAATACGGCCATTATCGGTTTATCTGTCGCCATTGGCATGGGCCTGTCTGCCGCACCGGAAACACTTCTTTTATTTCCTGATTGGGTCTCGGAAATCTTTGGCAAGGCACCTGTCGTAGCCGCATCTATAATCGCTATTTCCCTAAATATTCTTCTTCCAAAAAAACAAGAAGATACCCTATAATGAATACCTGATCATACCACCACACGCTACGCACACAGCAGGATACTATCCTTTATTTTTATACAGAAGCAAGAACCTCGATCACCATCAGGGTTCTTGCTTTATCCGTTTCCATGATTATTTAAATGAAAGCCGAAGCAGTATCTATATGGCCCTGCTCCCAAATTCCCGTCTGCAATCATTACGGACAGATACCTGTCTGACTTTTTTCCATACTTCAATAAATTTTGAAAAGACCGATCAGCCATATCGGCACGATCAATTCCCGAACAAGACCCTTTGAATTTTTCACTATACTGCCTCATGCGATACAAGCTAACTGTCTATTTGCATATGAAAGGGTACCCTAAACTGTACTTTACCAAATCAAACAAGCCCTTTTATCACACCGTAAACGTAAATCTATTGCTTTCTTTCATTATTTTATTTTCTTATATATTATATTTCTTTCCAGAATGTATGCTATAATAACGTTATTATACATATTGTGTTTACACCAAAAAGACACAAGGCGAGGGAGTCAGTCCTATGGAAGGTACATTGCAAAACATTCAGCCGCTGATTCAACATACGGCTTCAGCCATAGCCAAGGTTATTCAAATGGAAGTAGAAGTCACGGATGCCCGCTTTATCCGTATTGCCGGTACCGGCAAATATGCAGAAGGCTGTGGCAAAAAAAATGCCAGCTTTATCTATGAACATGTCCTGCAAACGGGAGAAATGATTATTATTGATCATCCGGGCTTTCACCCACTGTGCACGCACTGTCCGTATTACCGACAGTGCCCGGAGCACACCGAGCTTGCTGCTCCTATCATGTTTCACAGCAAGCCGGTCGGGGTTATCGGTTTAGTGAGCTTCAGTGAAGAACAGACATTACATTTTACAACGTATAAAGAATGGATGATTCAATTTGTAGGAAAAATGGCTGAGCTTATCGCCAGCAATATTCCTCAATATAACAGCGAGCCGCCGCAGGAACACCATGAATTAAATTTATCGCAGCTGGAACGGCAAGCTATCGAAAAAGCCCTCGACTCTGTAAACTGTGAAGTCCGCAAAATTGACAAAGCTGCCAAGATACTTGGCATCAGCAGGGCCACCTTATACCGAAAGATACGGGAATATCATTTATAAAATATATAAAAAATCGCCATGAAAATTGTTTTTCATGGCGATTTTTACATTGACTTTTGTCTCAAAATGAGATAACATTAACACCTGTAAAATATAATTATATGCTTCAATAAAATAACGATATTATTAGTTAATTCAATGTGTTTATTTATTATTTTAGGAGAGATACGATATGGAGATTACTACCTTTTCCAATGGGCCGCGAATAAAAAATGATATTTCTTTTTTGGACGCAGACCATGTCAAAAAAGTCTACGCATTTCATCAATCCTTTCCGATGTATCAGAAAACGCCATTGGTCCGGTTGGATGCGCTGGCACAGCACCTGGGATTAAAACATTTTTTTGTCAAAGATGAGTCTAAACGATTTGGCCTGAATGCTTTTAAGGTATTAGGAGGCAGTTTTGCCATCGGCAGCTATATTGCACAGCAGCTTGGCATGGATATTAGTGAGCTGCCTTACTCAAAACTGATTTCCACCGAAACAAAAAGGAAACTTGGGCCTATTACCTTTGTTACGGCAACAGACGGCAATCATGGCCGTGGTGTCGCCTGGACGGCCAATCAGCTGCAGCAGAAAGCAGTCGTATATATGCCGCAGGGCAGCAGCCTGGAACGATTAAAGCATATTCAGGAAGAGCATGCTGATGCATCGATTACAGATTTAAACTATGATGATGCCGTCCGTCTGGCCAATGAACAGGCTCAAAAATATGGCTGGGTCATGGTCCAGGATACCTCCTGGGAAGGATATCAGGACATTCCCCGCTGGATTATTCAAGGCTACAGTACCATGGCCATGGAAGCCTTCCAACAGCTTCCGAAGCGGCCAACACATATTTTTCTTCAGGCTGGTGTAGGTGCTTTAGCCGGTGCAGTAACTGGTTTTTTTTCCAATATATATGGAGAAAAAGACAGACCTATTATCACGATTGTAGAACCTCATGCGGCAGATTGTATCTTTCGTACCGCAAAGGCGCATGACGGCATGCTTCATTTTGTCGGCGGCAGAATGGACAGCATGATGGCCGGACTCAATTGCGGAGAACCTTGCGATATTGGCTGGCGCGTTTTGGAAAGCTGCGCTGATTTTGCCGTGACCTGCGAGGATTTTGTATCTGCAAAGGGTATGCGTACACTGGGTGCTCCTATAGGTGACGACAAACGCATCATTTCTGGTGAAAGCGGTGCCGTTACCAGCGGGCTGGTCATGGAACTCATGCAAAATCCGGCGTATGCCTCCATACGCCAGACACTGCAGCTTAACGAGCAATCCAGTGTTCTTTGCTTTAGTACAGAAGGAAACACAGATACAGAAAATTACCGCACCATCGTTTGGGATGGAAAGGAAAGCAGTTATGGTCAATAAGCGAGGGGAGAAAAGTGATTATGGAATCCAAAGATCAAGAAGTTATTTCATTATGCCAGGAATTTATTCGTCAGCAAAGTTATTCCGGTCACGAAAACCATATGGCTCAAGTGCTTGCACAGTATATGAAAACAAATGGATTTGACTCCGTATATACTGATAAATATGGAAATGTCATTGGCAGCATCAAAGGTAATCGCCCGGGTCCGAAGCTGCTGTTTGATGGTCACATGGACACGGTTCCCGTAGCGGATACTTCCGAATGGACTTATCCCCCGTTTGCCGCAGAAATCCATGACGGCAACATATATGGCCGCGGTACATCAGACATGAAGGGCGCGCTGTCAGCTATGGCCGTTGGTGCCAAACGCTTCGCGCAAATTACCGGAAAGGATTTCGCCGGAGAAATTTTTATAGCAGGTGTTGTTCACGAAGAATGCTTTGAAGGTGTAGCTGCAAGAGAAATCAGCACATATGTCCAACCGGATTATGTTGTAATCGGAGAAGCCTCTCAGCTGAATCTAAAAATTGGGCAGCGCGGCCGGGCAGAAATTATTGTCGAAACCTTTGGTACCTCTTGCCATTCTGCTAATCCGGAAAAGGGACTGAATGCTGTCTATCAAATGGCCCATGTCATCGAAGCCATTCAGACTCTGATTCCGCCTCATCATGATATTTTGGGAAACGGCATTCTCGAGCTGACAGATATTATTTCTTCTCCGTACCCAGGCGCATCTGTTGTACCCGATTATTGCCGAGTAACCTATGACCGGCGTCTTCTGGTTGGTGAAACAAAAGAAAGTGTCCTGCAGCCTCTGCAGGAATTGCTTCAAAATATGATGAAACAAGATGTATCGCTAAAAGTTCAGGTATCCTACAGCCAGGGCAGTGAACAGTGTTATACCGGCAATGAAATCAAGGCAGAACGCTTTTTTCCCGGCTGGCTCTATGACACACAGGAGGCATTTATACAAGCTGCCTATCAAGAGCTGCGTCGGGATGGTTTTACTCCCCAAATCACACAATATAATTTTTGCACCAATGGCAGCCACTATGCGGGCGAAGCCCACATCAAAACCTTGGGGCTGGGTCCATCAAGAGAAAATTTAGCTCATACAGTCAATGAATATATCAGTATAGAACAACTTACTAAAGCCGTCAGCTGTTATACGGCACTGATGAAGGCTTTACTGAAATAATGCATAGACACCTTCACGTGCTGCCGCCATACCATAAGACAGCACGTGAAGGTTACAATAAAACAGTATACGCAATGAAGCCAGCGATATCTTTTACCTGCCGCGCGGGGTACGGCATAAAAGCACTATCTCTGGCTCATTTTGTATAAATTAAAAACTTATAAAATGATTTGAAATGAGGAGGAATTACTATGCAGGTTTCATTTATTGTTATTACCGTGGTCATCACGTATATGGTGCTGATGTTATTGGTCGGCTGGTATTCCAAAAATATGATCTCCGACAATAAGGATTTTATGGTCGCCGGCCGGCGGCTGGGTCCTATTCTGATGGCCGGAACGCTAGCCGCTACAGAAATCGGCGGCGGCAGTTCGCTGGGTGTAGTACAGCAGGGCATGGGAAAATTTGGCATCAGTTCAGCCTGGTACGTTATTACCATGGGTATCGCTTTTGTTATTCTTACATTTCTGGCTCCCAAATTCCGAGCCGCTACCGTAAAAACCGTACCGGAATATTTTCGCCGCCGCTATGGCAAACTTCCAGGAATTGTCACGGCTATTATCATGTTTCTTCCCCTCGTCGGTGCTACAGCAGCACAAATGATTGCCTCGGCTGTCATTTTATCAACGATGGTTGGTATCAGTTTTCAATTTTCCGTTATTGTTATTTGTATTATTGTCACCATTTATTCTATTATGGGAGGCTTATGGAGCGTTACTCTGACGGATTTTATTCAAGTATTTTTCATCGTCTTCGGTATGGCCGTCGCTATTCCCTATGCCCTGGGCTTAGCCGGTGGCTGGCAGAACGTGGTCGCTAACGTGCCGCCTCAGACCTTTGATATATTTAAAGGATACGATGCCGCAGATGTTATTTCTCTGACTATTATGTATGTAACCACCTTCACCGTAGGTCAGGAAGCGGTATCCCGCTACTATGCCGCCCGGGATGGCAAGGCCGCCCAGAAAGGTTCTATCCTGGCAGCGCTCATCAACTTCATATACGGGTTTATTCCGGCCATCCTCGGTATTACCGTATTAGCCTTGATCAACATGGGCTCCTTTGATGCCTCCCTATTCAACGACGTCGGTTCCCGATACGCACTGCCTGTCCTGGCAATTCATGCCATGCCGCCGCTGATTTGCGGTATCCTGTTTGCCGGCATCATTTCGGCAACCATGTCCAGTGCCAGTTCAGATTTACTAGGCGCAGGCTCTATTTTTGCCAATGATATTTACCGCGAAATCATCAATCCCGCCGCTACGGATAATGACGTGATGAAGATTACGCGCATTACCATGGTATGCAGCGGTCTTTTATCTATGCTTGTCGCGCTGTTTAACACCTCCAGTATCATTACTATTTTGATGTTCTCGTTCACGTTACGTGCTGCCGGAGCTTTCTTTCCCTATGTACTGGGTCATTATTGGAAGGGCGCTTCTTGCGCCGGTACAATGGCATCGCTGGTCTGCGGTACTCTTATCGTCGTATATTTAGAACAATTTTCCAAGGGCTTGCTTTTTGGCGTTAAAATAGGGCAACCAATCCTGCCGGGATTAATTATCGGCTTTATTTCCTTCATTTTATTTTCTAAGTTTTTTCCGCCTCATACTCTGTCAACGGAATTGACGCCGGACAAGCATGAATCGTAATACCAGAAACTATTATTAATATTCAAAACAACGATCAGAAACCGGCACTTTATTGTTATTCTCTGCCGGCACTACAGCAGAAAGGATTTCAAAACCATGAAAATTTTATTCAAAAACGGCCTGATTATAGATGGCAGCGGCCAACAGCCCTACAAGGGAAATATTCTGATCAGCGAGGACACGATTACCGCAGCCGGCAATGTCCTGATTCATGATGCGGACCTGGAAATTGATCTAAATGGTTTAGCCGCTGCGCCAGGCTTTATTGATACCCATAGTCACAGTGACCTGCAGGTTCTCTCCAAACCACAGATTCTGCCCAAAATCATGCAGGGCGTCACCACGGAAGTGCTGGGGCAGGACGGTATTTCCATGGCGCCGCTGCCATCTCAATACATTGAACCATGGCGGGAAAATTTAGCCGGTCTCGACGGTGAAAGCAATGACATTGACTGGCATTACGCTACGACTGCCAATTATCTTTCCATGATCAGCACTGCCCAGCCAGGTCCTAACGAATGCTATTTAGTCCCGCATGGAAATATCCGCATGGAAGCCATGGGTCTTGATGACCGCCGGCCTACAGCAGCAGAGCTGCAAGCGATGTGCCGTATTGTACAGCGGAAAATGGAAAGCGGCGCCGTCGGTTTATCGTCCGGCCTAATCTACATGCCCTGCGCATATAGTCATACGCAAGAACTCATCGAAATATGCAAAGTTGTTGCAAAATATAATGGTCTTTTTGTTGTTCATCAGCGCAGCGAAGCCGATACAATCCTTGATTCCATGAAAGAAATTATTGAAATCGGCAGACAATCCGGTGTTCAAATTCATTTTTCTCATTTCAAGGTATGCGGACGAAAAAACTGGAAGTATATTGATGATATGCTGCGCCTGCTGGATGAAGGAAAACGAGAAGGCATTTCGATTTCCTTTGATCAATATCCGTATGTCGCCGGCAGCACTATGCTGGGCGTAATCCTGCCGCCATGGGTCTATGACGGAGGAACAGAGGCGGCATTGAAACGTCTGAAGGAATCCAGCTTGCGTCAGCGTATGATCCAAGATATGGAACAAGGTATTTCCGGCTGGGATGATTTTATTGATTTTGCCGGATTGTCCGGTATTTACGTAACCAGTGTAAAACACAAACGAAATGAAAATGTTATTGGGCTAAATCTTGTACAATTAGGCAAGCTGCGAAATACAGACCCTTATAATGCCACATTTGATTTACTTCTGGACGAAGACAATGCCGTAGGTATGGTCGATTTCTATGGCACAGAAGACCACGTCAAACGTTTTTTGCAACGCCCGGAAATGAATGCCTGCACAGATGGACTGTTAAACGGCAAGCCACATCCGCGAGTCTATGGCGCTTTTCCCCGTATTCTAGGAAAATATGTGCGGAAAGAAAATACCCTTTCCCTGCCGGAGGCAGTATATAAAATGACAAAAAAAGCTGCTGATACCTTTCATATTCATAAGCGAGGACAGATACAATCCGGATATTATGCCGATCTTACAATTTTCAACAAAGATACTGTCATAGATAATGGCACCTTTACCAATCCCATGCAGTATCCCAGCGGCATAGCCTATGTTATGGTCAACGGCATTATGGCAGTAGAGCAAGGGCAATATATGAATCAGCGCAGCGGCAAGGTACTTCGTAAGCAGGGCCGGGAGGTAAAAGCCTGATGAGGTATACGCGTAATGAATCGATTATTCTCTGAAAATACATTATTATCATACGAAACAGGAGATTCTTATGAAGAATCTCCTGTTTCGTATGATACCGTTTTTCAGAACCGCAACTGCCGCAACGTAAAAAAATGCCTATCAGCTCTCCATACACCCTATCAAAAAGCAACATACTGTGCCTTTGACAGCAGAGTGCTATTCTGAGCCGCCTACGGCAGCCTCGCCGGGAAGCAAATACCGGAATATATATAGTATATGTTTCATAAAACAAAAGACACGCACAATGCAATCACTGTGCGTGTCTTTTCTGCTGAATCAGCGGCTTCCTATCCTCCCGGGGCGCTTCCACCCAAGTACTTTCGGCGTTTGCAGGCTTAACTGCTGTGTTCGGTATGGGAACAGGTGGATCCCTGCAGCCATCACCACTGAATTCGTTTCAGGATTCGTATCCTGACAACTACATCGAAAAGTATTTCGGATCTTAACTACCCGTCTAACTCTTACACCATCTACATGGTTCTTTCTATTGCTTCTTTGCTTAAGTCAAGTCCTCGGTCTATTAGTACCGGTCCGCTCCATACATTACTGTACGTCCACTCCCGGCCTATCTACCATGTCGTCTTCATGGGACCTTACTTACTTTCGTAATGAGAAACCTCATCTCTAGGCTGGTTTCACGCTTAGATGCTTTCAGCGTTTATCCGTCCCGAACGTAGCTACCCAGCTGCA
>NZ_LEKT01000026.1 GCF_001045675.1 Megasphaera cerevisiae DSM 20462
TCCATCATCTCTTTGATGGTACCGCCAAGCAGATCCTTCAGGGCATCTTGGATGTCATTTGGTTTCTCGATGGTATACTCTTGGAAGAGCTGCTGGATAATAGCCCGCTTCCCATCGGTCATTTCAACCTTGTGAATCTCTTTCCGCTGTTTTGCCATGATAAAAAGTCCTCCTATGATTAGATTGTACCATAGAAGACCTTATGACTTCGAGTGGAAGTTTGTTTACAGAGATTTTTTCATAGGCTCTTTCAATAAGTGGCTTTACTTGCTAAAGCGCTATAAGGCCATTACCCCTTAACTATTGCTTTTCCAGAGTAAGGAAGGAGTATGCATGCGATAGCGTGAATGCTCCTTCCTTACTCTGGAAATCATACTTTGAGGGGGCGTATTTTATCTTACTCTTGCAGGCCTTTTCTCTTTCTCATGGAGTCCCTACCTTCAATAATAATCTTGTAGGAGTTGTAGATAATTCGATCATGAAAAGGAACGGTCACTATAAGCTATTACTGCAGGAAAAGAGATGGTTTGAATCAGAAGAGAGCGAAACTATTTTACGTATGAAACTCTAAATGTGATTGGTAAAATGTATATTGAAATGAAATGCAGTTCAGTCTTCAAATTTTATATTCGGTATAATTTAGCCGGGGGTCCATAATGGACCCCCAAATGCATTTTGAAATATTTATTATAACTTTATCCGCTAAAATAAGCATAGTTTCTTAAAGTTATTAATATTTTTGACTTATTCGCTAACGCTAAAGTGACAAGCACTACTATTGCGAAGTATAGCAGATGTAGTTGTTCATCATATAGAGGTATATCACAATTATGGGAGCTTGCCATTTGAGGGAATGAGTAATTTTTATAAAATGTCGTTGTCTTGAGTGTTAATAGCACGCTTATCTTGCTGTATTATCATATCGGTCAGGTCATCAATGAGTATAAATCATGGGGAAATAAATTTATTGACAATTTATCACGGGACATAAAACTGGAATTTCCAACAGCGAAGGGCTATTCTGTTCGTAATTTAAAATATATGGCCAAGCTTGCAGCGGTATTTCCAGATAGTGTAATTGTGCAAGAGGTTCTTGCACAATTACCATGGTATCAAAATATTACTCTTTTGGATAAAATAAAAGATAGAGATATTCATATATGGTATGCGAGAAAAGCCATTGAAAATGCTTGGTCACGTAATGTTTTGGTACATCAAATCGAGAGCAAGCTTTATGAACGGCAGGTACTTGCTGATAAGGTTTCGAATTTTAATCATCGTTTACCGGCTCCCCAGAGTGAGTTAGCACAGCAGACAATGAAAGACCCTTATATCTTTGACTTTATAACCTTTAAGGAAGATATGATTGAAAGAGATATTGAGGAAGCGTTGGTCAGAAATGTTACTCGGCTGCTTTTAGAACTGGGAAAAGGTTTTGCATTTTTAGGAAACCAATATCATCTTAATGTTGGTGGAGACGACTTTTACATAGACTTGCTTTTTTACAATTTGAACCTTCGTTGTTATGTTGTCATTGAGTTGAAGACAGGCGCATTTAAACCGGAATATGCGGGTCAATTAAATTTTTATCTGTCAGCAGTTGATGGGATGCTAAAAAAAGAAATAGATAATCCTTCCATCGGTCTCTTGCTTTGTAAGAGCAAAAATGATTTGGTTGCTGAATATTCACTAAAGGATATGAGCAAACCGATTGGTGTGAGTGAATATAGAGTTACTAGTGATCTTCCAGAAGAATTAAAGGAGCAATTACCTTCTGTTGCGGATATTCAGAGCCGAATGAAATAATATCCTGCTTGACTGTATCTGAAAGACAGAGAAATTAAGGGGAATGTTATTTCATTTTTGTACATGTATATCATTAAGGTGATTTTTTGTCATTTTTTCAATAGTTAGATCGTATCACTGAGAGGGCGTAATTTGTTATGAGAAATGAACTTGGGGTCCATTATGGACTCCAAGTTCATTTTATGGTAAGAAGTGTTAATGTTTTGAAAAAGTGATAAAATGAGATATAGAAGATAATAGCGATGATATTCATAAATGAGGTAATATGCTTATCAAAAGTTTGTTGTGAAAGGAAGGTAGATTATGAATAATAGGCAGCAGGCAACTGAAAAAATAACAGATTTTCTAAAATCAGAAAATAAAATTCTGTTGTTAACAGGTACTTACCAATATGAAAAGCATAAATTGGTATTACAACAAATAGCGAGATCCGTATTATCGCCGTCCTCCATATTATTTAGAGCAAATGGTATGGACAATGTAAGTTCTTTTCTTGGAAAATCTACAACCAGATTCCAAACGGGAACGCCTTACAAATTGGGCAATCATAAATTATTTATAGATACAATTAATGTAGGTTCTTGGAAAAGAACGTATGACGAGTATGATTTTGCGATATTATACCCTATCGATTCGGTACTTAAAATGAAGAATAAGGAAGCTATTTTGGACGACCTTTGTATTCATCGGCACATTGGAAAAATATTCATTGTTTCATGGACAGATCATGAAAGCGATGATTACTCATGGCTAGATAAATATCAACTTGATGATCGTGTGATTTTTGATGCTGAAGAGGAAAATCCCAAATATCACGCGAGGGTTTTAGAACATTGGTAAGAGTTTTCAGTAACTGAGTATTGTGGATGTAGGAGGAATTTGATGTCTGAAGTAGGTAAAAGAGGTAGTTCGCGACGAAAAGGTGATGAATACCAGGACAATATTGCGTTGCGACTAGCTTTAAAAGCTTATATTGATCGTAAACCTTTTGATATGTTTCTTGAGTACGAAAAATCTGGAAATCTTGATGACATCGTTATGTTTCAAGGCTCCGATATCTCGGCTTATCAAGTCAAGTACGCAATAAATTCGCTCGAGAACTATGACACGGCTGATCTACTCGATCCTGAGAGCCCAGTTAGTTTCAAAAAATTTGCTGCAAGTTGGCAAATTATGAAGCAACGCTTTCCTGAGCGAAATCTTACCGTGTGCTTATGTTCAAACAGAGGTTTGAGTAGTGCTCTCCTTGATCTTGTGGATGTAGAAGGGAGATTTTCATGTGAGGTTATAGAGGAACGTCGACGTGGCGAGGCTAAAAAACTGCGATCGGAATTAGCCTCTATATCAGGTCTTGAGACAGACTCATTCACAGAGTTCTTGAGAAATTTCAAATTTGTACTACGACAGCCGACCCTGTCAGAGATAGAACAATATATTCGAACAGTTCTTCTCGACAAGGAACTGGGGCTTTCAGATGATAGCATTTTTTTAGATCTTAAAAATGCTATAAAGAACAATGCAATTTTTTCGCGGGAAGCAATTACCACCCAAACTATTGACAATCTCTTAGAGAGGCTTCAGAGCCAGTTGCTTACCCCTCAAGTATTCCCAGTTGACCAGAATCACTTCGTAGAACAAAAATCTCTTTCAGAACAACTTGATGAGGTATTACCGAATATTAACGGGGGATATCTGATTATTACAGGGTTTCCGGGTAGTGGGAAATCTACTTCACTGACTATGTACTTCGATGCGCTTAGTAGTTCTATTTATGAAGTGTTTAGATATTACTGTTTCGTTGGGGTTAATGATAATGCTCAAAGAATGCGTGTTCAGGCTGCGAGTCTCCGGGCAAACCTTCTTAGTGAGTTCCAAAGGAGATATCCATATGTCCTAAAAAGACGTTTTGATTATAGTGAACGTAACTTCCACGAATGTCTTGCCGCACTAGCCAAGTTTTTTGTAGATCATGGACGTCGATTCATTATTTTCCTTGATGGGCTGGATCATGCTGAACGGCTTGAGAGCGAAATCAGGGAAACGGTGATTTCAGCATTGCCCGCAGATGTTCCAGAGGGTGTGACCATAGTTGTTGGTACACAGGAGTTGCACAAGTGGCCACACTTTCTTAAACGAGCGAGAGAATGTCCGGATAGCCATATTAAGATGCCGCTATTTTCCGAAGCCGAGACAGGAGATTATTTGGAAAATAAACGAGGTATTTCAGGCCTGACATATGCAGACATTGTAGAGCTTCACAAAAAGAGTGAAGGTCTACCTCTATATTTGAGGTATGCGGCTGAAATTATTATTTCAAGTGAATCATTAATACACGCTATCGCTTCTTTAACTCCTGCCTCGGGTGGGGATATTCGTAATTATTACGGGTTACTATGGGAGGAATTTGAAAGAGTTGGTATGGCAGATACAAAACACCTGTGTGTAGTAATGGCTTGTATGCGTTTTAGTGTACATAGGGATGAATTTTATAAGATTGCGGCACTTAATAGGTCAGCTTTTGAAAATGCCTACAAATGTATTTGCCACCTTTTGCGCGATTCAGAAGATAGATTGACAGTGTTCCATAACAGCTTTCGTGAATTTGTGATTAATCAAGTACCTAACGATTGGGTTAAAGAGATAAAAATTAATATTTGTACATTTTTAAAAGATAATAAAGACTCTCCCCGTTGGTTTAACCATATTTTTAGATGCTGCTATGATGCTGAAGATTACCTTTATATCCTTAATGAAGTGAACGAAGGATTTGTGGATCGTGCATTACTACATTGTAGACCATCTTCGGAAATCCTAGATGCTATACACTGGGCCGTTGAGGCAGCATTCAATCAGAAAGATATTGTTCAACTAAGTCGACTTGGGGTATTGAAATATAGAACTGGTGAGCGGCTTGAATACAACCTTAATCGAGTCCGGTTAGCGGATGCTCTTCTTGCTTTGGGGAGGGAACAGGATGTAATCACCTTTGCTTATTCACCAGAAGCAAATCACTGGCTTGTAGAAAGCCATACTTCGCTTGCGGTTATGTATAGACTGGCCGAAGTAGGAAAATTCGAGCTTGGACGGCAACTTTTTGATGTTTTTATAAATGAATTTCGAGGTGTTGATTCCGATAACGCAGATGATGAAAGGTTGCAAGTTATTGGGTTAGCACGATGCCTAGGAATTTATGAGGACAAGCAGGCACGGCCACTACGATGGCTTGCGCAGTTCAATTTTTCTCCTGGGATTTTGGAGGAACAGGACATATATGTCTCAGCCTATATTCCACATTTAGATGCTTATATCGATACACTAGTTAAATTCGGTTTTACAGACAAGTGGAATCGGCTCAAGCGAGTGAAAAGAATATTCCCAAGCAGATTGGTGAAATATCTTTTAATTCGCGCTTTTGCCCGCCATAATCTAATTAATGAACTACGTACTGTTGTGTCCGAGTATTGGGAGCAGGAACAGCCTTCAAATAATGTTGAGCTTGCATTTTATGCGGCCAAGGTAGGTATGCCTGTTTCCGAAGTTACTGCTATTGCAGGTCATATTGAAGCACCGAGAATTTCGGCGCCAGACTATATTCCCCGAAGCGATCCGATGCTGAGACGCTGTGTATATGCTTTCACTATTGTTGCCTACGAGGGCAATGAGGAAGCCTATAAAAATCTGATCGCTTCTGTTGGTATAGATCGAACACTTTGGAACTCGGCTCTTAGACATTTACTCATGGCATGTCACTGTATTGGAAAGTCGTTTAGAGGCACTGATCATAACTGGTATGAAGAAGCACAACAGAGTATAAACATCCTTGTTCAAGCCGAACAAGGAGATGGAGAAAGAATTGCTGAGTCGATTGATCTAATTAGAGACGTTATGCAACTATCTATTAGTCTTTTAACTGAGCAGGTACAGAAATGCTTTCCAGAACATCTAGACGAATGGGTCAAAAGATTAGGCAACTTACGTGACTCTTTACTTTGGACCACACATTACGGAATAGGGGAATCCCGCCAAGATTATGATTTTGAACTTCGGATTTGGGAAATTCTTGCAAGAATTCCGCAGGTATCAACCAGACTTGCTCCAATTTTGAAAAGCTGTGCTGAAACCTATGAAAAATCGACCTTACTGAAAGGGGGGACACGCTCGGATCATTTCATTTGGCTTGCAACTATTATGGCTAAGTGCGGGATGCGTGATGATGCTGACACGTGGCTACATTATGGCATACGCTCGTCACTAATATACGGCTATCATAAGGATGTCACTCTTTCATACTTAATCGATGTTCTTGATCTTATCAACCAGCGTCAACCTGCACATGCACTTGAGCGGTGTGCTCGTGTGTTATTAATGGTGGATTGGATGCCGCATCTTACCGATGGCAGGGAGACTAAATGGTTTCTACAGATGGCCTTCGAGTCTGTTCTAAAGGTCAATAGGCAGGCTGCATTGGATCTACTCATAGTTTTTTCTAAGAACAAAGCAAGATGGAAAATGCAGAATTGCCTTGCGGCTTATCTTCTCGGGGCGACGGGTGGCGACCTTGAATATCTATGGTTTCTCACCGAGATATTTACCAATCATGATAGTGAAGATGGCGCACACTGTAAGCAAATTATGGGAACCAAACAACATATCGTCAATTTGGCACATGAATTTTGCTCCGCAGAAGTGTACCGAGAGTTCGAATACCGTTTTAATTGCTTTATACTAACAGAAATTACGCCTAGGCACTGGCCAAATGAACTCAAGGAAGAAAAAGGCATCTCAATTAATGCTAATATTAAAAATGGTGATAAACCTGAAGTATTAGCAAAACAGCCATCCGAGTTCAATCTAGATGGTGAAAGAATAACCATTGAAGGCATAGCTGAGAAATGCCAAGTAGCATTTGGTGATTTTTTAGATACGATTAATAAGTTGAAAAATCAGAATGAGCATTTCTACGAACGTGATCTGGTAAATAACATTTTAAGACATCACATAATGGCTTCCCAGTCATTGAACGATCTCATCCAAATCAAGGAATATGCTGAATCTGAAGGTCGTTGGCAGGATGCAACTATAAATGAACAATTAGCTGAACGCTTCATGGAATTTGGAGACCATAGTAATGCCATAGTATGCTTTGGAATGGCTTATGCCTGTTATGGAGGCTGGTCTCGGTGGCGCGATAATACAAAATACTTATCGGCCGTAGCGGTAAGAGACAAGCAAATGGCAAAGAAGTTTGTCCTAAAAGAATGCTATGAAACGGCCAATGGGGCCGGCTGTGGTGATAATACACCACCCATTGCGGCTTCGGGGTTGGATGTGTTAGATGAACCTCAAATGCTTAATGAGGTATTCGATGAATTCCTCAAGCATTGTGAAAGTATGTTTGATCAATTACCTAAAAAAGAAGACTATGATTGGCTGAAAGCTTATATAGAAACGGAAGTCGATACTAATCAGATCATTCTTAATTTTGTCGTGGATGAGTTGGAGACCTCTGAGATTGATTATGGTGAAAGGCTAATTAGAGCAATGGTAAGGTTGGCAATTGCTAGGCCTGATGAAGTAATACCTGAGTTTATTACCAGGCTGGTATCCGCTTCAGGAAGGCTGCTGCATCGTCTAATGACAGTATTTTACTGTCTTGCTATTGTATCTCCCAAACAACTGGCACCACAACAGCTGGTATTTGTCCAATTTCTTGAGAGGGAGAACTTTTTCTGCCGCCAAACCGTTTTGCGAATTCTGCACTGTGTAGGGAAAGTTTCTCCTCTTGAGGCTTCCGTTGTCAATTCAGTCCAGCGTCTTGAGCAGAATTACTCTGCTGATATGTGTTCATTGTTTTCCCTTCCAGCTTGCCCTACCCCGATATTCAGACAATTTTTAAAACGGAATACTCTATTCGATTTCTCTAAGAAATTAGAGGCGTTAGAAAAAATTCTTGGAATATTTCCAGGGAATCTTGTAGCTGCGATTGAAGAACGACTAACTGCTCAGGGGTGGTCTATAGATGATGAACGAGTTCGAGTTAAAGATGATTGGTATGGTCATGTCCATCCGCAGGGATGGCCTGTTGTCTGGGTTACAACTGAATTTCAGGAACTTGCTACAGAAGCTCTTTGGAGTATACTTGATGAATTTGCTATAAAGCAGAAGTTGAGTAAAGAACAGATTAATTGGCTTTGGTGGACAATTCAACCTACTGATCCGGAATACATATTTCATGGTGTATTACCGCGTCCACTAGACATTAAGCCGATAAATGTTCATGACAAAGAAAGGTGGTTCAACGAACTTGGGACTGACAAAGATTTGGAAATTAGAAATACAAGAAACCAAGGTGGAAGTGACGAGTGGATAACTGTATTTGAGAGGCGGATAATGGCCCAGGACGAAGTATATAATGTACCCTATAAACAGGAAATCTCTTTGAAAGGATTTTTAGTGCCACAGCAGGTATATGGTGGTTATCATCGGTTGAATGAACTTGAATTATGGACCGAGCGAATTCTGCCTGACTCAATGGCTGTTACCATTAAGCAGGCACAGACGGAACTAACTGGTAGAGGGCGAAGCGTGTTAAACAATCTTGACGAGCCTATTCCGCTTATCGCTGAGCACGAAAATCCTTTGGCTTTTTTGGGATACTGGAGTGTATGCACTTTGGCATCTTTCATCATAAAGGATTTCAATCTGACGTTTGAAGGGTTAAACCTTATCAGAAATGGTGAAGTTGTTGCCAGATATGAAGTTTGGCAAGAAGGCTACCAGGATGAGTGCTATACACGAGATAAATTGTCATTTGGCCTTAGATTGCAAGTACGTCAAGACCTCCTAATTGAGATCTGTCGTCGTTATCACAAATTATTGTGTATTAGTATTAATGAAAAGCGAGAGTATTTCAAGTCTATTCACCGTAGAGAGCCTGATGAAAGACGTTATTCAAGGCGCTACGTACTGTATCATTTGAACTAGGTGTCACTGAAGATCATAAAGTCCATCCTTGATAGATCTTATCTTCAGCATTTTTTGCCTTGTCTTTGACTTCAGATTCGTCGTTCCAAAGTGCGTCCAAATGGATGTCCTTTTCTTTTGAAATAAGCTTTTTAGCAAGGGTGGAAATATGAGATGAAATTATTTTCTTTTGGTGACTGTGGGCAACCTGCAAAATAGGATGAGAATGTCTTGCTAAATTCTTCTGTGAAGCTGCATTTTTTTGCCTTGATTCATGGGGAGTATAGAGTCGTACAATTTCAGGTGTAGAATCATTTTTGATCGGAATAGAAGTCTTTTGGATTTTCCACTTATTGTTGTTCGTCATCACATGAAGTTCATATTTTGGAACAGTGCCACGGCTTATATTGTCGCCAAGTTTTACGGCAGTCACTGTATAGCTATTGTCTATACTTTTATCTGAATTTACCGGAGGCGGAAGCTGCTCTAGAAGGGCGTAGGAATCACCCTTATAAACCAAGATTTTGAGTTTAGAAATAGGCTGGATACCGTCAATTTTACATTTGCGATTTAATATTGCCGGAAGCTTATCGGTGAAAAGTATCGTATCCATGTTTTCCGTGCTAAGTTTTTGTGCAGTTTCAATGTATTTATCAGCCTGTTTTTTGATTGAAAGATATTCGGCGTAGAGGCGTTTACTTTGAAGCTGCTTTTCCGTGTTTTCATGCTGTAACGTTTTAAAAATATCATCAATCTTTTCTTTGGCATCGTCATCAATAGCGCGGCGATAATTATTAAGCTGTTTACCAAGAACATTTCTTTCTTCGGTAAGCAGCTTGATTTTTTTGCTGCATTCGGCCAGTTCATGCGTTTTAGCAGGAATACCATAGAGCGATGTAGCCAGTTCTTTTATACGATTTAATTTCTTGGCAGTTTTTGCATAGGCTTTGCGGGTTTTATCATACTGGTGATTGAAGGCCTTATCCTGTGCAGCAAGTCGTAATTGTTGATCGTTAAGAATCTGTGGTTTCAAGGCTTTATAGGCAGCTAATTTATCATCAGCTAGCGTTCGGTAAGTAGAGGCTGTTTCTTCAAGATAAGAATATACATCGCCAATACTTATAATGAGCGGTTCTTCCATGATTTCTACTGCTTCAATTTTTGCTCTTTCTGCATCTTGTTCTTTTTGCAGCCGCAGGCGTTCCTGTTGTATTTGCCGGGCGACTTGGCGGAGTAAAACATCATTAGCAAAAACTAAGATATTTTGTTCTTTAGAAGAAAGAGAAGAAATGTCTGTTTCTTCAGCATTTTCTGGGCAATCTGATTCGTGATCTGTTTGCGCAAATTGGTCTATAATTCTTTGCATAACTACCGGATTTCGATAAGCGCTGCCAAGGTGTGGGGCAGGGGTTCGATTGAGCAGTTCAGCCTCCTCATTTTTTCCGGATAAAACCAGTTCTTCACGTTGGACATTTAAGGTCTTTTCACTGATAAAAGTGGAAAGGCCTTTCTCTTGAAATTTTTCATTAACCATTTCAGCCCAGCGTTTCCGTAAATGAAGAGTCATTTCTTTGGTAATGAATTCTCTGGATGAGCGATAGCCTTGCGTTGCTTCACCGGCGCGATTAACAGCGTAGTGGTTGAAAAATTTATCAGAAGAAAGTGGCCGGTCGCGTTCGATAATTTTTTCATTGAACATCAGATGACAGTGAATGTTTCGATGGCCTTTATCAAACGTAGCAGCTTTATCATGAATGGCGTAGGAATAGGCATGGTGATCCTTGATGCCGGTTTCTTTTAAAAGTTGCTCAACAAGCTCCATATTTTCGGCAAGGGTAAATTCTTCCTGCAGGGCAAAACGAAATTCCCGATAAGCGCGGCCATCTGGTTTATCACGGTGGGCGTCTGTTTCTTCCCAAAACATTCCCGGATGATCAGCCCAGCTTGGCATATTTCCGTAAGACGTGAAGGCTAGATCTTCTTCGCGATTTTCCATATGAGCGTATTCGCCTTCGCGGAAAATATAGTCGTAATGTGTTTTTGTGTTTAGCTTGGTGCCGTTCTTTCGTGTGCCGTGCGGTGTATTTTCAAAATAGTAATGGGCCATATTGTTCACCGTTGGCAGTCCCGGATCTTTCGGGGCTGCTTTTTCTTTTTAAAATTTGTAAAAATTTTTCGGTTCGTTGTTCCGAAGGAAAACGAAGCACGGCAAAGCCGTCTGCCGGAGGCAGCAATCCGGTCCAGCTGGAGGGTGGCGCAACAAAGCTCGCTAGAGTTTTGTGTAAATGCGCATTATGGGTTTTGCCTTTCGCCGTCGATTCATTTTACTGCTTATATTATATGATTTTTATACTGGATTGTAAAATAAAAATTATTGGTATCTGGGTAAAATAGTTCGATTAAATGCTTTATTTTAGCTTTATTTGTACAAATAATATTATTTACTTTTTATTAAAATAGTGATAATATTTCACCGTAAAGGAGGTGGAATATATGGAATCTCAAACGAAATTTTTCCCAAAAGGAGAACCGACAGAGGTATTTGACCGAAAGGCTGCAGGCACGTTCCAAAGTGATTTATATAATTTGGCATTGGATAAAGATGTGGCGAAAAAAAGGAACTTGCTGTATCTCGTGCTTTTGATCATCTGTGTGCTTTCCATTATTTTCATTGCAACAACAGCAAATTATAAGACGTATGTCGTTCGCGTGGACAATGCCACGGGGCAGGTAGAAACTGGCGGGCAATTAAAGGCAACGAACTATAAACCACAGGAGGCCGAAATCAAAACCTTTTTAGCTCAATTCATTGCTGACACAAGAACGATTCCGCTTGATCCGGTCCAATATAAAAACAATTGGAATCGCTCCCGGCATTTTATGACGCAGGAAGCGGCACAGAAAATAAATGCAATCGTATCAAAAGATAATCCGGTGGGGCTCCTTGGCCGCATGACGGTGCAGCCGCAGATCCGTTCTATTCAATTGCAGCCGGGATCAAATTCAACCTATCAGGTTCGCTGGATTGAAGAGGAATATGCCATCAGTGGTAATACAACAGGGAGAAAAGTCAGCTATGTTGCGCTCTTTTCGGTTGCTATTGAACCGCAGAGCAAAGAAGAAGAATTACTCATTAATCCATTGGGCCTAAAAATTAAAGATTTAGCCATCAGTAAAGAAAATGAAAGTAAGGAGTGATCGCTTTGAACCATCGTAAAATTTTTATCGCGGTAGCTGTAGCGGTTTCGATGTATTCATCCAGCCTGATTGCTCTTGCTGAACAGAAAGCCTTTTATACAACAGAAGATGCTTATGTTTCTGCATCTAAACTGATGTATGACTATAACGAAGGCAGTGTGTATCAAGTGTATGTACAGCTTGGGCACGTGTCGGATATTTCTTTGCATCCGAATGAAAAGTTAGTGGGAGTCTTGGCCGGGGATACAGAGCGCTGGAACATTGAGACGGCCAATGTAGATAATACCGTTCATGTTTATGTAAAGCCAAAGTTTGCGGATATCAGCACAAATTTTATCATCAATACGGATAAGCGTTCTTATCGTTTGGCGGTATCATCGACGGATACATATAATCCTGTCATTTCATGGGACTATCAGGAAGAAATGTATCGGAAATTGGCAAGTACGGAAGTTTATCAAAATCGGGAAGAGAAAGAATTTCTAGATGTTTTTACAGAGAAAGTGAATGGTCGTTATGTAGCCAAAACGATGAACTATTCCTATGAAACCAAGGGTAGCAAAAAAGCAGATGCGGCTTTATTTCCTCTGAAGGTTTTTGACGATGGGACACGGACCTACATTCAGATGCCAAAGTCTAATAAATATGATTTGCCGGTTCTTTACAATGTGGAAAGGACAGATAAAGAAAAATTGACGCTCGTCAATTACCGGATTCATGGGGCCTATTTCATTGCGGATCGTGTGTTTACGCATGCTAGACTCTATTATTCTGCCAATGTCTATGTAGATATTTATCCGAAAAAAGAAGAAGCTGGTCTACTAAAACTTTTAGCGGGTGGTGATGCACAGTGATATTTGACAAGGTAAAAGGCCTGTTTCATAAAAAGCGGGATGAGGATTTTGAAGAAGAGGAAAATGAAAAAATTGAAACACTTGATGAAAAAGAAGAAAAAGAGATAGGGGAGAGTGGTGAAATAGATTTTTCGGATGACGATAATCCGGAAAGTCGGGCGAAAACCTTAAAGAAAAAGGCCATTATGGTCACTGGTGGAGCCGTCCTTCTTTGTGCGATCACGGCAGCTGCTAGTAATACGTTTTTTGGAACAAAGGAAAAGGCAGATAAGCCGCTTTCTAGACAGAGCGTTGCAACTGCCGCAACACCAGCAGAACAGTTGCCGGATAAGTATTCGGAGATTGGCAAGTATCAGAAAAATAAAGGGAATGATCTAAACAGCAATGGGGGGCAAGGTGGGCAGGTGACAAACTCACCAAACAGAGCGCAGAATTCATACCAGGCAGCTAGTACAACAACCAGTCGCCCCGCTTCTGCTACCTATGTTCCAGCAACGCCTGTAGCAGCATCTTCGAATAGTAGTTATCGGGACAATGCAGCAGCGGAAGAGGAAAAAGCAGCAAAGGTACAACAGGCTATTAATAGCAGTGCATTGGCTTTCAAAATTGCAGCTGCTGTTTCGCAAGGACAGACACCAGAATTTACACCAATTTCTACGGCAGTGACAGGCACATCAAAAATGCCAGTGTCGCAGGTAGCTTACTCCTTTTCCGATGATGAACCGCAGGATATGGGAAGTTATGTTTTAAATGCTGGAGCAGTGATTCAGGCAACGCTTCTCACGGGTGTAACAAGTGACGTTCCGAATGGTGATGTTGTAGCGCAGGTTCGGCAAAATATTTACGACAGCCTTACCGGAACACATTTACTGATTCCACAGGGCAGTCGGATTATTGGAACAACGGGTGCTGCTGGCGGCCTAGGAAATCAGAGAATTAGTGTAGTTTTTAAACGTATTATTTTGCCAAATGGTGCATCACTGACGCTTCCCAATCAACAGGCAATTGACGGTACCGGTTATCCGGGATTGATGGATAAATACAATGAGCATCGCGGTAAGTTGTATCAAACTGCCTTTTTCAGTACACTCCTTAGCGCAGCAGCGCAAAGCTTAACAGGAAATACCTCTGGTAGTGATAGCCGAAGTCCTGGTCAGGAAGCTGTTTCTGGAGCCGTTGCATCCATTCTTCAAACAGGGCAGAAGCTCATGGATAAGGATGCCAATGTGAATCCAACGATTGAGATTGAACCGGGCTTCCAGTTCAGTATTTTTGTCAATCAGGATTTAGCCATAGGCGCATATCGTGATTAGGTTATTTTTCTTTTTGATGCCAGCCTTTGTTGGTTTATGGACGGCAACACAAAAGCTGGCCGCTTTGGTACAATACGATCCTTTACTCGGAGCACCGTTTCAAATGAATGGGCAGCTTTATTATTATCCATGGAAATATTTCAGCTGGTTTCAACATTTCCATTCCTATATGCCAGATTTATTCAAGCAGACGTACATCTATATTTATGGGGGCTTTCTTGTCGGGTTGTTACTCTTATTCCTTTTGCAGCCACCGCGCCGCTTAGATTCTCATGGCAGTGCGCATTGGGGCGAGTACAAGGATATTTTAGGCATGGATTTGATTTCAGCTAGTGGCGTAGTTGTAGGGCTCTATGATAATGCACTTACGCGAAAGTTTACTTCCCTTCTTCGCTCGGTCGAAAAGATCAAACAGGAAAAGGTCTCTTTTGCAGAGATGGATTTTGATAAGCGTCTGGACAAGAAAATGGATCGCATAAGCAATCAGCTGGTCCTAGTGCAGAATCAGTTAGAAGAAATTCCAGAAGACGAACTTGCATCACGGCGAAATTTAGAAAAACGACTGCAGGTCTTGCAAAACAAGATCGAGCATTCGCCGAAATATGAGCCGCAAAAATATGATTTTTATACGGTATATCCTTGGGTTTGTCTATATAAAAAGTTGCTGCAGCTTTATATTTCCTGCCCGCATTTTTATCTGCGGGATAATTCGAATAAGCACTTGGCGGTCATTGCGCCGACACGTTCTGGTAAGGGCGTAGGGCTTATTATTCCAACACTTCTTGGTGGTTGGAGGTCAAGCGTCATCGTCAATGATATTAAAAGTGAAAACTGGGGCGTTACGGCAGGGTATAGAAAGCGAATGGGGCATATGGTTATCAAGTTTGAACCGACAGCACTTGACGGTAGTTCGGCCCGCTGGAATCCATTAGAGGAAATTCCGATTGGAACGGCAGCTGAAGTTCCGGCAGCACAGAACTTGGCGTATATTTTGGCAAATTATGAAGGGAAAGCAAGCCTTGATCACTGGGGAGCCAATGCGGCAACGGTCATTACGGTTGTAATTTTGCACTTGATGTATGCGCATTATAGTGATCCGGAGCATTATCCGCATGTGCCGAACCTTTATACGGTGGCCGCTTTTATGAAGGCAAATATCGTTCCGGAATTTGATAAAGATGGCAATCCAGTCATGGAAGATCTGGATGGGCAACTGGTGCAAAAGGTAAATGCAAAAGGATTTTTGGATACGCTGAAAGCGCTGCAGACCTTTGAGCATGTGCCAGATGAAGGCATTGAGCTGGTGGAATGGGATAAATTTAGTGAATCGTATTTGAAACGGCATTTTACGCCAGAAGATATGAAAGATATTTATCCGGATGCAATGTCACTTGACTACATGCCAAACGTGCATCCCATCATTTATCAAAACTTTGTTGAGATCCTATCAAAACCGGACAACGAGTGTGGTAGCATTGTTTCCACGGCCAATACAGCACTGAAGGAATATCTTGATCCGACACTTGCGAAAAACACATCCGTCAGTGATTTTTGCATTGATGACCTTATGAATTACAAAAAGCCGGTATCCCTTTACTTGGTAACGCCGCCTTCTGACCTTTTGCGGTTGGCACCAATATTCCGCCTGTTCTTTGAAATGATGGTAAAGCATCATGCGAAACGGATTGGTACCTATGAGAATGGACAGGCAAAAACCTTATACAAGCATAAATGCCTCTTTTTGATGGATGAATTCTCCTCGCTAGGAAATCTGCAGTCTTTTGCGGCTACGCTTTCGTATATCGCAGGGTATGGCATGAAAGCATTTTTGATCAATCAGGGATTACCACAAATTAATGGCATTTACGGCAAGGATAATCAGATCCTGATGAACTGCCATTTACAGATATTTTATGCACCGAATGACAACGATACTGGAAAATACACGGAGTCACTTCTTGGCAACAAGACGATTACCGTGGAAAGCGTTTCAAGCAGCGGCTGGTTATCCAATAAGAATTATTCGAAGTCGGAAACTGCTAGAGCTTTGATGACGGCAGATGAAATCAAACGAATGGGAGATCGGGAAATCATTGTGGCAAGTGGAAGTCCACCGGTGCTGACGGACAAGGTCAAGTATTATGAAAACGGATTTTTCCTGAAAAAACTAATGGATGCTCCTGCAGCCAGCGACCTTATCCGGAATAATCCGTATCCAGAGCGAGATCGTTTATTAGCAACTGTAGCGGAAGAAAAACGACAAAAGGAAAAAGCCAAGGAGTTTTCTTATGAATATCAAGAGCCATAAGCAGGGAAGAGAGGATGTGAAGCATGGCAGGAACAAAAACCCTTCATCGGTTAGAGAAAAAATTTAGTTTTTTGCAGCAAAAGCAAGAAGAGACGATGGCAAAAATTCGGCAGGAGATGAAACGAACCAAAAAAGAAATTGAGGTTCAGCGGCTGGATTTTATTGCGCAAACCATCAAAAAAACAGGCTTTCCTATGGATAAAACAGTGCTTTTAGTTGGTGCTGTTTTGGATGCTAAGGAAAAAATCGAAGGTATGGAAAGCACAGTGGCTATTAATCGCTATATTGCACTTTATAACGATTTTGCGGCAAAGCACGGCATTCAGGATTTTGAGGAACCCACAGAAGAAGAGGTGGGTATGGGAAATCCAATTGAGCAGAATGAATTGAGTTCGGAAGTGAGCAGTTATGGCAGAGAATAAAAATCTAGATGTAATGCTCGGTGCTGCTGTTGTGGATCTGATGAAGCGGCCTGACATTACGGAAATTTATAACAATGACGATGGTCTTATCCGTTATCAGTCAAATGAGGAAGGGAAGGTAAAGTCTAATATCTTTTTGGAACCTGAAAAAATTCAGGCCATTATTGAACTGGTTGCCGGGCAGGTCGGAAAAATCGTCAATGAAGACATTCCTTCGATTTCCGCAGAAATTGCAGGCTATGGGGCACGATTCCAAGGAGAAATCCCGCCAATTGTGCGCAATCCGCAGATGAACATCCGGAAAAAAGCCCTGAAAATCTTTTATCTGGAGGACTACGTTCTAAATAATGTGCTGTGCCAGAGTTATAAAAACTATATTGAAAAAGCCATTGCCGCAAGAAAGAATATTTTGATTGTTGGTGGTACCGGCACTGGCAAAACAACTTTTCTCAATGCCATCTTAGCAGCCATTGCTCAAATATCCCCGTATCATCGGATTATTAGTCTAGAAGATTTGCCAGAACTGCAATGCCCAGCAGATGACTATAGCCCCATGTTTACCAAACAAGATACAGGGCAAGGCGGGATCAAATATAATATGACGCGACTATTAGCCGATTGCATGCGCCGGTCCCCAGATCGGATTGTTGTCGGAGAGGTTCGCGATGGTGCTGCTTATACTATGCTCAAAGCTTGGAATACGGGGCATGAAGGCGGTGTTTGTACCGTTCATGCCAATGGTGCTGAAGAAGGTCTGACTCGTATTAAGTCACTGGCACAGGAAGATCCGGATGCGTCGGGGGACATAAAGGAGCTCATTGGCGAAGCGATTGATGTAGTAATTTTCATTTCACATGTGGAACTTGGTGATGGCAAGAAAAGCCGGGTAGTCAATGACATCATTGAAGTTAAGTCCTATGACAGTTTGAAGGACCAATATATTTTGCATCATGTAGAGAAGAATTGAGGAGGCGATTTCCTATGAATCTAAAGAAAAATCGTTTGTTTGAAAAAATCAGGAACAAAACATTGGAAAAGTCTATAGCTGCTATGTTAGTTTTGAGCAGCCTATCTACTAAGGCTTTTGCCAGTACAGTCAGTGGTGATCGTGTCGAAGGCATTACTTGGCCTTGGATGAAATTTTTTAACTCGCTAGCGGATCAATTGACAGGGCCTTTGCCGATGACTTTGGGAGCCATGGGAATTGCCGGGGCTGCTATCGCGCTCTTTTCCGGTCATGCCGGAGGCGGCACACAAAAGTTTATTGTGCTCATTTTGGCTGTTTCCATTTGCCTGTTTGCACCAAACTTTATGACTTATCTGCAGACTTCGGCAGGAGGGCTTACTATCGCAGGAGTTACGCCATGAGTCAAAAAGAAGAATTGCCGGAAGGGTATGAAATTCCCATTCATCGCTCTTTGGTAAAACCGTTGTATTGGATGGGAGTGCCACGAAATTTATTTATTGCAGAAATCTTGTTTGCGGTATTAGGCGGGATCTTCATGAAAACATGGACCGTACTTTTTGTGGCAGTGGCAGCTCATTATTTATTCCGTCATCTTGGACAGCAGGACCCGCAATTCCATCAAGTGTTTTGGCAAGGAAAAAGTCATAAATCTTATTATTATCGCTAAAGGAGGTGAGGCGTGTTGTTGTCCTTTTTAAAGAAAAAACTCACAGCAAAATTTTCACAGCAAGTCGGCGTTTTTCACGAAAAAGCACGGCTACCCTATCTTTTGCCTTGGGCTTTTGTGGATGAGAAAACAGGAATCGTTCATGGGAAAGATCATTCCATGATGGCCGTTTATGAGTTTCGTGGGCCGGATATGGATAGCTCTACACCGCTAGAACTTATGCAGTATAACGCTGCTGTAAATAATGTTATCAAAACGCTACCAACAGGCTATGTCTTATATTTTGAGGCCCAGCGTCATCTTGCCAGTAAGTATAATGCAGCAAAGATCGATATCCCCATTGTGCAAAAAATGGAGGACGAAAGAGCCGGTTATTATGCCGGTCAGAAGCACTTTGAAACCAGTTATTACTTCATTGTCTACTGTGAACCACCGCAACTTTTAAAGTCGCGCATTACAGATGCTTTTATTGCTGATGCCAAAAACAAAGGACAGAATAAGGCCGATATGCGGGTGTATTGCGAAACGGTTGAAAAGTTTATCAGTAACGTAAATCTTATCGGGAATATGCTGCAGAATTGGTTCCCGGATATTAAGACACTCGATGCGTCTGGAGCATTAAGCTATTTGCACTCCAATATTTCAGATAAACGGTTCCCTGTGAAAGTAAATCATGATAAGTACATTACAGATTATATCTGTGATACGGATGTGCTTGGCGGTCGGGAAATGAAGCTCGGAGAAAAACACATTAAGCTAGTTACAATTTTAGATTTTCCACCAATGTCTACACCGGGAGTATTTGATGTATTTAACAATATGGACATTGAATATCGCTGGGTATCTCGCTATATTTGCTTATCCAAAATGGATGCTATGGAAGAACTGAAGAATTTCTTAATGCGCTGGAACCAGCAGATTAAGAGCTTTTGGACGCAGGTTCGCGAGGCGGTTTTAAAGGAAAAACTCAATGATGCCATTGATGAAACAGCGGTCATGAACAAAGATGATGTCAGTGTTGCCATGCAGGAACTTGGACAAGATGCTGTAAGTTACGGCTATTACACCATGACGATGATGGTTTCCGACGATAATAGGGATCGATGTACGGATAAAGCAAATCGGATATTGGAAGCCGTGAATTCGTTAGGGCATTGCGGATATATCGAAACGGACAATAGCATGGAAGCATGGTGGGGATCGATTCCGGGCTGTTACCGGGCGAATATTCGTCGTCCCATCGTCAACAGCTTAAATTTTTGTCACCTTGCCCCGGTCACATCGATATGGCCTGGAGACAGAAGGAATGAATACTTAATGGGGCCTGTGCTGCTCTACACAGATACGAATGGCTTTACTCCGTTTCGGTTATCTCTTCATGTAGGTGATGTAGGGCACACGATGATTTGTGGACCTTCCGGTAGCGGAAAGTCTGTACTGCTTAATACCTTGGAAGCACATTTTTTGAAATATCCGGATAGCAATGTCTTCATTTTTGATAAGGCAGCTTCCAGCCGAGCGCTAACACTCGCGGTTGATGGTAATTTTTATAACATTGCAGCAGAAGGTGCAGGAGAGTTATCTTTTCAACCATTGGCACGAATTGATGATGAACAAGAAATCAAATGGGCGAAAGAATGGATCTTAGCATATTTAAAGCAAAAAAATATAGAAATTACTCCGGCCAAGGATAATTTTGTGTGGAAAGCACTTCGCTCACTAAAAGAATTTCCAGAGGAGCAGAGATCGATTTCTACGTTTTGTGAAATGGTACAAGATCAAGAAATTCGACAGGCCTTGATTCCACTTACCATGAAAGGCAGCTATGGCAAGCTATTTGATAATACCAAGGATGTTTCAGGCAAAGGGCGATGGCAGGTGTATGAAATGGAAACACTCATGAGCACACCAGCAATAGTGCCAGCGGCGCTGGATTATTTATTCCATCGAATTGAATCACGCTTAAAGGATGCAGTTGGCCCTTCGCTAATCTTGCTCGACGAGTGCTGGCTTTTTTTTGACAATGAAGCCTTTAAACAAAAGCTTCGAGAGTACTTCAAGGACATGCGGAAAAAGAATACATCGATCATTTTTGCAACACAAAATCTTTCGGATTTAGCCAATAAACCAGAGCTTTTAAATACGGTAATGGATAATTGTCCGAATCGGATTTATCTGGCAAATAAGAATGCCCGAACCGCGCAAAACAGGGAACTTTATAAGATTTTTGACTGCAATGATAAGCAAATCGATATCATTGCCAGCATGACACCGAAACAAGATTATTACTACTCCTCAGAAAAAGGGAACCGTATTTTTCGGCTTGCGCTGCAGCCTGCCGAAATCCCTTTTGTTACAGCTACGGCTAAGCAGGATCAGCAGGCAATGAATCGGATTTTAGCAGAGCATGGCCGGGAAAACTTTATCCAAAAATGGTTTGAATATAAAGGCTATGCAGAAGAATGGCAGGATTACAGGGATCGTTATTTGCAAAATGCTTAAAAGGTGTCCATAATGGACACCTTGTTGCAGAAAAATACAGGGGGTCCATTATGGACACCCTGCGAAGGAGAGGAGAAATTCAGATGGTGGATGTTCGTAAAAGCTTTACGATGGGACTTGTTGGGACCTTTTTGCTGGCATTACCCATGACTGCGCAAGCGTCTATTCCGGTCATTGATACGGAAAATATTCTGCAGCAGATTAAAACCTATACAGAGACGCTTCAGGTTGTGACAAATACAGCCCAGCAAATTACTTTGCAACTGAAGGAACTGGAGGCTCTTCCGGAAACAGTTTTAGATAGTTATAAAGATGCTTTGAATAGCAGCGTGGCCTCTATCAATACAGCCATGAAAAAGTCAGGCTTTTTTACGGAAACTGCTGCATGGAATCAATATTGGCAAAATACATTTCCTAAGATCGCAGTAGATGCCTATGCGCAAACTTCTTTGGCTGAGCAAAATGTGAAAACGACTTTGCAAGAAGTTTTATCCATGCGAAATCGGGATGACGTAACGGCATACCATCAGCTCATGACGGAGCTTGATCTATCTAAAAAGCGGCTGTCAGATCTTTTGGAGCAAAATAAAGCGCCAACAGGCAGCAAACAGGTGCAGCAGCTTGCCAACGAAATTGCGGCAGAAAAAGCACATATAGATAGTATTCATACAACACTTCAAGCATTAACGGCACAAAATCAAGTAATAAAAAATCAGGCAGAGGTGCTAGAAAAGCAGAATCATCAAGCCGTTGTAAATGCTGCGATACAAGCAGAAGATGCAGCACTTACAAAAATGAAACAGGAAGTAACGAAAACTGTACCAATACTTGATGATCCATGGCAAACGTATGGCAATGTAAGGTGGTGAATGCATGGATTTTTCAAGCAGTGACTTTTTGACGGAATTACTGAAGTTTTTTGAGCTGCACAGCATTACGGGTTTTTTAGCTTTGCAGCCCTATGCATGGCAGCTCGTTTCTGTTTTAGCCGTGATTGATATTTGTACAACCTGGACGCTCTATAGCGCAGAACTTCGGATGTCCGCCGTGATTAGCCGGGTGATGAAGGTAGGATTTTTTCTTTTCCTCATTTTGCAATGGGATAAAATCAATTCAGCTATCTTAGTTTCCTTCCAGTATGCCGGATTAACGGCTGCCGGAGTGACACCATCAGGGGATTGGATTGCGCCGAGTAAAGTGTTAGAACAAGGTTTTGAGGTTGTTGGCGGTCTATTAAAAGCGTTTAACGAGACAAGCATTATGAGTAATGGTGGGCTAGGGAAATGCTTTATGTACTTACTGTCTACGGTTATTACATTAGGCGCTTTCTTTTTTATTACATTGCAGATTCTGCTAACAAAGATTGAGTTCAACGTATTTGCTTCTATTGGCGTGATCTTATTGCCTTTTGGAACCATTCGCTATACGTCCTTTTTGTTTCAACGGGTCGTATCTGCTGTTTTCAGTTTTGGCATAAAACTGATGGTGATGTATTTCCTGCTGGGATTATTTAATTCGCTGGCCGGGGATGTAAAAGTAATTCCGGCAACGGAATCTTTTGCAACGATGCTCCGAATGTCCTTATCTTATGCCGCTATGGCCTTTCTTACTTGGCAGCTTCCCAATCTGGCAGCCAGTATGATGAATGGACAACCTTCCATGGATGCCGGAGCTGCGATTAGCGGAGCAAGATCCGTTGGAACAACTGTCGTTGCTGGTGCGAGTGGTGGTGTAGCAAAAGCTGCTTTTACCTATGGCAATGCAAGAGCAACCATGAATGCGGCTCGAAGCAGTCAGGCAGATCATGGTGGATCTCTTTCTGGTAATTTTGCGAAAACCATGATGCGGCAAAAATTTGCTAACAGCACAATTGGCAGATCCTTAATGCGTGGTGCAAATAATGCTATTAACCATCATGAAGATTATAAAAATCTTCGGTCAGGCAGAGCATTTGAAGAAGCACAGAGAAACCGCAATGATTATGGCAGCAAGTAGGGTGTGCTTATGAAGATAAAACAAATTTGTGTGGTGATAGGCTTTTTTCTATTACTAAGCATGTCTTCCGCTTTTGCAGCAGCGCCATTTAGTGGAGGCGAAGTAACGGCTCCTTTTGGTGAAGAAAATCATATGGGACATACACATAAAGGGCTCGATGTTGGCACTTCGTCTGGAACACCTATCTTGGCACCGTTTAATGGCACTGTCGAACATGGCGCAGGCAATGGCTTTATTTATTGGGTGCTTATTACCGGAGAAAATGGAGAATCACTTCTTTTTGGAGATTGCAATCCGGATACCTTAATTTGTCCGGATGGAACCATATCAGAAGGTACTGTCATTGGTTATACCGGTGGCGATGCTTATGATGGAGATCTTGGCACATCGACCGGGGCGCATTGTCATATAGAATACTGGCCGTCCGGTTATTATACGGGACCCGTGATTGATCCCTATTCCAGACTGATAGCGTTGGGCGTCAATCTTAGCGGTGATGGAAGTGTAAATCCAGGTGCTGGACAACGGGGAAGTGACAATATTTCGTTGCCTTGGGGCGTGGAAGCCATGTATCAGCTGGGAGATTCCTTAAATCAACTGATGAAACAAATGGTAAAGGCTTTATCAAAAGGGTATAACGGACTGCAGACGGCAGGACTGGCGCTGTTATTTGTTTTGGCGGTCATTGATTTGACACTGCCGATACTTGTAGCCGGGCTTGAAACTTCGCTAAATCAAGTGATTACGAAAACTTTTAAATATGGCTTTATGTTTTTGATCTTCACCAGCTGGCAAAATATTATCAACAATTTTTTTCTGAGCTTTGTCAGTTCGGTATCAGGCACGTTTATCAAAGATCCAACGGTGATTGCCGACAATGTGTCACAGCCACAGCTTTTAATGCAAAAATGCGTGTATATGATCACGCCGGGACTTAATAAAATCGCGTCATTTGGTTCGATGGATTTTGTACGAAACTTTGGAACAATCCTGCCGATTTATCTCATTACCTTTTTGACCATGGGAGTATTTTTCTTCTTGTCCTGTTACATCATGCTTGTATATATCGAATTCTATCTTTCTGCTTCAGTGGTGCTTTGCACGGGACCATTTGCAACTTTAGGTTTTACAAAATTCGTGGCAGAAGGTAGTCTGGGACATCTGGTATCTACAACCATAAAGCTCATGATTTTGTCCGTGATGGTTGGGCTTTGCGTTTTTTGCATCAAGGATGCCAAGCCGCAGGATCTTTTTACCATGAAAACACCGGCAGTCACACAAACGGGATCAGGTAGTGTTTCCGGACCGGCAGACTTAGTGAGCATAGCTACAGAAAAAGCGCAAAAATATAACATTCCCGTTACGCTTTTCTTGGCACAGATTCAGGCAGAAAGCAGCTGGAATCCGCAGGCGGTCAGTGAAGTCGGTGCCGAAGGTCTAGGACAACTTATGCCGTCTACTGCAGCCGGACTTGGTTGTTATGATCCCTTTAATCCGGAACAGAATTTAGAAGCTTCAGCAAAATATATGCAGGGGCTCTATGAGCAGTTTGGCGATTGGAACTATGCCTTAGCCGCTTATAACGGTGGGCCTAATAGTCTTTCTAAGAATGAACCACTTCCTGGTTGGGCGCAGGATTATGTGAATCAGGTCAATCGGAATTTGTCAGGAACCTATACCGTGAATAATGGGATCACAGCGGAAGCTATGTCAAAATATGTGCTGCTCTGCTTATCTTTAATAGGTTTAGCGATATTAACCTTCCGTGTGCCGAAGTCCATAATGAATGCCTTGGGAGGTCGTTATGAACTTTCTTAAATGTGAGCAGAAAAAACTTAAAGTGTTCATGATAGGTATGTTTTTGCTGATAGGACTGGCAACTCTGGCAAAAATGTTTGCTGGAAAACTATTTTATATCAATGTTACGGATTCTGCGCCAAGGGGAATTTACATGGTGTCACTTAACCAGAATTTGCATTATGGAGATTATGTCATCGTATCGTTGCCGGTAGATGTGCCAAAGCTTCATGTGGAAAAAGGTTTTTTGATGTTAAAGCAGGCTCGGGGATTTTCAGGCGATGAATATACGGTTTTTAATGATGCCTTAGAGATTAGAGGGGAAGCGTATAAGATTTTTCATCAGGAAGGCTTGCCAGAGTTAGCAGTTGGAGAAAGGAAAGTGCCAGAAGGTGAAATGCTGCTGTTAAACGATATGGAGCTTTCCTTTGATTCCCGGTATTTTGGTCCGATTCCCAAGGCTTTGATTGTAAAGAAAGTAGATCTGTTTTTGCCGTATGAACCATTTACTTGTTTTATAAAGGCGGTGATGCCAAATGAAAATTCGTAAAACAGCGATTGTTGTTTCTGTTATTGCAATGTTTAGCGGGTCTTCTATGATTGCACAGGCATGGTGGGGAGATTTGTTATATCCGGGGGCAGAAGTTTTTGATACCAAACGTTTTGCTGATAGCGTAAAAGAAACAGAACGGGCTATTGGTACGGTGCAGAATACCTTAGAAAATTTGAATAACAGAATCTTGATGATTACGGGTCTGAATTCTGATTTGCAAAGTGTTTTCAAGGCTGTGCAGGGAATTGGCAATATGCCAACAGGAAAAAGTTCAGCAGAGCTGGATGCAGTTTTTCGGGAGGTCAAAGAAAAAGCAGATAATGATGAGTCGTATGAAATGTTTCTCTATACCAGCTTGGAAAATGTGAATCAGGATGTTGCTAATACTGCACAAAAAGTCTTTCAAAACCAGCAACTTCGTAATACTGCACAGAATGAAATTTTAAATGTTAAAACAGATGGTCTTTTGGGTGAACAGCAAAAAAAGAATGCAATAGCGGTTTTTGAGGTGTTAGAGAGTATTTATCAGGCAGAAGTCAAGGGCTCAGAATTTATGAAGCAAGTGACTATGCAGGAAGCAGAATATACGGCCAATCGCATAGAACGGGAAAAAGCCAGAGATGGGGAGTTTTACGGCTATGATCCCTACCATCCAAACGAATATGATGTGCAAAAACGGGTAGTGCAAACGAAAAGCCTTGGTTTTATGAAGTATGGGGAATGAAAAAGAGCAGGGCATTTGCCCTGCTCTAAAGGTATACATACTATTTTTCTTTGGTAAAGGATGAGACGAAAAGTTCCAAACATTGACGGCAAAGTTTGAGTTTGTCATGAGAAAGGGCATTTAATAGTTTATTGATGCGTGTCCGTTCCCAATCTGCTGCAGTATCTTCCAAGACTTGTTTTGGCGAAGTTGGCTGGTTATTTTCGCCATATAGCAGCCATTCAAGGGAAAAGCCCATTTTACCAAGTTTTTGGATGACTTCTGCAGAGGGAATGGTGCCGTGTTCAATAGAGGAAAGTGCTGATTGACTGATGGATAAATCTTTGGCGAATTCCTCCTGTGATTTATCGTAATATACACGAATAACCTTGATACGTTGCGCTAAGGTATCTACTTCTGTATCTACGGAAGCATCCTTGGTAGGCGTTTTTCCAGAAAGATAATCCGTTGTCACATCAAAGATTTCCGCGATTTTTTCAAGAATGTCTAGCGTTGGTTCATCTTTCTCAGTTTCGTATAAAGAAATTTGTACTTGGCTTGTATTTAAAAGATCAGCTAGTTCGCCTTGCGTCATTCTGCCTTTTCGTATTTCTTTTAATCGTTTTGCAAATTCACTCAACCTAATCACCTACTTATATATTTACCGTAAAACAAATAATATATATTATATTTTATCACAATAAAAATAAAAAGGAAGTGTTTCTTTTGAGTAAAGTTACGTATATAGCAGAAAAACCGGATATAGGAAAGGCTTTGGCAGCCTATTTATGGCCGGATGGAAATTGTCATAAAGAAAAAGGATATATTCAGCATAGAGATACCACAGTGACCTGGGCATTTGGGCATATTTTGGGGCTTGCTTCACCAGAAGAGTATGGCGAAGAATATGAGGCGTGGGTGAATTATCCGGTACTTCCGAAAGTTTGGAAACTGAAACCGGCAGCGGCTGCCGTTGCACAACTAGCCGTGATAAAAAAGATTTTAATGGAAACCGATGTTGTTGTTCATGCGGGCGACCCAGATCGCGAAGGCCAATTGCTCATTGATGAAATCCTTAATTATTTGCAGTTTAAGGGGAAAGTACAGCGGATTCTTATTAATGCCAAGGATGACGAAAGTTTGAAACGAGCTTTTGCACAGATTACAGATAATAAAAGATATGAAAATATGTATTATGCTGGATTGGGGAGAGAACAGGCGGATTGGCTGATTGGAATGAATCTTACACGTGCCTATACCGTAAATGCGAGAAAATATGGTTATGAAAATACCTTTCGCATTGGTCGAGTAAAGGTGCCAACTCTGGCGCTGGTTGTTAACCGGGAAAAAGAGATCAAAGGATTCAAGCCAACAAAATACTATGAACTCAAAGGGATCTTCGAAAAAGATGGTATTCCGTTTAAGGCAGTTTTGAAACCAGCAGAAAATTTGCCATTGGATGAAGAAAAACGTATCAAAGACAAAAATATTTTGCAGGCTATTAAGCTAAAAATCGAAAAAGCAGAGGTTATTATCAGGGATGTGCAGGGAAAGGATATGGTGCAGCATCCGCCATTGCCTCATTCCTTGGATACTTTACAGGTAGAGGCAAATAGGAAATATGGGGTTTCGCCAAAAGAAGTATTGACTGCAGTACAGGATCTGTATGAAAAGAAATATGTATCCTATCCGCGCAGTGATTGTAACTATATTCCATTATCACAAAAAGAGGATGCTGCAAGAATTTTGCCTATACTTGCAGCGATTGGGATTGCTGGAGCAGATGCTACTGATATAGAGATTACGAGTAAGGCTTTCAACGATCAGAAAATAACGGCGCATCATGCCATTATTCCCACGGGCATTCAGCCGGGAAAACTAACGGAAACTGAGCAAAAAATCTATGTACTTATAGCAAAGCGGTATGTACTGCAGTTCTTTCCTCCACATGAATATAAAAAAATTATGTTCAATTTGGCTGTTGCCGATGAAATCTTTACAGGTAGCGGAAAAGTCGTTTTACAGCAGGGGTATAAGGTGTATGAAGCGGAAGATCCAGAGATGGAAACAGCGGAATCTAACGTGAAACTTCCGTCGCTTGCTGTAGGTGACAAAATAGAAAAAGAAAATTATTCCATTGCTGATAAAGTGAAAACTCCGCCAAAACGTTTTACGGAAGGTACTCTTTTGGCAGCTATGGCAAATATTTGGAGATTCGTCGATGCAGAAAATCCTAACAGGGAAAAACTGAAAGAGGTTAAAGGAATTGGTACTCCGGCAACGCGGGATACGATTATTGCGGAACTGCAGGCAGATACGATGAATGGTAAGCCAGTGGGGCCGTGTATGACGAAAATAAAAAAAGAACTGGTACCTACAGAATTTGGTACCAGCCTGATAGAAAACGTCGATCAGTCGCTTACATTGCCGGATGCAACGGCGGAAATGGAGTATACCTTGGCAGAAATTGCGGCAGGGAGAAAGAGCCTGTCTGAATATATGGATGAAATGATTACGATGGTGCACCAGAATATTCAGTTTGCCGAAAATCGGGAATTTCCGCTGCCGAAGGGTAAAGCATTTGAAACGTGTTCAATCTGTAATAAAGGGAAACTCCTCCGGCGCTATTCGCCAAAAGTAAAAAAATACTTTTATATCTGCAACAATGCGGATTGTGTTTCACTAATAACTGGCAGAAAGATTTTTTATGAGGATGACCATGGAAAGCCTGTTGTTGTTAAATGTCCGGACTGTGGAACAATACTTGTCCGTATCTTGAAAAATGGGTCGTTCTGGCTCTGTAGCAAATGTGACAAGACTTTTAATGATAAAGCTGGGAAACCGGATTTATCTATGAAGAATAAATAAAAGAGGCAATTATGGATGAGAAAATGGATGAATCGTTAGAAGATGAATATGTGGCACAGCAGGAAATCGAGCCTCAAGAGCAGTCTGCAGAATTAGACTGGGAGGAAGAGAAAAGGCAGGAGCTAGAGAAATCTGTATCGGTTTTATTGGTGGATATCAGCGAAACTTTGCGTTTTTTGAGCGAGCAGGTAACACGCCTGGATGAGGCAACGAAAAACCTGCCAAAAATGATAGATACCTTAACCGCAACAACTGCAACGGTGCAGTGCATTGCCAGTGAGCTGCCGACTATGGTTCGTGAGCAATGCTTGGAAGAATATAAAAAGATTTTCGATAATGCTGTGAAGAACTACAAGCAGATGCAGAAAGCTGCAGATAAATGGCAGAAGTCCGTAGAGCAAGAGCACGATGGGAGATTTAGACTGATTACTATTTCTGCAATTGTAACGCCGGTTTTGTTGTTTCTAAATATGATTTTTAAATAGTTTAACTGGAGCTGATCGCGGGTTTTGAAACTACGACCTGCTATTCTCTGTCAAGAAAAAGTATATAAATCATATTATTTTGATGTATTCTGTGGTAGTAGGAATGGGGCTGTCTCAATAACAAATTGATACGCTCCTTTTTTTCTGTCCCAAAAGTACAAGATGAGGGCGAAGCAAGGAAGGCACTGGCCCGCGTGGTATTCTTTGATAGATTGGGTGAAATGCGTGACCGCAGTTTTGGGAATCAACGTTATCATGCCAACGGTTTTAATCTGGTAACAGTAGCCATTGTTCTTTGGAACACCGTCTATTTGGATTGAGCTATCCAAGCACTAAAAGGGATGGTCAATTAATTGATAAAAATTTATTACAACACACTTATCATAGTTAGGATGGGAACATAAATTTGACTGGTGATTATGTCTGGCAACCTTTGTACAGTCTTAACATTTTATATTTCGTTGCGTGATGTGCCCCCTCATAGTGCGATAGATGTTATTTTGGCTAACGTACGAATTAGGAAAGGTGAGCCATCGAAATAGTCCAATGTATTAGAAGAAATATAAGATTGACGAAAAAGAATAAAAATGCTAGACTGAAAGTGAAATATGATTCACAATGTGAGGGATATTATGACCAAGAAGAAAACAACTGAAGTACGGAGAGACGAAATTATTAGTGCTTCTTTGCGACTTATCGAAAAAAACGGATTAGATAACTTAAGTGTTGCCGATATCGCTGCTGAAATAAATCTTGTTCCGTCAGCCATTTATCGCCATTTTGGAGGTAAAGAGGAAATTATCAACGTACTAATTGATTTTGTCGACAGATCATTACAAACTAATGCTGCAAGCGTAGCTGGAAGTTCTAACGACGCTGTGAGAAAACTTGAATCGCTGTATAAATTGCACACCGACTTCCTGAAAACACAGCCAGCTATTCCTAGAATTGTTTTTTCTTTGCTAGCTGCCAACAAGAATCCTACCTTGAAAAAGAGAATAATTTCAGTTATTACAGACTATGCATACCAAGTACAAAATATTTTAGCTAAAGGACAATGCAATGGTGATATCATTTCCACAATTGATCCTGCAGCAACAGCATTGTTGTTTATCGGTATGATGCAACCGCTCATTATTCTTAGTCAATCAGAGGATAGTTCAGTTGATATTCTTAAACAGGAAATGTGGGCAGTATATGCGCGAGGAATACGAAACTAATTTTTTTTGCAATTTAAGTGAATTATAATTCACAATGACTGTGCTAAAATAAATTCGATTGTTATGAATGATGCAGTTCTTAGCGAATTTTATTAATGGATGTATGTTAGACAGAATGATTCAAAATGGATTAGGGGTTAAATTAAGATTTTAGAATAGGAAGTGTGATGATAGTGTATGGCTGAGGGATAAACAAACAAATTTTTTTGCAGCAAAAGTGAATGGCAATTCACAATCGACATGCTTAGGACCATTTGAATTACTAATAAAAAATTGGAGGAAAAAAATGTGAAAAAAAGAGTAAAGATACTTATTCCAGTTTTAATTATTGCTTTGGTGGCTGGTGGATATATGATGTACTTTAAAAAACAAATCGATCCAAATCAAATTAAGGTATCCGGTAACATTGAAACAACAACGGTAAACGTGGGTTTTAAGATATCTGGGCATGTAGATCAGCGATTGGTTGACGAAGGTGATTCTGTAAAAAAAAGGCAGTTAATAGCTAATCTTGAAACAAAGGATCTTCAACTCAATGTTGATAATGCTAATGCACAATTGCTGGCGGCACAGGCTACTCTTTCAGAATTAAGAAATGGATCTCGACGTCAAGACGTATCAGCAGCTCAGGCTGCAGTTCGTAGTGCCGAAGCGGATAAAAAAAATGCAGAAACCGAATATCAACGCATGCAGCAATTGTTTATTGATAGTGCGGTATCTGCACAAGACAGAGACCGAAGCCTGACTACGTATAAAACGGCGAGTGCACATGCAGATCAAGCCGCTCAACAGCTAAGTGTAATTGAAGAAGGGCCACGGTACGAAGAAATAGAATTAGCCTCAGCTAAAGTTGAACAAGCTAAAAAGCAACTTGAATTAGCAAAAACACAATTAGCATATGCACAAATTATGACACCGATCGATGGATTTGTATTATCAAAAAATATTGAACCTGGTGAATATGTTTCAGCGGGAACTCCAATTGTAACTATCGGAGATCTTGATCATGTATGGCTAAAAGCTTATATACCAGAAAACGATCTTGGCAGAGTTAAACTTGGACAAAAAGTATCAATAACTACTGATACATATCCCAATAAAAACTATAACGGCTATATAAGTTTTATTTCATCAGAAGCCGAGTTTACGCCCAAAAATATTCAGACGTCAGAAGAACGAGTGAAATTGGTTTATCGTATCAAGATTACGATTGAAAATACTGCACATGAATTGAAACCAGGAATGCCTGCCGATGCAGTGATTAATTTGGAAGGAGAATAGTGCTATGGATACCATTGTAACGACTGGGTTGACTCGGAATTTTGGCGATAATATTGCGGTAAATAATATATCTATCTCAGTTAAAGAAGGAGAAGTATTTGGTTTAGTGGGACCAGATGGTGCGGGAAAAACGACAGTGATGAGACTTCTTGCGGGTTTGATGGCTCCAACTTATGGTGATGCATGGGTATATGGTTGTAATACTATAAAAGATTCAGAACAACTAAAAAATTACATCAGCTATATGCCCCAACGTTTCGGTTTATATTTAGATCTAACTGTGCAAGAAAATATCGATTTTTATGCTGATCTTTATAATGTGTCACGAAAAAAGAGAAAGGAAAAGATTGCTGAACTTTTGGCATTTAGTAATATGACGCCGTTTCGTGACCGTCAAGCAAAAAATCTATCTGGGGGTATGAAACAGAAATTAGCACTTGCTTGTGCTTTAGTACATACTCCAAAAGTTTTGCTACTTGATGAGCCTACCAACGGTGTAGATCCTTTGTCGCGACGAGACTTCTGGCGAATTTTGTATCAATTGCTTGAAGAAAAAGTTACTATTTTCGTTTCCACTGCGTATCTTGATGAGGCAGAAAGGTGTAGCAAGATTGGCTTATTGCATCAAGGAAAGATGATAATCTCAGGAACTCCAGATGAAATTAAAAGCCAGATACCGGGGATCCTGATTGGAATCCGTTGTAAAAAGTCGAGAGAAGTTATTATGAATTTAAAAAAAGAATTGTCTCCATTATCGGCAAGCTTATTTGGAGACAAAATTCATGTAGTGTTACCTGGGGAATCAACACAGATATTACAGATAGTTAAGCAATTATTGACTGATATGGGGGTAAATGCGGAAACAGAGATTATCAATCCATCATTGGAAGATATTTTTATTTCAATGATAGCGTCTGATACGGGAGGGGTTTCTAATGTCAGCTAATATAGAAACAATTGAGTATGCAGTAATTGTCGAAAATTTAGAGAAACGATTTGGTGATTTTCAAGCTGTCAATAAAGTCTCTTTTAAGGTTAGGAAAGGAGAAATTTTTGGTTTTCTTGGACCAAATGGAGCAGGAAAATCGACTACGATTAGAATGCTATGTGGTATCATTATCCCCACATCTGGCAAAGCAAATGTAATTGGTTTTGATGTATTTAAAGAAACAGAAAAGATCAAAAATCATATTGGGTATATGTCGCAGAAATTCTCTCTTTATGAAGATCTTACAGTAGAAGAAAATATTGATTTCTATAGCGGAATATATCAAATTCCTGCCAAAGAAAAGCGGGAACGTAAGGAATGGGTAATTAAAATGGCTGGACTTGATAACCATCGGAACAGCCTGACAGCTATTCTTCCTGGAGGATGGCGGCAAAGACTAGCACTTGGTTGTGCTTTATTGCATAGACCACCAGTTATTTTTCTTGATGAACCAACCTCAGGCGTTGATCCAATATCTCGTCGTAGTTTTTGGGATTTAATTTATCAACTCGCATCTGAAGGGGTAACAGTGTTTGTAACAACTCACTATATGGATGAAGCTGAATATTGCGATCGATTGGCGATGATTTATCGAGGCGAACTGGTGGCACTTGGTACGCCAAACGAGTTAAGCCAGAAGTATATGAGCGAAGATATATTGAATTTAGAGTGTTCTGATCCGTTTGCAATGCTGAAAGTAATAAATAAAATTCCGGAAATTGAGGAAGCCGCTTTATTTGGACGAGGATTACACCTTTCTGTGATCAATGCACAAACGAAAATTTCAGCTATTATAGCGGCATTAAAGGAGCAAAAGGTTGAGTATATTGGGTTGAAAAAAATTAATCCTTCGCTGGAAGATGTCTTTGTGTCGATAATTGAAGCTCGCGATAGAGAGGAGCAAGGAGGGGTTAAATGAATATTCATCGTGTAATTGCAATCATGAGGAAAGAATTTATTCATATCATTCGTGATAGGCGTAGCTTAGGAATGGCAATTGCTATGCCTATTTTGTTAATATTCCTCTTTGGGTCATCATTGAGCTTGGATGTAGATAATGTTCCATTAGTAATATGGGATCAAAACAGTACCAGTAATAGCCGTGAACTAATTAACCGATTTACGGCTTCACATTATTTTGGTTTAACTGGATATGTCTCTTCTTATGAAGAAATTGAGCAAGCGATTGATAAACGGGATGCAATTTTGGCACTTGTAATCCCTTATGATTTTAGTCGTAAATTGGAAAGTGGTCAGACTGTAGATATTCAACTGATTGTGGATGGTAGTGACTCTAATACAGCGACAATTTCTATGGGATATGCTCAGACGGTAGTAGATAATTATAATAGTGCGTTGTTAATTAAAACGGCGTATCAACAGGGAAAGAAAACGGTAAATGTTCCACTAGAAGCTAAACCACGAGTGTGGTTTAACCAAAATATGTTAGCTAAAAACTATATTATTCCAGGACTCATTGCGGTAATTATGATGGTTATTGCTGCGTTATTAACTTCCCTTACAATTGCTCGTGAATGGGAGAATGGGACAATGGAACAATTGATTACAACACCATTAAAACCTATGGAACTACTTGTAGGGAAATTAGCGCCTTACTTTGCTATCGGGATGTTGGATATTTTGCTAGCAGTTCTAATGGGGCAGTTTTTATTTAATGTTCCTTTACGAGGAAACCCAATGCTTATTTTTGGCTCAGGGGCAATATTCCTCGTTGGGTCGCTTACAATGGGGATGCTAATCAGTATAGTAACGCGGTCCCAGCTTCTTGCTAGCCAATTAGCTATGGTATTGACTTTTCTCCCATCATTTTTGTTATCAGGGTTTATGTATACTATTTCTAATATGCCAACAGTAATTCAGGGAATAACGTATTTAGTTCCAGCCCGTTATTTTGTGACGATATTAAAGAATATTTATTTGAAGGGTGTCGGTATATCAATTTTAATCTCTGAGGCAGGAATTTTACTCTTTTTTGCGGTCATCCTTGTTATCGTTGCGAATATTAAACTTAGAAAAAGGTTGGTATGAATCATGGTTTTTGAACGTTTACGACAAATGATAAAAAAAGAATTTATCCAAGTTTTTCGGAATCCTAAAATGAAGGCGATTATCTTGGTTATGCCACTAATTCAAAGCATGGTTTTTGGTTATGCAGTAACTACAGATGTTAAAGAAGTGGACATAGCAATATATGACCAAGCGGAAACACCAGAAAGTCGAGATTTAGTTGATAGATTTATTCATTCTGGATATTTTTCAGTCAAAGAAATAATAAAGAATGAACGTGAAATAAATGAGCTGATTGATAATGGAAAAGTTGCAACTGTAGTTCGTATTCCGCCTGACTTTAGTGGTGCAGTCAAAAGTGACGCAATTGCACCGGTTCAGATTATTGTCGATGGTACTGACTCTAATACCGCAAGTGTTGTTTTGAATTATGCCAGCAGCATTATAAAGAACAATGCTATAGAATTGTTGCAAAAACAAACTGGGGGAATTGGGAAAAAAACAGGAGAGGTAAATCTTCAGACACGAGCATGGTTTAATGAAAATCTTGTTAGTCGAGATTTTTACGTACCTGGAGTTATTGCTATTATTGTAATGCTGGTCACGCTTCTATTGACAAGTATGTCCGTGGTAAGAGAAAAGGAAATAGGCACTATGGAGCAAATTGTTGTGACCCCTATTACATCTGCCGAATTTATTTTAGGAAAGACTATGCCATCAATTTTTATAGGCTTTTTAAATATGATTTTTGTTGCTTTAATTAGCGTCTTTTGGTTTGATATACCAGTTCGAGGAAATATTTTTACATTATTTGTAGCAAATGCCTTTTTTTTAATGACTACAATTGGTATTGGACTGGTGATATCTACTATATCAGATACACAACAACAAGCAATGATGTCGACATTCTTCTTTTACTTTCCGGCAGTACTTTTATCCGGTTTTATGTTTCCTATTGATAATATGCCAGATATTGTTCAATTTTTAACCTATTTTAATCCGCTTCGTTATTTTTTGGTAATAATCAGGGGGATATTTTTAAAAGGTGTGGGGGTAGTAATATTATGGCCGCAAATTTTGGCGCTATTTATTTTGGGGAATTTGGTATTAGCGCTGGCCGTCAAAAGATTTAGTAAGACTATTGCTTAGTTATATAAGTCTCAAAATAGTAGGAGGAGTATACATCGTGATATTCTATCAAAAATTTTTTGTGATAATTCTAGTAGGTATTGTGATGCCTGCAAATATTCCACATAGTTTGGTTGCAGTAGATAAGTTCAAAATGTTACTTACTGTCGTTAAATAATAATGTGAAATTGGAATTAATTTAAAGGAGAAAACACCATGGATATTAACAATCTTTTAAGGCAACATGGCTATTCTCGTCAATTCAGACCGGCATTCCTGTGCCATCCGGCCAATCATTCCTAAAGTATCCGGACACCATTCTTGCGGTATCCGGCCATCGTTCTTGCCTATCCGGCCAAAGGCCGGCACCTCATGCTTGGAGTGTATCATAGATTACTCAGTTGTGCTACCACCACCTTCTAGCTTGTGTGGTCTTAGACTTGGTCCTTTTAGCTCGATTCTATGAGAATTGTTAACCAGTCTGTCCAACACTGCATCAGCGATGGTGGCGTCTTCAAATACACCATGCCAATTTGCTACCGGTAATTGAGCGGATATGGCGATGGACTTTCTACCATGACGATCATCAACTACTTCAAGAAGATCTCGGCAAGCGCTAGGATCAAGAGAAACCATGCCAAAGTCATCTAAGATGAGTAAATCCGGTTTTTTTAGATCGTTAAGTAACCGATTGTATGAACCGTCACCACGTCCGATCGCCAGATCGGTCAGCAGCCGATTTACCCTGTAAGAGCGAACCTTTAGACTCTTTCTGCAGGCGGCATTGCCAAAAGCGCTAGCAAGGTAAGTCTTTCCGGTGCCGGTTGCCCCGGTGACGATGAGATTTCTGCCTTCTTTAATCCAGCCACAATTAGCAAGGTGGGCAATGACTGCTTTGTCTAAACATCTTTTCACATCGAAGCTAAGGTTTTCAAGACTTGCAGCCTGTTCTCTCAGGTTTGCTTCCCGTAGGAATCGCTGTAATCGGTTGTTAGCCTTAGCTAACCATTCAGCGTCTACCATCATGGCAAGACGCTCATCGAAGGATAGGGCTGCATTTGCAGACAGTTCTATCTGCCGTCGGTATTCTTGCTCCATAGCTCGTAGCTTCATACTGCTTAGCTTATCTAGGGTTTGGTTAATCACCTCATCCACCTCCTAAACGTAGGCTTCAGAGCCGCGCAGATTTTCATGTCTAGGTGTGGGCTTGCTCGTTGTAGAGGCAAGTATCTTATCCTGACCGTTCTTTAGGATGGTAGATATGGTGGAGTAGGTACAAGACTTCATAGTAATGGCTTTCGAGCAGGCGGCTTCCAAACGTTCATTGCCATATTTCTTAGAGCATTGTAATACTCCCATGCAAGAGCGATACGCCTGTTCTTCAGTAATTTGTGAAGATAGCAGATGATCAATAACCGCATAAGCTTGTTGGCCGATATTTCTGGCCCACATGCGATATTTCGTGCCATCAAAGTGGTTAGCATCGTGTTGATACCGGTGATGGGGCGGCATATGTTTACGAACTTTGATGAAGGAATCAACACCTATGGCTGCACCGTAACAAGCGAATGGGATTATGTACAAGAACGTCCCTACAAAGGAGATGTTATCAGAGATAAACGCAGGATCTACATCCATTACTATTATAGTATCGAAAAAGGTGCGGACGATGAACAGGCTTTTGATAAACGGATTGTTACATTGTGTAAAGAACTGCAGACAGGAAATCTGGTAGAAAGTCACCGGAAAGCCTATGAGCA
>NZ_LEKT01000027.1 GCF_001045675.1 Megasphaera cerevisiae DSM 20462
CCCGTCATGGCAGCAGAAAGTCCAGTGGGGGGGGGGGGGCAATAATTGGGTAATAACACGGGATGTCGTCGTGGAGGCGGACAAGGCTAAAGAGGAAGCCAAGATGGAAAGCCAGCAGACGATGATCATCACGGCGGCAGACATTGCCAAGAAGCAGGCGAAATCCGTAGAAGATATCATATTCAGCGAGACCGGCGTATCCCGGACAGTGGACGCCATGGGTCGTGTCACCGTATCCATTCGCGGCGCCGAACCTCGCCATACGCTCATCCTCATCGACGGACAGCCCGTCATGGGGGATTTTGCCAAGTACAGCGGCGCCGGCGATGAATTGCAGCGTCTGGGTACGGAAAACGTAGATCATATAGAGATCATCCAGGGAGCAGCGTCGGCCAAATACGGGTCTGACTCCATTGGCGGTGTCATCAACGTCATCACAAAGAAAGCGGCCAAGACGGCGGGTCTCCAGGTGAATGTGGAAGGCCAGAGAGCCAAGCAGGACGGCGATATCTTCCCCTATCAGAACTTCTTCCTGCGGGCGGACAGTGGTCAGATCGGGAAATTCCGGGCCGCCGTGTATGGCAGTAAGCGGGAGATCATGCCTGTATATAGCGTGAAAGAGTATGGTGATTCACTGAACGGAGGACAGGTACGCAATTCCCTGCGGTATTACGGCGATATCAAAAATATAGGCATGTCCGGTTCGTATGAGATCAACGACCGTAATAAAATCGATTTTAACATGGATAAAACAAAAGAAGATATGGAGCGTAATATCAAACATTCTGACGCCGCGCCGCAGACTCATTTCAAACGAGATCTGGATCGCAGTACCTATCGCATGACCTATACAGGCAATAACGGCGGCAGTACGGATTGGAAATTTGATGTGGATTATGCCAAAATGAATGAAGACGACATTACCCTTACGACGTTATATGCCAATTCCAAATATCAGGGAAAAAATACCCTGGACTATGTCGATAATATCATGCATAAGCAATACAATATTAAGGCTTCAGCCAATACACAGATCAATGATTCCCATTTATTGACTTATGGTTTCGGCTATACGAAGGAAACCGGCGAAGGCAGCCGCATCAAAAATGCGCCGGATACGAAGTCCCGCTATATTGATCCCTGGGCATACGATAAAAACCTGAAGGAAAATTGGCTTGTACAGGATGGGGCTAATCCCGTCGATATGGGGCCGTCATCCAATGTGCACGACTATGCCATGGCGTTCAATGACAAAGGGATTCCTTACTATGATCAGGATTACGAATATTACGGTGCAAAAAACGGACAGGGAAAGCCGGCGTTTACATATGATGATTACATTAAATACGGTGCATATGCCTATGGTGCGTCGTCCGATGTTATTGCCCGGCGGGATGAATTTGCGGCACAGCTGAAGGCGCAGAATCCTAATCTTTCATTTACGGCTGCTGGTGTCCTTATTGATACATATTACAATGATTTTTGGAAAAAGCAGGCTGAACAGACGGGTCTTAGTTATGTTTCCAGGTTTAACGGCAAAGAGTTTAAAGAAGAATACAATTTGCGGCAGAACCGCCAAACTATAGGCCGCGTGACATTGAAAAAGCAGAATTTTTATGTGCAGGATACGTGGCAGCTCAACCCCAATACGATTCTCTCTCCCATTGTCCGCATCGATCACAGCGACTTATTCGGTACCAATGCTACCTTTAACATGGGATTAACTCATAACCTGGGAGGCAGGGTAAACCGGCGTTTCAAAGCGAATATCGGCACAGGTTATACGGAACCGGGCATGGGAGAATTGTATTATAACTGGGAAATGTATGCCGGCACGCCGGCCGGACATGTACCGGGACTAGGCGATGAAATCGGCCGCCTGGGCTATTACTGGGTCGGTAACCCCTATCTGAAACCGAAAAAATCAGTTAATTTTGATGTGGGAATAGAAGGGGAAACCGGTAAAACGTCGGCGCGGCTTAATGTATTCCACAATCGGATTAAGGACTACATGAGCACCTATTTTACGGGAGAGATCATGGATTTCCATCCCGGCGCGTCTATTGTCAAATTTCTGGCGCCGCCGGATATGATTTACAGTTTTAAAAATATCGGCAAAGCTGAAATTACCGGTGTAGAAGCGCAGATTGAGCAAAAATTCGATGACCACTGGTCAGGGAAGCTGGGGTATACGTATCTCCATGCTATAAACAAGAGTGATCCCGATATGCCGGAACAGCTGCTCGATAAGCCGCAGCATAAAATTGATATTGGCATTACCTATGAAAACAAAGGCTGGCGGGCTTCTTTGTGGGGCGATTACTATATCCACATGCTTGACAGCAACAGCATTACCAACAACGGCAATTATATGGAATCTGGTGACAAGGAGGTGCATTACTTCTATAAGGATAAAAGTGACTGGTCTTATCAGAAGAAAACCTTTGGACTGTGGAATCTCCTTATTCAGAAGGAGCTATCTAAGGATTCTACCGTATATGTTGGCATTGATAACCTGTTTAATCACCGTGATGACGATCAGGCTTTTATGGAACGGGTCTATAAATTCGGTGTCAATTTAAAATTTGGTGCGGATGGACAGGACAACGGACCGGCAGCGAAGACGGTGGGAAAAGCTAAGAAATCGATTCGTGCCAAGCTTCGTGATACGGATTGGTTCATTAAAGCCCCTTTTGACACGGAAAAACAAGAGGGTGTCGAATTCATCGGTGATTACCGGGCCAGGTGGAATTCCTTTACCGGGAAAATCAAGCCGTCGGAAATGCGTGTCACGCCGACAGCTAGTGTCGGCACGGCCTATAAGAATGTTCTGGAAAAGTCTGAGCATGGTTTCGAACAGCGCCTTCATACGGGTATTGAAGCCCGTATCGGTGATAATACCAATGTGATACTCCTTGGCAGCGCTTCCGGCATGAGCGGCGTCGATACGAAACATGACGTCAGTGATTCCAAGGGGTTGAACCACCAGCGAGTGGATACGATTGACGTAACCCAGCATGCTGAAAAGTGGGATTTCTCCATTGGGCGATTGACGGAACCAATGGGAACGACGGGCTATTGGTTTGGCAAGGAATACGACGGCGGCCGGGCCGTATGGACCAGCGGCAAGAATCAGGTGCGTCTGGGCTACGGCGACTTCGGCAGCAGTACTGGCATCAATGATTCTGCCTATACGCATGCTACGCGGCAATTGTTCATGCGGGCGCCGACTAAATATGAATGGCTGGGGTATGACAGCAGCAAGAACTATCCGTATGACGGCGTATTTAGTGATATGGTCGTCTCCAAGCCTGGCTTTGACGGATTATATCAAAAGCTGGCTGAAGCATCTACGCCAGAAGAACAGAAAAAGATCCTAAATCAGTATTTGGAAATTATCAAGAAGGATGCGCCAGATACCTATAATACCATAATAAATGAAACCCAACGGTTCTCTATTAATACCTTTGCCTGGAAAAAGATAACCGTTACAGATATGCAGGGGAATCCCGTAGGCACCTATTTGGCCATGGCTAGTTCCCAATCAAATCAAAGCGATAAAATTTCATTTGCTGATTTCTTTGATAAAGAGAAGCTCCAGAATGAAGCGGGAAAGATATGGGATAAGTTGTCTGGTTCTTTGGAAAAAAACGCAGACTATACATGGAAAGTATCTAATAATGAAAGCTTTCTTTTATCACCTGGACAATACCACTTTAAAGAAGAATTTTTAGGATATGGTGAATATAAGGGCAGCCAGATTCTGCAACCTTTGATAACGCAACGGGGCATGGTTATTTCTACAGATAAGATCAATCAAGATGAGTTCAATTGGTTTGGCACAGGAGAGGATGCCCGGTAGGAAGCAAGGGATAAGGCCTCTCAGTCTTTGTGGAATAAGGATTATTCTCTTAAAGGTTACCATTCCTGGAAACGTCTGACTGAGGAGTTTGCGGTAGGTATGGATGGACATACGACACACGGAGATATGGCGGCTACATTATTTGAAGCTATAAAAATCATGGCGGGGTGGAGCCCGGAAGACGGAAGTGAAATGCAGCTGCATTTGTTGGAAGCTATGGGAATTCTTCTGCCGCAATGGGGAACCGTCCTCGTCCAGGATCAGATCCCGCCTATTGACAAAGCAGTTTTCGCCCAAGCCAAGCACCAATTCGGCGACGACTTCGGCGTCCAGGCGTGGTATCTGCGGTCTGTCGGTGACGACACCCATTCCATCGCCTATGCCAACGGTGATCATAACGACGTGGCGTCCTTTGATCAGCTGGCCAACGTCATCGGTCTCGGCGCGACGTGGCGCATCGGCGACAACATTCGCCTGTCCTACGACTGGGGCCAGAATCGCACGGACTTCGGCCGCTTTATGAATGGCAATACAATCTATCAGCATGAATCCGGTACGTCAGACTTCGACATCGCCGGCCGGTCCAACGGCGGTACGCCGCGGTTCTGGGTGGCCCGCATCGATATCGGCAAGGCGGATACGGACAAACCGGGCAGCTGGAACGCTTTTGCGGATTACAAATATTTCCAGCACGGTTCTTTCTTCGGCGGCAATGGCACGGAAGGCGTGCCGGATCGCTACATGGACGGCATCAAGTCCTTTACCATCGGCGGCGGCTATGTCCCGGCCAAGGATTTTCTGCTCGAAGCCTTCTACACCTTCGGCGCCAAGGGTATCGGCAAGCGGGATACGCTCTACGGGCCGGAAACCTTTACGTTAGGCGATTATACGCGGGTGCAGGCTACGTTCAAATTTTAATGACGCCGGTATAACGCGGGGTACGTTTCTTTTATTCATAAAAAATCAGGACGGCATCGTTATGAGCTGGCGCTCACGACGATGCCGTCCTGATTTTTCATGCAAGCAGCGGGGATGTGCCGTAAGAGCAGTTCTGGCGTATCTCTGAGGCATATATCTTTAGTTCGTATGCACGGCGTTAGTAAATTGTCATATTTTTATCCGCATATTGCTGGAAAATCTTGATTGCCTCGTCACGGTTCATCTGTGTCAGGATCATGACGGAGGTATCGGTACAGCCTGTTTCGATAAAATGATAGATAAAATCATCACGGAAACCGATGGCGGCGGCATCTTTGGCACTGTTGCCATAATATACCGTTTTTATGTTGGCCCAGATGATAGCGGACAGGCACATGGGACATGGTTCGGCTGAGGTATAGAGCTCGCAGCCTGTCAGGTCATAGGTTCCCAGCTGCCGGCAGGCGTCGCGGATGGCCTGTATTTCCCCGTGGCACGTAGGATCGTTGTTTTTGATGACTTCATTGTGCCCGCGGCCTATGATGCGACCGTCCTTGACAATGACGGCACCAAAAGGACCGCCGTGACCGGTTTCCAGATTTTGTTCGGATTCTTTGATTGCTTCCTGCATGAAATTCATTCAGACACCTTCTTTCCTTCTATATGCTGTCATTATAGCATGTTTTTCATACAGGCTTCCATGCCGTTTTAGGTTTATTATAAAATGCCAAGAAATTTCCCCTCTTTTGGCGGCGGGCAATTTACGTTATAATAGTACTGATAGATTGTTGACTAGTACTGCATCAGAAATTTTTAGGAGGACAACTATGAAATGTCGTAATTGTGATAGAGAAGCCGTATATGATGACGGATTATGTGACGCGTGCCATCGCGCTGCCGAACAGGAACGGGCCAGAATCATGTCGGATAGGGAACGGGATAGCTTTCGCGGTCAGACCATCGAGGAAGACGGGACGGTACGCGATGAAAAAAGTGTATATGAAGAGCAGTCGGCGCGGCAGCAGGCACAGTCGGGCGTCCATTTTTATACAGCCGGGTTATCCTGGCGGGTCAAGCTGGCGCTGGGATTTATTATTTTTTGTGTTTTGTCGATCATTGTCAGTGCGCTTGGCTTTTTGATTATGGCTATGCCGTATTTGCTGGGGGCTTTGGTGATTTATTTTGTGTATAATATTTTAAAAGCGCTTTTTCACCGCTAGTACCGGGAGGATTATATGAAAGAAAAATTAGTGATTATTGACGGCAGCAGTCTGTTGTATCGGGCATTTTACGCGATTCCTACACTGACGGATAGTCAGGGACGATATACAAACGCAGTTTATGGTTTTTTGAATATGCTGCTCAAGCTGTATGAACAGCTTAATCCGCAGTATGTTGCCGTTGCGTTTGATAAAGACAAGCATACGTTCCGCAATGATATATTTGATGGCTACAAGGCAACGCGCAAGCCTGCGCCGGATGAGCTGCGGCCGCAGTTTGCGCTGGTGCGGGAAGTGTTGTCCTGTCTGGGAATCCATATTCTGGAATTGGAAGGATATGAGGGCGATGATATTATCGGCACGATTGCCCGTCAGATGGAGACGGAGAACCTGGATATTTCCATCGTTACCGGCGACAGGGATGCCTTGCAGCTTGTTGACGATCACGTTACCGTGCATTTGACCAAAAAGGGCATTACCAACATGCTGGATGTTACCCCGTCTGTGATGCAGGAGGAGTACGGCTATACGCCGTCTCAGGTCATTGATATGAAGGCGCTCATGGGTGACACGGCAGATAATATTCCCGGCGTACCCGGCGTTGGTGAAAAGACAGCGTTTAAGCTGATTGACCAGTTCCAGAGCGTAGAGGGCGTGTATGAACATCTGGATGATGTGAAGGGCAAGAGGCTGAAGGAAAATCTTACTGATAATAAGGATAAAGCCATGTTGTCCAAAAATTTGGCTACTATCCGCTGCGATGTGCCCATTGCCTATACCCTCAATATGTTTTTGCCGCATCCCCGCGAGGAGGATGTGGCTGAGCTGTTTCGCAGTTTGGGCTTTAAAAACCTGCTGGAACGGTTTGCCGCGTTTGATCGATTTTCCTCTATTGAAGCGGCGGTACCGGTTCAGCCGCTGGTTCTGCTGACCACGGAGCAGCTGCCGCCGCCGTCTCTTGCGGGCCGGCTTACCGCTGCCGAAGCCGTATACGTTTCCGATGTTCCGGCTCCCGCGCTGGAAACACTGAGCCTGGCTGTCGGGGAAGGTGTTCTTATCGTGCCGCCGGACCGGTACGGGGAGTATCTTACCGCCCTGACAACAGCAGACCGGGTCATTACGACGGACGGCAAACGTCTTTCCAAGGTGGTTTCCGTATATACAGAGAAGCAGCTGCCTCTGGCTGATATTATTCTTGCGGCATATTTGCTTGATCCTACACGGACTGCGTATGGACTGGCATATTTGTCGGAAAAGTTTGCCGTGCCCCTGTCAGAAACGGCAGAGGACAGCGTACGCCGTATTGCCGGAGATGCCTGGTTTGCCTATACTGTATGGCCCAAGGCTGCGGCAGAGCTGGAAGAAGCAGGTCTGATGCGCCTGTATACGGATATCGAAATCCCGCTGATCCACACGCTGGCGGCGATGGAGATGAATGGATTTACCGTTGATCGGGCGCTGCTGATGGACATGAGCCATGACTTGTCGCTGGAGGCAGACCATCTTGAAGAGGAAATTTATGAGGATGCCGGAGAGACCTTTAACATCAATTCGACAAAGCAGCTGGGTGTGATTTTGTTTGAAAAAATGAATCTGCCAGTTATCAAAAAGACAAAAACGGGCTATTCGACGGACTCAGCCGTTTTAGAGGCCCTCATGGACAAACATCTCGTCATCGGAAAAATACTGCGCTTCAGGGCCCTTAAAAAGCTAATTTCCACCTATCTGGATGGATTGGAACCCCTCATTTCCCGGGAGACGGGCCGTATTTATACGACCTTTAATCAAATGGTGACGGCTACAGGGCGTCTGAGCAGTTCGGATCCTAATCTGCAGAATATCCCTATCCGGACGGAACAGGGCCGGAAAATCCGGTCGTTGTTTGTGCCCGGAGAAGGCTACGATTACATCCTTTCCGGCGATTATTCACAGATTGAGCTGCGTCTGCTGGCTCATCTATCCCAGGATCCGACAATGGTAGACGGTTTTTTAAAAAATCAGGATATTCACCGGCGCACCGCGTCGGAGGTGTTCGGCATTCCCTGGGAAGAGGTCACGCCGGAACAGCGGTCTCATGCCAAGGCCGTCAATTTTGGCATTATTTACGGTATCAGCGATTTTGGTCTGGCCCGTAATATTTCCATATCACGCCAGCAGGCAAAGGAATATATCGAATCGTATTTCAAGCGATACAGCACGATTCACGGATATATGGACCAGCTCGTGGCGGAGGCGCACCGCACCGGCGTGACAAAAACCATGTTCGGAAGGCTCCGCAATCTTCCGGAAATCAACAGTACGAATTTTACGCGCCGTTCCTTTGCGGAACGGACGGCTATGAATACGCCGATCCAGGGCAGTGCCGCTGATATTATCAAGCTGGCGATGAATGCGGTGCAGTGTGAACTGGAGCAGCGCCGGCTCAAAAGCCATCTTCTTGTGCAGGTTCATGATGAATTGGTTCTGGAGATCCCGGCAGCGGAACGGGAGGAAGTAGAAAAAATATTGAAGGATAAAATGGAGCATATTGTAACACTTTCCGTACCCCTTATCGTCGATCTTCATTATGGAGCTAACTGGGAAGAGGCAAAATAGGAGGAATAATGCCAGAATTACCGGAAGTAGAGACGGTCCGGGCTTATATAGACCGGTGCGTTTCAGGACAATATATAAAGAATATTGAAATATTTCTGCCGCGGCTGATTAAAAATGCCACGGCTGAGGAGTTTGCTGCGGCGTTGACAGGGCAGATGATCCAGTCTGTCCGGCGTCGGGGAAAGTATCTTCGAGTGCAGTGCAGCGGGGCGGTGTCGCTGCTGGTGCATCTGCGGATGACGGGGAGTCTTTTGTATGAAGAGCCGTGTCGGGATGTCCCGGCCCGGAGGATTTTATTTCGGCTCAGCAAGGGCTGTCTTACATACCGGGATATACGGACGCTGGGATGTCTGTGGCTGGTGCCTTCTCAAGGGAAAACAGGCATCAGCGGCTATGATTCTCTGGGACCTGACGGCACGAGCCCGGAATTCACCGTACCGTATTTACAGGCGGCCTTGAAAGGGAGTCATCGGAAAATCAAAGCGTTTTTGCTGGATCAGACGGCCGTGGCCGGCTTGGGCAATATTTATGTTGACGAGGCTCTTTTTCAGGCCCATATCCGACCGTCCCGGCGTTGTGACCGCATCAGCAGAAGAGATAGTGAACGCTTGCATGATGCTGTTGTTCAGGTACTGCGGACGGGATTGGAAAATGGCGGTACGACGATTCGGGATTTTATCAACGGCAGAGGCAGCGCAGGGCATAATCAGGATTTTCTTTGCGTATACGGCAGAGAGGGCAAGCCCTGTCCCGTATGCGGCGAGCCTATCAAATACGTAAAGCTGGCAGGGCGGGGGACACGCTATTGCCCGCATTGCCAGAAATAAGGAGGGTACGCATGTATCGTATTGGATTGACCGGCGGGATCGCGTCGGGAAAAAGCACCGTTGTCGCTATACTGAAGTCCTGGGGGGCTGCGGTTATCGATTGTGACATCCTTGCCCGTCAGGCCGCAGCGCCGGGGTCTGACGGGCTGATTGCAGTGCGTCAGGCTTTTGGCCCGCAGGCGCTGCTGGCTGATGGAACGATGGATCGGGCCTATATCGGCAGCATCGTTTTTCAGGAACCGTCCCGCAAAAAGGAATTGGAGGATATTTTATTTCCTTTTATTCATCGACAGATTGCCGATGAAACAAGGCGGATCGAGAAAATTGAAAAAAGATTATTTCTTTTTCTTGACATGCCCCTGCTCTTTGAGGTAAAATATCATTCGTACGTTGATGAAGCATGGCTCGTGTACGTGGATCCCGAAACACAGCTCAGACGGCTGATGGCACGGAACAATTTTACGGAACGTGAAGCGTTGGCACGCATACAGGCTCAGCTTCCCATAGATGAAAAACGGTCATTGGCACAGGTGATCATCGATAATGCCGGTTCTTTGGAAAACACGAAAGAACAAGTGCGTCTTCAATGGGATCTGTTGATGTCCCGAATTCGAAATCTATAGGGGAAAATGCATTGAGACGGAAAAGTAACACTAAAGGAAAAATTATCATAGCGGTCATAGTGGCATGCTTTTCTGTATCCTATTTTTTTTCCTGGAAGGATACAGTTATGCGGGAGTTTGTTTATCCTCTCCAATATGATTACATGGTACGGCAGTATGCATATGAAGAACATGTCGAACCTGCTTTGGTAGCATCTGTTATTTTAGTGGAAAGCAAATTTGATCGGACGGCGGCATCTCACCGCGGCGCTGTGGGCCTGATGCAGATCATGCCGGATACGGGAGACTGGATCGCCGAAGAAATGAATTTGTCTGATTACCAGCCGGAACGGCTCAATGATGTGCGTACAAATATCCGGATGGGCACTTGGTATCTGGCGTATTTGCTGAAAGAATACGAGGGCAATAAGATACTGGCGCTGGCGGCATATAATGCCGGACGGGGACATGTCGATTCGTGGATGAAGCAATATGGGTGGAAAAAAGATTTTTCGAAAATCGAAGAAATACCCTTTTCAGAAACGCGGGAATATGTTAGAATAGTTTTGCTGAACGAAAAACAGTACAATCAACTTTATGGTTTCTAATTGATTATGCGGTTGTGGCGGAATGGCAGACGCGCTGTCTTCAGGCGGCAGTGATTAATTATCGTGCGGGTTCAACTCCCGCCAACCGCACCACACTTACCTTATGAATGAGACATTGATTGAAACACTCAAACAATGGAATATCATTACTGTTCTCCCACTTCAGGTGGGAGATTTTCAGTTATCGGAAGAACGTCGGATGATTCGGGAACAGGATGAGGACAAGGAATATCTTATCTTTATATACCGGAATGACCGGAATGGCTGGACTGTCCGGGCTGTTTTCAACCCGGCTTCCGGCGAGTTTTCCATCCGCACGGATATTGGCATGCTGGAATTTGCTCTTATTGAATTCATTACGGATGTCTTTGATCAGTTCCGTGCTATGGTGGAGGAACGCCTTCCCCGTATTATACAGACCTACTACGTAGACCGGTGCCGTAATTTCAGCGTTATCCTTCAAAATAAGGGATTGCCCGCTGTCGCGTGGGATTCCTTTCTTCCCGAAGAATACAAGGGGTTCCGGCGTCTTGTCAAGCCGAACGAGGCTGTGCGCATTATTAATGGCTCTTACATGGTTTTGTCATATTATAATGCGGAAACAAAAAGCGGACTGTCGGTGATGTATAATGTATTGCGCGATGATTTTTTTGCCGAACGGCGCATTCATAATTTTCCTAATCTGGTTCATGATTTTGACAGCGAGTCATTGAGGGATTTGCAGTCGGCACTGCAAAAGCGCCTGCTGCCCGTCTTGGACGAGATACTGGCCGATATGGATTGATTTATAGGCCGTCAGCGTTGTCACATGGGTTGACAGGTGGTATACTAAAAGTAACTTAGGCTTTTTTGTTAAGAGTGGGTGTACGCCCACTCTTAACTTTTACCCATACTATTTTGAAAGATAGCTGGTGAATACTATGAAACGTGAACGAATTGAAGAATTGATCGCACAGGAAGTAGAACAGATTATTGAAGGCACGGCGCTCGAATTGGTGGATGTTGAATATGTACGCGAAAAAAACTGGTATTTGCGTGTCTTTATCGATAAAGAAGGCGGTGTCGGCTTGGACGATTGTCAGGCAGTTAGTGAAAAGCTGAGTGCTGTGCTTGATGAGACGGATCCCATTACCGATAATTATTTGCTGGAAGTATCGTCGCCGGGATTGGATCGTATTTTGAAAAAGGACAAGGATTTTATCCGCTATGCCGGAAGAGATGTGGATATTCATTTCTTTAAGCCCTATCAGGGAACTAAGGATATGGTCGCCGTTTTGGCCGGGAAGAGCGCTGACGGTATGCTGACAGTACGCGTGGATGGAAATGAAGAAACGATCGATATGAAGGAAATATCACAAATCAGGTTGCATATTGATTTTTAGTGGAGGTTGTAAACGTGAATAAAGAATTGCTTAATGCTATTGCCTATTTGTCCAAGGAAAAAGGTGTGTCGGCGGATGTTATCTGTGATTCTCTGGAGGCCGTGCTGATTACGGCATACAAAAAGGAACCCGGTTCAAATCCGCTGGCGGAAGTAGAATTAAATCGTCAGACCGGGGATTACCGCATTATGGCTGCAAAAACGGTATCGGAAGAGGTGGAGAATTCACATGCACAGATTTCATTGGATGATGCCAGAGCACTGGATCCTGATTATGAACCGGGGGATATTGTCAATGTCGATGTTACGCCGTCCAATTTCGGACGTATCGCGGCACAGGCGGCCAAGCAGGTCATGATTCAGCGTCTCCGTGAGGCAGAACGAAGTATTGTCTACGATGAATTTTCCAATCGCACAGATGATATTATTACCGGGATTATTCAGCGGATCGAGCAGAAGAATGTCTATGTCGACTTAGGAAAGGCAGAGGCGGTTCTTCCCGTATCGGAACAGATTCCGACAGAGACCTATACGGTCGGCGAACGCATTAAATGTTATGTAGTGGAAGTGCGCAAGACGACAAAGGGAGCACAGATACTTGTTTCCCGTACGCATCCGGGTCTTTTAAAACGGTTGTTTGAATTAGAAGTACCGGAAATTTATGAAGGCGTTGTTGAATTGAAGTCAGTTGCCCGTGAACCGGGACGACGCTCTAAAATTGCTGTATATTCTCGTGATGCCAATGTTGATTCCGTTGGTGCCTGTGTAGGCCCGAAGGGCACACGCGTACAAAATATTGTAACGGAATTGCAGAATGAAAAAATTGATATTGTCAAGTGGGATGACGATCCGGCTGTTTACATTGCCAATGCTCTCAGTCCGGCGCAGGTTATTTCCGTAACTGTTGACGAAGCGGAAAAGTCCTCCAGTGTTGTCGTTCCGGATTATCAATTATCGCTGGCTATCGGCAAGGCAGGTCAGAATGCCCGTTTGGCCGCTAAGCTGACGAACTGGAAGATCGATATCAAGAGTGAAAGTCAGGCGGAAGAGCTGCCGGCTGAAGAACCGGATACACCAGCATCCGATCAGGATATGGATATTCTCAGTGATTTGGCGGGTCCGTTTGATGAAGCCGATACGGAACAAGCCGAGAAGTAGGAGGCGCTCCATGAAACAAAAGAAGATACCTCTTCGCGTCTGTGCCGGCTGCCAGGAGCAGAAGAGCAAGAAAGAAATGATCCGTATCGTCCGCACACCCGAGGGAGCTGTGGAAATCGATAAAACAGGTAAAAAATCAGGTCGTGGCGTGTACGTCTGTCAAAATGAGGCCTGTCTGGAAAAGGCCTACAAGGAACACCGTTTGGAACGGTCGCTCAAAACGAAAGTATCCGACGAAATCTATGCCGCGTTGAAACAGGAACTGTTATGACCTCCCGTGAACAGATTGGAAATCTTCTGGGGCTTGCCTGCCGGGCTCGTAAAACGGTTTGCGGTGATTTTGCTGCTGTAAGCCATTTGAAAAAACGTACGGTGCCGATGTTGTTTTTAGCAAGGGATGGCGGCGATGACAATGTGGAAAAGTATCGCCGTTTGGCGGAACGCAAGAGCATCCGGGTTATAGATATATTTACAAAAGAAGAATTGGGACGGGCTGTGGGAAAAACGCAGAATGTAGTCGTTCTGCTGACTGACGCAGGCTTTGCCAGGGCGATAGAGAAAGCGATGAGAGCGATGGACAAAGGGGGTAACTAGATGACGAAAAGAGTATACGAAGCTGCAAAGGAATATGGTGTTTCCGCTAAAGCGATCATCAAGACATTGGAAGAGCACAACATAAAAGCTGGTAATTTTACCGGTATTGACGATACCATGGGACATATTTTGGATAAGTCCTTTAAATCACCTAAAAAAATGGAAAAACAGGGAGTTGATGAGAGCAACGTGATGACAGATACTACTCGTAAAATAAATGACGGCAGCCGTTCTAATCAAATGAAGGGTCAGAGCGGAAATGTAAAGCAGACAGAATCGGCGCAGAAGCCAGGACATGCCGATAATAAAGACCGGCAGAATAGTGCCAGACGACAGACGGCTACGGGAAACCGCGATGGGCAGAACAGCCGGAATACGCAAAATTCCCGTGACGGCCGGAATAATCGCAATACGCAGGGAAATCGTGACGGTCAAAATCGAGGAATGCAGAGCAACCGTGATGGCCAGAATCGCAATACGCAGGGGCGGGATAGCCAGGGCCGCAGCACGCAGAGCAGCCGTGATGGACAGAATCGCGGTGCCCAGGGAAATCGGGATAGCCAGAGCCGCAATACACCGAACAGCCGCGGCGGACAGAATAACCGTAGTACCCCTGCAAATCGAAATGGGCAGAACAACCGCAGCGGTCAGCCCGGTCAGAATGCGCAGGGCAGTCAGAACCGCAGCACGCCGGATAAGAAAAATGACAGCAGTCAGCAGAACCGCACGAATGACGGGAAACGGACAAAATATTTTGGCCGTCCGCAGCAGGGCAGTGAAAACCGCAATGATCCCAAGAAAAACAAGCGGGGACCTCATACGAAAAATAATACCGCTGTAAAGGCCAGCAGACCGCACACGTTGTTATCTAACGTTTTGAATAAGGGTAAAAATAAAAACAACAGACATAATCAGCGAAATCAATCTAATCAGCGTGATATAACGGGAATGGAACCGATGAGAAAGAAAAATTATCCCGAAGCGATTACGCTGCCGGAAACAATCATTATTAAGGATTTTGCGGAAAAACTGGGCCGTGAAGTGGCTGAGGTCATTAAAAAGCTCCTGATGGGCGGCATTATGGTGACGATTAATCAGGAAATTGATTTTGACACAGCCTCTCTGATCGCTGATGAATTTGGCGTGACGGTTACGAAGGAAGCACCGCCTGAGGATCCTACGGAAATTGAAGAAATCGTTGATTTGCCGGAAACGCTTAAGGGCCGTCCGCCTGTTGTCACGATTATGGGCCATGTTGATCATGGTAAGACCAGTCTTTTGGATGCGATCCGTCAGACGAATGTGACCAGTCATGAAGCCGGCGGCATTACGCAGCATATCGGTGCGTATCAGGTGCGGTATAACGGTAGAAAAATCGTATTTATGGATACACCGGGGCATGAAGCTTTTACTGCTATGCGTGCCCGCGGGGCGCAGGTAACGGATATTGCTGTTCTTGTTGTAGCGGCGGATGACGGTGTTATGCCGCAGACCATCGAATCTATCAATCATGCTAAATCTGCCGGCGTGCCGATTATCGTTGCTATCAACAAAATTGATAAGGAAGGCGCCAATCCGGATCACGTCATGCAGCAGCTTACCGAATACGGTCTGGTCAGTGAGGATTGGGGTGGTGATACCATTGTGGTTCCCGTTTCAGCGCACAAGAAGATCGGTCTTGATGAGTTGTTGGAAAACATTCTTGTCCTTGCCGAAGTCCTGGACTTGAAAGCCAATCCGGATCGGCCGGCGCAGGGGGTTGTTATTGAAGCCAAGCTGGATAAAGGCCGTGGTCCGGTAGCCTCTGTTCTTATACAAAAAGGGACACTGCATGTGGGAGATACCATTATTGTAGGTACGTGCTTTGGCAAGGTCCGGGCAATGACGAGCGAACGGGGAGAACGGGTAAAGAAGGCGGAGCCGTCTATACCGGTGGAAATTCTCGGCCTCAACGAAGTGCCGGAAGCCGGAGATATCCTCAATGCGACGGATGAAAAGTTGGCTCGCACGGTTGCTGATAAACGGCTGGAAAAGAAGCGCTCCTCCGAATTGCATGTCAATGCCAAGGTTACGCTGGATGATTTGTTCAACCAGATACAGCAGGGCGAGCTGAAGGAATTATCTCTTATTGTCAAGGGGGATGTACAGGGTTCTGTAGAAGCACTGAGCCAGTCGCTTCTGGCGATCAAGAGTGACGAAGTCCGTATTGCCATCGTTCATGCCGGCGTCGGCGCGATTACTGAATCGGATATTATGCTGGCTTCCGCGTCCAATGCACTGATTATCGGCTTCAACGTTCGGCCGGATGCTTCGGCACGGAAAGCTGCTGAACACGAAAATGTCGATATGCGTACGTACCGTGTCATCTATGATGCCATCAATGATGTTGAAGCGGCTATTAAAGGGATGCTGGAAAAGAAATACGAAGAACACATTATGGGACGGGCAGAGGTCCGCAAGATCATTACAACACCGAAGGCCATTGTTGGTGGTTCGTATATTAAGGAAGGCAAGATTACAAGTGCTGCCAAAATCCGTCTTATCCGGAACGGCATCGTTATTCATGAAGGTGAAATCGACGGGCTGCGCCGCTTTAAGGATGACGTGAAGGAAGTTGCTGCAGGCTACGAATGCGGCATTACGCTCGAAAAATATCGCGATATCAAGGAAGGCGATGAAATTGAAGCGTATGAAATGGTAGAAGTCGCGGCGGAATAAAGTGAGGAAGACATATGGGAGAATTACGAGTACGAAAAATACAAGAATTCATTAAGCAGGAGGTATCCAGTATTCTCCTGCGCGAATTAAAGGACCCGCGTGTCGGTTTTATTACCGTAACGGATGCGAGGATTACCGGTGATCTGCGGGAAGCTGTCGTATACGTCAGTCTCTTTGGCAGTGATACAGAGAAAAAAGAAACGCTGCAGGCTTTGAAAAGCGCTACCGGTTACATTCGGACAGAAGTAGGCCGGCGCTTGGGAATTCGATATTCACCGACGATTGAATTTAAAGAAGATACATCCTTGGATTATGGTATGAAGATCGACAAGATACTTCGTGACATTGAAAAAAAGGACTGATGATTATGAATTGTTCATCCCAAGAGGTGTGCCGTGTTCTGCAGCAGTACGATCATATACTGCTGACGGCACATGTCAGCCCTGATGGAGACGCGATCGGGAGCCTGCTGGCTCTCGGCTATTGGCTTACACAGGAAGGAAGACAGGCAGTTATGGTCATTGACGACGATATTGACGATAAGTTTTCCTTTTTGGAGGGTATTGATCAGATCAGAAAGCCGGCTGATATTGTTACCGATGCTTCTTGGCTTACGGTTATTTTGGATGCGACCTCGCCGAACCGGACAGGTGGTGTGACTGACCTCATAAAAGGTAAAATCCTCAATATTGATCACCATATTTCCAATGACCATTTTGCTGATTGGGAATATATTCGTCCAGATTTTGCCGCGACCGGCGAAATTCTGACGGATCTGTTTACCGGCTGGAAGGCTTCTATATCGCCAGCTATGGCGGACGCATTATATATGGCCGTTGCTACGGATTGCGGCTTTTTCAAATTTAGCAATACGACAGGGAATACGCTGCGTATGGCAGCCGTCCTTGTTGACTGCGGCGCTAGGCCGAACTGCATTTCCGAACATCTGGAAGCGCAGTCGATGGTTAAGCTGCACGCATTATCAGAAGTGCTGCGGCATATTGAGCTTTTTGATGATAAGCACGTTGCTGGGATTACCTTTACCCCGGAAGTTCTTAAGTATACAGGAGAACATACGGGAAGCTATATCGATTATGCCCGCAATGTCAAGGGCGTTGATGTTGCTTTTACGGTAAAGTATATCAGCGCGCAGGAAACACGGGTCAGTCTGCGTTCCAAAACTGTCGATGTCAATGCGATTGCTGCCGTTTTTGGCGGTGGCGGTCATGTGCGGGCAGCGGGCTGTACCATTTATGAGCCGCTGCTGACAGCAAAAAAAATGGTAGTGAAGGAAATAATAGGACATAAATGATGAATGGAATCGTCAATGTATTAAAACCGACAGGGATGTCGAGCCATGACATCATCGGCCAGCTGCGCCGTATATATGGAATGAAAAAAATAGGCCACGCCGGTACGTTGGATCCGCTGGCGGCAGGGGTGCTGCCGGCATATCTCGGGCAAGCTACCCGTCTGATTGAGTACGGCGACAGTGGGATCAAGACGTATCATGCCGAATTCGTGCTGGGATTGGCTACCGATACGGAAGACAGTACTGGTAATGTTATAACGTCTGCGCCTGTGCCGGACAGTTTGCAGGAGACGGCGGTAACGGCTGTGTTGCAGTCTTTTTGTGGTGACAGCGAGCAAATGCCGTCCCGATATTCGGCGATCAACATCAATGGGGTCAAAGCATATAAGCTGGCACGGCAGCATGCGGACTTTACATTGCCGGGGAGGCGGGTCACAATTCATGAGATCCGCCTTTTGTCGTACGAAAAAGGGCGGGGCCTCATAAAGGTCACTTGTTCTCAGGGAACCTACATTCGGTCCCTGATACGTGATATAGGAGAAAAACTGGGAACCTATGCCTGCATGACCTATCTTGTCCGCGTGCGGGCCGGTATGTTTGATATTGATCAGGCGGCCACGCTGGAGGAACTTGAGGAACAACCGCAGGCGTATGTTTTGCCGGCAGATATGGCGATCCGGCATTTGCCGGAAGCTGTATGTACTCCCGGGCAGTGTGCATTTTTGCTTCAAGGGCGGTTCGTTCCGCTTGCCGGGCATGGATTGACAGAGGGTACGGTGCTGCGAGTTTATAATGAAGACCGAAAACTGGTGGGAATTGCCCGTTTTGATAAAGAGCATCACGTCATACGTCCTCATAAGATGTTTGCTGATGTTATTGTGAGGTAATAGCGATGGAAGTGTTTCATTCTTTTGAGGAAATAACCGATTATAAAGGCGCCGTTGTCGCTTTAGGGACATTTGACGGTGTACATTTAGGGCATCAGAAGGTCATGCGTACGGCCATGGATAAAGCGGCTGAAACCGGCGGCAAATCTGTTGTTATTACCTTTGCCGCGCATCCCTTTTCGGTGCTATGTCCTAAAAAGGAACCAGCCCGTTTGGCAACAGTGGAACAAAAGATACGCTATATTGCCGAAGTGGGAATTGACGGCTTGGTTCTTTTACCTATGACGCGCCATCTGATTCAGGAATCGCCGGATACCTTCTGCAGGCAGATTCTGGATTCTCTTTATCCGTCGGCCGTTGTCGTAGGAGCCAATTTTACCTATGGGGCTAAAGCTGCCGGGAACACAGCTTCATTAAAACAATTTATGGATATCTATCATATTCCTGTTATTGGCTTGTCTCTTCTGGAGCGGCCGGGCCGGATGTCGCCGATCAGCAGTACCGTGATCCGCCGCCTTATTCATATGGGGCATATGGATAAGGCGGCGGATCTTCTGGGACGCTCGTTTACGCTGGAAGGAACCGTCGTCAAGGGAGATCAGCGCGGCCGCTATATCGGCTTTCCGACGGCCAATATGTATATTCCCGATAAAATGGCTGTGCCGCCGGACGGTGTGTATATTACAGAAGTCGAATGGGATGGGCGGCTTTTTCCGGCCATGACAAATATTGGTACCAATCCGACATTTACCAATCAGTACCGCCGCATTGAAACACATATTATCAACTGGCAGGGAGACCTGTACGGAAAGCCAATATTTTTGCACTTTAAAAAGCGTCTCCGCCCAGAAATACAGTTTTCCAGCAAGGAGGAACTTACGGCGCAAATGCGCGAAGATAAACGTAAAACTTTAATCTATTTTTCAGCCAATAAAAATTGAAAAAAAGTAATGTTGATGATATAATAAAAGCATAGGGAAACAGGGGAACTTTTATTTTATAAGGAGTGATTGGTGATGAAGTATTCTGACCTTGCAATGGGTTTGAAAGCCTCGGAAATTCGTGAACTGCTCAAATTGACAACTATGCCGGAGGTAATCTCATTTGCCGGAGGCTTGCCGGCTCCGGAATTATTCCCACTGGAAGAACTGACAAAGGTCGATGTTGAGATTTTGGCTAAAGAAGGACAGCAGGCCGTGCAGTATGGCACGACAGAAGGCTATCTGCCTCTTCGGGAAAAAATCGCAGGACGAATGAAAAAGGCGTTTCAGGTCGACTGTAACCCTGATGAAATTGTAGTTACATCTGGTTCACAGCAGGGGTTGTCCTTGCTGGCACAGATCTTTCTTAATAAAGACGATGTGGTTCTCGTCGAAAGTCCTACCTATTTGGGAGCGATCAATGCGTTTAAATTGTGTGATCCGAAATTTGTTGAAGTGCCGACAGATGATAAAGGAATCATTCCTGAAGCGCTGGAAAAAATTTTGGCAGAATATGGTGATCGCGTTCGTCTTATGTACGTTATTCCTGAATTCCAGAATCCGACAGGCATTACCTGGCCGGTCGAACGGCGCAGGGCATTTATGGATATTATCAACCATTATGATTTTCCAGTCATTGAAGATGATCCGTATGGTGAACTTCGGTATGACGGAGATGTCGTTCCGTCACTGAAATCCATGGATGAGAAGGGAAATATCATTTTTCTTGGATCCTTCTCCAAAATCTTTATGCCGGGTCTCCGCGTCGCATGGATGGTGGCTAATCCCGAAGTAATTGATAAGATCGTAAAATTGAAACAGGCTGTTGACTTGCAATCTTCCTCCTTTGCACAGCGGCAGGCATCCTTCTTTATTGATATGTTTGATCTGGATGGCCATGTTGAAAAAATAAAAGATCTTTATGGAAAGCGCCGTACGTTGATGTGTGACTCTATGAAAAAATTTTTTCCCGAAGGAATTACTTTTACCTATCCAGAAGGCGGTCTCTTTACATGGGTGACGCTGCCGGAATATATGGATGCCAAAGAAATCATGCCGAAGGTTCTTGAAAAAAATGTTGCCTATGTTCCAGGCGGCCCATTCTATCCGAACGGCGGCAATGCCAATCACTTCCGCCTGAACTATTCCAATATGCCGGAAGAACGCATTGTGGAAGGTATTAAACGACTGGGGGATGTATTGACTCAGGAAATAGCAAAATAGAAAATTATTGTATTGCCGTAGTTCAAAAAGACATATGCGGGCGCATATGTCTTTTTTGAATTGCATTGCATGCATGTAAGTGCTATAATATTTTCACTGGGGAGAAATACAATTAACCGTAATGGTATGAAGGGGTGTTTTTGTATGACAAGATTTTCAAGCTTTGCTCAGACGCTGAAGGCATCTGATATTGCAGCGTTATTGGCCTTAACGGAACAGCCGGAGGTTATTTCTTTTGCCGGCGGACTGCCTGCACCGGAATTATTTCCAATTGAGGAAATGAAAAAGGTAGATGAAGCCATTTACAATGAAGAAGGCCGCAAGGCGGTGCAATACGGCACGACAGAAGGATATGTCCCTCTTCGTGAAGAAATTTGCAGACGGATGAAGGATAAATTCTTTGTGGATTGCAAGCCTGACGACGTCGTCGTCACGACTGGTTCGCAGCAGGCTTTGTTTATTTTGTCACAGATTCTCGTGGATAAGGATCAGATGATTTTGATGGAAAGCCCGTCTTACATGGGTGCTATTATGGCATTTAACCCGGTTGGTCCCAAATATACGGAAGTTCCGACGGACGATAAGGGGATTGTTCCTGAAGAATTGGAAAAAATCCTGGCAGCTGACGATACGATCCGTATGATTTATGTTATACCTGAATTTCAGAATCCGACGGGCATTACTTGGCCGGTCGAACGACGCAGGGCTTTTATGGATATTATCAATAAATATGATGTTATTGTATTAGAAGATGATCCGTATGGCGAAATTCGGTATGATATTGAAAAATTACCATCTCTAAAATCGATGGATACACAGAATAAGGTCGTATTTCTCGGATCCTTCTCGAAAATTTTCATGCCGGGTCTGCGCCTTGGCTGGATTGTTGCAAATCCGGAAATTATTGATAAATTTGTCAAATTTAAACAGGCTGTCGATCTGGGTACCTCTACCTTTGGACAGCGTCAGGCCGCGTATTACTGCCGTATGTATGATATGGAAGCCCATATTCAAAAAATCACGGCCTTGTATGCCAAACGCCGCGATCTTATGTATCAGTCGATGGAAACATATTTCCCGGAAGGCATTACCTTTACGTATCCGCAAGGGGGGTTGTTTACCTGGGTAACACTGCCGGAACAGCTTGATGCCACGGAATTGATGCCAAAATGTCTGGCTAAAAATGTGGCTTATGTTCCTGGAAATATTTTTTACCCGAATGGCGGACACCGGAACCATTTCCGCCTGAACTATTCCAATATGCCGGAAGAACGAATTGTAGAAGGCATTAAGCGGTTGGGTGATGTCCTGAAAGAAGCATTGGCAAAATAAGCGTTACAAAGAAATAACAGAGGACATGCTGCAGGCATGTCCTTTTTTACTGCCGGCGGCAGCTGTATTTGTTCCGGGAAAGGTGAGCTATTGTGGAACCATTACAAGTATTAAAGCAATATTTTGGATATACCTCCTTCCGGCCAGGGCAGGCCGAGGTGATTCAAACGCTTCTTGAAAAACGGGATTGCCTGGCAATCATGCCCACCGGCGCTGGAAAGTCGCTGTGCTTTCAAATACCGGCTCTGTTACTGCCGGGAATTACGCTGATCGTTTCACCGCTTATATCGCTTATGAAGGATCAAGTCGATTCACTTGTCAATCAGCAGATTCCAGCGACGTATATCAACAGTCAATGCACGTTTGAAGAAGCTAAGCAGCGCTTTGGCGCTATTCGCGCCGGTCGGGTAAAGCTGGTCTATGTTTCACCAGAACGTCTGCAGAATGAATTTTTTACGTCTTTTATGCAGACGATTCCCGTGTCTATGCTAGTCATTGATGAAGCGCACTGCGTATCGCAATGGGGACATGATTTCCGGCCCAGCTATCGTGCTGTCAGGGAATGGATACAGGTATTGCCGCAGCGTCCTGTGATCGGAGCATTTACGGCGACGGCGACGGAAAAAGTAAAAAAAGATATGATGACGCTGCTGGGATTGCAGAAGGAACGTATTTTTATCGGCGGCTTTGATCGGCCGAACTTGTATTTCCGTGTCGTTTCCAATGGTGATAAAATGGCTTTTGTATTATCCTATCTGGGCCGGCATGCGGATGAAAGCGGCATCATTTATGCGGCTACGCGTAAGGAAGTCGACCGTATTTTCATGGAGCTGCGCCGCCGTGGCTGTAAGGTAGGGCGCTACCATGCCGGTATGAGCGACGAAGACCGGCGCACGACGCAGGAAAAATTTACGTATGACAAGGTGTCTGTCATTGTGGCAACGAACGCTTTTGGCATGGGAATCGATAAAAGCAATGTTCGATTTATTATTCATTACCAGATGCCTAAGAATATTGAAAGCTACTATCAGGAAGCCGGCCGGGCCGGCCGAGACGGAGCCCCTGGTGAATGTATTCTTCTTTTTGGACGGCAGGATATTATGATTCAAAAATATCTCATTGAAATGTCTGTTCATAATCCGGAGCAGCAGGAAAAAGAATTGAGCATGCTAAACCGTATGGTAGAATATTGCGAGGGCAGGCATTGCTTGCGGCATTATATTTTATCCTATTTTGGTGAACAACCTGAGTGGCAGCGCTGTGAGAAGTGCGGCAACTGCGATCAGGAAACGGTGCAGGAAGACAGAACACAAGAGGTGCGCAGTATCTGTCTGTGCGTGGATGAATTGAAAGGCCGGTTCGGCATGACGATGGTCTGCGATATTCTGAAGGGAAGCGGCAGCATTAAAATTAAACGCTACGGATTTCAGCATAATTCTTCTTTCGGCATGCTGGGAGATTTTTCAACCGGAGAGATTCGTGATATTGTCCGCGTTGCTATTGAGGACGGGTATTTAGAACAGTCTGAAGGTAAGTATCCGCTGGTTTCTTTAACGGCGGCAGGGCGGGAAGTTTTGTCCGGTCAGGGACGGGTCATACAGGAACGGGCCGCAGCTGTACTGGAACCGGCTGCAGTTCTGCCGCGGCGGCAGGGTAAGAAGCAGACCGCCTCCTTTGATGAAGAGGCGCTGCGCCCGCTTTTCGATGTATTGCGGGCTGCCCGGTATGAATTGGCGCAGCAAGAGCATATACCGCCCTTTGTGATTTTTTCAGATGCTACCTTATGGGAAATGGCGGATCGTAAGCCGGATTCGCTGGAGAAAATGGCAGAAATCAAAGGTGTTGGTAATTTCAAATTGAATAAATATGGAAAACAGTTTATACTAGCCATAGATCAATTTACACATACACAGAGGTGATTTTTTTGAGTAAGGCAGATACACAGTACCTGGATATAGTTGAAAAAATATTGAAGACAGGCTATTTTGCCAATAATCGCACAGGTGTCCGCACCTATAAGCTGCCGCATCAAATAATGCAGTTTGATTTGTCGGAAGAATTTCCTATTCTCACGACGAAATTTGTTGCCTTTAAGACCGCTGTCAAGGAACTGCTGTGGATCTGGCAGTTGCAAAGCAACGATGTACGGGAATTGCAGAAAATGAACTGCCACGTATGGGATGAATGGATGCGTCCGGATGGCACGATTGGCAAAGCTTATGGGTATCAGATACGAAAGTATAAGCAGGTGGATACGCTTTTGAATACCCTGAAGCAGGATCCGCAGAGCCGGCGAATGATTGTATCCCTTTGGAATATAGAAGACCTGCCCGATATGGCGTTGCAGCCATGTGCGTATCAGACACTTTGGGATGTGGCAGATGACCGATTGAACTGCATGCTAGTCCAGCGCAGCGGCGATATGGGCCTGGGTGTGCCTTTTAATATGGCGCAATACGCCGTTTTGGTTCATCTTATTGCACAGTCTGTCGGACTCAAGCCGGGACTTTTTACCCACGTCATCAATAACGCTCATATTTACGAAAATCATGTAGAAGCTATGAAGACGCAGCTGGCCCGCCGCAGTGGTGCGCTGGCAGCTCCTGTGCTTCAGATTAATCCGGATATCCATGATTTTTACGATTTCACAACAGACGATATCCAATTAGATCAATATCAGCATTTAGGAAAAATATCCATGGAGGTAGCCGTCTGATGATACATATGATTGCCGCTGTTGATCAGGCCGGCGGAATCGGTAGGAATAATCATCTGCTGTGCCATCTTTCAGCTGATTTGAAGCACTTTAAAAAGCTGACAATGGGACATGCGATTATTATGGGCCGCAAAACCTTTGAAAGCCTGCCGGGGATACTGCCAGGGCGCCGGCATATTATTCTGACCCATCAAGAGGGGTATTGTGAAGGCCGGGAGGGGATTTCGGTATATCACTCCATAGATTCGCTGTACAGCTGCCTGGACGAGGATCAGGAATATTTTGTTATTGGCGGTGCCTCTTTGTATACCGCGTTTATAGATAAGGCGGATACCTTGTATCTGACGGAAATTGCCGCAACGTTTCCTGCCGACACTTTTTTTCCAATGGTTGACAAAACACAGTGGTATGCGATGAGTTGTGAAGCCCATGAAGCAGATGAGAAAAACCCGCATGACTTTACGTTTTATCATTATGTACGGAAAGTCAGCGAGGCATGTGATTCTGAAATTTCTGAAAATTTAAAAGATATCTAATAAAAATTCTGATATAAATTCGGTTGACATTGACGAATTCTTATGATACACTAACAAAAGAGCTACAAGATAGCTGGAATTGTTTTTTTAGGAGGATTTTGTTATGCACGGTAAAGTAAAATGGTTTAGCGCAGAAAAAGGTTATGGCTTTATTGAAAGAGAAGATGGCGGCGATGTATTTGTACATTTTTCAGCTATCCAGGAAGACGGCTTCAAATCCCTGGCAGAAGGTCAGGAAGTTGAATTCGACATCGTCGATGGTGCTCGTGGACCGCAGGCAGCTAACGTAACTAAAGCTTAATTTTAGTTATAGTTTATAATGGACCTTTTACCGGTAACCTAATGGTTACCGGTTTTTTTCTGTCTCTATTGACAAATAGCATTGGACTTGGTATATTATATTTAAAATATGAACAAATGAATAATAGATCATATGTTGAAGGGAGCCATAGCAATGAAAAAATCTTACAAAATTGATGTTGATTGTGCAAACTGCGCTAACAAAATGGAAGATGCGGCAAAAAAGACGACAGGTGTCAAGAATGCGGCTGTTAATTTTATGACATTAAAAATGAGGGTAGAATTTGAAGAAGGGCAGGATGCCGGCGTTGTTATGCAAGAAGTTGTTAAAAACTGTAAAAAAGTCGATGATGACTGTGAAATTTTCCTGTAGAGAGTTAGCGCTCGGCAGTATGTCCAGCACGGGCGTTTTTTATCAATATATATGAACGGTTGATCATATGAGAGAGGTGCTTGGAATGAATAAAAAACAAAAGAAGATGCTCGCGCGTATTGTCTTGTCTGCCCTGCTGATGATAGCCCTGCAATTTGTGCCTGTGGATGGGGTATCTCGTTTTTTATTGTATTTAGTTCCCTATATATTGGTCGGGTACGATATTTTGATTAAGGCAGTCAAAGGAATTAAAAACAAACAGGTTTTTGACGAAAATTTTTTGATGGCAGTAGCCACGCTGGGAGCCATGGCTTTGGCAGTATCTGATAACGGCGACTATACGGAAGCGATTGCTGTTATGCTGTTTTATCAGACTGGGGAATGGTTTCAAGGCTATGCAGTCGGCAAAAGCCGCCGCAATATCAGCGAATTGATGGATATCCGGCCGGATTATGCTAACATTGAGCAAGATGGACAATTCATGCGGGTCGATCCCGATGAAGTGGCAGTCGGGACAGTCATTTTTGTACAGCCTGGCGAAAAAGTACCCTTGGACGGCGTCGTTGTGGAAGGTTGCTCGACGCTGAATACGAGCGCTCTTACTGGAGAAAGTGTACCGCGTGATATCAGTCAGGGAGAAGAAATTATCAGCGGCTGCATTAATATGACCGGCCTTTTAAAAATCAGGACGACAAAAGAATTTGAGGAATCGACGGTTTCCAAAATTTTGGATCTTGTTGAAAATGCCAGTTCCCGAAAATCCCGATCAGAAGCTTTTATTTCCCGGTTTGCTCGTGTGTATACTCCTATTGTCTGCTACAGTGCCTTAGCGCTGGCCGTACTGCCGCCGCTGGTACGCATGTATTTTTGGGGACTGCCTCCGGTGTGGGGAGAATGGGTGTATCGTGCGTTGACCTTTTTGGTTATCAGCTGCCCTTGCGCTTTGGTTATCAGCATTCCTCTTAGCTTTTTTGCTGGTATTGGCGGCGCCAGCAGGGCCGGTGTTCTCATTAAAGGTTCCAATTATCTGGAAACACTAGCTAAGACACAATCTATCGTATTTGATAAGACCGGTACTTTGACGGAAGGTGTATTTGAAGTCAATGCTATTCATCATAATGTTATTGATGATAAAAAGTTATTAGAGTATGCAGCGCTTGCTGAAAGCGCGTCATCTCATCCGATCAGCAAAAGTTTGCGAAAAGCTTATGGTAAAGTAGTCGACAGAGGCCGTGTAACGAATATTCAAGAAGTCGGCGGCAATGGTGTTATAGCGCTGGTAGATGGTGTACAGGTGGCTGCTGGTAATGCCAAGCTTATGAAGCGTCTTCATATTTCTTATATAGACTGCCACCAAGTCGGGACGATTGTACATATGGCAGTCAATGGAGTCTATGCCGGACATATCGTTATTGCCGATATTGTCAAGCCTGCTTCCAAGCCGGCGATTGCCGCGCTGCGCAGGGAAGGCGTACGCAGTGTGGTAATGCTGACCGGCGACAGTTATAAGGTTGCCAATCAGGTAGCGGTATCTTTAGGAATGGATGCTGTATATGCGGAATTGCTGCCGGCAGATAAGGTCAAAAAAGTGGAAGAATTGCTTTTAAAGAAGGCCTCTGGATCGACGCTGGCTTTTGTGGGGGACGGCATCAATGATGCGCCGGTCCTGTCCCGCGCCGATATTGGGATCGCGATGGGAGCGATGGGGTCTGATGCAGCTATTGAAGCGGCTGATGTTGTCCTCATGGATGATGATCCGATGAAGATTTCTACAGCCGTCCGTATTGCCCGCAAATGTATGGCGATTGTTCACGAAAACATCGTGTTTTCCATTGGCATCAAAGTGGTATGCCTCGTTTTAGGCGCCTTGGGATTGGCAAATATGTGGCTGGCTATTTTTGCGGATGTGGGTGTTATGATTCTGGCGGTTTTCAATGCCATGCGGGCTCTTTTTGTCAGAAAATATACGGAACAGTCAGGAGTGGATCAACAGAAAAACGTGTCTCTGCGCAGCGCATAAAAAAATATGATCTTATGCTATTGCATGAAATTGAATAAATAATGCATAAAAACTTGCAATGTATACTGTCCTATGCTATGATATACACACATGATAGGTTATTGTTGTTATAGTTTGGAGGATGTATATAGAATGAAGCACACGAATAGTTTTGCAGATTATACGGCAGATGAGCTGAAAGGAATTTTACTGCTGGCAGAAAAAATCAAAAAGGATCAGGCAGCGTGGTCTCATGTATTGGATGGAAAAAAATTATACACGTTATTTGAAAAAACATCCAATCGTACGTATCTGTCCTTTGTGATCGGCATGGAAGAATTAGGCGGCAAAGCATATAATCAGAAATGGTCTGATAGCAATTTTACGATTGGTGATCTGATGAGCGAGGTCAAATACGTTTGCCGTAATGTGGATTGTATTATGGGGCGCTTCAAAAAAGCGGAAACGACGCTGGGATTCATGAAAAATGCTACCGTGCCGGTCATCAACGGTTGTGACAATACATTCCATCCGACGCAGGCCTTGGCTGATATGCTGACGCTGTACGAAAAGACAGGCCGTTTTGATGCCAAGGTTCTCTATATAGGAGCCAAAAATAACACGTATAATTCACTGAGTGAAATTGTATCCAAATTGGGCGGAACCCTTTATGGCTTGACGCCGTTCAGTCAGGTTATGGCGATTGGGGATACCTTTTATGATGATTTAAAACAGACTGGGCATTATGTGGAACTGCCGACGGATATTTCTAAGGATGAATTGAAAAAGGTTGTTGCCGATGTGGATTGTGTTTATACAGACACCTGGGTTGATATGGAATTTTTTACCAATCCAGGCTATGCGGAAAAGAAGGACTCTATCATAAACATGATGATGCCTTACCAGATTGATGCCGAACTCATGGCGGAAACGGATACGCTGGTATTTCATGATATGCCGATTCATCCCGGTTTTGAAATTACGCAGGATATTATGGAACAGCATTTGGAAACAATTCTTGATGAAGCGGAAAATCGCCGTCATGCCGAAAAAGGACTTCTCGTATATCTGCTGACCGGTACGTTGGGTTGATTCAGATAAAAGGGAATATATCAGATTGAAATTTTGTATATAGATGCAAAAGCAGAGGTTCAGCAATATGAATCTCTGCTTTTTTTGATGTATCAGGTTTGATGGTTTCTTAAATTTTTTTTTTGTGCTATGATTTGCATCCCCCTACCCGGCTTGTTGGCAATGCTTTTTTTGTATATGATATATAAATACGGAGTCTGATTAATTTATAGAATGGAACGTGTTTATATATGAATTTTCAAAAAATGTATCATACGATATGGTGTAAGCTTGCTGTATTTGTCATTGCGATGGGCATATTATCCATTGCTGTTTTTTATGTGTCTTCTTATGCGCCGGGGGATCCGCTACAGTCTTTTTATGGAGAACGGGTAGAACAAATGAGCCCGGCTGAGCATGAAGCGGCCCGGCAGCGTCTGGGCCTGGACGGTCCGGTGTATCAGCGGTATCTGTCTTGGCTGCACCATGCAGTGCAGGGAGATTTCGGTATTTCTTTTAAATACAAGGAGCCGGCTCTCGACGTGATACGTGCACTGATTGGCAATACCTTGCTTTTGGGCAGTATTTCTTATGCGATCGTATTTATATTGGCGATTGGGCTGGCAGTTTGTTGCGCCTTGCATGAAGATACATGGATTGATAGGGCTATTTGTAAAATTGGGACGATTGTTTTTTATCTGCCGGCATTTTGGGTAGGGCTGGTATTGATTTTGCTGTTCAACGTCAATCTTGGCTGGTTGCCCGGCAGTGGGGCATATGATCCGGGGCAGTCCGATAATGTGCTGAACCGGCTGGAGCATCTGGTACTGCCAATGTTGGTTATGGTTATCAGCCATGTCTGGTATTATGCCTACATGATACGCAATAAGCTGTTGGATGAAACGCGGCAGGAATATGTGTTTTTGGCTAAAGTAAAGGGATTCAGCCGTTTCTATATCGTCTGTACCCACTGCCTGCGCAACGTGGCGCCTACCATTGTAAGTATTATGGCAGTTTCCGTTAATCATATATTGGGAGGAACCTATGTCGTTGAAGCGGTTTTTTCTTATCCGGGCATTGGCCATTTGTCGATCGAAAGCGCCAAGTATCATGACTATAATCTTCTTATGCTGATTGTATTGATTACAGGGGCGCTGGTCATTGCATCGGGGCTTATTGCGCAGGCTGTCAACGAACGCATTGACGGCCGCATGAAGACTGCGGAAGGAGGCGCGTCATGGAACCGCTCACATCGTTCCGCTTAGCCGGGCCGGGTGACCGCCGGGAAACAAAGCGTGCGGCGGCGCCGTCCTTGTGGCACCATGTTTGGCGTGATTATCCTGTGGTTTCTATGGGGCTCCTGATACTTATTTGTACAGGATGTGCGGCGGCACCCTGTATTGCCAATCACGATCCCGCTCAGTTTTACCTTCAGCATCTCAATGAAGCGCCTAATTCTTCCTTTTATTTCGGGACGGATGGACTGGGGCGGGATATTTTTTCTATTATATGGTATGGCGGGCGTGTATCCTTGGCCGTCGGTTTTTTGTCCATGATTGTGTCGGCATGTATCGGAATTGTGTATGGCTGCCTGAGCGGGACGGCGTCGCCGCTGGTGGATACCGTCATGATGCGCGCTGCCGAGCTGATCAGCAGTATTCCGTCAATCCTGCTTCTTCTGCTTTTACTGGCATTTATCCCTGCACCGGATATTTTTACCATATCCCTGATCATCGGGGCAACGACGTGGATGAATCTGGCCCGTATCGTCCGCAGTGAAGTGCGACAGATCCGCAACAGTGATTATGTTTTGGCTTCGCGTACGATGGGAGGCGGCTTTTTTCATGTTGTATGGTATCATTTGCTCCCCAACTTTCTGTCTCCGGTCATGTTTATGATCGTATCGAGCATCGGTTCCGGCATGATGATGGAAGCAACACTGAGCTTTCTCGGTATAGGACTTCCTGTTGAAATAGTTTCCTGGGGGACGATGCTGTCTTTGTCCAGCCGGGCTCTTTTGACCAACTCGTGGTGGATTATATTGATCCCAGGACTGTTTCTTGTCGTTACACTGGTGTGTATGACCTGTATCGGTCATTACCTGCGCCATGAAGTCAATCGCGGTTGCAGTAATCTATAGTCAACTATTCAAGGAGGAACATATGAAGACCCAACAATTTTTAAAATCGTTTTTGGTGTGTATAACAGCCCTGCTGTTGTGTCTGGCTATTTCCGGTTGTGGCAGCAACAGCACCGGAAACAGCGGTGAAAAGGTTCTGACCTATGCCAGTGCGGATTACACGACGATCAATTCCATTTTAAATACGCATGATGAACTGCCTGATATTATTTTCTCAGGGCTGATGACGTATGACGCCAAAGGAAAGCCTATTCCAGATTTGGCTAAATCATATGAATTTGATCCGGCGTCACTGACCTATACTTTTCATTTGAGAGAGAATGTCAAGTGGCATGATGGACAGCCTTTTACCGCGGCAGATGTCAAATTTACGCTGGATACGCTGAAGCATAATAAGGATTTGGAAGCTTCCATTACGGATAATTACAAAGAGATTGAAGCAGTGACGGCGGTGGATGATTATACGGTTCGGATCAAGCTGTCTCAGCCAAATTCAGCGATGCTCAATTATTTGACGATTGGTATATTGCCTAAGCATCTGCTGGAGGGGAAGGATATTATGACGGACCCTTTCAATCAGCATCCCGTCGGTACGGGCCGGTATAAATTTGTCAGCTGGGACAAGGGACAGTCCATTATTGTAGAAAAAAATAAAGATTTCTATGGAAAAGTCCCAAAAATAGGTAAAATTATTTTTAAAATTATTCCAGATGAAAATGCCAAAGCCGCTCAGGTAAAATCAGGCGGAGTAGATCTGGCTTGGCTGAACGCGCAAAATGCCAAGGTGTTCCGCGGTAATGACAAGTTTACGGTGTATGATTTTAAAACCGCTGACTACCGGGCCATTGCGCCTAATTTCAATGCGCCGTTTTGGAGAAAGCACGGTGAACTTATTCCTATTTTAGGTTATGCGCTGAATAAAAAAGCCATTGTCGATAGTGTTCTTACCGGACAGGGTGCAGTGGCATACAGCCCCTTGCAGGTAAATACGGAGTATAATGACCCTGATGTGGAGCATAGAGACTATAATCCAGCTTTGTTTAAAGAAAAAGTGGAGAAATTAGGGTGGAAACCTGGTTCTGATGGTATTTATGAAAAAGATGGTGAAAAATTATCCTTCAGCGTAGACACTCGTGAGTATGAAGAGGAACGGGTGGATATTGCCAAAATTGCATCCAGTCAGCTTAAGCAATCCGGTGTGGATATGAAAGTACGAATTGTGCCCAAATTGGATTGGAAGATATTGGAATGCTTCCTCATTGGCCAGGCGGCACCCTTCGATCCGGATAATGGCACGTATGATTTATTCTATACAAACGCCAGCGGTAACTATACTCATTACAGCAATCCGGCAGTCGATGAATGGCTGGGAGCGGCACGGGCGTCGTATGACCCGGCAGTCCGTAAGCATGCCTACAATCAGTTCCAGCAAGCATGGTCAGATAATCCGGCTTATATTATGGTGGCGTATCTGGACGGAAACTACGTAGCCGATAAAAAGGTGACTGGATTATCGACGGAACGGGTGCTGGGACATCATGCCGTCGGCGTCATGTGGAATGTGGAAGACTGGGATATGCAATGATAAAAGAAAATTCTTTGGAAATTCGGCATCTGTCACTGAGTTTTGATACGGCAGCAGGGGAAATTGAGGCTATTCGTGATATTTCTTTGTCGCTGCACCATGGCGAAATTTTGGCGTTGGTCGGTGAATCAGGCTGCGGCAAATCTGTATTATGCCGTTCGGTACTGAAATTGCTACCTCGTTTTGCCCGTATCAAACAAGGAAATATCTTTGTGAAAGGTATGGATATTACGAAGTATACAGAAAAACAAATGCAGGAATTACGCGGCACGATTCTCTCTATGGTTTTTCAAAATCCTCTGACGACGCTGAATCCGTCTATGTCTATGGGAGCCCAGCTGCGGGAGGCGATTTGCCGTCGGCAGAAGTTGAGCAGGCAGGCAGCAGATACTCGGGCAGCAGAACTCCTGCAGCTGGTCGGCATTGATCACGGGATGCAGCGTCTGACTTTGCTGCCGCAGGCCTTTTCCGGTGGGCAACGGCAGCGCTGCGCGCTGGCGATTGCTCTGGCCTCGGATCCGGAGGTGCTGCTGGCTGATGAGCCGACAACTGCGCTGGATGTAACTGTTCAAATGCAGATTCTTGATCTGCTCAAAGATGTGCGCCGGCAGACCGGGCTTTCTATTGTTTTTGTTACTCACGATCTGGGTGTTGCGGCTCGGTTGGCCGACCGGGTAGGTATTATGTATGCGGGAAAGCTTGTAGAAATAGGCACGGCGGATGAAATATTTTATGATTCGCGGCATCCGTATACATGGGGATTGCTGTCAGCCTTGCCCTCGGCAGTGGAACAGGGTCAGCGGCTGAAGGCCATTGAGGGAATGCCGCCTGATATGCTCTGTCCGCCTCGGGGGGATGCCTTTGCGGATCGCAATCCCTATGCCCTCAATATTGATTATGAAGAAGCACCGCCTTTTTTTGAAATCTCGCCGACACATCAGGCTGCGACCTGGCTTTTGGACAAGCGGGCGCCTTGCGTTGTACCGCCGCTGTGCTGTCGGCAAAGGGAGCTATAATGATGAAGAATCCGCTGCTTGATGTACGGCATATCAGTCAAATTTTTTCTTTAGGAGCAGGCCAGACGATAGAGGCGGTCCATGACGTATCCTTCGCCATACAGGCCCATGAAACGGTGGGACTCATAGGCGAATCGGGCTGCGGCAAATCGACGCTGGCACGGATTCTGATGGGATTGTATGAACCTGCTGCAGGAGATATTTATTTTAAAGATATGCACATTTCAGATCACGCTGTCCGCAAAACACAGCGCCGTATTATACAGCGGGAAATGCATATGATTTTTCAGGATGCTGATGGGGCGCTTAATCCCCGTATGACAGCGGCGGATAGTATCCGTGAAGGACTGATTCTTGCAGGGAAATGGAAGAACGCAAAGGACGGACGCCAGCAGATAGAGGAACTGCTCCGCAGCGTCGGACTGGATCGGCGTTATGGACAGGCTTGTCCCGGAGAACTGTCCGGCGGACAGCGGCAGCGTGTGGCTATTGCCCGTTGTCTGGGGATTGCGCCGTCGCTGATCATTGCCGATGAACCCATTGCGGCTCTCGATGTATCCATACAGGCGCAGATTATAAACTTGCTCAAAGATCTGCAGGAACAGCAGCATTTTTCTATGTTATTTATCGCGCATGATCTGGCTGTGGTTCGGTATATCAGCGACAGGACGGCAGTAATGTACGGCGGGAGGCTGGTGGAAATAAGCTCAACGGAAGAACTGTTTCAGCAGCCGCTTCACCCGTATACAAAATTGTTGCTGGCGTCCATTTTAAAACCGGATCCTGCCTACGAAAGGCAGAAAAGAGTACCGGCCTTTGACCATTCCCTTTTGTCTCTCGAAGGTGCGATGACGGAAGTGATGCCGGGACATTTTGTGCTGTGTCATGCGGGAAAAGCTTGACAATATGCGTATCCTTCGTTACATTTAATGATGTAGCGAAGGTTTTTTTACATGGGAAGGGAGATATATCATGAAAATATTAGTAGCAATGGAAGTCAATGATGTGCATAAAGATTGGCTTCGGCAGGCGGCAGGAAATAACGAGTTTGTGTATTTGCCCGTACAGGGACCGGTCAGCGCTCAGGCCTCGGAAGAAGAGTTAGCCGATGCGGATATTATTATCGGAAATATCGCGCCGGAGCTGCTGCGCCATGCGCCCAGGCTGCGCTGGCTTCAGCTGAACAGTGCCGGAGCAAATACGTATTGCCAGGAAGGCATACTTTCTGAGAATGTACAGCTTACCAATGCAACAGGGGCTTATGGACTGGCCATTGCAGAACACCTGACAGGTCTTGTCATGGCCATGATGAAGAAACTATATGCATATTATGACAATCAGAAGGCGGCCTGCTGGCACGACGAAGGTCAGGTTGCCTCGGTCTATGGCGCTTCTGTGCTGATTATTGGTTTTGGCGATATTGGACGCGAATTCGGTAAACGGATGAAGGCCATGGGAGCCCACGTCATCGGTATGCGGCGGCGCAGCGGTTCCGTACCGCCGGAAGCCGATGAAATGGGAACGATGGAGAGACTGGACGAATATCTGGGAAAGGCGGATATTGTTGCATCCAGCCTGCCGGATACGCCGGCTACGTATCATCTATTCGACCAGGATCGCTTTGCTGCTATGAAGCAAGGCGCCTATTTTCTCAATGTGGGTCGTGGGACAAACGTTGTGCAGGAGGCGTTGTGTCAGGCGGTGCAACGTGGACACCTTGCCGGTGCTGCCGTTGATGTGACGGATCCGGAACCGCTGCCTCCGGATAATCCGATGTGGCATACCAGAGGCATTTACATTACGCCCCATATTTCCGGCGGATATCATTTGCAGGCCACACATGATACCATCGTGCGTATTGCTGCGGAAAATCTCAAGCATTTTCTATCCGGACAGCCATTGCAAAACGTTGTAGATCGTATGACCGGATATAAAAAATAGGAAAACTCTGGCGGGTCAGGACTTCTGCGAACGGACAGAAGCCTCTGTACCCGGGAGCATGGTTCATTATTTTCGGGGACTTAGTGTAAAATAGTTCTCGGTAAGATATTGCAAAAAAAAGAAAAGACCTAGATAATAGATATATTGCCTAGCCAGCAAAATATATCACAACCGAAGGTCTTCTCATGGAATATATTATAGCAGAAATTATCAAAACAATAAAGGAATCCGATACCGCGATCATACGCGAAACAAAATTATTGCAGCTGTTTATGCGGATTTTCACAGAGGCACTGGTTTGTGCGTTAGAAATCATGGATACAGA
>NZ_LEKT01000028.1 GCF_001045675.1 Megasphaera cerevisiae DSM 20462
GGGCAATAATTCGGTAACAACACGGGATGCCGTCGTGGAAGCAGACCGCGCCAAGGAGGAAGCCAAGCTCGAATCGCAGCAGACGACCATCATTACCCGGGAGGATATCGTCAAAAAGCAAGCCAAATCCGTAGAGGATGTCATATTCAGTGAAACAGGCGTATCGCGTACGGTCGACGCGATGGGCCGTGTTGGCGTGTCCATCCGCGGCGCCGAACCGCGCCATACCCTGATCCTCGTGGACGGACAAGCCGTCATGGGGGACTTTGCCAAATACTATGGCGCCGGGGACGAACTCCTGCGTCAGGGCACGGAAAACGTCGAGCGTATCGAGATCATTCAGGGCGCCGCCTCTGCCAAATACGGCTCCGACGCCATTGGCGGCGTCATCAACATCATCACCCGCAAGCCGGCCCAAACCGCCGGTATGGAGGTCAACGCAGAAGGCCGCCGCGTCAAGGACAATAGCGACGTCTTCCCCTATCAGAATATTTTCCTCCGTGCCGACAGCGGCCAAATGGGCAAGGTCCGGGCCACGATCTTTGGCAGTAAGAGGGATGTATTGCCGATTTATGATAACAGCGGCATGACCCTGCTGCCTCCCAGTATCATGACGACGGATTTGGGCAATTACAAAAATTCCCTGCGCTATTACGGTACCATTTCTAACGTAGGCCTGGCGGCGGAATATGACGTGAACGATCATAACACGATATCTTTTAATGCCAATCACTACAAGGAAGACCTGAAAAAAGATACGAAGCATACGAATACGATCTTTGAGCCCTATCAAAAGTTCAAGCGCACGGCCGACCGCAATACCTACGGCTTGTCGTGGAAGGGAAAACTAGGCTATGCCTGGCTCCATGCCGTGAACAAGAGTGATCCCGATATGCCCCGCCAGCTCCTGGACAAGCCCCAGCATAAGGTCGATATCGGCATCTCCTATGATAATGTCAAAAGCGGTTGGAGCGGCGCTCTCTGGGGAGACTACTACATCAACATGCTCGACAGCAATTCTGTAGCCGGCAACGGCAATTATATGACGTCCGTTAGCGATCCGAATGATGATACAAAATCAGTGATCAAGTACAATTTTGCTGAAGGGGGCAAGCAGACCTACCAAAAGAAGACCTTTGGTATTTGGAACGTCATGGTCCAGAAGAAGCTCGATAAGGATTCCCTCGTCTATTTCGGCGTCGACAATATCTTCAACCATCGCGATTACGACCGGGCATTGCAGGAACGGGTCTATAAAATGGGCTTCAACATGAAATTCGGCTACGATGGACATAAGAAAGAGGAAAGTAAAAAGGCCGTTGTAACGAGTGCCGTTGCAGAAGGGCAAGGAACGGGTGTGGCAGGGAAGGATGGAAAAGAAGTTGTACGTGCAAATGAGAAGTCCGTTGTAGGAACCGCGGCAACAGAAAAGAACAGGCAGCGAGATGCCTTTATTACGGCGCCCTTTGACGTGGACAAGAAGCCCGGTGTCGAGCTGATCGGTGATTATCAGGCTCGTTGGAACGTTCATGGCGGCAGCGACAAGCCCGTAGCTACGGTGACGGCGACGACCCATGTAGGCGATGCGGCAAAGAATATGCTTGATCAAAAGGAACACGGCTTTGAGCAGCGTCTGTGCCTGGGATTTGATGCCCGCATTGGCGACAATACGAATGTCACCGTCCTGGGCAGTGCATCCGGCATGAGCGGCGTCGATACAAAGCACGATGTCAGTGATTCCAGGGGCCTGAATCATCAGCGTTTGGAAAATATGGATGTGACCCAGCATGCGAATAAGTGGGACTTCTCTATCGGCCGTCTCACCGAAGCCATGGGCGTCACGGGTTACTGGTTTGGCAAGGAATACGACGGCGGCCGTGCTGTCTGGACCAGCGGGAAAAATCAGATCCGGTTAGGCTATGGTGATTTCAGCAGCAGTACAGGCGTCAATGATTCGGCCTATACCCATGCGATACGGCAGACCTTTTATCGGGCACCCACGGCCGGCGAGTTTTTAGGAACGAATTTTGGGATGGCTTCGTTACCTGCTGAATTGCGGGTATTAGCTCCGGTAGAGGGAGCCGGTAATACCATTTAATTTTTATCAGCAATTAAAGGCGGCAAAGACCGAAGATGAGCAGGCAAAAATTATAAAGCACATGTTTGATCTGGTAAAGCAGGCCTATGGTGATGTTTTTACAAATGATCAAGGTTTAAATGGTTCTGGTCTTTCTTCCACATATGCTGCGCAAGGGCCCATCATTCGTTATACATACATAGATAAAAGTGGACAACAAAAACAAGCTGAGACTTATGTGGGGATAGGAAAAATCAGTGTACTTGATCCCAGTGCATTGGAAGCGCCTTCGGAAAAAGCATATATGGAACAGTGGCTGAATACGGGAGACAATTTGGAAGAGACTGCCAAGAAGTACAATACGAAATGGGAATCTGTACAAGAGGAATTGGTGCGGAAAGGCGCGCAAGATATTCAAATACAAGGCGGCGCCGTAACCAATTGGCAAGATTTTGTTTCTCAGGGTATAGCGGCAATGCCTGATGCAACCCCTATCTCTAATAATATAGTTATATTCGGAGAATCGAAAAAAGATGAAAATGGAAATTATGTGCCAGATATGGTGGAGACTAGTAACAGGGTGTCTAGATACTGGAGTGCTTTACAAAATTTCTTATATCAGAGTGATCAATATAGTGCATTGCCCCGTGAAAAATTGGGTAATACAGTAGGGTTAGTCGTCAAAGTCACCGGTACGGTCCTGCAGAAAGACACGATCCCGGCCATCGAACGGGCCGCCTACATCCAGGCCCGGCATTCCTTCTCGCCGGACTTCGGCGTCATGGCCTGGTACCTGCGCTCCACGGGAGATGATACCCATTCCTTTGCAGCAGCTCACGGCGATACGAATGACATCGCCTCCTTTGATCAGCTGGCCAACGTCTTCGGCATCGGTGCCCAGTGGCATGTCGGCGATAGGGCTACGGTCTCTTTGGATTACGGTCAGAACCGCACCGACTTCGGCCGCTATATGAACGGCGGCACGATCTACGAAAATCACGAAGCGGGCAACTCCACCTTCGACTTCGGCGGCCGAGCGAGTGGCGGCACGCCCCACTTCTGGGTGGCCCGCGTCGACATCGGCAAGTCCGATACGGACCGGACCGGCAGCTGGAATGCCTTTGCGGACTACAAATACTTCCAGCACGGCTCCACCTTCGGCGGCAACGGCACGGAAGGCGTGCCCGACCGCTACCTCGACGGCATCAAGAGCTTCACCGTCGGCGGCGGCTACGTCCCGGCTAAAGATATCCTCCTGGAAGCGTTCTACACCTTCGACGCCAAGGGCATCGGCAAGCGCGATACCCTCTACGGCAGCGAAAACTTCAGCCTGGGAGACTATACAAGAATCCAAATGACGTATAGGTTTTAGGTGATTTGACAACTCGCAGGCCTGCCGATAAACGAGGACTGGCAGTGAGACGTCCGCTTTGGAGATTCTCTGTTCAGCTATACTGTGTTGCTTGTTGATACTGGCGATGTGCTGTTTATACACGGTGGCATGTCTGCCTTATCATACAGGCCCTGCATTTCCTTCATTTCTGCAAGGGCCGAATCATTTTTTGAAGAGACCGGAAAAGGTGTTGCCCTCCATGAGTTAGACCTGGAATCTGATTCATGGGGAATCAATACAGCCCCGGTCTCTTTTTATCTGCCAATTATGATAAAATTATCAGCACTCTATTGACATGAGTGCTGATAAGGCATATAATATAAGCGTAATCAGGAAGAGGTTAAAGAGAGACTTGCATATAAAAGTCAAAAGAGCAAATTCTTCCTGGTGCATTACAATACTATTAAATTTGAAAGAAGGTTTTACTATGAAAAATTTATTTCCTGTTGTAAGTGCCCATGACTTTTTATCTCCTGACAATTTATTTGATGCATTTTTCAACAATTTGATGCCATCTCAGAATGGCGCATTTGCTGTTCCCAAAGTAGATATTGAAGACAAAGGCAAGGAATATGTTTTGAAAGCGGATTTACCGGGTGTTGCCAAGGAAGATGTGAATGTTACGTATGATAATGATGTGTTGACCGTGTCGGCTCAGCATGAGGAACAGAAGGATGAAAAAGATGAAAAACACAATTATATCCGCAAGGAACGGGTAAGCAGCTCCTTCTGCCGGCAGTTTGCGGTTCGCAATATTCGGAAGGATGATATTCAGGCAAGCTTTAAAGATGGGGTATTGGAAGTTGTTTTGCCGAAGGCTGATATGAAACAGATTGAGGCCAGTCATCGCATTGCGATAAAATAATATATGATAGTTCCCCTTGTTTTATTTTATATGTTTTTCTTGCAAACTGGGATAGATGCAGTATAGTCTATTCCAGTTTGTTTTTTTATAAATGAAATAAAATATCAAAAAATACATAAAAAATATGTCCTGCTGTCCTGGTCTTACAAGAGGAGCAATAAGGTGTCAGCAGACAGAAAACAAGAAAATATATCATAAATATAAAATAAAATATATTATAACATAAATATAAACTTATAACTGCGCGGAAACTATACATATTGACAGAAGTTTTTTTTGAGTGTATTATTTCAATCAACCTTTGAGGATGTATTCAGACAGGATCGGTTGTATATGGAGGACTTAAAAATGAACATCATGTGTTGTGGTTTAATTGAATAGGGAATTGTAATTATTTTCATCTGCAATTCCATATTGAGATCATCGAGAGCAGCAGAAGGACTGGCCTAATGAAGCTGCGGCAACCTCCAGAAATGGGTGGTGCCAATTCCAGCAGGAGTAATATGCCTGATAGATGAGCGGTACGATTCATGGGACGCAATACGTGTAATGCGGCGCTATCTATTCAGATAGCGCCGCATTTTTTGTGTATTCTGTGTATCCGGTGGATGGTGCCAATTCCAACAGGATAGAATACCTGGCAGATGAGCCGTTATGGTGTGAGAGTGCCGCATCATCTGGCGATGTTAGTGTATAGGACAGAAAGGGTGAGGATATGGGGTATATTGCAGCAAATCTGACGGAGTTGATCGGCAGGACTCCGTTATTGAAATTGACGAATTTTGAAAAAAAATATAATACAGAAGCCGATATTATTGGTAAGCTGGAATATTTCAATCCGCTGGGGAGTGTCAAGGATCGTGTTGCCAATGCCATGATAGAGGATGGTATTGCCCGCGGTAAAATCAATAAGGATACCGTGATTATCGAGCCGACGAGCGGTAATACCGGGATTGGGCTGGCTTTTGTTACGGCAGTGAAAAAACTGCGTTTGATCCTTACTATGCCGGATACGATGAGCCTGGAGCGCCGAAAAATAGTACAGGCATTGGGCGCCGAGGTCGTGCTCACACCGGGTCAGGAGGGAATGGAGGGAAGTATCCGTCAGGCAGAGGAACTGAAGACTTTTTACGGCAATGCATTTATTCCTCAGCAGTTTGATAATCAAGCCAATCCGGACATTCACCGCCAGACGACGGCGAGGGAAATCTGGGAGGATACAGATGGCACAGTAGATATTTTTATTTCCTCCGTCGGTACAGGCGGTACGATTACAGGGACGGCAGAAGGTCTCAAAAGCTATAATCCTGCTATTCAGATTGTAGCGGTAGAGCCTAAAAATTCTGCCGTATTGAACGGCGGACCGGCGGGACCGCATCAGATTCAAGGTATTGGAGCCGGTTTTATTCCGCAGGTATTGGATCGGTCTGTGATTGATGAAGTTATTGATGTCACCGATGAAGCTGCGATTGCCATGGCAAGAGCCGTAGCCCTATCTGACGGGCTTCTGGTGGGAATTTCGTCCGGCGCGTCTTTACAGGCGGCCTTGGAATTAGCGGCACGGAAAGAAAATAAGGGAAAGCGGATTGTCGTTCTGCTGCCGGATGGCGGGGAACGGTATTTGTCAACAAATTTATTTACATGATTCCGGATAGGAAGAAAAGATAAGGAGAAAAAAATATGAGACAACCATTCAAAGGCATCATCGCGTTAAGTCTGATTGTGCTTGCCGCCGGGGTACTGGCAGGCTACGGCAGCTCCGGGAAGACAGCGGCCGGCGCGGAAAACGGCAAAATAACGCTCACTAACGTATCATACGATCCGACACGAGAATTATATCAGCAGTATAATCCGTTATTTCAGGCATATTATAAAAATAAGACAGGCAAGGATATTGAAATCGTGCAGTCTCATGGCGGATCCGGCGGACAGGCCCGGTCTGTCATTGAAGGAAGCCGGGCTGATGTGGTGACGCTGGCACTGGCACATGATATTACGCTGATTGAAAAATCAGGTCTTATTCAATCCGGTTGGGTTGAAAAATTCCCGAAGGATTCGTCACCGTATACCTCGACGATCGTTTTTCTGGTTCGCAAGGGGAATCCCAAACAAATCAAGGATTGGGATGATCTGGCCAAGCCGGGAGTCAATGTAATTACGCCGGATCCGAAAAGCAGCGGCGGAGCGTGCTGGAATTTCCTGGGAGCCTGGGCGTACGGGCAGAAGAAGTTCAATAATGACCAGGCACAGATTGAGGATTTTGTAGCGGCTATTTATAAGAATGTTTCTGTGATGGATTCCGGTGCTCGCGGCGCTACGACAACTTTTGTGGAAAATGGGCAGGGAGATGTGCTGATTGCCTGGGAAAATGAAGCAATCAATTCTGTCAAGGAATATCCGGGAAAATTCGAAATCATCACGCCGAGCATTAGTATTCTGGCTCAGCCAAGCGTAGCTGTGGTTGATAAAAATGCACAAAAAGATGGTGTGGAAGATGCGGCTAAAGAATATTTGAATTATCTCTATTCAGACGAAGCACAGAAAATTATCGGGGAAAATGGATACCGTCCTTCTAATCCGGATATTTTGAAGCAATTTGCCAATACGTTTGATTTGAATATCCATCTGGTTACGATCAATGATTTTGGGGGCTGGGATGCGGCTTATGATACATTTTTTAATGACGGCAAAATTTTTGACCAGATTATGGAGAAGGTAAATACTAAATAAGAGTGGATCAAGGAGCTTTTTTGAATGATAAAACAACTTTTGAAAGGAAACCATGTCATACCGGGATTTGGCCTGACCATGGGCATATCAGTGACGATGTTATCTTGCTTTGTGCTTATCCCTCTGGCTTCGGTCCTGGTCTATTCTCTGCATTTGCCGGCCAGCGAGTATGTCAGGATGATAAGTAACGACGGTGTGCGTAATGCGTTCATGACGAGTATTTCCTGTTCTTTCCTTGCGGCGGTGATAAATTGCGTGTTTGGTACGATTCTGGCGTGGGTTCTGGTGCGGTATCAATTTACGGGTAAACGTCTTTTAAATGGAGTTATTGAATTGCCCTTCGCCCTGCCGACGGCTGTTGCCGGTATTACGCTTTCCAAGCTGTATTCTGATACAGGCTTGATTGGCTCGGTATTTGCACAGTGGGGAATTTCCCTGGCATATACGAAAATCGGCTTGACGATTGCGTTGGTTTTTGTCGGCATTCCCTTTGTTGTCCGATCCATTCAGCCTGTGCTGGAAAAACTGGACCCAGCGTATGAAGAAGCGGGAAATATGCTGGGAGCCGCAAAGACGGCGATCTTTTTCCGCATTATCCTGCCGGAATTGCGGCCTGCTATCTTAACAGGCTTCGGGCTGGCCTTTGCCAGAGGTCTTGGCGAATACGGCAGCGTCATTTATATTGCCGGCAACAGCGCCAAGAATCATACACAGGTGGTTTCCTATGTCATTATGCAGAAATTGAATTATGTTGATTATGCCGGGGCCGCTTCGATTGCCTTGGGTCTGTTGGTTATTGCCTTTGTCACATTGTTTACTATCAATATGATTCAAATTCATCAGGCAAGGAGAGCCAGTTAGGGGAGGTACAGATGAAACGAAATAAAACAGAAATGGCACTCATTGCGGTCAGCATGGTATTTATTGTAGTTATGCTCATCATTCCTCTGATTTCCGTGATTGTCAATTCCCTGCGGGAGGGGCTGAGTTTTTATGCGGCGGCCTTGACGACCGATTACGTTATTTCGGCGCTGCAGATTACACTGCTGGCTGCTGTCATTGCGTTGGCTGTCAATACGTTTTTTGGCCTTTTGGCTGCATGGACTGTTACAAAATTTGAGTTTCGGGGCAAACATATTTTGACGACGCTTATTGATATTCCTTTTTCCATTTCACCGGTTATTGCCGGCTTGGCTTTTATTATGACCTTTGGCCGTATGGGCTGGGCCAGTGAGTACGTAACGGCATTGAACAGCATTTTGGGGACGGATCTGCAAATCGTTTTTGCCGTTCCCGGTGTCGTGCTGGCTACTATTTTTGTTACTTTTCCCTTTGTGTTTCGGGAGATCATTCCGGTTCTGAACGCCCGGGGAAATGACGAAGAAGAGGCAGCCGCGCTTATGGGAGCTGGTGGGCTGACTATATTTTTCAGGATTACCCTGCCGCAGATCCGATGGGCTTTGCTTTACGGTGTCATTTTATGTACTGCCAGAGCGCTTGGTGAATTCGGGGCCGTCAGTGCATTGTCGAAGGCAAGGGGAGCGACTTTTACCCTGCCTTTGGAAATAGATGCGCTCTATATGTCCGGCCAGTCCGATTCTATTACGGCTGCATTTGCCGTTTCCTCTCTGCTGGTGCTGCTGGCTGTCGGGGTGCTGCTGCTGCGGAGCTTTATCGAATATAAAAGTGAGCGAAAACGCGCGTTGTGAATACATAGAGGGGGGCATGTACAACCATGTATGTTGAAATGAAACATATTACCAAACAGTATGGCGGCTTCACCGCGTCTGACGATGTCAGCTTCGGCATTGAAAAGGGTAAGCTGGCAGCTCTTCTGGGCCCGAGCGGCAGCGGCAAGACAACGATTCTGCGCATGCTGGCAGGCCTGGAAGTTCCTAACAGCGGCGATATCTTTATTGCCGGCCGCCGCATCAATACGATTCCTGCCGCCAGACGCGGCATCGGGTTTGTCTTTCAAAATTATGCATTGTTCCGGTACATGACTGTTTTTGAAAATATTGCTTTTGGCTTGGAGATCCAGAAAAAGAAGAAATCGGAAATCGAAAAACGTGTGACGGACTTAATCGGCCTGACTGGTCTTTCCGGTCTGGAAAAACGCTATCCCAATCAGCTTTCCGGCGGCCAGCGTCAAAGAGTAGCGTTTGCCCGTGCGCTGGCCCCTAATCCGCAGGTACTGCTTTTGGACGAACCTTTTGCGGCTATTGATGCCAAGGTCCGGCAGGAACTGCGTAATTGGCTGAAGGATACGATTCATCGTGTGGGCATTACCAGTATTTTTGTTACGCATGATCAGGAAGAGGCGGTTGAGGTGGCAGATGAAATTATTATTACCAATCATGGCCGGATCGAACAGTCCGGACCGCCTGCGGCTATTTACAAAAAGCCGGAAACGCCCTTTGTAGCGCAGTTTATCGGTGACTCTGCCGTTGTCAGCAATTATGAGTGCCTCAATGGCTTTGATTCCATCAAAGGCGCCGGCAAGGCCGTCATTCGTCCGGAGTTTGTCAAGGTTTATAAGCAAGGAGCACTTCACCGCTATATCAGTGCGGCGGAAGAGGGAAGGGTGGAATCCGTCGTTTTCCGTGGCAACCATCTTGACTTGACGGTTGCAGTCAAAGATGTGTCTATTCATGCTGAATATTCCATGGAAGAGGCTCCCGTTGCGGTCGGAGAGAACGTAACGGTTCTTATCTACAGGTTGTATGTGTTTGACGAGAACCGGACATATTTGACGGAAAATAAAGCGATGAAGGACACCAACCTATTCTACATTTAAATGAAAAGGAGATATATGCAGATGAAAATGAAGGAACCGCAGTTGATTCATACTGATGTTCTGATCATAGGCGGCGGCACGGCAGGCTGTTATGCCGCGCTGACCTTGAGCAGCCGGTCTTCGCTCTCCGTAGTGATTGCCGAAAAAGCAAATATCCGGCGCAGCGGCTGTCTGGCTGCCGGCGTTAATGCGTTGAATGCGTATATTACCAAGGGGCATACACCGCGGTTTTATGCCGATTATGTAAAAAAAGACGCAGACGGTATTGTCCGGGATGATTTGGTCATCTCCATGTCGGAGGGACTGAATCGGGTGACGGCGGTATTAGAACAGCTGGGGCTGGTTATACTGAAAGATGACAAGGGCGAATATGTTGCCAGAGGACCCCGAAATATTAAAATTAACGGTGAAAATATTAAGCCGCTGTTGGCGGGAGCTGTCGAGAAGGCCTCTCATGTACGTATTTTGAATCATGTCACGATTACGGATTATATTGTCCGGGACAATCGTATATTAGGTGCGTTTGGCTTCAGCATGAGAGACGGCACGGTGTTTGAAATCAGAGCCAGGACGGTTCTTTGCGCTGCCGGTGGCGCGGCTGGATTGTACCGGCCGAATCATCCCGGCTTTTCGCGTCATAAAATGTGGTATTCCCCTTTTAACACCGGCGCCGGGTATGCTATGGGAATCCGGGCCGGTGCGGAAATGACCACGTTTGAGATGCGGTTTATTGCGCTGCGATGCAAGGATACGATTGCTCCGACAGGAACAATTGCGCAAGGCGTCGGGGCCAGGCAAATTAATGCTGCCGGAGAAGTGTATGAACAAAAGTATGGACTTACGACATCCCAGCGTGTTTACGGTACGGTAAAGGAAAATCAGGATGGCCGCGGACCCTGCTATCTGCAGACAGAAGGGATTACGGAAAAGCAGGATGAAGAGCTGATGAAGGCCTACCTGAATATGGCACCCAGCCAAACTTTGAAATGGATTGAGGCCGGTGTCGGGCCGAGCCGGCAAAATGTGGAAATCGAGGGAACTGAGCCGTATATTGTCGGCGGCCATACCGCCAGCGGATATTGGGTCGACACAAGCCGGGAAACGACCATTCATAATCTATATGCCGCCGGAGATGTTGCCGGCGGATGTCCGCAGAAGTATGTGACAGGCGCCTTGGTTGAAGGCGAAATTGCCGCGCAGGCTATCATTTCCCGAATAGAACATGAAGATAACGTAGAACTGCTGACAGCGGAGGAGGAAACACAACTGCTGCGTCAGAAAGCTGCTGAATATACGGAGAGGGTATCTGATACGGACTCGCTTTTTACTGTGGAACAACTGGAAGAAGCCATGCAGTCTGTTATGGATACCTATGCCGGCGGGATTGCCAGTCAGTATCGATATAATGAAAAGCAGCTTGAATTGGCAGAGCGCAGAATTCGTCAGATTGAAACGCTGAGTGATACCGTAACCGTACGGGACTGGCATGAATTGATGCTTCTGTATGAGCTTTGCGAGCGGCTTACGGTGTGCCGCGTTCTTATTGCGCACCTGCAAGCGAGGAAGGAAACGCGATGGCATAGCTTTGCCGAAAATCTGGACTATCCGCAGAAAGATGAGGCTTGGCTGAAATATGTCAATTCCAGAATGAAGGATGGCAGCATCCATATTATATTCCGGCCGCTTGTTAAAGAGGGAGAACGGTATGAGCATACGAATTGAGCAGGAAAAATGTGTGGGATGCGGGCAGTGTACCGAGGTATGCCCCGGCAGCCTGATTGAGCTGAACAGTACAGGAAAGGCATATATGCGGTATCCCCGGGACTGCTGGGGCTGCGTATCCTGCGTTAAAGAGTGCTCCTTTGGAGCCATAGAATTTTTCCTGGGTGCCGATATCGGCGGCATAGGAAGTAAAATGCATGTAGAAAAGAAGAAGTCATATATGTACTGGAGGATTACGACGCCTGACGGTGAAGTTAAAACAATCTGTATCGATACGCAAAAATCCAATGCATATTGATCTCATAGAAACAAGGAGGCAGTATTATGAGTGAATTATCTCATCTTGACAAGTTGGAGGCGGAAGCGATTTATATTATCCGGGAAGTCGCTGCCGAGTGTGCAAAGCCGGTCATGCTCTATTCCATCGGCAAAGACAGTTCGGTTATGCTTCATTTGGCACGAAAAGCTTTTTATCCGGAAAAACCACCGTTTCCATTTCTTCATATCAATACAACGTGGAAGTTCAGGGAAATGATCAAATTTCGCAATGAAACAATGAAAAAGTATGGTCTCGACTTTATTGAATACATCAATGAAGAGGGGGTCAAAAAAGGGATCAATCCCTTTGATTATGGTCCGGCATATACGGATATCATGAAAACGCAGGCTTTGAAGCAGGCCTTGCAGCAATATGGTTTTACGGCGGCATTTGGCGGCGGCCGGCGGGATGAGGAAAAATCACGGGCTAAGGAACGTATTTTTTCTTTTCGCAACAAGGCACAGGCCTGGGATCCTAAAAATCAGCGTCCGGAAATGTGGAAACTGTATAATACGCATATTCATCAAGGGGAAAGCATGCGTGTGTTCCCTATTTCTAATTGGACGGAAAAAGATATTTGGCAATATATTAAACGGGAACATATTGACATCGTTTCGTTATATTTTGCCGATGTTCGTCCTGTCGTATACCGCAGCGGCAATATCATTATGGTGGATGATGACCGTATGCGGCTGCAGCCGGGAGAGAAAATTCAGCATAAAAAAATCCGGTTTCGCACCTTGGGGTGCTATCCACTGACCGGGGGCATCGAGTCGGATGCGGAGACGCTGGATGGGATCATAAAAGAAACCCTGAGCGCCGTATCATCCGAACGAACGAGTCGTGTCATTGATAACGAAGCGGCTGGCAGCATGGAAAGACGAAAGAGAGAGGGGTATTTTTAACATGAGCGGATTATTGAAATTTATTACGTGCGGCAGTGTAGATGATGGGAAATCGACACTGATCGGACATTTGCTATATGATGCCAAATTATTGTACGCAGATCAGAAAAAAGCGCTGGAACTGGAAAGCAAGATCGGCAGCCGCGGCGGCGCTATTGATTATTCCTTATTGTTAGATGGTCTTATGGCGGAACGAGAACAAGGCATCACCATTGATGTAGCATATCGTTATTTTAGTACAAATGCGCGCAGCTTTATTGTCGCCGATACGCCGGGGCACGAAGAGTATACGAGAAATATGGCTGTGGGCGCGTCTTTTGCCGAATTAGCTATTATCCTTTTGGATGCTACAAAGGGAGTACTCGTACAGACGCGGCGTCATGCCCGCATTTGCGCGCTGATGGGCATCCGGTATTTTATTTTTGCTGTCAACAAAATGGATTTGGCCGCATACAGTGAAAGCCGCTTTTGTGAAATTACGGCGCAGATTGAAGCCTTACGTGACGAATTGAAGCTGGCACATATCAGTATTATTCCCGTTTCTGCGACAGAGGGTGATAATGTGACGGAAAAGCATGATAAAATGCCGTGGTACAAGGGTCCGACTGTTCTGTCATATCTGGAACAGGCAGATGTAGAAGAAACGAAAGAGCCGGGATTTTATCTGCCGGTACAGCGGGTTTGCAGGCCGAATCATACGTTTCGCGGCTTTCAAGGACAGATTGAGAGCGGGACCCTTTCCGTCGGGGATACGCTTACGGTGTGGCCCAGCGGCGAAGAGGCCAAAGTCAAATCGATCCTGATAGGGATGGAGGATTGCGGCAGCGCTGGCAGGGGCCAGCCTGTTACGGTTCAGATGGATCGTGAAGTAGATGTATCCCGGGGCTGCGTGTTTGCCAAAGATGCCGATATACATGCCAGTCAGCATATTACGGCGTCTCTTTTGTGGATGGATGATGACGAGCTCCGTATTGGCAAAGAATATATGGTCAAGCTGGGCACCAGAGAAATTGTCGGACTTCTTACGGAAATTCAATATAAGGTGGACGTAAATACTGGGGCTTTCCGGCCGGCTTCTAAAGTGACAAAAAATGAAATAGCGTTGTGTACCCTGTATCTTCAGGAACCGGTGGTCACCGATGCCTTTTCACGCCATCGGACACTGGGCGAGCTTATTTTGATTGACCGTATTACTCATATGACGGCAGCTTGCGGTGTCGTAACGGATATGGGCAATGTGGGCAGCGCGCATACATTTGTATACGGGAATCTGAAAGGACGCGGTGATGTTTTTGAAGAATATTTTTATGGTATGGAAAGCTTGAATATTACCAAGCAAAAAGCCGGGCAGCACGTCTATTCTCCTGGTGACGCCATTCCTTTATCCGGGAAAACCTATCGGTATCCTTCTGATTTTGATATTATCATACTTCGCGATGCTGTTGCCGTTGCCGTGCGGGGTGGAAAAGTGGAGCGCATAGTGGCTCTTGATGCGTACCGATATGACGGCAGACCCGTCGTAAACGGGCGGGGATTTGCTGTTCAGATTTCGTCTCAGGATGAGTATGATGCATTTATCAAAGATTATAAACAAACTCAAGGCAAGCCTGATGCAGAATTATTTGACAAATGGATGAAGTTTGAAACGTATCGGGATATCAAATTTCATGACGACTTTGAATGATCGGATTCGCTTGTGTCCAGAGCAGCCAAAGGATACTGTCTTCTTGGGCAGACGGTGCGATTTGGCAGCGTGAAGGGCTTATGAAATATGAAAAATTTACTTGCAAATTTGTAGATGAGATCCAAGCCGGCACTGCACGCCAGGTTGGCAGTTGTGAAAAATGTATTTAAAGGAGCAAACAATATACATATAAGTAATTTGACCGCGTTCTTTATACATGCATAATGCATAAAAAGAATGATGAAAATTACAAAAAGTATTTCATGTATTCGCTTTTTATGGTATACTATACACATAGAAAGCGGGTAGGGAATTGAAGTAGTATAAGAAAGTATTCTGCAACGGAAAGGAAGCATCCATTATTTCGTATTCGGATGATCGGAAAGCTGTGAGCAAGTAGATTTAGTATGTAATGGTTGGTGCACAGAAAGAGACTGTTTGTAAAAGAAAGAGTAAGAATGTATGTGTTAGTGATACTCAGGGAAAGCAAATAGTCTGGATACGAAAACTGTACGACGATGGTTCTGGTGATGTAAAAAGAAAGCTGTGAGTTCCCTACGTAATACCGCTTTCAGTACAAGGCGATGGCCGATGAGGGTATCGCCTTGTTTTTTGTGGTGATGCCGGTCTTATTGGTTTATTGCAAAAAGTAGTAAAAGGTGCTTGACAAGTGAAATGTATTAGTGTATTCTTTGCTATAAGCATTGCAATGTGTGAATTTGAACGCAGTATGTGTAATAGGATTGTATGGAGGACTTAAAAATGACCATCATATGTTGTCGTAAAACTCAATATGGAGGTACCTTGTAGTTTCTTCTGTGTACAACTCCATATAGAATATAGTAAACATCATCAAGAGCAGCAGAGGGACTGGCCCTGTGAAGCTGCGGCAACCTTCCGGAGGGAAAGGTGCCAATTCCAGCAGATTTATATATCTGACAGATGAGCGAATACAAGTATGCGCAAAGGGCGCCATCTGTTTAGATGGTGCTTTATTTTTTTTGCCTGTACGTGTATAAGCGGCTTTTTATTCTATCGGGAGTTATGTCATGAGAAACGTAAAAAAATTTATCAGCATCATGTGTTGTACAACTGAATAAGGTATTGTGCATATAAAAAACACAATACAACCGAGAAAACATCATCAAGAGCAGCAGAGGGACTGGCCCTGTGAAGCTGCGGCAACCTTCCGGAGGGAAAGGTGCCAATTCCAGCAGAGTATATCTGACAGATGAATGGAGTTATGTAGGCAAACGTCATCTGCAGAGAGATGGCGTTATTTTTTTTTATTAAATTTATCAGCATGGAAAAGAGGCGGCGAATGTGAAAAATCGAGTATGGTTACTGCTTTGCATGGTCATGGTGACCTTATTTGCAGCAGGATGCAGTGATCAGGATATGGGAAGTGCTAAAAAAACATCAGCAGCAACTTTTACCTCGTCTAATCCTTATAAAGGAGAGCTGTCGGGAGTTACATTGAATGTCGGTTCGTCTTCGTCAGATCTCGCACAGGCGATCGTAAAGGCTGCCGGCTTGGATAATACGCCGTATACTGTGAATTATCATAATTTGCGGGGAGGCAATTTGGTGCTGGAGGCAATGGCAGCTGGACAACTAGATGCTGGCTGCGGCAGTCAGATACCGCCTATTTTTGCTTCTCTCAGCCAAAACGGCGGCAATTTTAAAATTATTGCAATCAGAAAAGGGAATACGCTGGATCAGGAGCTGATTACGGGACCGAAAACCAAAGATACTATCAAAACGGTAGCTGATTTAAAAGGAAAAAAAGTGGGATATGTCAAAAACACGACGGCCCAGTACTTCTTATATAAAATGCTGGAGGAAGCGGGTTTGACCTGGAATGATGTTGATGCCCTTCCCATGTCGACATCGGACGGGCTGTCCGCTGTTATTACCGGAGATATTGATGGCTTGGCCAGCTATGGCAATTCCATTATATCGGCAAAGGATAAAGGTGCGGTGACGGTTAAGTCCGGGGCGGATATTCTTTCCGGTGATTATTATTGGTATGCGGCTCCGGCAACCATCAATGATCCGGCAAAGCATGCTGCGCTGGTCGATTATCTGGAACGGATCAATGAGGCCGATGAATGGGCGAGACAGCATCCTGATGAATGGGCCGCGTATTATGCCAAGGAAACGAATCAAGATAAGGACGCCGTTAAAAAGCAATTTGTAGAGGGCGAGCAGCAGCGGAAGGGAAGGATTGCTCCTATTGACGCGGCAACGATTGCGTCGGAGCAGGACATTATTGACAGCTTTTTGTCTCTAGGCGTACTTTCCAAGCCGATTCAGGCGGCCCATCTGTTTGACCGGTCTTTTGATCAGGAAATCGCTAAATTTAAAATATATTGATAGTGACCTTCAAGGGAGGTTTATATGGAAAAAAGCACAAGTCCTACCTGCTCTTCTTCTGTTTCAGAAAATCGGGGGTGGTATATCAAAAAAAAATTTATTCCGGTAGTGTGGAAAAATGCGAGTAATTTGGCGCTGGCCTGGCTGATTCCCGTGGGACTGCTGCTGATATGGGGATATTTGTCGGCCAGCGGAAATTTGAATCAGCTGTTTCCGACACCGCGGGAGCTGGTACAGACCACGGTTCGGTTGATCAGTGACGGAACCTTGTTTGATAATCTGCGGATCAGCCTGATACGGGCTGCAGGAGGATTGGCCATTGGCGGCGTGATCGGTTTTGTCTTGGGAGTGTTGACGGGGCAGTTTGAAACGGCTGATACGATTCTGAATACGCCGATACAAATGATCAAGAGCGTGCCTCGTCTGGCCGTTTTGCCGCTGATTCTTATCTGGTTTGGCATTGGAGAAACGGCAAAGGTTGTATTAATTGCCCTAAGTACATTTTTTCCTGTTTATTTAAATACCTTTCATGGAATTCGTTCCATCAATCCGGAATTGATCGAAATGGGGAAGGTATACGGATTTTCTTCGTGGGAAATGTTCAAGCATATTACGTTTCCCGGAGCGATATCTTCTATTATGATCGGTGTCAGGCAATCATTAGGAAGTACTTGGCTGATATTAATCGTTGCCGAGACGATAGCGGCAAAATCCGGTATTGGGTATATGGCAACTAACGCCAGAGAATATATGATGATGGATGTCATTGTGCTGAGCATGATTTTATATGCGTTGCTGGGGATGGTATCAGACCGTATTGCTGTTTCTATTACCAAACGGCTGCTGCAGTGGGACCCCAATTACAGGAGATCATAATATGGCAGGATATTCAATTCAAATACGAAATTTGACTAAAAGATACGGCAGCACTGAGGTATTGAGGAATATTAATCTAACAATCAAAGAGGGTGAGTTTGTCGGTTTGGTCGGCAAAAGCGGCTGCGGAAAAAGCACGCTGCTCAGAATTGTTTCCGCACTGACACGCAGCAGCGGCGGCAGCATACAGATCGACGGGAGAGAAGCTTTGGAAATAGATCCGGAGGTACGGTTCTTGTTTCAGGACGCACGGCTGCTGCCGTGGAAAACGGTGCTGGAGAATGTAATATTAGGTTCTCCAGAGAGAAATAAGGAAAAAGCACTGCAGGCGCTGCAGGCAGTGGATCTGGAGGATCGAAAAAATTTCTGGCCTTCCGATTTATCCGGTGGGCAGCGGCAGCGGGTGTCTCTGGCCAGAGCTCTCGTGGGAACTCCGCGGGTATTGCTGCTGGATGAACCGCTGAGTGCTTTGGATGCACTGACGCGCATCAATATGCAGCGACTCATTGAAAAACTATGGCAGGAATGGCGTTTTACCGTCGTACTCGTTACACACGACGTCAGTGAAGCGGTGTACCTGGCTGATCGCGTCATACTCATTGAAAATGGGGAAATAGGGTTGGATGAAAAAATAAAGTTGGCACGGCCCAGGTTAAAAAATAACGATTCAGCATATTATGAAGGGAAAATACTGGATCGTATTTTGAAACCACAGCAGCCGGAACTGATACAATATACAATTTGATAATAAAGGAGAGCGTCTATTATGAAAATTACGCAAATTGAAATATTTTATGTCCATACACGTCCTAAAACGGGACAGCGTCCTATTATTGTCAAGGTGACGACGGATAGCGGCATATATGGCTTAGGAGAAGCCGGCATGGCTTACGGCAGCGGTGGCAGTGGTGCCGTAGGGGCCATTAAGGACTTTGGCCGTCTTATTCTTGGTGAAGATCCGTTTAATACGGAAAAAATATGGGAAAAATTACTGAAGAAAACCTTTTGGGGACAAGGCGGCGGTACCGTTATTTTTACGGCAATTTCCGCGTTGGACATCGCGTTGTGGGATATTAAGGGAAAGGTTTTACATGTTCCGGTGTATCAATTATTGGGAGGAAAAAGCAATTCCAAGCTTCGGGCATATGCTTCACAGCTCCAATTTGGCTGGGGGCCTGTACGAGAAGCCAAGGCAACTGTTGAAGAATATGCGGAGGAAGCCAAAGTGGCTGTGAATGATGGCTATGACGCGATTAAGATTGATGTATTGGCCTTTGATGGGCAGGGAAAAGTACAGGAAAAATTAGAAGGTCCCCTGCCGCATGCCATTGTTTCTTTGGGAGCGGCCCGTGTGGCCGCTATGAGAGAAGCCGTCGGTCCGGACGTGGATATTATTATCGAAAATCACGGACACACGGATTTGGTCAGTGCGATTCAGTTTGCCAGAGCCATTGAGCCTTATCATATTTTCTTCTATGAAGAAATCAATACACCGCTCAATCCGGCGCTGCTGCAGGCTGCTAAGCAAAAGATAGATATCCCGATTGCATCAGGAGAACGGATTTATTCGCGCTGGGGATATCTGCCATATTTCCAAAACCGGTCCATTGATGTTATACAGCCCGATCTGGGATCCTGCGGCGGGTTTTCTGAATTCAAAAAAATTGCTGATATGGCGCATACGTATGAGGTATCCGTGCAGGCCCATGTAGCAGGGACAGGAATTGCCGAAGCGGCAGCACTTCATGCTGAAGCCAGCATTCCTAATTTCTGCATTCATGAACATCACCAAAAGGTGCTGCTGCCGGAATATCAGGAACTTTGCAAATATAATTATCAGCCGGTTCATGGAGCGTATACCGTGCCGGAATTGCCGGGAATCGGGCAGGATATTACGGAAGAAGTATATAAGCAATCCGATTACGTGCTTGTCCAGTAGCGTGCAGAGGAGGAAAAATATGATTGGAGATTGTGCAAATTGTAATTGCGCACATGTTTGTGCTGTAAAGGGAGTCAGCTGCAAGCCCGTGGAACAGGAAAAAATTTTGGGTCTGTACACGGCGGAGGAGCAAAAAATAATGGAGGCTGCGGCCTATGTCGAAGCGACGTATTATATGCAGTATACCCGCATTCAGGAAACGGCTGCCTTTGCTCAAAAGATGGGGTATACAACCTTGGGATTGGCTTTTTGCATCGGTATTAGTAAAGAAGCCGAACTGATTGCCAAGTATTTTTCTAAATTTTTTACGGTATATTCTATTTGCTGCAAAAACTGCGGTATATCCAAAGATGTATTAAAGTTGAAAAAAGTTCATCCGGAAAGTGCCGTGGAAAGCATGTGTAATCCAAAGAGCCAGGCACATTTTCTGAACGAACAGCATTGTGATCTTTTTATATCGGCAGGGCTATGTGTAGGCCATGATGCGTTATTCAATAAGGCTTGTGATGGACCGGTAACGAATTTGATTGCTAAAGACAGGGTACTGGCACATAATCCTATAGGTGCGGTGTATTCCAATTATTGGAAAGGCAAATTGGGAATCAATGATTGACGGCGGCAAATGATCTGTGACTGGCGGGGAACGTGTTAGGTGATCTCAAAAGCCGCAGGCGAGTCAGCGTAGAATAATTTAACAGAATTGAATATGAATGGAGACCCGTATAATGTATATTACGAATTTAGATACCATCAAATCGGCAGAGGTGCCTCAAACAGGAAAGGCAGGTATTCCGATTTCAGTAAAATGGCTTTTGGGAGAACCGGAGGGAGCACCTAATTATGAATTGCGATATCTTACCTTCCCGGTACACGCTTCGACACTGTATCATAAGCATGCATGGGAACATGAGGTTTTTATAGTGAAAGGGCAGGGGATTTTAAAAACACGGCATGACGAAATTTTATTGAAGGATCATGATGCAATACTAATTTTACCAGGGGAAGAGCATCAATTATTGAACCGATCTGAGACGGATACCTTTGATATTATTTGTGTTGTTCCTAAGGGGACGAGGTCCTTTTCCTGCCAGTGCGGTTAAAAAAAGCAGCTGTAAAAAGTGTTGCAGGGCACAAAAAGCGGTGTCAAAATTGATTTGTATATAGTACATATATAATATGTATATAAAGATTTAAAAAAAATGTGGCAAGAGGTGATAGTATGACACAGTTGATTTCAGCGGTTCTGTATCCTGCGGAAAAAAGCGTGCTTTTTTTCAAGCGGCTGCCAGTCCAATTGTTTTTACCGGTCCTGTCCGTAGGCCTTGCTATTGCAATGGATCAGATTTTGCCTAGAGCGGCTGAACAAAAGGTAGTGGGACATCCTTATTTTACGTATCTGCTGGGAGTTACGCTTTTGGGATATATGGGAATGATACTGGTGGGATTAAAATATGTCAAATGGCATGCCGCGGCTGTCTATATCGCTCCGTTTTATGCAGGGGTTACGTTACTTTTAAATGTTTTGAATATGTTGACTGCTAAATATGCCCTTCTTCCTGTACTGTATTTTCCGGCAATGGATCGGGTATTGGAGGTATTGGTCAATGATGCCTCGTATTTGGCGACCTGTGTAATTTATTCGTATCGACTTTTATTTATTGGCTGGTTTTTCGGAGCGATTGCAGGGATTTCTACTGGAATTTTACTTGGATTCAGTAAAGCGGCTAATTATTGGATATGGCCTTTTATTCGTACGATCGGTCCTATTCCGTCAACGGCATGGATTCCGCTGGTGTTGGTGGCATTCCCTTCTGTGATTTCGGGAAGTGTTTTTCTGATTGCGCTGGCAGTATGGTTTCCGACAACGGTTCTTACAAACAGCGGAATTGCCAATATCAATAATTCATATTTTGAAGTGTCTGCAACATTAGGAGCGGGACGATGGTATCAGATTTTTAAAGTAGGCATTCCGGCGGCAATGCCCAGTATTTTTCAGGGATTGTTTAACGGTACCTGTGCTTCTTTTATTACGCTGGTAACAGCAGAAATGCTGGGAGCAAAATATGGTTTGGGGTGGTATATTAATTGGCAGAAGGAAATGATGGCGTATGCTAATGTGTATGCCGGCTTGATTTTGATTGCAGCAAGTTTTTGTCTTATTATTACAGGATTATTTAAATTTAAGAACTATATATTGGTATGGCAGAGGGGCGTAATAAAATGGTAGGAAGTATCCGGATACAGGAAGTGGAAAAAAAATTTGTCAATGGTTCCGGAGAAAATGTGCAGGCATTATTCGACGTGTCCCTGGATATTAAGCCAGGATCTTTTGTGTCGGTTATCGGGCCTTCCGGATGTGGGAAATCTACTTTATTGCGGCTTATTTCGGGACTTTCCCAGCCGGATAAGGGGCATATATTTTTGGACAATATGCAAATAACGGCACCGGGAGCTGATCGTGGATTTATGTTTCAAGAACATAATTTATTTCCCTGGCTGACAATTTATGATAACATCGCATTTGGTCTCCGGGCCAGAAAGCTATATAAAGAAAATAAGGAAAAAGTCACCGGCATTCTGCATTTAGTTGGATTAGACGGATTTGAATCCTATTATCCGCATCAGTTATCAGGCGGTATGTGCCAACGAGCATCTTTGGCGCGTGCGCTTGTCGGAAACCCCAAGGTTTTGCTGCTGGATGAACCGTTGGGAGCACTGGATGCGTTTACACGAATGAATATTCAGGATGAGATACAGCGTATTTGGAAAGAGGAACATATGACAATGGTTATGGTGACGCATGATGTGGACGAAGCGGTATATCTGTCCGATACGATTGTTGTTATGACTGCCCGCCCCGGCAGGATCGTCAAGCTGGTGCACGTCGATTTGCCCCGTCCCCGCGACCGAAGCGCTGAAAATTTTTTCCGGTATAGCTCAGAGGTACTGCGGCTTTTGCATTATGGCGGTACTATAACGGAACCGGAGTTTTATTTATGATATTACATGGGCGCATGGGCTGTTCCTGTACGGAAGGCATATAGTTTGAAATTATTTTTCATTTTATTAAAGGAAGTGACGTTGTTATGAATATAAAGATAAAAGGTGTTGCCGTTTTAGTATCGGCATTGATTCTGACCGGTGTATTAGCCGGCTGCGGTACTGAATCCGAAGTGACAGGCAGTGACGAAAAAAAAGATGCTCCATATCATTTGAAGGTAGGATATTCACCGTCTTTGTGCCAGGCCGCACTTTTCGTTGCATATGAGAATGGCTATTTTAAAGAGGAGGGTCTGGATGCCGAATTGATCCAAATTGATGCGGCACATGCCAGTGATGTTATTGCGGCGAATCAGGTAGATGTTCTGCAAGGCTTAGCCGCTAAAATGATCCAACCCATTGAAAATGGCTTGCCGGTTAAAGTAACTGCCGGTATTCATACGGGCTGCATACGGTTGTTGGTTCCGGAGAATTCTCCGATTCAAAGTTTGAAGGATTTAAAAGGAAAAAAAATCGGAGTTCCCGGTTTGGCGGATTCAGGAACGATCATCGCAAAACGAGCGCTGTATTTGGATGGAGTTGGCGTAACAGATAAAAATCTGGAAGTAGAGTTTTCTGTTTTTTCCCGCAACGATTTACCGCAGGCACTGCAGAAGGGAGCCGTTGACGCAATTAGTTTGACCGACCCGGTTGGCGCGATTGCAGCGCAGGAATACGGCTTGCGTACATTGGTGGATACGGCCCAGACACCGCCGTTTGATCAGGAATATTGCTGCGTCAGCATGGTTACGAATAAATTGGCAAAAGAACATCCTGATGTTGCCGAAAAGGCTACCCGGGCTATTTTGAAGGGAGCTGCATGGGTGCAAGCCCATCCGCAGGAAGCTGCGAAGTTGGAATTGGATAAAAAGTATGTAGCCGGCAATTTGGAGTTAAATACGGCCTTACTGAAATCATATCATTTTATTCCTTCGGTTCAGGGCGGATATAATGCAATAAAAGATTGCACGGAACAACTGGCTAAGATCGGCTTGATTGCCCCTGATACAGATGCCAGAAAATTTACGGATGCGGCGTTTTTGTTTTTTAAAGGCTTGGAGGATACCCCCCAGACTGCTCAAATAGAAGGAAGTTCCGGAGCAGGAGCGGGTGCGAATGATGTTCCTGTAAAGAAGATGGGGTATATGTCCGGTTCGCTGTCAGATGAAAACCGCGATTCTTCAGCTAAAGCAGAAAATATTCCCGATTGCTGTGCGCAGGAGACCTAGGATAGATAGCTGCACGGATAATAACATAGCAAGGAGATAGACGATATGAAATTAAAAATAATCGCAAGTATTGTACTGACGCTGAGCATAGCGGCGTCTATGCTGACCGGCTGCGGTTTACAGAGCCGTTCTGCTGTTCAACCGGAGAAGAAGGAAATTACAGTGGGGGTAACTCCCGGCTCCAGTGATCAAATTATGGAAATCGTTACGCAGGAGGCAGCCAAGCAAGGCCTTACGGTTCATGTAAAAACATTTTCTGACTACATCACTCCGGATCAGGCGCTGGCCAACGGGGACATTGATTTGAATTCTTTTCAGCATCAGCCTTTTCTGGATGCGTTTAATGAAAAAAATGGTACCCAGCTTATCAGTATCGGGAAAACCTATTTAGCTCCCTTGGCACTGTATTCACATACATATAAATCGGCTGCCGATATTCCAGATGGGGCTGCTATCGCGATTCCTAACGATCCGTCTAATGGCGGGCGGGCACTGCAGCTTTTGCAGAAGCAGGGATGGATCCAGCTGGCACCAGATAAAAGTGCTACAAAAGTGACGGTACAGGATATTGTGGCTAATCCTAAGCACTTGCATATTATTGAGTTAGAGGCCGCACAATTACCTCGCTCACTGGATGATACCGATGCGGCGGTCATCAATGCAGGATATGCTATTTCAGCTGGTTTGAACAGTAAACGGGATTCCATTGCCGTAGAAGATAATACCAGTCCCTATGTCAATATCATTGCTGCTCGTCCGGAAGATAAGGATAATCCGGCGTATCTGAAATTTGTCAAAGCATTTCAGTCAGATGCGGTTAAGCAGTATATAAATGAACATTTTGCCGGAGAGTTGGAACCGGCATGGTAAGGATAGATTTTGTTTTAATATAAATGCCCTGCTGAAGGTGCTGCAGGGTGTATGCAAAAGAGATACCAGAATGAACTGTCCCAATCGTTAGATTTTTAGGTCTGACTTTTGGGAGTCCAGTTCATTCTGGTACTTTTTTTAAGTTCTCGTTTGAAGATATACGTATTGTTCTGCAAAGCGTGAATATAATTAGTGGAAAATGGTAGAAACGTTGTTTTTACAACAGCTAAAATATACCTTTTGTTATATATTTATAATAACAAAAGGAGGTAGAAATGGATGGAAAAGAAAATTACAAACAACGTCAGCTGGGTAGGTAAGATTGATTGGGGCTTGACTCATTTTCACGGTGATGAATATTCTACGGAAAAAAGGGACTTCGTATAATTCATATCTCATTCGTGATAAAAAAACAGTATTGATTGATACAGTGTGGAAGCCGTTTGCCAAAGAATTTATTAGTGATTTGAAACAATCTGTTGATTTAAAACAAATTGATTGTATTGTGATGAATCATAACGAAGACGATCACAGCGGCGCGCTGCCGGAATTGATGAAAGAAATACCAGATACGCCTATTTATTGTACCAAGATGGGAGAAGCGATTATTCGTGGGCATTTTCATCAGGATTGGAACTTCGTTAATGTTAAAACCGACGATGTGCTGGACATAGGAGACCACCGCTTAGTATTTATTGAAGCTAAAATGCTGCATTGGCCGGATACTATGTTTACGTATATGACAGGAGATAATATTTTATTTTCTAATGATGGATTTGGACAGCATTATGCTACGGAATTGCTGTACAATAATACGGTGGATCAGGCTGAATTGTATCGGGAAGCCATAAAGTATTATGCAAATATTCTCACGCTGTATAGCCCGATGGTAAAGACCAAAATTAAGGAAATCTTAGCGATGAAGGTTCCTGTTGATCTGATATGTCCAAGTCATGGTGTGATATGGAAAGACAATCCGATGCAGATCATAGAGGCATATCAAAAATGGGCGGATAACTATCAGGAAAATCAAATTACAATCATTTATGATACGATGTGGGACGCTACGCGAAGAATGGCAGAAGGAATAGCCGCCGGTATTCAGGCGGAAGATCCATCAGTTACTATCAAGCTGTATAACGCTGCCAAAATAGATAAAAATGATATCAGTACCGAGGTTTTTAAATCGAAGGGAATTTTGGTTGGTTCGCCGACGATCAATTACGGTTATTCATTTTCTATTGGCGGGATACTGGAAATGCTGTGCGGCCTAAAATTTAAAAATAAAAAAGCAGCGGCATTTGGCAGCTATGGCTGGAGTGGAGAAGCAGTAAGGAAAATTAGTGAACAGCTGAAGAAGGGCGGTTTTGAAGTAACCGGCGAAGGGCTGCAGTGTCAATGGGCTCCGGATGCGTCAGCTATAAGGATATGCGGGCAGTTTGGTAAAGAGTTTGCTGCGTATTTACAAAAGAATAAATAGGTCTCGTCAGAAGAATACTATGTCTATGTGGTAAGGGAGGTTTTTGTTATGAAATATCATGTAAATGAAACTTGTATTGGATGTGGTCTTTGTGTCGCAACGTGTCCTGCCGTGTTTAAAATGAATGATGAAACCGGTATTGCAGAATCCATTACGGCAGATATTCCTGCAATTATGGAAGATAGTGCAAAAGAGGCGCAGGAGGGCTGTCCGGCCGGCGCTATTGAATCTGTGTAATTGAACCTATGTGATTCAGCATCTGTGTTTCATCAAAAAAAGGGATCCTTAATGGGATCCCTTTTTTTGATGAAACACAGATATAACGTTTTATGGTATACAATTTTTTTAAAGTAAATTTACTTTTTTCAAGGCCTGCTGTAAATCACCAAGAATATCTTTGCTATCTTCAATGCCGACACTAAAGCGGAAAAATCCCTTGTGGAATACTTCGGGATATAAATATTGTCTTTCGTCGTTTTCTCCCAGAAATACGATCAGGCTTTCATCATGTCCCAGTGATACGGCAGAGGTGATGACCTTCAGATAACTGACAAATCGATTATGTGTGTCGTGGTCCGCTTTTAGACCAAAAGAGAGGACGCCGCCGAAGCCGGGAGCCATTTGTTCCCTGGCAAGGCCGTGGCCGGCATGGGAGGGCAGGCCCGGGTATGCGACAAAACGGACACAATCAAGAGATTCCAGATATTCAGCAGCCTGTTGTGCGTTTTCATTATGCTGTCTCATACGTAGCGGCAAGGTGACGACACCTCGCATGATCAGCCATGCGTTAAAAGGACTAATGACACCGCCCAAATTAATCTGGGCCTGCTCTCTGATGATATTCAGGTAATGGGTGCTGCCAATGATGGCACCACCCTGTGCATCGCCGTGCCCATTGATGTATTTGGTCAGACTTTCTACTGTAAAATCAGCACCTAGTTCAATCGGTCTCTGATTGAAAGGCGAGGCGAAGGTATTATCTACAGAAAGTAAAGCTTCATGGGCATGGGCGATTTGGGCTATTTTGCGGATGTCTGAAATCATCAGGGTGGGATTGCCGGGTGTTTCTATGTGGATGAGTTTTGTATTGGGCCGAATTGCTTTTTCTACATTGACAGGATCTGTTGTATCGACCAGCGTTGTTTCTATATTGAATTTAGTATTCAACAGTTCATGAAACAAGCGATATACAGCGATATACGTGACACTGGAAAAAATGACATGATCGCCGCTTTTCAGCAGTGAGAAAAATAAACCGGACAGCGCGGCAACGCCGCTGGCTAAGACAATGCAATCTTCTCCGCCCTCCAATGAAGCCAATTTTTCCTGCAGGTATTTTTGGTTGCTGCCGCCATTGCGTACATAAATGCTTTTGCCGGCACTGCTCCAGTTTAGGTCTGACGGATCATACGGGAGTTCATAGCTGTTGGCCATCGTGATCGGTCTTTTTATAGCACCCGTTTCCTGATCAACATCGTTTCCCGTGTGTACGGCACGTGTTTGGAAGCCGTATTCGTTTCCATAAGTTCGTTTTTTCATATGTTACGTCACTCCTTTTTATTAAATCAAAAAAGTATATATGGGTATTCTGCTGGCAGCAATATAAGCCAGGCGGTCAGCGTATTAACCTTTTTTTATGCGGGATTTTATATGTTCTAATCTGGTGAGAGCTTCGTATAAGGTTTCGTCATTTTTAGCAAAATGTAAACGGATCAGATGGTGGATCGGTTCTTTGAAGAAGGAAGAACCCGGGACCGCACCGACACCTACTTTTTCTGCCAGTACTTCGCAGAATTCCAAATCACTGTGAAAGCCGAATTCAGATATGTCGAGCAGTACGTAATAGGCGCCTTGCGGAGTATTGTGGATAATACCGGCCCGATCCAGCCCGTCCAGCATAATCTGCCGCTTGTGTGTGTATAATGCTAACAGGTCGTCATAGTAGGTCTGATCAAATTGAAAGCCGACAAGTGCCGCCTCCTGCAAAGGGCTGGCTGCGCCGACCGTCAAAAAGTCATGTACTTTTTTGGCGGCATCAATGATGCTGGCAGGAGCTGTTATATGGCCCAGGCGCCAGCCAGTGATAGAGTAGGTTTTGGAAAGAGAACTGCAGGTCAGGGTGCGTTCGTACATGCCGGGCAGGGAGGCAAAGTACGTATGTACATGTGGCTTATATACAATATGTTCATATACTTCGTCTGTAATTACATATGTATCATACGTATTCGCCAGCGCGGCGATATATTCCAATTCCTTTTTTGTAAATACTTTTCCGCAGGGATTGGAGGGATTACATAGAATAAGAGCTTTTGGATGCTGACGGAAGGCGCCCTCCAATACATCGGGATCAAAATTGAAGTATGGAGGGTTCAAGGGAACGTAAATTGGTTCCGCGCCGGCAAGAATTGTATCAGCTCCATAGTTTTCGTAGAACGGAGAAAAGATGATTACCTTTTCCCCCGGATTGACAAGTGTCATAATGGCCACCATCATGGCTTCCGTGCTTCCGCAGGTAACGAGCAGTTCCGCGTCGGGATCAATGGAACGGCCCAGCAGACGAGATCGATATGATGCCAGGGCGTTTCGGAAATTTTGGGCTCCCCAGGTTATGGCATATTGATGAGGCCCTTTATAGGCTATTTGAGACAGGCGGTCTAAAATAGGCTGAGGCGGCTGAAAATCGGGAAATCCTTGTGATAGGTTAATGGCATGATATTTGTCTGAGATTCGTGTCATACGGCGAATGACAGAATCAGTGAATAAAGAAACTTTTTTGGATAATGCCTGCATTGTATACTCCCCCTTTATGAAATCTGCATAATAAAAAGACGCCATGCAGATGGCGTCCATAATATAGCGTGTACGTTCATCTGTCGGAATATTCCGCTGGAATCAGCACCTACCTTTTGACAGGGGTTGCTGCAGTATCATTGGGCCAGTCCCTCTACTGCTCTGGATGAAGAATTTTATATTGTGTTTGGTTACATATGATGCGGCACAATATTATATTGTACCGTACCGTATGATCGTCAAATTTTTTAAGTACCTCATAGAATATGTCTCCTTATAATGTGAAGCATATAACAAAAAAAACGTCATCAACGGATGACGCATCTGTAAATAAAGATTCGTATCATCTGTCAGGAATACATCCTGCTGGAATTGGCACCTTCCCGTACGGGAGGTTGCCGCAGTGTCATAAGGCCAGTCCTTCAACTGCTCTGGATGAATATATAATTATGGTTATCAGCTTATACCGTTATGTTATATTTGTCAAGGGAAAACATGAAACCTAAAGCAGTTCATGAAAAAAATTTGAGGAAAGAGATTCTGTCACGATAAAGCGTTATAGTAATGACTGGATAATCTGCAGTCCTTGTTTCAAATCCTCCAGCGTACGGGGAGAACTGATGGCAAGCCAGACCGCCGGTCGCGCCAAAATTCTGGCATGGTTACGAAGGCGATCCGCGGGCCGGCAGATAGTGCATTGGATATGGTGGAAATGTACATGCTCTGCTCTGGAATTAGTTTGGTAATCGGTGTACGGGGCTTATTGCTCAGGAACGAATAAAGTGCCGTCTTCTATGCAAATTAAGTGATACTGCCGGCAATTTGCGGCTGCTTGCTGCCGTTCTTTCTCTTCCATCCAGAGTGCCGTAGGATTTTGATGATCGGGAATAATATATAATCCGGTAATGTCTTCTGTTTTACAAAGTTGGACAAGGGATTCCATGTCCAGACGGTCCTGACGGTACGGAACCGGACAGATACACTGTGAAAAGGCATTGCGGTATGCTTGTTAGAGATACGTGCAGCGCCAGAAAATTAATTTTGCTTAAGTGATATAAGAGGGAACCGGGTGGCAGAGAGAAATTTAAGCCGTCGTTTGGTTTGGGCCAGGTTATCTGTAGTATTTTAGAATTAGATACAAGCAAGGGTAAAATTTATAGTGTATACTTAGAGTATCATTAGAAAATGAATACGGGATTTCTGCGGAGGAGATGAAGTGATGAAGAATTCGAAATTCAAAAAGCGTCATATTGGCATGTTTTTTGTTCTGAATACCATGCGGCGATTTCATCGGGATGAGGTGTTCTCGTCATCAGCAGAAGCAGCATATTATTTGATCATGGGTTTTATTCCCTTTATGATTTTTTTGGTCAATGCGGTTTTATTTTTTATGGCACCGCAAATTTCCGTTATTATCAAAGTATTGGATTACTTGCCGCAGGAAGTCGCTGTTATTTTATCCTCTAATATATATCGTATTATTGCTGCCCGCAGTTCTACCTGGCTTGCTGCCGGCTTACTCATTGCGTTGTGGGCTGTGGCGCAGGGCGTGCAGGTTCTTATTCGGGCCAGTGATCAGACATTTCACGAAAATCGGGATCAACAGAACTGGTTCATTGTCAAAATCAAATCCATGGTTTTAGTAGTTTTTTTGACGTTGTCCATTATTGTTTCCCTGGGTTTTACCGTTTTTGGAAATGCAGTGATTTATGCTGTGCATTATTATTTTTATTTGCCGGAATTGTTCCTGCAAATCTGGGACTGGATAAAATATATATTGCCTTTTGGCGATTTGATCCTGACTCTTACGATCTTTTACCGGTTTGCGCCGGATACGCTCCGCCCCAAATGGTATCGGGCATTTTTCGTTTCTATTTTTATTACGATTGTGTGGCTGTTGGTAACAAGCGTATACAGTTATTATATATTGAATATTTCTAATATGGGCTTCACGTATGGGCCGCTTATGGGTATTATTGTCTTGTTTATCTGGTTCCGTTTCATTGCGATGGCAATCATCATGGGGAGTGAAATTCTCATGACTTGGCAGGATTTTGAAGTATTGCGCAGAAAACACCACAGAAAAGAACCGGAAAATAGTATATAAATGGCCTTTTTAATGTAAAAAATTATAAGCAGCAAATGAAAATGAAGACAAATATAAAATCTATATATTGTATAATAAAATGGAAAAATATAAAAATATACGTAAGATATTGTATTCGGGGGTTATTGACATTTGCATGATGGTGTTTTATACTAAAACACATAATACATTTGGAGGGTCAAGAAATGAAAATCATAAAGCGCAACGGTGCAGAGGAAGTTTTCAAGGCAGATAAAATTATTAAAGCGATCAGCAAGGCCAATGCTGTTGTTGATGAAAAATATCGTTTGAGTGTTGTACAGATCAGTCGTATTGTTGAAATGGTAGAAACTATGTGCAGGGAAATGCCGCATGCAGTGAATGTAGAAGATATACAGGATTGCGTGGAAAATGGAATTATGGGACACCATGCTTTCGAAGTTGCGCGGGAATATATTACGTATCGATATATACATTCTCTTATGAGAACGAGAAATACGACAGATGATAAAATATTGAGCCTTATCGAATGTAACAATGAAGACGTAAAACAGGAAAATTCCAATAAAAATCCCACAGTTAACAGCGTACAGCGGGATTATATGGCCGGTGAAGTCAGTAAGGATCTTACTATGCGCTTAATGCTGCCCAAAGATATCGTCAAGGCGCATGAAGAAGGGATCATACATTTTCATGATGCAGACTACTATGCGCAGCACATGCATAATTGCGATTTAGTCAACTTGGAGGATATGCTGGAAAATGGTACTGTTATCAGCGGTACACGGATTGACCGGCCACATAGTTTTTCAACGGCCTGCAATATTGCAACTCAAATTATTGCGCAGGTTGCCAGCAGTCAATATGGCGGGCAGAGTATTAGCTTAACCCATCTTGCTCCGTTTGTCGATGTAAGCAGACAAAAAATTCGCAAAAACGTTCAAGAAGAGTGTAGGATGCTGGGAGTACAGTTTTCTTCTGAACAAATAGAAAAGGTTGTTCATGGCCGGCTTCTTGAAGAAATCAGCAGAGGCGTACAGACGATACAGTATCAAGTGGTTACGTTGATGACGACAAACGGACAGGCTCCTTTTGTTACGGTATTTATGTATCTCAACGAAGCACGGAATGAACGTGAAAAAGAAGATTTAGCCATGATTATTGAGGAAATGCTGCAGCAGCGTATCCAAGGCGTGAAAAATGAAAGCGGCGTTTGGATTACGCCTGCTTTTCCGAAGCTGATATATGTTTTAGAACCGGATAATTTGAAAAAGGGAACACCGTATTTCTACTTGACGCAATTAGCGGCCAAATGTACCGCGAAACGAATGGTACCGGACTATATAAGTGAAAAAATTATGCTGCAAAATAAAATTGATGAAAATGGAGACGGGCATTGTTATACTTGCATGGGATGCCGCAGTTTCCTTACGCCGTATGTAGATCCGAAGACTAAAAAGGCTAAATACTATGGGCGCTTTAATCAAGGGGTCGTAACGATCAATTTGGTGGATGCGGCATTGTCCAGTCATGGAAATATGGATGCGTTCTGGAAAATTTTTGATGATCGGTTGGAATTATGTCATCAAGCGCTGCTGTGCCGCCATAATCGCTTGAAAGGGACGAAGTCTGATGCGGCTCCTATTCTTTGGCAATATGGTGCTTTGGCGCGTCTGGATAAGGGAGAAACGATCGACGCACTGTTATATGGCGGCTATTCGACGATTAGTTTAGGATATGCCGGGCTATATGAATGTACCAAGTATATGACAGGAAAATCGCATACAGATCCGCAGGCGACCCCGTTTGCCTTATCTGTTATGCAGCATATGAATGATGCATGTGCTGCCTGGAAAGCAGAACATAATATTGATTTTAGTCTGTATGGGACACCATTGGAATCGACGACCTATAAATTTGCCAAATGCTTGCAGAAAAAATTTGGTATCATCGAGGGAGTAACAGATAAAAATTATATTACGAACAGCTATCATATGCATGTAACAGAGCCGGTAGATGCATTTACGAAACTGAAATTTGAAAGCCAGTTTCAGCGGCTTTCTCCTGGTGGTGCCATAAGCTATGTGGAGGTACCAGATATGCAGCATAATCTGGAAGCGGTAGAAGCGCTGCAGCAGTTCATTTATGATAATATTATGTATGCCGAACTAAATACGAAATCCGACTATTGTCAGGAATGCGGGTTTGATGGCGAAATTCGCATTGTTGAAAGTGATGGTAAACTTGTATGGGAATGCCCTAAGTGCGGAAATCGGGATCAGAATAAATTAAATGTAGCGCGGAGAACCTGCGGCTATATCGGGACTCAGTTTTGGAATCAGGGAAGAACTGAAGAAATTAAGGACAGAGTAATGCACTTGTAGGAGAAAAAAATGAACTACGCCAATATAAAGTTTTATGATATTGCTGATGGTCCCGGTGTCCGGGTCAGCCTCTTTGTTTCTGGATGTACGCATCATTGTAAGGGGTGTTTCAATCCAGAAACGTGGGATTTTGAGTATGGAGAGACATTTACGGAGAATGTACAAAACCGGATCATGGATGCTGTTGCGCCATCATATATCAGCGGGCTTACCTTACTGGGAGGCGAACCCATGGAGCCGTGTAATCAGCTTGAACTGGTGAAATTTCTCAGCAAGGTAAAAAATAAGTATCCTCATAAAACGATCTGGTGTTATACAGGATATACGTATCCGAATGATTTTAAAGATGGGGGCAGGGCATATAGTAACGTGACAAAGCAGATGCTGTCTTATATAGATACACTTGTAGATGGTGAATTCAAAGAAGAATTGAAAGACATATCCTTACAATTTAGAGGATCAAGCAACCAGCGCATCATACAACTTAAAAGGAAGAGTTCTGTCTGACTGTGTTTTGACTTATCTGTTTTATTAAGAAACGCAATATATTAGAACCCAATAATGGAGCTGTAACAAGATGAGAAATTTCTTATTTTGCTATGGCTCTTTTTTTTGGTATGGTGAATCAAAGTCTCAGACAAGGTCGAAGAAATACATGTGAATTTGCATTTGATGGATATTTTATGATTAATGTATGAAATTGACCATCTCAATATAATAAGTTTTGCTTATTATATATTTATATATTATCAAAAATGTGATATAATTTTAACGATAAAGATAATTAAAATCAAAATAAAGCAATGCTTTGTGTAAATTAAAAAAAGTTATGTATAGACACTCATAACTTTTTTAAGAAGGAGGGAAGGGAAATTTTAGTAGTAGAGAAAATAAAAAATGCATAAGGAGAAAAGATGAAAAATAGAATCATTAGTGTATGCGTATTAATAATATCATTTTTAGTGACGGCACCGGTTTTAGCTGATACAGATGTTGGAACAGATGTGGATGAAAAGTCTGACAGTGAGATAAAGGAAGAAAAAAACAAGGAACATTTAATATTCACGTTTGATCATGAAATTGTTGTAACTGCACCTAAGACAAAAGAGCCTTTAAAGGTGGAAACAGATCCCCGACATCCGCGCCAACCTATACCTGCGGCAGATGGGGCCGGATACTTGAAAAATATACCGGGTTTTTCTATGGTACGAAAGGGAGGTACTGGAGGAGATCCTGTTTTTCGTGGATTGGGGGGGGG
>NZ_LEKT01000029.1 GCF_001045675.1 Megasphaera cerevisiae DSM 20462
ATCGCGTGGAAGTAGAACGAGCTTTCAGTTTAGCGAAACGTCGGTTTGGCCTTACTCAAATCAGAACCTATCTGAAAGAAACGACACAGAGTGTAATAGCGCTGTCTATTTTGGCACTGAACCTGGGAAAACTCCAGGCTATTCAGTGTACGCCAATTTTATTTTACCTACAGGTACTACTGTGGAAGGTAAAACGGGCCTTAAAATGGCTGCCGTGTCAAAAAGTGGCTTTTGTGCAGTAGACATTAAATAGTACCTCTTGGGATCTTTAGATTTACGTCATTCACGGCGATGAATTTCCCGAAGCAGCAGGTTAAGTTTTTAGTTTCAATTACGATGTCGGATTTATTCATGGAAAATCACATCCGCTGGCATGCCGGGTTTCATAATTCCGTCTCTGTTGTCAATAGCGACCTTGACGTAAAATACAAGATTGGCCCGTTCGTTTTTTGTAATGCTCTGACGCGGAGTATATTCCGCCTTATCGCTGATTTCCTTTATATGACCGGTAAAGGCCTGGCTGGGGAGCGCATCAATCCGGACCGTGGCTTTTTGACCGACGGCAAGCGTTCCCAGCTCCGATGAAGATACGTAGACCTTGACCCAGCAGTCTGACATATCGGCGACAGTGGCAATGGGTGAGCCGGCGTTTACATATTCTCCCGGCTCAAAATTTTTAGTAAGAATAAATCCGTCCAGAGGGCAGTAAACCGTCAGGTCTTGTACCGCTTCTTGTGACATATCAATAACTGCCTGCTGACGTGTTACTTCTTCCTGGGCACTTTGTACTTCTTCATAACGAGGTCCGTTTTGCAGCAGTAACTCTTGCTCAGAAGCGGCGTTGAGCTGTGCTTCGGCTGACTTGCGAGCCGTGACGGCATCGTCATAAGCGGATGCCGCAATGGCACCGTACGTTACAAGTGCCTGGCTGCGGCTATAGTCACGCTGGGCTTTATCATAGGCGCTCTGTGCGGCAGCGGTATTGGCTGCGGCCGCGCGGATTTCTTCTGACCGACTGCCATTTTCCAACTTTAGCAGGTTTGTTTTAGCTTGGGCATACGCTGCTTTATCCCGGAGCAGCGCGGCTTCTAAGTCTTTCCGGTCCAGTATGGCGACAACGTCGCCTTGATGAATGGCGTCACCTTCTTTTACGCGAAGATTTTTGATATAGCCGCTGGTTTTGGGGCTGATATCAGCGGTCGTGACTTCTATCGTACCCGTACGTATTCTGGCTTCCCGCTGCTGCTGCCGGTACTGATATAATGCTGCCAGAATAATAGCGATAAGCAATATAAGAATAAGTACAAGTTTCATACGGTTCATGGATGCGGCCTCCTTTCGATTCCCGTAAGGAAAATTTCCACGGCTTGTTTCATATACGTATCCTCCTGTTCTGTTTCTTTTTCCGGGCCAATAATTTGAGAGTGGATATTATGTGTCAAGTAATAGAAATTGGCCACGCCAACGAGAAGGATAACTGCCGGTCGGACTGCTAATTCTTCGCGGAATAGCCCTTGGCTAATGCCCCGGGTCAGTGTCTCAGATAAAATGCGGTAGAGCTGGGGACCTATTTTTTCTGGAAGCATGTTATGCTGTTCGGCAGGATCACTTAATTCCCGGCAAATGATGTTGAGAAGAAGAGGATTTTCTGCGTGAATTTTCTCCATGGCTGCCGCGTAACGACGAATAACATCGCGGGGATCCAATGCGGCAAGATCCGGCACTATAAATTCTTTGAGGGCAGATATCTGACTCATGAAGGCAGCTTCATATAATTGATGCTTACTGCCGAAATAATAGGAAATCATAGCACTGTTCGTATGAGCTTTATCCGCAATTTGGCGGATAGATACTTTATTGTAGCCGTATTCACCAAATAATTCGACAGCGGCTTGCAGCAGTGCTTCCTTAGGAATGTGTTCCATTCATAAATACCTCCTGGTGACGTTGTTAATCAAATGATTTAATCAAATGATTAATTAAGATTATACGGTAGAAAAAGAACTTTTACAAGAAGTAAAGATAATTAAATAGAGCATATGCAAAATTTATATGTGAAAGAAGACAGAATGATTTCTTGGTTTAGTTCTTTCCAAGCAGGACCGCCGCGATGAATTGACTTTGACACGGATGTATAAATATTATAAAATGACAGTAACATGTTTTGGATACAGGAATACGCTCTGTGCATACGAGGTGACGAGATTGAAAGCAAAATCTGTAGTGGCGCTGACTGCCGTTTTATTGATCATAGGGACGGCTGCGATGGCGAAGGAAAAAGGGACGCCTGTAAAGTTCCCTAATTGGGGTGTGATTACGGTGCCTGACGATTTGTATATGGAACAGGGCAGGCAGCCCATGGTGACGGCCCAGGACTACGACAATGATATGGTGTCTATGTTGGAAACAATTTATCCTTTGGAACCGGAGACCTATCAATTGGTGAAAAAAAATGACGCGTCTTTTCAATATGGATATCTTCTTCATTACAGTGCCAGCATTTGGGAGGTAGAAGCTGCCATTGAGCGTCAGGATAAAGAAAATTCCTATTTGCGGGATATTGGAAGCAGACCTGAGCTAAATACACTTGTGCTTCATGCCAATGAGAAAATGTCGACCGATTTACCCAGGGGATTTCGTGTTGTGAAACCGCTGACGGCAAAAAAAATAAAAGACCGGCAATTTTATGAGGGAACCATAGCGCGCAGCTTGATTATTAATCAGAACAGTTTTACGGAACTGATTCGAATTATTGCATGGCAGCACGGCAATTCTGTTGAAATAGCTGTTATTATGGGCAATACAGCAGATGGTAACGAACTGCCCGACAGTGTTGCGGCAATGTTTGAGAATGCTGAAAAAATGCCTAAAAAATGAGTGGAAATGAGGAAAAAGAATGATACGTTTTGAATGTGATTATCTTGAAGGCGCTCCGGTGCAGGTTTTAGAGGCTATTGCAAAGGCTAATTTAGAGCAACATCCAGGATATGGCTTTGATCCCCATTCAGATCATGCGAAGGATTTGATACGCCAGGCCTGCCGGTCCCCGCAGGCCGGTGTGTATTTTTTGGTTGGCGGAACACAGGCGAACCTGATCGTTCTTGCCGCAGGACTCAAACCGTATCAGGGCGTGATTGCTCCGCAGACCTCGCATATCTTTAACCATGAAACCGGTGCCATTGAAGCAACCGGTCATAAAATTCTTTCCGTAGAGACTAAGGACGGAAAGTTGACGGCACAGCAGGTGAAGGAGGTCTGCCGGTCATACTGGAATGAAACGCACAAGCTCTTTTTTGTACAGCCCGGCATGGTATATGTTTCGCAGACCACAGAAGTTGGCACAATGTATAGTAAAGCGGAACTGGCAGCGATTTATGACGTATGTAAAGAGTATCATATGAAGCTTTTTGTTGACGGAGCCAGACTGGGATATGCGCTGGAAGCACCCGGAAGTGATATGACGCTGGCTGATCTGCCGCAGCTCTGCAGCGTTTTTACCATCGGCGGCACAAAACAAGGAGCGCTTTTTGGTGAAGCCGTTGTTGTTATGGATGATGAACTTTCGCGCGAATTCCCATATCATATCAAACAGCGCGGCGGATTGATGGCAAAAGGGTGGCTTCTGGGCGTTCAGTATGAAGCGCTTTTTACGGATGATTTGTATTTAAAGCTGGCCAAACATGCCGCGGATTTGGCTGTGAAGGTACATGATGGGCTGAAGTCTGCCGGATTTGATTTTTATTTTGACCATATGACGAACCAGCAATTGCCTGTATTGACCCAGGCTCAATTTGAAGCACTCAGCAGAGAGTATTCCTTTGACCTTTTTGCGGCATTGCCAGATGGCCGTATTGCAGCCAGAATTTGTACTTCCTGGGCTACTAAACAAGAGGATGTAGAGAAATTGCTGTCGGATTTGAAAAAATTGAAATAGCGGCAGGTGTCGTTCCGGAAATAGGTGATTTTGTATCGTGTTATATTGAAAAAAACTATCGGCTGCACCTATAAGGTGACCGATAGTTTTTTTATGATGTACGTTAGTCGGTAAATTTATAATTCATTCATCAATTTTTCCAGTCGTTTTGTAAGCTTCATATTTTCGCTGTAGTCGATGGGGCAGTCGATGATGACAGATGTATCTTGTTTGAAGGCTTTTTTCAGTGTCGGCAGCAGCTCCTCTGCTTGGGCTATGCGATATCCTATGGCACCGACACTTTCGGCAAATTTTACGAAGTCGGGATTGGTAAAGTCTACATATTCGTGATGTCCATATTGCATGTCCTGCTTCCATTTAATAAGGCCGTAGCTCTGATCATTAAAAATCAGCGTAACGAAATGGGTGCCCAGACGATGCGCCGTTTCAAATTCCTGACAATTCATCATAAAACCGGCATCGCCTGTAATTGCCAGGACTTGCTTTTCAGGATGAATTAATTTTGCCGCAATAGCGCCGGGGACGGCAATACCCATCGTGGCAAAGCCGTTGGAAATGATGCAGGTATTTGGTTTGTAGCAATTATAATGCCGGGCGATCCATACCTTGTTGGCACCGACGTCAGAAATGACGATATCATCGGGACCCATCACCTTGCGGCAGTCAATCAGTGCTTTTTGCGGTTTTACTGGAAACGACATGTTTTCGGCATAGCTTTCATGTTCGATAACCATCCGCTGACGGATATCAAGCGCAAATTTTGGTTCTTGCAGCCGCGCGGCTTTAGCCATGATGCGTGACAGGGAATCGGGAATATTGCCTATTACTTCTACCTCAGGCTGATAGTTTTTGTTAATGTCTGCAGGCATCGTGTCAATATGAATGATATCGGCATTGCCTATATGCCATTTGGCCGGTGCGTATTCAATAATATCGTAGCCGACGGCAATGACGAGACTGGCCTTTTCCAGTACTTTTGTCTGATAATCATCCATAGGAATGCCTACTGTCCAAAGAGAGTATTTGTTATTGAAAGGAATGGCACCCTTGGACATCATTGTATTGATGACAGGAAGCTTCAGTTTTTCAGCAAATTTTGTCAGCATTTCTGAGGCCTGACTGCGAATTACGCTGCTGCCGGCGAGGATCACTGGATTTTTAGCATAGGAGATCATGGCGGCTGCTTTTTCAATTTGAGAGGTCAGTGCTGTTTCCGGCAAGATGGACTTGTGCTGCAGCGGCTTTTCATCCTCGCCGACAGGCATTTGGCTGATATTTACAGGTAAATCAATAAACGTAGCGCCTGGCTTTTCCCGTTCGGCATATTTAAAGGCAAGTCGTGTGATTTCTGCCATAGTATCAGGCCGGACGACCGTGTAAGCGCGGCGTGTGATAGGTTCAAACATGGCCCGCAGATCTAAATATTGATGCGCTGTAATGTGCATTTTATCGGTGCCTACTTGTCCGGAAATTGCCACAAGGGGCGCACCGTCACAGTCGGCATCGGCAACGCCCGTGATCAGATTTGTGGCACCTGGGCCGAGAGTCGCCATGCAGACTCCGGCTTTGCCGGTCAGGCGTCCGTAAATATCGGCCATAAAGGCAGCGCCCTGTTCATGGCGGACCGTAATAAATTCGATCTTGGATCGGGACAAGGCTTCCATAATTGCCAGATTTTCTTCACCGGGAATACCGAATATATAATGGACGCCTTCTTCTTCCAGGCAGTCAACTAATAAATCAGCGGTATTGCGTGGGTGTTTTGTTTCAGTCATAATATCTCCTCTAATCATAAACGTATTCAGGTGAAATCGATCATCTGTTCCGTATTATAGTATGTGAAATGTTTTTTTTCAATTTCATTATACGGAATTTAATATAATATTAATCTTTTGTTTGATAAAGAAAAAAGATGAAAAATGTATTAAAATAGCATATAACAGCTGATTATAACGATTTTAAACAACGTTTATGTGGTAAAAATAATTTTGTAATAAGAAAAACGATTTTAAAATACGAAACAAAAATGGTTTTATTAGAGCAATAAAAATGTATGCTGCAAATGTACGGGAATCAAAACAAAAAAATAACGTGTATTGACTTGAGAAATAATATAGTGCAAAGATAGATATTGACGTTACGCTGGATATAGAAAGCAAATGTACAAGGAGGGCCATATATGAATGTATTAATTAGTGCCTGTCTGTTGGGGCAGGCGTGCCGGTACGATGGCAAGACAAAAGAATATGCCGCAATACATGAATTGCAGAAAAAGCAGCATATCTGCTGGATTCCTATTTGCCCTGAGCAGGCCGGAGGGCTGCCGACCCCTCGGGATCCGGCTGAGCGTCGCAGGGGCGATGTGATCACCAGCAAGGGAGCGGACGTGACTGCGCAATATCAGCAGGGAGCCTGCCAGACGCTGCGGCTGGCACAGATGTTTCAATGTGCTTATGCCGTATTAAAAGAAAAAAGCCCGTCCTGTGGCTGCGGGAAAATTTATGATGGCACTTTTACGAGAACGCTGACCGATGGGGACGGAGTGACTGCGGAAGTATTAAAAAAAAATGGCATTGTTGTTCTGGGAGAATCCGGCCCTTTTGATGTATTGCGGAAAGACGGCTGATTTTTGGCGTTAGTGAAAAACGGGAACAGGTACCTTGCTTTTACCTCCTGTGTTTGTTAAAATAAGTGAGTACGTAAGGAGGTTTTTAAGTGAGCACATTTTTACATGAAATATACGAATGGCTGTATTCAATCATTATTGCTTTGGCAATTGCTTTAGTTATTCATATTTTCTTTTTTCAACCAACCCGTGTTTCCGGTGAATCGATGGTACCGACGCTGCATAACGGAGAATACCTTATCGTTTCCAAATGGAATCATGTAATGGGAGAGGTGCCGAATTATGGTGATATTGTCATTATCGACAGCCGTGTCCAATATCCACGGACGTGGAAGGATGATGTGACTGAGCCGATGAATAATTATTTGGCATTCTTTGATCATGACCTGCAGACGAAAAATATCTGGGTCAAGAGAGTTATCGGCCGGCCCGGGGACACGCTGGCGTTTCATGACGGCAAGGTTTGGCGCAATGGGGAGGCCTTGGATGAAACGTATATTAATGAACCGATGACCTACAGCCGTAAGGACGAGATCAAAATTCCTGAAGGCTATGTATTCTGTATGGGAGATAACCGCAATCACAGCAGTGACAGCCGTTTTATTGGACCTGTGCCGATTGACCATGTTTTGGGTAAGGTTATTTGGTGAGTCGTACTGTTGGATCAAAAATGAATAGAAATAGAGACAGTTCGTAATCCATCCTGTCGGTAAACAAAACTAGGAAGCTGTACACGGTATGTACGCAAACGGGTTTGTTTTGGATAAACCCGTTTTTTTTGTATAGAAAAGGAGGTGGCGCTGATGTATAATTTTTTGGCCAATACCAAACGCATGACTATTTCCAGTATGGTTATTGCACTATATGTAGCCGTACTTTATGTAACGCAGGGAATTTCTTTTGGAGCCTATCAAATTCGAATTGCGACAGCATTATACGCATTGGCGTTTTTGTACCCCTTCCTGGTAGTACCCTTGGGAATCGCTAATCTGATTGCGAATTTCCTTTTTGGCGGCTTGGGGCCATTAGATATGGCCGGCGGCTGCTTTGTCGGCATGACGGCGGCATGGGCTATCGTTCAGATCCGCACGCAAGGCTGGAATGTATGGCTGACAGCCCTGCCTATTTGGCTGGTGCCATCCTTTTTCGTCAGTATGTGGCTGTCTTATCTGCTGCATCTGCCATACTGGACATTGGCTGCCAGCTTGTCGGTTGGACAGCTGCCGCCGGCAATCTGCGGCGTGTTTCTTATTCATGCGCTGGTTAAAACATATAGTTATCATAAGGAGGGCATATGAGTCGCAGTAATGAAGAACTGCAGGGGATTTCCGCTCTGGGCAGTCAGCATACGCAGTATAAGCAGGACTACGATCCGGCATTACTGGAAGTGTTTCCCAACAAACATCCCGGACGGGATTATTTTGTTAAATTTAATTGTCCTGAATTTACGAGTCTTTGCCCTAAGACTGGGCAGCCTGATTATGCGACCATTTATATTTCCTATGTACCGGAGCTGCGGATGGTGGAAAGCAAATCCTTGAAGCTGTATTTATTCAGTTTCAGAAATCATGGTGATTTTCATGAAGATTGCGTCAATAATATCATGGATGATCTTATTCACCTGATGAACCCCAAATATATTGAGGTGTGGGGGAAATTCCTTCCGCGCGGTGGAATCAGCATTGATCCGTACTGCAATTATGGTAGAAAGGGGACTCCGTGGGAGGAGGTGGCATGGCAGCGATTAGCTCGCCACGATATGTATCCGGAACAGATAGATAACAGATGAAAACAGAAAAATAAATAATCATCCTTCTGACGGTCTCGGATTACTTCTTTTTTCTTTTTTTTCATGGTATAATGACTTTAAACATGATACTAAAGGTGGTGCTTCCATGAAGGCTAAAAAGATACTGGTCACGTTAGGCCTGACATTGGCTATTTCGGCAACGGTATTTGCTGCAAAAGAAACTACGTGGCAATATAACCAATATACAACGATTGATATGAGCTCTGCTAAGGTTTCTTATGACAGAGGCATGACGATCCTTACTTTTGAAACAGTCGAAAAGGCCGGGGATACGACAGATTACTGTACGTATGTGTATAACGTGGATGATCAGACTATTCAGCTCAAAGAAATGGTTACGAAGACAAAGAAAAGCAAGTATAAGAGCAGTTTCTATCCGGAATCGATCAAAGACGGCAATAACGTTATTAAAGCGCGTGCCCGCATGGCCAATGATGTACTGGAAAAAGTGCAGCAAAAACAAAAAGGATAAATTAAAACGGTCCCCTGCAGACAGGGGGCCGTTTTTCGTGGCAGAGGCATTATTTACCCTTTAGGCAGATCGTAATCCAGTGAGGTAAGTTCGCTTTATTGATCAAGGCCGCATAGCCTGCTGACAGGATGGTAACGATACCATAGATAATGATGATGTGTATGGCGCGGAGATACAGATGAAAATGAGCTGCCAGTCCCGTGCACAGGCTGAGAAATATGGGATGAACGAGATAAATGGGGTAGGAATAGTTGCCAAGCATGTTGAATAGTCGATGGATGAAAGACGGTACAGGACGACATTCCCACCAATACAGAAGAAAAAGCATAGTCGATACGGTATACGCCATGCCGATGGGACTGAGCTGATGGATGGTAAATACAGCGGATAACGGATCATATTGAAGATAATACATAATGCCGTAATAGGCTGCCAGCATGCCGGCGGTTGTTACTGCCTGGAAGATATTGATCAGCAGAGCATGATGAGATATCCAGTCGGTAATAGTCTGAAAGTGTTCCGCCGTAAATGCGCCGAACATGAAGATGAATACGTAATGCAAGACGATGTAGTTCAGGCGGTAATTAAAAGCATCCTGAAGGAGTGGGCTGGGACTGTGAAGCGTCCAAATATAGCTGGAATAAAAATTGAAAACCATATTGACTGCAAATAAAAGCGAGAAGGAGAACCATGGTTTTCGGCTCATAACGCGCAGCAGCGGCCGCCACAAAGGCATCAGCAGATAAAACCAAAGCAGAATTACGAGAAAGTAGATATGATACATTGCCAAGCCATACCATAAGGTTTTGATAAAGGAGTAAGGCTGAAACAAATTAAAATTATGGCTGAGGATGGAGACATATACCATATAAAATAACGACCAGGTAATATACGGAATAAAGACAGTCCGCAGCCGACGTTTCAAATACTCCGTATAAATGAAAGGCTGCTGCAGCGGCTGGCTGTAAAACATGCCGAAAGCAGACAGAAAGAAAAAGGCCGGAACGGAAAAGCGGGACAAAATTTCCAGCACGGCGACAAGCCCCAGATTAGGAGATGGATTAACAATGGCTACAGAGCCGATATGGATAGCAATAACCCCCAGCATGCATAGGCCGCGCATATAATTAATAGAATGAATAAATCGTTTTGACATCTGACACCTCTAAAGATACAATAAGATATATGAAATATATAGTACTGCCGTAAATAAGAAAATTTCATAGCGGCAACATATTTATTATACCAAATTTTATACAGTTAGGCAGGTAAAAATAACTGATGAATACGGATAGAACAAAAAAAATATCCCGTACGGGATTGCTATTGGCGGCGACGCTTATTTTACAGGGACTGCGGCTTTTTTTACCTATGCCGCCTCAAATCAGTATGTTTCTTATAGGGGCGCTGGTGAATGCGTGCTTAGTCATTGCTGTTCTTCATGTGGGGTGGCGTGCTGGTATCGTTGTGGCTTGTGTGACACCTGTGTTTGCATGGCTGGAGGGCATGCTGCCCTTTATGCCTTTTATATTTCCCGTAGCGGCCGGCAATACTGCTTTTATTATGGCGATATGGATATTGAAAAAATATGGCCTTCCCGGTGTATGCGGTGCCGCTGTTATTAAAGCAGCCGCTATATACGGCGCATTTTATATGCTTTTTGGCTGTGTTACCTTTCCGGACGCAGTACGGCATATGATTCTTTTGGTTATGAGCTGGCCGCAAATCGTGACGGCAATTATTGGCGGCCTGCTGGGATATGTTATTATTAAACGGATTCAATAATTTATGCAAGGGCCGGATACTGTGTGACGGCCTATATGGAGGAATATGAAATGCCTTTCTTTTATTACGTACCAGCGGCTCTCGGCACTGTTTTCATTATAGTCGGCGCATATCATGGCTGGAAATTACGTTCTTTGACACGTAGGTGCACTATCCCGGCAACAGGAATATTGCTGGGGTTTGAAGAAAAAAAAATGAAGAGCGGCCGGCTATATTTTCCTGTTGTCCAGTTTCAGGCTGACGGTAAAAGCTATAAAGCCCGATATGGATTTGGAGATGCCGAATGGGATATTGTGGCCGGAAATTCTGTTGATTTGCGGTACAATCCCGGGAATCCGGAGGAATTTTATTTATATCACCGGCAGCGTGTGTGGCAGCAATATGCCAGCCCTTTTTTTATTATTCTAGGCGGAATTATTTTTATTGCGGCATATTACAGCGTTTTGTAAAGGAGAAGACATGACAGATACATTGAAATCTATTGAGCCTGTCAATCAAAAAGCAATTGATGCCATGGCCCAATTTCTGGAAGCGTTGGGATTGGATTTAAAGAAACTGAATATGGAAAAAACACCGTATCGGGTAGCTGCGGCATTTGGACAATTCTTTTCCGGTTTACAGGAAAATCCGGATGGCGAATGGACAGATCCTATTATTACGCATACTGACGGATTGGTGGCAGTGCGTAATATTCGCTTTCAATCTATGTGTGAACATCATCTGCTGCCGTTTTTCGGGACCGTCCATATTGCATATTATCCGAAAAACGGAAAAATTTCCGGTTTTGGACACTTTGTCAATGTGGTGGATATTTTATCACGTCGGCCGCAATTGCAGGAACGGATTACAGAGGAAATTTGTCAGTCTATCGTTCACGGTATTGCTCCACAAGGCGTTCTTGTCATTGTCAAAGCCACTCATTTATGTCTGACGATGCGCAGCCGTTTGGCTGTCGATACCAATATCGTTACGGCTGCGTCGAACGGGTGTCTCTGCCGCGGGTCAGAGCCGTATAACCAGGCCTGGAAAATGCTTATGGAGGAAACGCTTTATGGAAAATAAGATTCGCCGGTATCACTGGAAGGATGGAAAATCCTTAATTGTAGGTGAAAAAACACTGATTATGGGGATATTGAATAGTACGCCGGATTCCTTTTCAGATGGCGGCCAATGGGACCACGAGTGTTTGGCATTACGGCATATGGAGGATATGGTTCGTGATGGAGCAGACATTATTGATATTGGTGCGGAATCCACTCGTCCGGGATTTACGCCCCTTTCGGCAGAGGAAGAAATCAGCCGTCTTGAACGTATCTTGCCGCAGCTCTTGCGGGAGTGCCCTGTACCGGTTTCTGTTGATACATATAAAGCGCAGACAGCAGCGTATGCCATGGAATCAGGAGCGCATATTATCAATGACATATGGGGACTGCAGTATGAAAAGGAACCGGGACAAATGGCCGCTGTTGCGGCACAATATAAGGTTCCTGTCATCGTTATGCATAATCAAAAAGGGACAGAATATACAGATTTAATCGGCGATATCAAACACTTTTTTGAGCGGTCCGCTATGATTGCCGGTCAGGCGGGCCTGGAGGGGAAATATATCATTACGGATCCCGGCATTGGCTTTGGCAAAACAGCAGAGCAAAATCTCTATGTTATGCAGCGTTTGCGGGATCTGACAGTATTGCCGTATCCTATGCTTCTGGGCACATCACGCAAAGGATTTATAGGAAAAATATTGGACCTTCCCGTCACAGACCGCATGGAAGGTACGGGAGCTGCCTGCGTAGCCGGTGTTTTGGCCGGCTGTGCTATTATGAGGGTCCATGATGTTAAGCCTATTGCACGTATGTGTAAAATGGCAGATACATTGAAAGTATAGATAAACTGTATTTTAACAAGGGAAGAGGTGATAGAATGGATAAAATTGTATTAAAGGGAATGCGTTTTTATGGGTATCATGGCTGCTTGCCTGAAGAAACTAAAAATGGGCAGCCCTTTTATATAGATGCAGTGCTGTATCTGGATCTGTCAAATGCCGGGCAAAGTGATTTGCTTTCCGATACTGTCGATTACAGCCAGGTCTATGGACTCATCCATGAAATCGTCGAACAGAGGATATATCGGTTGATTGAACGGCTGGCCGCTGTGATTGCCGACCAGCTGATGCTTCAATTTCCTTTTAGCGGAGTGGATATAACCGTACATAAGCCGCAGGCGCCTGTAGGTGGTTCTTGTGATGATGTGTATGTCTTTGTGGAAAGAAGAAAGGTATGACTATCTATTATCTCAGCTTGGGAGCAAATCTGGGAGATAGAGAAGCTACCCTTGGCAGAGCAATCGCGCTCTTGCGTCAAAATGAACACATTACCGTTTTGAAGGTATCGTCTCTGTACAAAACACCGCCATGGGGGAAAAAGGATCAGCCTTATTTTATCAATGGCGCAGCCGCGGTTCAGACAGATATAGATGCATTGAAATTACTGGATATATGTTTGGATATCGAACGGCAGTTGGGACGGGTACGTCATGAAAAATGGGGAGCTCGGGTGATTGATATTGATATTGTGTATAGTACCGGAGTGGAATACCATACCGACCGTCTGCATATCCCGCATCCTTATGTGACGGGCCGCGCTTTTGTGCTTGTGCCTCTTCAGGAAATCGCACCGGATCTGATCATTAAGGGACAATCAGTTTCGCAATGGATTCAGGCGCTGGAGGACGTTGCTGCGATTCAAAAGATATAATATGAAATAACTGTTTTTTCAAGACAACAAGAGGAAAGGTAACTATATGGAAAAGATACTTATTGCCGATGATGAACAATTGATGCGTCAGCTCGTTGTTGATTTTTTAAAGCCCGAAGGCTATGAAATCCTGGAGGCGGCTGATGGAAAAGAAGCGTTGGATATATATAAGGAGCATCATCCTGATCTTGTATTGCTGGATGTTATGATGCCGGGCTATGACGGCTGGACCGTATGTCGTGAAATCCGTCGTGAATCGACTGTGCCGATTATGATGCTGACGGCAAAGGGAGAAGAAATTGACCAGCTTTTTGCATATGACCTGGGTGTTGATGAATACATTACCAAGCCCTGCAGTCCCAAAATTCTCGTAGCTAAAATTAAGGCTCTTTTGCGGCGGACCCAAAAGGAAGGCGAAGGAGGGGGAGAGGAGGGTGTATCTATTGATAGAGAAGCAAGGCAGGTTGTACTGGACGGCAAAAACATTGATTTGAGTCCTACTGAGTATAAACTTCTCAATTACCTCATGATTAACACCGGAAAGGCACTAAGCCGTCGCCAAATACTTAACAAGGTCTGGAATTACGAATATTATGGTGATTTGCGTACCGTGGATACACATATCAATCGCCTGCGAATCAAGCTGGGTGATAAGGGGAAATTTATTCAAACCGTCCGCGGCTACGGATACCGCTATGATATAAAATGATATCACTATCGCTTCGTACCAAGGTATGTCTATATGTAGCCGGTTTTACTCTTTTATGCCTGATGACGCTGTTAGTGGCGATTGGCTTGGGATTTGACCCATATTTTTACGAAATCAAGAAAAATAACATGATTCAGGCCAGTCACGAAATCAGCAGAATTTATCAAAAGGAGGGTATGGATGGGGAAGAAGATATAGACGAAGTCAGTCAGAATCTCGGCGCAGATGTCCTTATCATCGATAACAGCCGGCTGGTGTATTCCTCACGGCCGGGCCGGCGTGTTTTGATTGGACCTGTAAAAGCAAATGAAAATAATATCGTCGTCGCGGTGGGCAAGGAAAAAGAATCGGTGGAGGAAATAGAAAAGCTTCAGCCGCCTAAGCATATACAGGAAATGCTTGATTTGCTGAAGGGAGAAAAACCGGATGAATCAGAGATCGATAAGGTGCAATCGTATCAGCCAAGTAAAAATTTCCAGTATTTTAATCTGATTTACCGCATTCGGGAACATACCTATCTGCTTATCAGCCGTCCCGTAGCGCCGATGCAGGAAAGTATTGATATTGTGCAGTCTTTTATCTTTACCTTTGGCTTTGTATGGCTGGCAGCGGCTGTCATGGGAGCGTTGCTTTTTGCCAACAGACTGACGAAGCCGCTGTTAGAATTAAAACGTTTATCAGCTTCTATGACCCAGCTTGATTTCTCTAAAAAATGGCATGGGACACGTAAGGATGAAATCGGACAGCTTGGCAGCAGTCTCAATATGCTGTCACAGCAATTGAATACAGCTTTGAATGCATTGAAAGAATCAAATGGAGAACTGCAAAAACAGCTTAATAAGGCAAAAGAAGTAGAGCATATGCGGAAATCCTTTATATCTGCCGTGTCCCATGAATTAAAGACACCGCTGGCTATTATTCAAGGGTATGCGGAAGGATTGGATAGTCTGGATGTCGATGAAGATACCCGGCAGCGGTATTGCAAAATCATTCATAGTGAAACGGAAAAGATGGATAGTCTGGTTAAGGATTTATTGAACCTGTCCCGACTGGAAACCGGATCGTTTCGATTAGAAATGACGACTTTTGATTTCGGCGCATTGGCGGATGAAGCTAAAGAACGATTTGCGAATACGCTGAGTCATAAGCAAATTCTGATGGAATGGAATCTGCCTGAAGAAATGGCGGTTTATGGAGATCCCGAACGAGTTGACATGATATTGACCAATCTTCTAAGCAACGCTATCGATTATACGGGAGCCGGACGGAAAATCGTCATTGATGCTGTATCTCAAGAGGGGATATATACCATTTGCATTTATAATCAGGGAATACAAATTCCAGAAGAATATCAAAAGCGGATTTGGGAGCCTTTTTACAAAGTGGATACGTCACGGACCCGCAATTTGCAGCGAACCTTTGGCGGCCATGGCTTGGGTCTGGGAATTGTTTCGGCGCTGGTCAAGCTGCATGGGCAGCGATATGGTATGAGAAATGAAACCGATGGAGTAACTTTTTGGTTTACCCTTGCAGCAGCCCCGCAGGTGGATACAGCTGACAGAGCATAGCGTGTAAAGCCAATGCAATACCAAACAGGCTGGTCAGATGACCAGCCTGTTTGGGCTATAACCGTATAGTGTTTTTTAAAACGATGTATTTCCCAATGTAGGATGGATACATTTTTTCAATGTCAGGTGATCAATAAGATGTCCAGCCATATCAAGATCAATATCTTCCTTGGTGCCGTCGTGTTCGAATACACAGAGAGGATGCTCTGCACCGACCTCACCACCGGGAAGATAAATGTATTCGCCTGTTTCCGTATCACCAAAAATGATACCGGCTAACAAGTGTTTTTTAGCAATTTGGCTCATGAGCAGATTCCTCTTTATCGAATGTGATTTCTAACAGCTTGCAATCACGGTAATCGGCAGAAACAAGCTGAAGAAGTGTGCCGTTGTAGAGACGGGGGAACATCGTGTTTGGCTGCATACCGTGCAGATGCCCGAAGATGCATAAGGGAACCTTATATTTTTCCAGTAATTCCGTGAAACCGCTGGGTTTTGTCAGATCGCATACAGGCGGATAGTGAAGAAGGAGGATGGTGTGCGCGCATCCCATTTTTTCAGCCTCCTGAAGGCTGCGTTCCACCCGAAGAAGCTCGCGGCGGTATGGTTTAGCGTCTTTATCTTCACGATAATGAATATCGCCGGGGCATACCCAGCCATGAGTGCCGCAGATAGCGATACGTCCGTCATCCACTGTCACGGTATTGCCATATAAATACTGCATATTATGTGCGGCATCCAAACGGTTCAGCTTGCCGGCGCTTTCCCACCAATAATCATGATTGCCGCGGATCAGTATTTTGCGGCCCGGCAGAGCCCGTATTTCATTTAAGTCTTCCTGGGCTTGTGACAGATGCATGGCCCAAGAGGTATCACCGGCAATAAGAATCGCATCGTCCTCGGTAACGCGGTTCCGCCAATCTTCTTTTATACGGCTCCAATGGTTTTTCCAACGGGGGCCGAATATTTCCATTGGTTTTTTGGGTGGGTTGCCCGATAAATGTAAATCTCCAATTGCAAATAATCGCATGGGTACATCCTTCCATAAATAATGAATGTATTACGTTCCCGCACCTGCCATGCCAGCATTATGGCCGTTGGTTCGGATTTCCCTTTATCATGAGCGCGCTGCGGAGTCTGTTGATGAAACGCTGCGCATGGGCGCTGTTTGTGATTTGCGGTACCATATACCCTACGAATAAGGGATTGGTCAGGAAGCGGGGAATGATTTTAACATATAAAGCACCGTCGCCGGGAAAATCATAAAAGAAAATATTATAACTGTCATTGAATCTGACGAAACAGCGCATAAAATAAGAAGCTGTAATTTGCATATAGTTTACGAAGGCGGACAGCTTCGTGCTGTCTGTCAAAATTAAATTGACTTCGTAAAAACCAATAATAGGGCGGAGCGATAAATTGATTTCAATGCCGTCGCCGAGAAGAATCGGTTTGCCTGTAAAATGATATGGCTTGATATCCTCGTGATAGTCATACTCTTTAAAAGCGACGATCTGAGAATGAGGATGATGAATGGTGCCGCCGGACATATAGCCATGATTGCGGTAAAATACGACCGATTTAAATGTGTCCATGGCCTTGACCTGCTGCCATTTTTCCAAACCGAACTGCATCAGCTTGACCGCGTATTCCCGTGAATATGTCGAAAAGTCACCGTCACAGTCATCTGTTTCAATAATGAGAGTCTGCCATGAATCCTTTAAGACCGGAAACGCGTTTTCAAGCCAAATCATATGCCCTCTTGTTTCGATGACATTTTTTAAATTAGCAACATCACAAAAAGGACAATAGCTTTCATCGCGGTGTACTGTATCAGGTTTATTTTTTCCTAAGTCCAAATTATATTCGAGAATATGTTTTAACGGATCTTGTTCCATAATAAATGCTCCTTTTTACATCTATTGTATATTGTAGCATATGCCCTGCCTTTTTCAAACATAATAGTATATAATTATTAGTAGCTTGTCGTGTAAAGGCGGATTCATTGCTAAAGGAATGGAAATCATAATGAAATGTAACCATGATCATATAAAACCAGAAGAAAAGACAGAACACTGGGCACCGGTACTGCTGCAGTGGTTCAGGACACATCGCAGAGAGCTTCCCTGGCGGTGCGGTTCCCGGCGTGATCCGTACAAGGTATGGGTTTCGGAAATTATGCTGCAGCAGACAAAGGTAGAGGCGGTGCGTCCGTATTATGACAGCTGGATGGATCGCTTTCCGGATATCCCGGCATTGGCAGAAGCCTCGCAGGACGAAGTTTTGCGTCAGTGGCAGGGATTGGGATACTATTCACGGGCGCGTAATCTGCATGCGGCAGTGCAGGAGGTACAGTCAGTGTACGGCGGTTCCGTGCCTGATACAAAAAAAGAAATACTGAAGCTCAAAGGGGTCGGTGATTATACGGCCGGAGCGATTCTCAGCATTGCATATGGCAAACCGGAGGTAGCGGTGGACGGTAATGTCCTGCGTGTATTTGCCCGGCTGTACCGGATCGGCGATAATATTTTATCGGCTTCGGTGAAACAGCAAATCACAGCGCTGGCCAAAGCGCAGATTCCGGCAGATCGTGCCGGAGATTTTAATGAAGCCCTCATGGATTTTGGCGCTATGATATGTATCCCCAAGCATCCGCGCTGCGAAGCCTGTCCGCTCACCGCATACTGCCAGGCCAGACGAGCTGGCATGGAAACCGAATTGCCGGTACGTCTTACGAAAAAACATGTTCCCACAGAGAATATCACCGTCGTTGCTGTAACCGATGCGGCCCGCTGGCTGATACATCGCCGTCCGGACAAGGGACTGCTGGCCTCCATGTGGGAGTTTCCCAATGTGATCGGCAGTGGCGAAGCCGGTATTCGGGCAGTTCGGGACCTATTGCAGCGCATGGGGCTCACGGTATCAGTCAAGGCAGCCCCTATCGGTACGATAAAACATGTTTTTTCTCATAAAATTTGGCAGATGACAATGTATAAAGGAACTGTGGTGAGCGGTAAATTGATAGAAAAGGAGGAATGGCAGTGGCTGCCATGTCAGGCATATACGACGGTGCCATGGGCAGGGCCGCACGGAAAAATCACTGCCATGATATAACGTGAAAGGTATGTTTTTAATCAGCTTAATGATTAGTATGTCCTGTATTGCCGTTTTTTCTATTGCCTTGTGGAATTACATGTTCCGCAGCAGCCGCAAGGTGCTGGTAGCCTGTGCCGCCGTATCCGTTACGATAATTGCGGCCGGTGAACTGGCATATTACAGTACTGCATTTCCAGAACTGGAAAATGTATTTCATCCGGTGTTGTTTTACGGCAGTCTGGCGGCTCTGAGTTGGCTTTTTATGTTCTTTTTTGCGTTCCCCGTTCTTTTGATAGGGGCTATTTGCTGCTTTTTTATTCGTATGCTGCGCCCCCGGCACCGTCCGGAAACAAAGGAACGCAAAGAAAATACTGCCGCCGCCAGAACGGTTACACGCCGGACCTTTATTAAGGGAACGGCTGCGGCAATCCCGCTGGCGGCAGTTACGGTCAGTGCCGGAGGGACTTTTGCAGGCGAAAGCTATTTGGATACAACGTATCATCGACTGGCATTTCCCAGACTGCCTGATTATCTGGACGGGTACAAAATCGGACAGCTATCAGATCTTCATATGGGACTTTTTTTCAGTCCTCGCCGCTTGCAGGAATCGCTGGACGCGTTGGCAGCGGCAGGCGTCAATCGTGTGGAAATTACAGGGGATTTGATTGATGAATTATCTTTATTGCCGGCATGCCGGCAGATTCTGCAGCAGAATGCTTCCAGGTTTCCTGACGGAATGGATTTTTGTTATGGAAATCATGAATATTACCGCGGCTTTAACCAAATTACGGCCATGCTGGAGGAAACTCCTGTCCGAATTATGCGCAACAGTCATATCGTGGTCAGTACGGGCAGAGGAAACGGCATGACCGGCTGCACGGGAAAGGATGACCGGCCATTTTATATTGCCGGTACAGATTACAGCTTTGCCAAGGGAGATAAAGAATTTTCCCGTCAGCGGGAAGCCTATGTCCAAAAAACATTGCAGGGCATTCCTACAGATGCCTTTGTCGTTATGCTGGCTCATCACTCGGCATTTATCGATGAAGCCTTCCGTCATAATATACCGCTGACGCTCTGCGGACACACACATGGCGCGCAGGTAGCTCTTATCGGTCCGCTCGTGCAGGCTGTAGGGTTTAAATATTTGCGGGGAATGTTTGCCAGCGGCAGGTGCCGCGGCTATGTGAACAGAGGGACGGGACACTGGCTGCCGCTGCGGGTATTGTGCTCCCGTGAGGTAAGTGTTTTTGAATTGAAACAAAAAAACTAAAGGATGACACATCATGATAATACATAAAGCAATACTTCATATTTTTGATTTTAATACCAACATGTGTATTTTGTCACAGAAGGAATTGGATTTCGGCAGTGATATTGTCTATGAATACGTAGACAAACGGATCATGCGTATTCTCAATGATCCAGGGCAAAAGACCGGTGTCTTTTATGCCACCAGCTCTTTTCAGTCCCTGGTCCAGCAGCTCGCCGGCAAAGCGATGGAATTCGGTGAATTTGCGGCCACTGCCGGTAAAGAACTTTACCAGATATTAGCTCAGTGCGACGTGTCTGAATCCATAGATTTTCTCGCCGTCGATTTTCAGAATGACAATGATGCGCACTGCATAGGATTGCTGCTGCTGGATAACAAGACGGCCTATACGCATCAGATTCTAGATGACGGAGGAATGGTCTGTAATCAGCTCATAAAGCATCAGGCTATTTTGCCGGGCGTATCGCAGAAGGCGGAAGCCTACGCCATTATTAATCTTCAGGATTTTTCGATTCATTTTGTTGATACGAAGCGGCAGCTGAATGGAGAGCCGGTGTATGTTCTGCCGGATCGGCTGCTGCAGTGTACGTCGGTTATCTCTGGCAGAGAGGCGGTTAAAATCGTCAGTACGATTGCTGCGAAAGTAGCGCAAGAGCATGGGGCCAGCCCGGTAGAGGCATTATCGAAAACTAAAAATTATCTGACAGAAAATGCCGAAACCGCAGATACCTTTTCGCCACAGCATTTGGGAGCCGATGTATTCGCTCATTCCAGTGTAATGCAGCAGGAATTTGAAGCGCAGGTACAAGAAGCGCAGCTTCCTGCAGCTATAGCTGTGCAAAAGGATTTTGTGCAGAAGGCGGGACGGAGCCATAAAATCAAGACCGATACGGGAATTGAAATTATATTCCCATCGGAGTATGTGGAAAATACAGATTATATTCAATTTATCAACAATCCGGATGGAACGATTTCGATAGAATTGAAAAATATAGGAAAGATTGTAAATAAATAAAAGTATCTCTGCTGTAGTGACAATGCGCCGGGGACTTCCGGGTATCTTTCACTGAATATTTGGCTAAAGATACCCTGCGATTCTATCCGTGTTGATATAGATGATAAAAATAAAATGCTGAAGTATATCCTTCAGCCTCCGGGATTTACATACGGTGGTACTGGTTTGTTTGCCAGCAGTGTAAAAATAACACTTCAAAAAAAGTATTATTTGAATTTTTTTCTGAAATCATCTGTTTTTTTTACATAGTATTTTCTATCTGTTCCTCTTTGGAGTATAATGTAAATCAAGAGTATACTTGCAGGTATCTTACCGCCGGAAACGCCATGGATTACCGGCGCAGCACAGCTGTCGGAGAACCTAGGAGACCGGCAAAAATACTCGGGCAACCGAATATGAATGCCAATGATACCACGGCATTACCAGTGCAAAGGAGAGGAATAAGAGCATGAAAACAATTGGATTTATCGGTGTCGGCATTATGGGCAAGCCCATGGTGCGTAACCTTATGAAGGCGGGCTTTAATCTGCGGATTTTTGCCAGAAATCAGGAAAAGGCAGCGGATGTTATTGACGAAGGGGCAGCCTTTTACCCGACAATCAGCGAATGTGTTCAGCATTGCGACGCAGTGATCACCATGGTGGGATTTCCACCGGATGTAGTGGAAATCTACTGTAAAAAAGGAAATATTTTTGAAAGCGCGTCTCCGGGGACATATCTGATCGATATGACTACGACATGTCCGTCTCTGGCAGAAATGCTGTATGAAAAAGGCAAAGCGGCTGGCTTTCATGTAATGGATGCTCCGGTTACAGGCGGTGATACGGGGGCCATCCGGGGGACGTTGTCCATTCTTGTTGGCGGTGATGAAGAAGATTTTGAAGTATGCTTGCCTATATTCAAGGCGATGGGAACTAATATTAATTATCAGGGAAAAGCCGGTTTTGGGCAGCATGCTAAAATGGCCAATCAGATTATGATTGCCGGGACCTTGTCAGGTGTATGTGAGGCCTTGTCATACGCTAAAGCGCAGGGATTGGATTCGCAGATTCTGCTGCATTCTCTGGCAACAGGAGCGGCCGGCAGTGCGCAGCTTGACGCCTTTGGCGAAAAAATTGTAAATCATGATTATGCGCCGGGATTTTACATGAAGCATTTTATTAAGGATATGCAGATTGCATCGGATGAATCAGAAAAGAAGGAGCTTCATTTGGATATTCTCCGGCAGGTGCTGGAAAATTATAAGGAACTGGCTGCCATGGGAAATGGAGATTTGGGAACACAGGCGCTGGTCAAGCATTATACGCAGGAGTGAAGGAGCCAATAGGGTTTTACAGCAAACAATCCCCTGACGCATTTTAGGCGTCAGGGGATTGTTTGCTGTAATGGCAATATGTCGATTATTTTTTAGCGATGATGCGGAACGGCTTTGTGCCCAAGCCCTTTGTGTGCCATTGCGGCATGGCCGGCGTAAAGCCTGCCTGCTGTAACGCACGGCTTAATTCTTCAGGAGCGTATACGACCATACCGTCTATCCGTTTTGTCCAAGTGGTATCTGCTGGATCACCGGCTTCACAGGCGATCAAAAATGTACCGCCGGATTTTAAGATGCGATAAATTTCAGCAAAGGCGCGAGGTAAGTCAGGCCAAAAATAAATGGTTTCAAATGCCGTAATGATATCGAGGGCATTGTCCTCGTAAGGAAGCTGCTCAGCTGTTCCGAGACGGATTGTGCAGCGGCTTCCGAGGTATGCGGCATTTGTTTTTTGGCTATACGCCACACTGGCCTCCGAAATGTCAATGCCGTCCACGGTGACGGAGGGATATTGCCGCAGCAGCGTGTGAATATTACCGCCGGCACCGCAGCCAATATCCAGCATATGGGCATGGTCAGGAATCGGTATGTCTGTCCAGGACCAATTCCAAAAAGGGCGGTGGCCCCGGTTCATGGCAAATAAAATGACTTTCCCCAAACGGCCCGTTGGCGTACGAAAGTTTTGAAATAAGGTATGCAGCATAGTATATCACTCCTTATGGGAAAATGATAAATAATATCAATATAATAAAAATTATATCATAGGCTTGACAGAAACTCAACACGAACAAGCCGCAGGAGAAATTTTCGAAAAAGAACGGATCGTGCCATTAACATCATTTCAACAGCACAATCCGTTTTTTTTTGAGTGATAACATTATTTTTGCATAATATATTGAATTATTATCCGGCTTATTTCATACAAGACAATGATAGGTGCTGCCAAAAAGCATTGCGATACCATATCTGTCGTCGGAGTGATCACAGCGGCAAGAATAAAGGCGGCAAAAATGACATACCGCCGTTTTTTTTTCAGACCAGCCGATGAAATCAGCCCCATTTGAGCAAATACCAGCAGGATTAGAGGCAGATTGAAAATAAATCCGAATGGCAAAACCAGCATAAGTACGAAATCCAAATAGCTTTCCATCGAAATCATGGGTTGGACCGTACTGCTGGTGAATGCCATAAAAAAATCAAGCCCTTTGGGAAGTACGATAAAAAAAGCAAAAGCAATACCGCTGATAAAAAGAATTAAGGAAGACGGGACCAGGAGCGATAAAACAGTCTTTTCTTTTTGACTGAAGGCGGGGATAAGAAATGCCCAAAATTCATAAAAAAGAAATGGCGACGCTACAATGGCACCAGACGTCAGGACTACCTTAAAATAAATGAAAAAAGCCTCTGCCGGTTTAATAAAATAGAGCTTTCCTGCCGGAGAAGTCAGGAAATACATGATTTCGTCGATAAAATATTGGCTGACAATCATGCCGGCCGCGGTAATGATAATCGACCAGATAAGACGGCGGCGCAGTTCGGTCAGATGCCCCGTAAGGGTCATTGTCCGGCTGGCGGAATGGGATGGCACGGTAAGATCATTCATTCCCTCAGCCTCATTTTTCCACTTTAGCTGTAGTTGCTTTAGATACTGTCGTGTCTGCCGTATTGGCCGTCTTCTTTACTTCATCTACAGTAACGCCGTTTACCGCATTTTTAAATTCATTTAAGCTTTTTCCCAAGGCGTTGCCAATATCAGGCAGCTTGCCTGGTCCGAAGACAACTAATCCAATGATTAAAATCAATACTAATTCAGGTATTCCTAATCCAAACATAACAAATTCCTCCCTTTGTATATCGCACTTTATGTAAGTACAAGTATTATTTACAAGAGTACAGCTCATACATCACGTTTTTGTAAAAACATGTTATGAATTATGTAAATTTTTAAAATTTACGAGCTATATCCTCTTTTTTTTGCGTATTTCGCTATTTTTCAAAATCTTTGCAGAAGTAATACAAAAATTACATAAAATCCTTGTACACTAACGGCAGTTCATCATTTACAAGAGGAGGCATATTATATATGGATACGCAAACGAATTCAGAACATTCAGAACATCTTTTTCACGAAATGACACGACGGGGCTTCTTAAAATTAGCGGCAGGCTCTGCTTTAGGGGCGGCGATGTTTTCCATGCCGTCTTTGTCTCTGGCTAAAGCGCTGGACAGCGCTAAACGGACAATTAAACCAGTAGCCTTTGCTGCTATTCCGCAGCAGGCTGTGGAAGCGGCGGAATCATCAGCGTTGATACAGCATGCTTTTGATGACATTATCAGCACCGTGCGTACCATTGAAAATAAAGGTTTGCAGCAATCTGTTCTAACCTTGCTTCAGCATCCGGTACCTACGTTTATGCAGGAATACACCTCGGGCAGTGCCATACAGCGTCTGTACAGCGCGTTGGCCGCACAGGGCTTGATTGATACGGCTAAAATCGACGAAAAACATTTGCTGCCTCCTTTTAACGGCAGCGTACAGAAATTCAAAACCGCGCCGGGAAGCGGCTATGGTAGTCATCATCCCTATCCGGGGGGACTTGCGACACATGTTAACAGCAATATGCATATAACAAAATATATCTGTCAAACCTATGAAGAAGTATTTTTTTATTCTGTTCACCGCGATATTGCGATTGCCGGACAGGCACTGCATGATATTTCCAAACCCTTTGTATTCCAGTGGCAGGAGGATGGGTCTTCATTGAAGGAATATACTATTGCCGGCCAGGGGGCACATCATGTGATTGCGTTGGCAGAAGTGATTTACCGCGGGTTTCCGCCGGACGAAGTAGTGGCGCAGGCCTGTGCGCATGGAGCGCCTACGTCTGCAAAGGATGAAGCGGATGTTGTGGGATGGCTGAAAGCGGCTGCTCTTATGGCAGGAAAGGATCCTGTTTCCTATGGATTATTAAACAGTGCCGGTACCGGGCTGCCGTCGCCGCATCACCAGGAAGGCTACATCGTCCATTTGGGAGATCATGATTGGGTACTGTCTTCACCAGCAGCACAAAAGACCGTTACGCTTTTGAAAAAAATCGCGTTCCAGAAATATGGAATGAGCGAAAATGATCTCAAAGGAGCACCGTTTAACCATTTTCGCAACTATGTGGGTTCGCAGCTATCCTACATGTATCTCAATATGCTGGAAGCAGAACCGAATGGCTTTGATTTGGCATATGATCAGGTGCGTAAGGTGATTGTGAAATAATTTACATAATTTTGACAGGATAAGATCATTTTTCTTACATATAGAGGGTACAGTAAATAGAGTTAAAAACTAAAACAAAATGGAGATGTTGCAATTATGTGTCCTTTTCACATTCACAAAAACAAAAAGATCATTGCTTCATATGTGGCGGCTGTATTATGTATGGCTTCTGTCGGTGTATTTGCGGCCACGGAGCATTGGAATGATGCGTCACTCACCCCGCAGGTCATGACGCGTACCAGCATATCTGATCAGACGGATTGGCAGCAATGGAAAGACAACTGGGATAAGGTCAAGACAGATTATGAACAAGTCTCAATGGCTCCCGGTGCCGATGCCACGCGTATGAATTTTGGCTGGTATTCCAAAGAAAGAGCGGACAAGGCAGAAGTCCGTATTTCAACAGATAAAAATATGAGCCATGCTAAAACCTTTAAAGGTATTTCTAAAGAGGGTACAGTGATTAGCGGCGTGACCTATTATACCAATAAGGTGGAAATCAAAGATTTGAAACCGGAAACGACCTATTGGTATCAAGTCAAAGTCAACGGCAAATGGCAAGCTTCGCAGCCAATCAAAACGGGCAATCCCAATGATTTTACCTTTATGTATGTAGGTGACCCGCAGATCGGTGCTTCGGCAGGCCAGACGCCTTCTGAAGGCGCGGCAGCGCAAGACGGTGAAATTGCGGCCCGGAATGATTCATATAACTGGAATAAAACGTTGAATACGGCGTTGACACAGCATCCGGAAATTAATTTCCTCGTATCACCGGGAGATCAGATCAATGAACCGGCAGGAGATCAAAAAGCTGATAAAATACAGCTGCAGGAATATCAATATGCTGGATACCTTTCAGCCGCGGCACTACGCAGTCTGCCAGAAGCTACCAGTATAGGCAACCATGACAGCCTGACCAGCGGCTATCAAAATCATTTCAATGTGCCCAATCCCTTTACAGAAGAAGCCAATCCGACAAAGGCCGGTCATGGCTATTACTATACCTACGGCAATGCCTTGTTTATCGTCATCAATGCCAATAACTACAATGCGGCAGACCATCAGACGTTGATTGAAAAGGCGATCAACGCGCATCCGGATACCAAATGGCGGATCGTCGTCATGCATCAGGATATCTACGGAAGCGGGCTGGATCATTCCGATTCGGATGGCATTCTTCTCAGAACACAGCTTACGCCGATTTATGATGCCAATAAGATAGACGTTGTTCTTCAGGGGCACGATCATACCTACGCCCGTACCTATCAGCTTAGCAGCGACGGTAAGAATCATGCTGACTTTGATACATTTAAGGTTAAAGGACAAAGCGGTCAGGCGCATAATTTGTTGAGTGCCGCTTTGAAGAATAAAGATTTCAAAAATAACTATGTATCGCAGAATCTGTGCTACACTATTGCTGATATGCAGCAGGGCGTTCTGCGGAACCCTAAGGGTGTTTTCTATATGTCCTCCAACTCGGCTACCGGCTCCAAATTTTACAATCTTATTCCGCAGCAGCAGGACTATATTGCCGCCCGCAGCCAGACCTGGCGCCCGACCTATTCTGTTGTTCGTATTACGGGAGATACCTTTACGATCAACACCTACGACGTAGCGACAGGCTCGCCCATTGATGAATCGTACAGCATCGTTAAAAATTAATGAATACAGGTAAATGGCTGCGTCTTGTCGTCATTGTTGTGTTGCTTACGGCTGGCGGTGTATTTCTGCACGTTTACAACCAAGTGGAAAAACCGCAGCTGGTCAACACACAAGGCAGGACCTTTGAAAAAGCGCAGGTAGTGAATATTATTCAGGATAACCTGCAGGAAAATGGCAGTCGTGTCGGAGATCAGATCGTGACGCTTCGTATTGAAAGCGGGGAACAGAAGGGCGCCCTCGTACAGGCTAATTGCCCTAACGGGCTTCTCTTTGGTACGGTGTGCCGTCCCGGTATGGATGTCATCGTCATCTCCAGTACTGTCGGGAAACTGGATATCAGTACGGTGTATAACGTGGATCGCTCTATGCCGATTTATGTATACATCGGTGTATTCATTATTCTGCTATGTCTTATTGGCGGCAAAAAGGGGATGAAGTCGGCGGCGGCCCTTGTCTTTACCTTCATCTGCTTTGCCTTCTTGTTTTTTCCTATGATTTTTCGCGGCATGTCGCCTGTACTGGCCGCGGTGATCACGTCTGCCGTTGTTTTAGCGGCTACCATGTATTTGATCAACGGCTGGACTAAAAAGGGGATTACGGCATTTCTGGCAACTCTGGGCGGTATCATTGCGGCTGGGGTGGCGGCCATTATCTTTGGGCATTTGACCAACCTGTCCGGGTATAATGTATCCAATATTGAAAATCTCATGTTCGTCGCTCAAAATACGTTGATTGATGTGGGGCAGATTCTCTTTGCCGGCGTCCTTTTTGCCAGCCTGGGTGCTGTTATGGATATTGCCATGGATATTACCTCAGCCTGTGCGGAAATTGAACGGCATAATCCCGCCATTTCACGAAAAGCGTTGTTTGAAGCGGGCATGAACGTAGGGCGGGATGTCATGGGTACCATGTCGACGACGCTTATTTTGGCCTTCTTCGGCGGTTCCCTGGGGGTATGGGTACTGGATTATGCCTATGATCTTCCGTATCTGCAGCTTATCAATTCCAATTCCATTGGCATTGAAATCATGAAAGGCTTTTCGGCAAGCTTTGGCGTCATACTGACGGTTCCGATTGCGTCGGCTCTCAGTGCATTTAAAAATCATAAATGACATAATGGCAGAGCCCCTGTTTTCTTTCATGCGGCGGCGTTGCGTATATAAAAAAACTGTCACGTGAGATATAATATCTCATGTGACAGTTTTTTACGTCCCGCTATTTTTTACAGCGTGAAAGATCCACTTCTTTTAACGGAATAATATGAGTATGGTGTTTATATTTATGATATAAATAAACGGCAAAGAATATAGGAATCCCAATATAAGCTACGCTGGCACCGTACCAGTCGATTTCTGTTCCCGTAAAAGCGGAATAATTCTGTCCGGCAGTAACGATGATGCACATGATAAGCGCTAATAACGGGCCGAATGGGAAAAACGTTGCTTTGTAGGGCAGATCATTCAAATCCTTTCCCTGGGCGATATACGCACGACGAAACCGGAAATGGCAGATAGCAATGCCGATCCAGGTAATAAAGCCGACCATTCCGCTGATGTTGACAAGCCAGTCGTATGCCTTGCCCTCACCGATAAGGGAGGTGAGAAAGGCGGCAAAGCCAAAGACGACTGTTGCCAGCAGTGCATGTATGGGGACACCGCGTTTGTTCAGCTTGAGAAAACATTTGGGAGCCTGTCCTGTTTCCGCCATGGCATACAGCATGCGTGTCGAAACGTACAGTCCGGAATTTCCTGCGGATAAAACAGCGGTTAGGATGACCGCGTTCATAAGAGAAGCCGCCGCCGCCAGTCCAAATCGTTGAAAAACCAGGGTAAAGGGGCTGATAGAAATATTTTCAATGCTCGTATTTAAGAGGTTAGGATCCGTATAAGGAATCAAGAAACCAATAATAATGAAAGAGCCTAAATAAAATAAAAGAATACGCCAAAAAATGGAATGTACCGCCCGGGGAATATTTTTTTCCGGATCTTCACTTTCACCGGCGGCAATACCGATCATTTCTGTTCCCTGAAAAGAAAAACCAGCCACCATAAAGATACCGAGCATGGCGGTAAAACCCCCGACAAACGGGGCGTCACCCAGCGTCCAATTGGTAAATCCAGGCGATGGCTCGGGGCCGAATCCAAGGATCAGACAGGTACCGGCAAAGAGAAAAATCAAGACTGTCAACACCTTGATGCCGGCAAAGATAAATTCACTTTCACCGTATGAACGAGTCGAAAGATAGTTTAAAATAAATAAGATAACCAAAAACATACCGCTCCATACGGCTGCCGGTACATCGGGAAACCAATACTTCATGATAAGAGAGCCGGCTACCAGCTCGGCCGCTACCGTAATAGCCCAGTTGAACCAGTAATTCCAGCCCAGCGCAAAGCCGAGGGACTTATCGACATAGCGGTTGGCATAGGTTTCAAACGAGCCGCTTACCGGCAGATAGGCAGCCATTTCCCCAAGACTGGTCATCAGAAAATATACCATAATACCGATTAAAGAATACGCCAGGAGAGCTCCGCCCGGCCCAGCCGAGCTGACGGTTTCGCCGCCTGCTACAAAAAGACCCGTACCGATCGCGCCGCCAATAGCGATCATATTCATATGGCGGGCTTTCAGGCTGCGGCGCAGCCCTTGCTGCTGTTCCTCTTCCTTCATTCAATCACAACCTTCTTCATAATATAGTTACTCATGTAAGATACCTGGAAAGATATAAAAAAAAACTCACCTACCTATTATATAGGATGATGACGGGCCTGACAAATACATATTATGTATTGCAGGGCATTACCAGTGATGTATTGGAAGAACTCTTCCCACGGTTGTCCTTCTGGCGTATAATAAACATATCTGTAAATGAGGTGAAAATAATGTCTGCTATTATATATCTTGCGTTTTGTGTTCTGGTGGCTCTATTTGCCAGCCGTCGGGGTCGCAGTCCTATCTTGTGGGGACTTTTTTCTCTATTGCTCAGTCCCTTGCTGGCGGCAATTAGTATTGCCATTATGAAAGATCTGACTGCGGCACAGCAGATGGAGCGCAACAGTTTAGAAACGGACCGGCTGAAGGAACGCGTGGCTGTGTCAGAAGCGGAAATTCGTTCGCGTATGGATCATATGGAGCATCGTATAGACCGTATCGCATATCAGAAAGACCCATCTTGTCTGCCTGAGAAGGGGGAAAGAATGGTATCTGCAAAGAATGAAAATACGGAATATTGCCATGAATGTGGAGAAAAAACTCCGATTGGAGCTGAATTTTGCCCTCATTGTGGAGCTAAACTTCATAAGGAGGCAGACTGATGAACTGGAAAAAAAGACTGCGGCATTATTATGGCGCCTGCCGCCTGACGCTGTCCGGAGATATCTCACTGGCCCCGGCGCAAGGGCAGCTTAGATATGAGTTAGCTGGTGAAAAAAGACAGCGTGTTTTGATCTGGATAAAGGATATTTGCGAAATGTATCCGTTTCTTCAGATTCAAATCAAAGATGGTATCCGTGAAGCCGAAATTAGTATATTTGCTTTTTTTTGCGGCTGTGCCGATAAAAATTTTATTGCTTCCTTTTGTCAGTCGTTAAAAGCGCTGGCATCTCTGCTGCAGGATGATGCAGAGGCGGCAGTAACAATGAATTTCAGTGGTACGCTGTACCTGGGGCGGCAATTTGAAAGCTTTCGCATATTGAATAAAGAGGCCCATGTACAATATAAGATTACGCAAACCAAGCAGGAATCTTTTTATAAAGGGCTGACTCGTTCCCGGTATGTTCGCATCGGGTTTACGATTATACTGGTCATGGTATTGCTGCTGTATGGGTGGGAAGCAGTCCGTCCTGTGCCGGTAGGAAAATTGGTATAGGGGGGAGACGCTATGGAACTGGAAGAATGCCGCAGGGAAATAGATAAGCTGGATCGGGAGCTGACGGATATATTGGAGCGGCGCATGAAGCTCGTGGCACAGGTGGCAGAATATAAAAAAATACATCATATGGAAATTTATGATCCCCGGCGGGAACAGCAGGTTCTGGATAAAATAGCAGGTCTTGCCGGACATAAAGCGCTGGCACCCTATTTGAGGAACATATACCAGTGCATTATGGATGAAAGTAAAAATTATGAACGGGAGCATATGGATCGGTGAGTATGATGGATACGTTGGAAATAGTACAGGGAGCAGCGGAACGAGTTCTCTTTGAAGCCCCTGACTCGAATTATATTATCTTTCGCATACGCAGTGAGGCGGATGATTCGCTGCTGACCGTAACCGGATACGGGACTAAGCCTTTGGTAGGAGACCGCCTGGAAATACAAGGAAAATGGGTTCAGCATAAGCGCTATGGACGCCAATTTGCCGCCACCGCGTGGAAGAGACTGATTCCTGATACGGAGGAAGGGATCGAGCGCTTTCTTGGCTCCGGATCGGTAAAAGGAATAGGGCCTTCTTTGGCGCACCGTATTGTGGCGGTTTTTGGCAGTGAAACGATGACGGTAATGGACAAGGAACCGCAGCGCCTCTTGACAATAGAAGGTATCGGGGCTAAAAAGCTGGCTATGATCACGGATTCCTTTTATGAAGAAAAGCAGGTCAATGACATGGCATTGGACCTGGAACAGCATGGCATTGCCGGACGCTATGCCGGACGTCTTGTTCAGAAATACGGTGATGATGTGATGTATGTGCTGCAAGAAGAACCGTACCGCATGATTTCTGAAATTGAAGGCATTGGCTTTAAAACAGCCGATCAAATCGCGCTGGCCTACGGGATGAATCCGCAGTCATCGATGCGGCTGGCAGCCGGGCTGACCTATATGCTCCACGATATGACGCAAAACGGACACGTCTGCATTCCCGATACAGAACTGGTACGGCGGACGGCGTTGATCCTCAGGGCAGACAGTCTTTTTGTACATGATGCACTGGGAGAAGCGATTGACAGCCGGCAGCTTTGTACGGCAGATTATGGCGGTACCACCTATGTCTATACGCCGGAGGCTTGTGAAGAAGAAGAATATACGGCACAGCGCATTCTGGATATGGTACATATGAAGCCGCTGACGGTGAGGACACATGTGCAGCTTTTTTTAGATAGATGGCAGGATTCGTGTCATTTTGTGCTGGCGGATAAGCAGCGGGAGGCTGTCGAGCGATCACTTCAGACCGGCATGCTGGTCATTACCGGCGGGCCGGGAACCGGGAAAACGACGGTGGTACAGACGATCATACGCCTGGCCGAACAGGAAGGCCTTCGTATCCTTCTCTGTGCGCCGACCGGACGGGCGGCGAAACGCCTGGCTGAAACGACGGAACGCAAAGCCAAAACCATTCATCGTCTCTTGATTCCGGACGGATTTTCCGGACCGGTTCAAGTGTTTGAATACAACGAAACAAAACTCCTGCCGGCAGATTTAGTTATTGTCGACGAAGTATCTATGCTGGATATGGAAATGATGTATCATTTGCTGCAGGCACTATCGCCGCAATGCCGGTGTATTCTGGTCGGTGATGCCGATCAGCTGCCCTCTGTAGGCGCAGGCGCCGTACTTCATGATATTATTCGGTCCGGAGCCGTACCGGTCGTACGCCTTGATACGATTTTTCGCCAAAAGGAAGGCGGACGTATCGTTACCAATGCGCACCTTATCAATCATGGGCGGCCGCCTATTGTCAACGAGGATCAGGAATTTCGCCTTATCGAAATAGAAAAGGAAGAAGAAGGGGCAGAACAGATCAGCCGGATTTATGCTGCAGAAGTACAGGAAACGTCAGACGTGTTTTCTGTACAGGTATTGTCACCTATGTACAAGAATCCCTGCGGTGTAGATAAACTGAACGAGCTCATTCAAGAACGCACCAACCAGCCGTCGCCGGAGAAAACTGAATATAAAAATGGTAAATTTATATTTCGGACAGGGGATAAAGTAATGCAGAAGCAAAATAATTACGATAAAGGCGTATTCAATGGCGATATCGGAAAAATTTTTGCTATTCATGAGGACACTATACATGTCCGGTATCCGGAACAGGATGTCCGGTATGAAGGGCAGGAAATTGATGAAATCACACTGGCCTATGCTATTACGGTTCATAAAAGCCAGGGCAGTGAATACAGAACGGTTATTATGGCTATTGTCAGCAGCCATGCCATTATGCTGCAGCGCAATCTGTTTTACACCGCGGTAACAAGAGCCAAGCGCAAGGTTATTTTGGTCGGGATGAAGCGGGCCCTTCTGGCCGCGGTTCAAAATATTCGCACGAGCAGCCGCTTTACGCTGCTGACAGAACGGCTGCGGGAGGAAGAAATATGCTGAACCAGTGGAAGGAATGCCTGACCAATTTGATCTATCCGCCGCGCTGTCCTGCCTGCGGTGCCTCAGCCGCACGGCGGGGAGAGTGGTGTTCCTCCTGCCTGGCAGCTATATGGCATCCCCGCATGATCAATCGTACAGCGGCGATCCGCAGTCTGGATCGATGTTATTGCCTGACGGAGTACCGTGGCTCCGTCAGACGGATTCTGCATCATTTAAAATACAAGGGAGACCTTCGATATGTTCCTGCGTGCCAATTCCTTTTGGGGAAATTTCCATGGATGGATCGGCTGCAGCACTTGGACTGTGCCATTCCTGTTCCGTTGGAGCCGGAAAAAGAACAGAAACGGGGATTCAATCAGACTGAAATTATTTTCCGTTCCTGGGCAGAGACGCACTGGCGTTGGTGTCAGGGGCTGCAGCGAGTGCGTCCGACACCGGCACAGTGGCATTTGAGCAAAGGAGAACGGGCTGAAAACATGAAAAGAGCCTTTGAAGTGAAAGGCTCTTTTCATGCTGCCGGCAAGCAGATACTGCTTGTGGATGACATATATACGACAGGCGCGACCCTAGAAGCCTGTGCAAAAACACTCAAGCAAAACGGCGCCGCCGGCGTGACAGGATTGGTCATCGCCAGCGGCGCACTGTAGTATATGTAGACTCCCATAGCAAAAAAATGGTTTCTTTGGTTCTTATTTTATATAACGGATCGTATCCTGACATGTGATTTCGAAGACTAATGAATTTTCTGTGAAAAATACATCTAATGATTGCCCCCGATCTGTCGAT
>NZ_LEKT01000030.1 GCF_001045675.1 Megasphaera cerevisiae DSM 20462
AAGAAGGGCTCGTTCTCCAGCGAGGAATCTGTCTTCAAGGTTCTCTATCTCAGGGTAAAGGAACTCTATGCCAAGTGGGAAGGGCATCATATCCAGAACTGGGCGATGGTCAGAAACCAGTTGGCTATGGATGATAAGCTGCAAGCTCGTATCCTGAAATACGAGAAATTTTAAAGCCAGCAATCACTGGTAACGCATCTTCTTTTATGATACCTAAAAAAACTTACACACTTAACTTGACAAACCCGTTCGACAGGTACTCCGTTTAGCTGATGCGGCTCGGTATGAATCCAATGAATTACAGCATTTTATACAGCAGTATTTCCCGAATGTTACGTTCTCTCAAACCGCTGCATTTGTTGAAAAAAAGATAACGCCCATTTTGACACCGGAACCAGCTTATGTTTTCCCTGCATTTAATGTATTGCAAGACTTATATGCGCACGGATGTCCGGTTTGTCAATATATTGCCAAAGCGACATTTGATTTTTTGGCCTGGTATCAATATCAGTTGAGCACAGAGCAAACGGTTCAGAATCAATTGGCAGAGGCTGGCGGCATGTGTTCATCGCATACATGGCAGATCTATGATATGGCGTCTTCTTATGATTTTTCTCTAGGGTATATTTCTGTTGCAGAAAAAGTTGCTGCCAAATTATATCAGTCGGTTTTACAAGGACATCAGCAATCTGTTCTGCCTGTGGATAACGAGCATTGTTTTGTCTGCCACATGCTGATACCGCTGGAAAAAGCATATATTCAGGACATATATTATACATTGCAATCTGCAGATGGGAAGCGGGCATACAGCCAGTCAGAGGGTCTTTGCCTTGCCCATTTGAAAAAACTGATAGCTATTACTAAAGAGGATGAGCTTATTGATTTTCTTCTTAACCATGCAGCGCAACATTTTGAACGGTGGGTTGAAGATATGAAGGCATTTGTACTTAAGCAAGAAACACTCCATAGAGATCTGCAAAATGACAATGAACGAAAGGCTTGTTATGAAGTACTTGTTCATCTTTCCGGCGGGAAATGATGATTGATCGTACATTTGACATTATGTATGATTTCATCAATAGGGAAATGGTAAGATATTTGCGAGGTAATATTTTGTACATAGGAGTTCAAACATGTTTTGTGGTCGCATGGTAGACTTCTTTTGTAATGGCAACAAAGGTTTTTATTTCTGGTTGAACTACATTTTTGTGCCAGCAAATGCCAAAGGAAATCGATTCATTAATAGCTAAAGGAATAATTGATAGATCGCTATCGGTGGGACTGGCAAAATCTGGCATTATAGCGATTCCATATCCGCCTTTGATCATGGCGTAGGCCGTATAGGGGCTATCGCTTAGATAAATTACAGCATTTGGATAATTTTCTTGAATTTTATTTTGTACACGTGTCATTTCCTGGGGACTTTGCAGAGGATTTAATATGACAAAGGAGTCACAAGGCAGCTCGTTTATGTTGATTACCGTGTGAGTGGATAATGGATGTTCTTTTGGGAAGATGCATACAAATTTACTGGTAAATAATTCAAAATAATTGGCGTTGGTACAAGTGGCAATACTTTCTTTGGTTGTAAAAAGGATATCTAATTTATTATTGACGAATAAATTAGTTTTTTCTTCATACGCAGCTGTTTGTAAATGAACATAAATGTGGGGGGATTTATGTTTATATAATTTTAGTATTTCAGACATATATTTTACCTCATCATTGCTGCCATATCCGATTGAGATATTGGATGTAAATTCCCTGTTGTAATTTTGGGCTTTTGTTATGGCAATACGGATTCTGGTGAGAATGTCTTTTATCTCGTTATAAAAAGAGGTACCGGCTGGTGTTAGGATAACCTTTCTTTTAGTACGGATAAATAAGCGGACTTTTAATTCATCTTCTAGCGTATTCATTTGATGTGTGATTGCGGGCTGGCTTACATAAAAATGCTGTGCAGTTCTTGAAAAATTAAGACTATCAGACAAATAGATAAAATATTCCAGCTGTTTTATGTTCATAATATTTTCTCCAGTCTACATAATTAATAAAAATATTTTATTAATTATAGCATAGTTGTATTTCAGTTTTAATATAAAAAGAACTAAAATATTAGATATCAGATAAGGAGGTGAGAATATATAGAAGGAATACGATTTTACTTCACATCAATAATAGAGGTATTTAATTTATAAATAATTTATTTTTTATAGAAAAAAAAAGGAGGGATTTTTATATGCGTTATATCGTAACTGGAACGGATGGGCAATTAGGGAGCAGAGTAGCAAGCAACATGCTGAAAGCTGTAGAGGGTAAAAATTTAATTTTTACTTGTGTAAATTTACGGCGAATTCCTGCGCATGTTCTGGAGCAGTGGATCAAACAAGGCGTGGAAGTAAAAGAAGCCAACTATGATAATAAAAAACAAATGATCAAGGTCTTCACGGGCAGCGACAGATTATTTGTCGTGTCGAGTATTATTAATGGCCCGAAACGGATTCAGCAGCATAAAAATGTTATTGATGCAGCAATAGCTGCCGGCGTGCAGCACCTTACCTATACGTCCTTTCTGGGGGCAGATCGCGAAGGTTATAATCAATATGTATTGCCAGATCATACGGCAACAGAACAATATTTGAGAGATAGCGGTATAGAATATAATGTGATGAGAAATAATTTATACATGGAAAATTACTTGATTAATTCACTATTGCTGGCTAATATAAGCGATAATAAATGGATTACCCCGGCCGGTGACGGGAAAGCCAGCTTCATCGCAAAAGATGACAGCGGCCGGGTGGGAGCTGCATTATTGATGGGCAAAGGGGAACTAAATACGGCATACGATGTAACTGGGGGAGAATTGATCAGCGAGAAAGAAATTTGCGCTATGATTGCCGCTGTATCCGGCATACCGTATACCTATTATGGAGTTAGTCCAGCTGACTTTTTTGAATATTTAGATTCTCTCCATATTCCCAAAACGACTGATGGGGATTTTTCTCAATCTCCGGTTCCCTTTTGCGGCAATGATATGGTTACTAACGAATTTAGTATTCGAGATGGTCTGATGGCAGTACAAAGTGATGCGGTCCAGATGCTGACTGGCCGGAAGCCGTTAAGGGCTGAAGATTTATTGGAAACATATAGCTTTGTCTGGAAAGAGCGTGTTAGTACATATTGGGATTTGTCTAAATTTTTATACCGATAGACAATTTCCTGCCATAGATAAAGACACCAGTAATTGAATACAGGAGCTTAAAACATAACAGATACATTTAATTTGAAAAAAGTTAGATGTATCTGTGGTTATTTGGATATATTTTAGGAGATAATAGGATGCCTACTTCAATAATGAGCGGCAATTTTCGCATGATCAAAACAACATTGCTTTTTTTCGGTTTTTTGGCGGTTTTAAATGAAACGTATTTAAATGTTTCATTACGTACTTTTATGCAGGTATTCGATGTATCAATTTCAGTCGTACAGTGGTTGACTACCGGTTTTATGCTGGTTATGACGGTTGTTGTTCCTATATCGGCTTTTTTTTATTCAAAGCTTTACAACCAGACAGATATTTTTTGTGACTATGGGCCTGATCATACTGGGAACGGAAATAGGCGGATGTTCTCAAAGTTTTTGGATGCTGTTAGCAGGACGGATAATTCAGGCGTCCGGGACGTGTGTGTTGATGGCGTTATTGACAAATACAATATGGGTCATCACCCCGCTTGCTCAACGCGGAACAGCCATCGGTATGATAGGGCTGGTCGTTTTATCTGCGCCGGCCATTGCTCCGACCTTTGCTGGTATTATATTGCAGCAATTAGCATGGCGCTGGCTTTTTTTTATGATATTGCCATTTTTGATTTTGGCACTTGTGTTAGGTGCTGTATGTTTAAAAAATATAACAATTCCCATAAAGGTGCCTTTTGATATAATGTCTTTGGGTCTATCTATTCTTGGTTTTGGCGGCATTTTATACAGTATTAGCATGATAGGTATGAATGGTTTTTCCATAATCTATATGGTAGAAGGACTGATCGGTTTGTTGGGATTGGCAGCCTTTGTGTACCGGCAGATGTCTTTAAAGATACCCGTATTACAGTTGCGTGTTTTTGCGTATCCCATGTTTTCTTTAGGCGTATTCTTGGTGATGGGGTGTATGACTTTAGCGTTTGCCGTGGCACTTTTGACACCCATGGTACTTCATGATGTTATGGGATTGTCTGTTTTTATGACGGGCATTGCAATGTTGCTGGGCGGTATTATGAATGGGGTAACTGCACTTATTGCGGGTAAGTTATTTGATGAGATTGGGCCTAAACGTTTGATTGTTGTGGCGGCCATATTGATGACTGCCACGGCCTGGGGATTTTCTGAGATGTCCAGCTCTACTAGTCTTTGGATATTTATCCTGCTCAATTGTTTTATTCTGATTTCAATAGCAGCTATTATTACACCGGCACAAACTAATGGATTAAATCAGCTGCCCAAGCGATATTATTCTCATGGTACTGCGGTCATGTTGACGTTGCAGCAACTGGCAGGCGGGCTGGGTACGGCTGTTTTTGTCGGCATTATGGCAATAGGAGAAAAAAAATATTTACAAACTACGGTTTATTCTGATAATATCATGCAGTATGCTATAACAACGGGTTTTAACAATGCCTTTAAAGTGGCGTTGGTATTGAGTGTCATGGTACTTATTGCTGCGTTGTTTCTAAAGCGAGGAGTGACACGTTGTGGAGATGAATGATGTTGATGCGTTTGAAGCTGACATCATAATAAAGTTGAATTCAATGGTATTATGGCTGGAATCTATAAAAGCGTCCTGACTATATGGATGGAACGCTAATTGCGTGATCTGGAAAAATAAGCAGAGGAAAACACCAGACAAGCCTGGATGCGGGTACGGATGAATCTGCTATACTTATGGCTTTATGGGAACCCATATTTCAAAGTAGCGCGTGTATTGTCCTCCCTCATGTGAACGCACCAGCAGTTTCCCAATGGGAGCATCCGCGATAGTATAGCCATTGGCTGTCAGTGGAGAGAATACTTCTTTTTGCAATGCATGGATGAAGGTGTGCGTTTCGGTGGCAGCAAATATAGTATATATGCATCTTTGTGCAGGGATATATTCTACAGGAATTCCTGTTGGCATTTGCAGTTCTTTTGCCCGTTCCGGAGAAATAGAAAAGCCCCACAGGCAATCTGCCTTTTCCAATGTGCACGCTTGTATGTTTTCGAATGGAATCATGAATGTTGCCTTTACAAAGGGTTGAAATGGCAGCCATTCTTTAACTTGAATCGGCTGCGTTCTGTTTTCTGCCGAAGGATAACTGTTGTTTACCCGATACGGATTAAAAAACAGATGAGCACGGGTGATTTCTTTGAACTTCCCGGTCAGCATTGGCAGGGAGAGGAGCATTCGCTTTTTTTCATGCAGTTCGTTTAAAATGGTTTGATGATGGTATATGATATCAAGAAAGTTTTTTTCCTGGGCATCCAAGCGATCCGTAATGGTTTTCAGATCATCATGATTAAGTATTTGACGGATTTCGGCATTGGAGAAACAAAAAGAATGGAGGTATTTACTGTCCAGCAGGGCATTAACGTCCCACGCCGTATAATAGCGGTAATTGTTTTGCATATCTTTTTCGGGAGAGATAAAGCCACATTTTTCGAAATAATGTAATGTTTGAATTGGAATGCCGAATAGTTTTGAAATTTGCCCTATTTTATATTTTTCTTTCATGTAATTTCCTCCGTTCCTATTATATAAACCTTATACAAGCTGTCTGGTTTTATGATAATAACAAATCGTTTATTGCTTAAATTATACAGTATCAGGGTGTTTCTTCAAGATTTTTTTACTGATTTTACACGTATCATTCCTTGACCTGACAATCGATATACGGTGTATTATTTGATACATAAAATCAATACGGCAAAAGAGTATACAGAACCATCCGGTAATGGGGTGGAATGATATCTGAGTGTGGGTACCCACCGTATTGATAAATTGATTTTATAGTATTAAACATTATTCAGAAAGAAGGGAATTTTTATGTCAAATCATGAAATCATCAGTGGACTGTCTGATCAGGTGCTTCCAAATACGCTTTCTGCAGCAGAAGCCAAAGAAAAAGGCTTTAAGCCATACGATAAGCCGACAGCCGACAATTCAATTATGCTATTTATTGATAATCAGATCGGATTGCTTTCCAGTGTCCGTGTGCAAGGGCTGGCGGATTTGAAAAACAGTATTATTGGATTGGCAAAAACGGCTAGGGCCCTGCATATTCCAGTGCTGCTTACATCGTCTAATGCGCAGTGGCAAAATGGAGATACCATGCCTGAATTGAAAGAGATTTTTCCGGATGAACCTATTTACCGTCGTACAGGTATTATCAATGCATATGAAGATCCTACCTTTCGGGCAGCACTGCTAAGGATCATTCAGGAAACTGGTCGAGATCATATCATTATTTCCGGAGTAACAATAGGAACTTGCTGCACTTTCCCTACGCTCTCTCTGTTAAATGACGGGTATCAGGTTTTTCCTGTCATTGATGCCTGCGGCGGATGGAGTCAGATGGAATTTGACGCTGCTGTTTCCCGGATGGCCAATGCCGGCGCCGAACTGGTAACTACCTTTGCTCTGGCCTGCGAATTGCAAGCCGATTGGAAACGGCCAACCGCTAATGATATGTTTACCCCTTTCACTGAAAATTTATCGGAATATGGATATGTAATAGGTAATTTTTGGAATAATGCTAACCAGCATGTCGTCGCAGATCCGTTTGATGTCATAAAATAAAACTATTTGAAATAGCTATGGATATAAAAAGGACCCATAGAGTGTCACAATACCGTGAACACTCTATGGGTCCTTCTTTCCTGCATGGAAAGCAGGGCACACACCGTGCAATCTTGCCAGGACAGGTAAGTAGTCTAAAAATGCCGTGCGTTGCGCAGCTCTTCATATTGCTTCAGCAAATCAGGCTTTTCAGTGCTTTGATATATATAGTCCGGTGCGGTTGTTTTTGCCTTTTCCACGGCGGCTTTGAAGTCGTAATATACCTGCCACTTTGATTCCACTAAAGAGTGGCCTGTCTGACGAAGTAAAAAGGCTGGGTGATATGTCGGCATGACAGGAATGTTCATATACTCAAACCATTTGCCTCGGTTCTTCATAATGCTGGCCGTCCGGCCGTAAAAATATTGAAAGGCGACCTTGCCCAGACAGACGATTACTTTAGGTTGTACAAGTTCTATTTCTTTTACCAAATGGATATTGGCACAGCACTTTCCCTCTTCAAGCGTCGGCGTACGGTTATTTTGAGGCCGGCATTTTACGATGTTGGTGACATATATATGATCCCGCGTGAGACCAACGCTCCATAAGGCTTTGTCCAATAATTGTCCTGACGGGCCGACAAGGGGCACGCCGTATGCATCTTCCACACCGCCAGGTCCTTCGCCGACAAACATAAGCGGTGATGACGGATCTCCGCAATACCGTGTGGGACCGCGATTTCCTTCGCGGCGCAGCGGGCACTGTTCGCACTGCATGAGCGCTGCTACCCAGTCCTCCATTTTCGTATTCATCAGCGTATCCTTCCTTCTGTCAATATAACGTCAGTCATTGTCAAATCATAAAACACCGCATGAATCAGATTAGCCGCTTCACGGGGATCTATCAAAACCTGTTGTCCCCGCATGCCTGCACTCAGACTGATAGCTTCATGAGATGTGGCAGATTTATCAATATAGGTGGGAAATTGTTTTTTCATGCCAATGGGAGAACAACCACCGCGTATATAACCGGTCAGGCCGAGAAGATCCTTGACGTGGAGAAGATGGACACTTTTATTGCCGCTGCAGGCGGCGGCCTTTTTCAAATCCAGTTCTTTGTTGCTGGGAATGCAGAAAACAACGGGACCGGTTTTATTACCCTGACCGACCAGTGTTTTAAATACCTGTTCCGGATTCATACCGAGCTCTGCAGCGGCGTGAACTCCAGATAAATCTTCTTCCGAATAACTATAAGCCTTCGTCGAATAGGCGATCTTTTCTTTATCTAAAATACGCATGACATTTGTCTTTTTTGTTTTTGCCATGCCAACGCCTCCCTTGTATATCTATATAAAAAACTAAATATACTATAGCATATTTGTCAGAGAGTGAAAAGCAGCTGAAAAGAAGCCGGCAGATATATTGTTTTTCTGGTATAAGTCTTTTATAATAAAATAAACACTGAATGTTGTAGGTATTGAAAGGAGGGATTACGATGAAAATCTCGGCAATTCAATTTGCAATTGCTTCTGGCAATGTGGAAAAAAATTATCAAATAACTGAACAATATATTCGGGCTGCGGCGTCTCAGCATGCTGATATTATCGTTCTGTCAGAAATGTGGAATACGTCTTTTTATCCTGAAAATGTCAAAGATCTTGCGGATAATGATGGTAAGCGTACGCGGGCATTTCTGTCTTGTTTAGCAAGGGAATATAAGGTTAATATTGTGGGAGGTTCCGTAGCAAACCGGCGGGGAGCGCATGTGTATAATACGACGTATATCGTGGATCGAGAGGGGCAAATCGTTTCAGCGTATGATAAAGTACATCTGTTTACACCGGGCCATGAAGATGAAGTGTTTGCGGCCGGTAATCAGCCTGCTGTGTTTGAATTGGACGGAATTAAAATGGCGTCTGTTACGTGCTATGACCTGCGCTTCTGTGAATGGGTGCGCATGGCCGCCTTGGCGGAAGCGCAGATTTTGTTTGTTCCGGCGGCATGGCCGCAGCCCCGCTTGGAGCATTGGCAGATTTTGAACAGAGCGAGGGCGATAGAAAATCAATTTTTTGTTATTGCTGTCAACAGCTGTGGTAAAGCCGGTTCGTATCAGTTTTGCGGGCATTCCATGATCATTGATCCATGGGGCGCGGTGCTTTCCCAGGGAGACGGGCGGGAACAAATCATTACGGCAGATGCAGATATGTCTGTTATTCAAAAAATCAGAGAACGTATCAATGTATTCCGGGACCGTCGTCCTGACTTATATGACTTGCGTTAAAAAGGGGATTAGGATATGGCGGGAGCATTGCACGGGCTGCAGGGAATTTTTGAAGTGTTGTTTATTATTGCGATAGGATTTATTCTTTCTAAAAAGGGATGGTTTGAAGCTAAGACGAGTGCCTTGTTGACAAAGCTGGTGATGAAAATAGCGCTGCCATTATATATGCTTTGCCAGCTTGAACGGGATTTTACGCACGATTCTCTTTTGAGTCTGGCTCCGGATTTGCTTCTCCCTATTGTTTCTATTCTTTTAGCATATGCTGTTGGTCGTATGGCGGCGGCAGCGCTTCATATACGAAAGGATAGGCAGGGTGTATTTATTACCTGTTTCTTTATTGCCAATACCATTTTCATCGGCCTGCCGGTTAATTTGGCTTTGTTTGGGACTAAAAGTGTACCTGCCTGTATGCTGTATTACATGGTGAACACGACCATGTTTTGGACTTTAGGCGTATATCATATTGTCAATGATAGTACGGGCGGCAAGGGAAATATGCCGCTTTTTTCTATACAGACTTTAAAAAAAGTGTTTTCTCCGCCGCTGCTGGGTTTTCTGGCTGGTCTTGCCCTCATTATGGCCAATATCAGGCTGCCGGAATTTATTCTTGTATCCTTTCAATACGTGGGCAATTTGGCAACTCCGTTATCGCTGATGGTGATTGGCATTGAAATGAGCGGTATTTCCCTGGCGTCCGTTCGGTGGGATCGGGACATTATTGGCGCATTGATCGGACGGTTTATTGTATGTCCAGTCTGCGTTCTTGTGTTGCTGCCGTTTATTCCAGTGACGGACATGTCGGCAAAAGTCTTTGCCATGCAGGCTAGTATGCCGGCGATGACTCAGATGACCGTTGTTGCCAAGGCGGTGGGAGCGGATGTCCGGTATTCAACGGAGGTCAGCTTTATTACGGTACTGCTGGGAATTATAGTTATACCGTTATATATGTTTATTGTAGGCGGTTAAAGAATGGTGTTTCCGGAGTTGAGATGCAGGAGGGGTTATGTCTTTGATTGATGTATTTAAACAAGGTATACAGGCGCATTGTTCAGACGCTTTTGCTTTGAATTATCAGATTGCCAATGATCCGGAGCTTTCAGGAGAAGAGTTTCGTGCTTGTGCGGCTCACGTTGCACTATGTCATGCGTCAGGTATGGAAATAATTGAACAGTTTGCCGATCAGCTGACAGCATATAAAGCTGTCGTTTGCCGCTCTGTTGCGCCGGTTATGAAGGTGGCTCTTTTGGCAGAGTACGATGCCCTGCCAGGCATTGGACATGGCTGTGGTCATTCTGCCAGCGGTGCAATCAGCTTTTTAGCTGCCGCGGCTTTTCATGTGATGAAGAATTTGCCCGTTGATATTGACTTGATCGGCACACCGGACGAAGAATTGCATGGTGGTAAGGTCGCCATGTGCCGGCGATATATTTTTACTGAATATGATCTGGCTGTTATGGTACACATGTCGCCAAATCAGACGACGGCGAATTCACATTTTTTGGCATTGAGTGATTATCGCATCCAATTTCACGGACAGACAGCCCATGCGGCAAGCGATCCCTGGCACGGGCGAAATGCCCTCAATGGGGCTACTTTGGCTATGCATGCTATTGATATGCTGCGGCAGCATGTGCAGCCAGATAGCCGTATCGGCACATATATCGTTAATGGTGGTGCCGCATCAAATATTATTCCGGATTACGCCGAATTGGAATGCTGTATTCGGCATACGGAACGGGCATATTTGAATATAATTGTAGATAAAATTATGAATTGCTTTAAAGGTGCGGCAATTGCTACGGAAACTACCTATGATGTTCGTCAGGTAGGCTATGAGTTTGACAATATGGTATGGAATGAAGCGGCTACAGAGGCGGTGCGGACTATCTTGCGGGACATGCATATTCCGTTTACGGAACCGGCGGGCTGCGGCAGTTCCGATATTGGCAATGTGAGCCATCAATGCCCGGCGCTCCATCTCCATTTGGCGATGGGAGATACTTTTTACCCGGACCATTCTGTACAAATTGCCAATATGGTAAAAAATAAAAAAATAGAGCCTGTAATTCTGCAGGGCGCAGAAATTATTGGACGGCTTGTGATCAACATGGCCGGAGATGCAGTCCTGCGAAAAGCAGTAAAAGAAGAGTTTAGAGGGCAATCCCAATGATAGCCCCATAGAGATAGGTAACTGAATTAGAAACGGGTCTATATACGTAAACGAAAGCAGCCTTCTACACCTTGACAGGTGTGGAGGCTGCTTTTTATATTGCTGATCACGTAAACTGTATTTACACAGGTGAAAATTATATATAGTGTATTGTGCTTTGGCATCTTGGTTGTGTTGAAACGTCAGTTTGAAGCTCTTTTGAACTTATTTTATACGTTTTTAGAATGCGCCCTGCGCAAGCATGGCATCAGCTACCCGTTCAAAACCAGCGATGTTAGCTCCAGCTACGAGATTATAGCCTAGGCCGTTTCTGGCAGCAGCATCCTTGCAGTTATTGTAAATTGTGTTCATGATTTCATGGAGACGGGCGTCGACCTCTTCCGCAGTCCATACGAGACGTTCGCTGTTTTGGCTCATTTCGAGGGCAGATACAGCTACGCCACCGGCGTTTACTGCTTTAGACGGAGCTACAATCATGTCCTTTTGTTCCATTAAGTATCTGAGAGCATCATTGGTGGTAGGCATGTTAGCGACTTCAATATAATACCGCACATGGTTTGCCGCGATTTGTTTGGCCTCTGTCATGTGCACATCGTTCTGCATTGCTGAAGGCATAATAATATCGGCTTTTCTGCTCCAAGGTTTTTCGCCGGGGAAGAATTCCACGCCGAACTTATCGGCATAGTCCTGTACGCGGTTACGGCCGCTGTTGCGCATTTCCACTAAATATTCGATCTTTTCTTCTGTGATTACACCAGCGGGATCATATACATAGCCATCAGGGCCGGACAAGGTAACGACTTTGGCACCGAGTTCTGCGGCTTTTTTGCAAATGCCCCAGGTTACATTGCCGAAACCAGCGGCGGCAATTGTTTTGTCTTTGATATCCTGTCCGTCATCTTTTAATACATTTTCTAAAAAGTACACCGCACCGTAGCCCGTTGCTTCCGGTCGAATACGGGAACCGCCAAAGCTAAAGCCTTTGCCGGTCAACACGCCGTTTTCAAAAGCGCCCTTCAAACGACGGTATTCGCCGAAAAGATAGCCGATTTCGCGGCCGCCAACACCCATATCACCGGCTGGAACGTCGATGTCGGGACCAATATAACGATAGAGACCTTGCATGAAGCTCTGGCAGAACCGCATGATTTCTGCATCAGATTTTCCGGTAGGATCAAAGTCAGAGCCACCCTTTGCGCCACCAATAGGCAGACCAGTCAAAGCATTTTTAAAAATTTGTTCGAATCCGAGGAACTTAATAATACCGGGGTATACGTTTTTCTGAAAACGCAGGCCGCCTTTGTAAGGTCCGATAGCGCCGTTGAATTGAAAACGATAGCCTGTGTTAGTATGGTAATCACCGGCGTCATCTTGCCATACAACCCGGAAAGTGAATTGACGTTCTGGCTCAACCAAGCGGTTGAGAAGATCAACCTTTTCGTATTCAGGGTGTTTTTCAACGACGGGTTCGATCGAGGAAAATACTTCTTCTACGGTTTGTACAAATTCAGGTTCATTCGCGTACTTGGTTCTCACTTTTTCAACAACAGATTCAAGATACTTGTTCATTAACATCACCTCATATAAAATTTGTATACCTCAATAATGCTTTCCATAGCCACATCATAGCATCTTTTTTTGTGTTTGAAAATACCGCAATGTGAAAATAACTTTTGTTTATAGAAAATATAGAATCGAAAAAATACGGATGTCATAAAAAAAATTGGTATTTAAGCAAAATGGGTAAACAAATAAAAAGACAAAGCAGCAATATTCATAAAAAGTATTTGAAATATAATTAAACGGCATAAATAAAAAGAGGCTATATTGTTTTTGAATTATTCATATAATTACAGAGAGAGTCAATATGTGTTTATCCTCTAGCCACTTTTCTGAACATAGAGTACAATAAAAGAAAGTAAAAGGGTAAATCGTATACTATATTAAAGAAAAGAGGACTACTGTATCATGGAAACCTATGGAACTTATTCTGACTATTATTTACGATATCTTGAATTATTGTCTAAAGAATATCCGACACAGGCGGCTACCTTTACGGAAATTATCAACTTGCAGGCTATTGTTAATCTGCCTAAGGGGACCGAGCATTTTATGAGTGATTTGCACGGTGAATATGAGGCTTTTTATCATATTTTGAATAATTGTTCTGGTGTCATCCGTGAAAAAGTAGAAATGATTTTTGCCAATTCCATGACGCCGGAGGAACGGGATGATTTACTAACTCTTATTTATTATCCTAAAGAAAAATTGGATTTGCTTAAACGTCAGCATATAGTAACTGATGATTGGGCCCGAACAACGTTGAATCATTTGATTCGTCTGGCTAAGTTGCTGTCATCTAAATATACCCGTTCTAAAGTCCGTAAGGCAATGCCGCCGGCTTTTCGATTTGTTATTGATGAACTGCTGCATTCACAGCCGGACGAAGATAAGAACCGGCATGTATATCATTCTAAAATTTTTGATACTATTTTGGAAACGGGCAGTACACGTCAATTTATCTATGCGTTAGCGAATCTGATTAAACGTCTGGCTGTAGATCATTTGCATATTATCGGGGATATTTATGACCGCGGCCCGCATGCTGACAAAATTATGGATAATCTTATGCATCATCATTCTCTGGATATTCAGTGGGGGAATCATGATGTTCTTTGGATGGGTGCCGCGGCCGGCAGTCAGGCATGCATTGCCAATGTGCTGCGTAATAATATCAGATATCATAATATGGAAATTTTAGAAAGCGGTTACGGCATCAGTCTGAGACCGTTGGCGTTATTTGCATTGGACAGATATCGACAGGAAGATGGCATTGAACCGATGGTCAAGGCTATTAACGTGATATTATGCAAGCTGGAGGGACAGGCTGTTTTCAGGCATCCTGAATATAATATGGATGACCGCCTTTTGTTTCATAAGATTAATCTAAAACAGGGGACGATTACCTTGGGAAATCAGACGTATCCGCTGATAACGACGGATTTTCCAACGTTTAACCCGCAGGATCCATATACCTTATCACCAGAGGAGCACCGCATTATGTCAGATATACAGTCAGAGTTTTTGGAAAGTGAACGACTGCAGCGTCATATGCGTTTTTTGTATAGTCATGGATCGTTGTATCGCAGCTGCAACAATAATTTGTTGTTTCATGGCGGTGTCCCATTGAATGCAGATGGCAGTTTTAAAACTATCTATTTCGATGGCAGACCGTATAAAGGCAGAGAATTCATGGATAAGGCAGATTTTATTGCCCGGCAGGCTTTTGAAAAGCGGGATGAAAGTAGTTTGGACTATATGTGGTATATGTGGTGCGGCACCGATTCTCCCGTATCCGGCAGAATTGTCAAAACCTTCGAACGCAGTTATATTGCGGATAAGGAGACATGGAAAGAACCGCAGAATGATTATTACCGACTCAATCGTGATAAGGATGAATGCATTAAAATTCTTCATGAATTTGGTATTGATTCCCCGCAGGGACATATCATCAACGGCCATACGCCGGTTAAGGTGAAAAAGGGCGAGAGCCCGATTCGTGCGGAAGGCAGGGAGATTTGTATTGACGGCGGTTTTTGCAAGGCCTATCAGGATTCGACGGGAATTGCCGGTTATACGCTTATTTTTAATTCACATGGCATTCGCATTAAGGCGCATTATCCGTTTAAAGATGTGAATCAGGTACTTATGAATAACGTTGATATCGATTCGGAATCCATGCAGGTAGAAATGGAACCGAAGCGGGTTATGATTGGGGATACTGATAATGGTAAAAAAATATTGCAAATGATTGATGATTTAAACGCCCTTCTTGCGGCATACCGCCAGGGAACTATTTTGGAACGAGCAGAAGAAGGATAGCGGTGAGGTTATTATCGGTGCTGCTTTTTTGTGATACAATAACGATATATCTTTAAGGATACGTATGGGGAATAATGAAGAGCAGTCATATATAAGGAGGAACGAATGAAAAATGAAAAAGCGAACACGCCAGTATATTCATAGACAAATCAATCAGATTACAACGGCGTTTCAGTATTTTTTTCGTCAGGAATCCTCCAGCGGAATTATATTACTTCTTTGTGCAGTTATTGCGATGATTCTGGCTAATTCCGGATGGGCAGATATATATGAGCATATTTTACACCGGGAGATTACGATAGGTGCTGGTCAATGGCGTCTGACCATGTCGTTCCTTCATTGGATCAATGACGGCCTTATGGCACTATTTTTCTTTGTGATCGGGATGGAAATCAAACGGGAATTTCTTTTTGGGGAACTGAAATCACCGTTGGCTACGATTTTGCCTGTTGCTGCGGCCATTGGCGGCATGGTAGTGCCGGCGCTATTATATATTACTTTCAATGCGGGTCAGCCGTCTATGGCCGGCTGGGGAGTCCCAATGGCGACGGATATTGCTTTTTCTCTCGGGATCTTAGCATTTGCTGCTAAGTCGGCACCGCGCAGTATTGCCGTGTTTCTGACGGTCCTGGCGATTGTAGATGATTTAGGTGGCATTATTGTCATTGCATTGTTTTATACCAGCGAGCTTCATATGGCGATGCTGCTTGGTGGAGTGATGGTCATCCTGCTTTTATTTTGGGCTTGCCGCCAAAATATACAATCTGTCTGGGTCTATTTAGCCGGCGGTGTTTTTTTATGGTACGCGTTTCTGCAGGGAGGAATTCATCCGACGATTGCCGGTGTACTGCTGGGGTTTGCGATTCCGGCAGGAAACGGTGGTACGGTAAATCTTCTCCATCGATTGGAGCATAGACTTTCTCCTTGGTCGGCCTATCTGGTCATGCCTGTGTTTGCTTTAGGAAATGCCGGGATTATGCTTAATGCGGAAAGCGTAGGTACTGTTTTCTCTCCCATTGGGTTGGGGATCATGGCAGGGCTGCTGATTGGCAAACCCTTCGGAATTTTCATGGCGGTGTACAGCTTGATCCGGCTGGGGATTGTCGCCATGCCAGCGCATGTGACCATGGGGCATTTCCTGGGAGCCGGTATTTTGGGTGGAATTGGATTTACTATGTCTCTGTTTATCGCGTCGCTGGCATTTCCTGACGGTGGGGATTTAATGACGGCAAAGACGGCCGTCGTAGTGGCATCGGTATGCGCCGGTCTGGCGGGAACTTGCGTGTTTGCCTGGACGCAGCGCCGCAGACGGGCGAGTTGAGGAAGCCGCCGTATTTATTGACGGAATCTTGCCGGATGGGTATAATGAAGATAATTACTGTATATAAAGGAGCGGGTTTGATGAATATTATTGATGAACTGTCTTGGCGCGGTGCCGTCAATCAGATGACAGACGAAGAAGGATTGCGTAAGCTGACAGAAGAAAAAAGCATTTCTCTGTATTGTGGTGTCGATCCGACCGGGGACAGCATGCATATTGGCCATTTGATTCCTTTTATGATGCTGAAGCGTTTTGCATTGGCAGGTCATCATCCGTATGTTCTTATTGGCGGCGGTACCGGTGTTATTGGGGATCCCAGTGGGCGCAAGACAGAACGGCAGCTGCAGACAATCGAAAAAATTCATGAAAATGCCGAAAAATTAAAAGCCCAGTTTATGCATCTTTTTGGGGAAACGGCTGAAATTTCTTTCGTGAATAACTATGATTGGCTGAGACAAATTGATTTGTTGAATTTTCTTCGTGATTACGGTAAATTGTTCAGCGTAAATACTATGCTGGCAAAGGAAGTTGTATCCAGCCGTTTGGAGGCAGGTATTTCTTTTACGGAATTTTCATACCAGATTCTTCAATCCATTGATTTTGAACATCTTTTTATGCATAATGATGTTCAGGTTCAAATTGGCGGTGCCGATCAGTGGGGGAATATTACTGCTGGCATTGATACTATTCGTAAAATGCACGGCAGCGATGCCATGGCATTTGGACTTACTATTCCGCTTATGCTCAAGGCGGACGGGACAAAGTTCGGCAAGACAGCAGGCGGCGCGGTATGGCTGGATCCGGATAAAACTTCCCCCTTTGAATTTTACCAGTTCTGGCTTAATCAGGATGATGCTGACGTCGTCAAATATTTAAAGTATTTCACCTTCCTCGGTCAAGAGGAAATTGCGTCGCTAGCAGAAGCGGTTCAGAATGAACCGGAAAAGCGTTTGGCACAACGCCGGCTGGCAGAAGAGGTCACTGCGTTTGTTCACAGTCCGGCAGCATTGCAGGAAGCGCAAAATATCACAGACGCTTTGTATCACGGCAGCATTGCTGATTTGTCGGAACATGAGCTGGAACAAGCGTTTGGAAAAATGCCGACAGTCGACGTAGCAAATGAAGAAAACAATGTTGTCGATTGGCTGGTCGGATCGACTATTTACAAATCGAAACGGCAGGCCCGTGAAGATATCACTAATGGAGCTGTTACGATAAACGGCGTTAAAGTGGTTTCTCTGGATGAAACTGTCCGGCCACATAAGAATTCAAACGGCAAGTATATTATCGTCCGTAAGGGAAAAAAGAAATATACGCTGGCACGGGTACAGCGATAAACTATGGTTAGTATTATTTTTTTCATAGGCTACTGTAATAAATAGGAAAAAACTGTGTCAGAACTATTTTTGACAGGCGATTACAGGCATCGGATTATTCTCCGGTGCTTTTTTTTTGCGTCAGAACGGGGGAGCATTCTTTTGAGGAGAGTGTAAAAAATAGCTATAGAGGGGTTGGTGAACATGAAAAACATTAAGATTATATTAAAGTTTTCATTATTTGTATTTTTTATAATAGTATTGCCATACATATTTAGTAATTTTATGATATACTTAAAAATAAACAAGACAATGACGAATATTCGTGTTTTAATTAAAATGGGAAGAATATATATTTTTTTTTAAGAAAAAGACATTTTATATGTCATATTCATTGTCTTAATTAAGCATATGGATTTCTTTCGTGCTATGATGGCGGGGAAAAATAAAAGTATGGCAAAGGAGATAATTGTATGGTGAAAAACAGTAAGAAAAGAAAGTTAGCAGCAGCCGTTTTAATGGAGACTACGATTATAGGGGGGGGGGATAAACGATGCGCCGGCAGTATATGCGGCGGGTTTGACGGGACAGGAGTATGACAACTTTTTAAAAGAACAGTGGAAAATCAAGCCGGTTCAGAAAGACGCAATGTATGCGGAATTGACGAGAATGATGATGGCTCAGACGGCGCTGTCCTCTGCCAATGACGCTCAGATATCTTCAGTGCCGCAGGTCCAGACGCAGCCCGTGTCTGCAGCAGTAATACAGGCTGAAAATATAAAAACAGAAAAAGCTGAAAACAAACAGGGTGCCACGCTCAATGAAAAAGGTCTCTATGTGAAACAAAACGCGGCCGCAGGCTACGAAAATATGTATAATTCTCTGACCCAAGACGGCCTCCGAATAGGCGGGGATGCTCAGACCGGTTTTCAGGTCGATAACGAAGGAAATACTTATACAACGGGTACGGTAACGGCGGCGGACTTTATTCTGGGTGATAAAAGCTTTAAAGAAGCTGGCGTTATTCCCGGCAGCGTGAAAAATGTTTCTTACGGTATAGCGCTGGGGAATGAATCATCCGTGAGTGCTATGTATGGTACGACATCCGGCAAAGGGGCCCAGGTATCCGGCTGGGGCAGTACTGCTATTGGAGCAAATACCAGCGTCTCCGGAAAAAACTCCGTCGCTATCGGCTACGGCAGTCAGGCGACAGAAAATAACGTAGTCTCAGTCGGCGGCTATGCAGACGGCACACAGCGACGCGTTATTGGGGTAGCAGCCGGTGTAAATGATACCGATGCTGTCAATGTAAGTCAGCTAAAAAAAACGGAAAAGCATGTCAAACAGGGCAGCTATGCCGCAGAGAACGGTCAGGTGAAAATGGATGTCGTAGATGGTAATGATGTCAAGCAGACTACGGGGGTTACCATTACTAACGTGGCTAGCAAGACACAGCAGGATACCAATACGGAAAATATTTCCACTAATACACAAAACATCAGCAATAACAAGACTCAGATCGAAACAAACATGCAGAATATCACAAAAAATGCGGGTGATATTACTACGATAAATGGAACATTAACTGGCGCTGTCATGTATGATAAGACTGATAATGCCTATAACAAGGATTCCATTACATTGGCGGGCACTGCGTATAACAAGAATACTGCAGGCAGCAGCCCTGTCTACACCGGCGGTACCTCCATTACCAACGTGGCCTATGCCCAGGCAGACCGCGCTGTAGAAGGCTATAAGGGATATGCCGCAGTCAATGTAGACCTGATGAATGACCGGCTCAGCCAGACCGAAAACTATGTTACTGGCGGCAATATCAGCGGGGGCAATATTACGCTGAACCGTATTCAAGGGGGCTGGAACACAGTCAAGTAAGTAGACACATTTTAAAAGTATAATTTATAAAAATGCAGAACTATCCCTGCATTTGGTGATAAGCTTCTTCTACTTCATTAGGAGTTAAATATCCAAGCGAAGCATGTGGCCGTTTAGAATTATACCGTTGGATGCTGACAGCGCAGTTTAAAAACAGCTTCTAGTCTTTGTCTGAGTGTGGCGTGAATATGGCAATCGCTTTTTTTAAAATAAGATTTTCCTCTTCCAGTTGCGCATTGCGTTTTTGGAGTTGTTTGACCTGTTTAGCGGTGATAATCTCACCATTGTCGGTTTCGACAGTAGAATATTGCTTAATCTATTTACCCAGAGCGGATTGAGATACACCATATTCTTTTATAAGTGCAGTTTGAGTCTTGCCATTGTGGTAAAGCTCCACCAGTGTGCGTTTGAAGTCTTCTTCGTAACGAGGTGTTTTTGTGGACAAGTTAATTCCTCCTTTTCGTGTTTGAAATAATAATACGCCTGGTGCAAGAATGTGTCTACTTTTATAGGGTAGCACCAAAAAGGCCAAGGAGCCAGGCAGCAAGAAATACATCGGATACAGATTAGTGAAGGAAGTACCCGGAGGGGTGCACGTACTGCGTTGGTGCGTCCCCATTACGTTGCATCGATGAATCATGGCGAGCTCGTCACACAAGTGACAGCGTATCTGCAGAGTACGTACGATCTGGCGCATGTGGTAGTGTGAGCAACAGTGATGGCGGCGGGGATATGGAAAAGACGTCTTTGGGGGCCTGGTCATAGGATGCAAGCAGCATGAGCATGTGTTGGATCGGTATCACGTGAACCGCAAACTGAAAGAGCGGTTGTATTTCACAAAACCCGCGTTACAGGACGAGATACGCAAAGGACTGCGAGAATATCGATGGGAACCGCTGCAGGGATTGCTGGATACGGCGGAAACGCCAGCGGAAACGCCAGAGGAGCTCGTGCATGTACAGAAACTACGGCAGTATGTGAGGCGAAACTGGATATCGTTAGCCCCGCTGAAAGTACGAAAGATCGCTGTATCTTCAAGCGGCATGGGTGCCTGTGAGAGCAATCACCGGATATACAGTTACCGGATGAAAAAACAAGGGCGTCATTGGAGTCGAGCAGGAGGCACAGCGATGGTGAAAGTGATTACGGACATACGAAACCAGGAATTAGATCCGGCGTTTGCAGGATGGACCCAGGGGGTTACCGCTCCGGTGAGCCGTACGTTTCGAGGAACGATGAGACGAGTCATGCGAAAGATCCCTTTTCAAACGCATGTCGGGATTCATCACGGACGCATTTGTAATGCGAGTCCGTCCAGTAGTGCCATGGGGAAGTTAGCAAAAAGCTTTTCAACGCCTGCATTTTTGTAACAAAGCAAAGTCGATGAGGCTAGCTATTATCTGGGTCAATACATGTACCGAGAACTTCTTGACACATACATAAATTTCTTGAAAATTGAAAAATGGATGTTTGATATGATATAATAAAATATATCGCTAATTATTTAAAGATAGATAAGGGCCAGCTAGTAGGCTAATTGAAGTGTTGATGAAAAAAATACTTGACGGATGTAAATCCATGTGATATAATGACTCATTGCGAAATGTTCAATGATATTATGAGATACATGGAGGAAGCGCTTCCGGTGAACAAAAAGTTAAGCAAGGTTCGAGCTGTTATACAGAGCCTTGCTTTTTTGTCGCTTTGTGCAATGCTTTTGACGCTATCATTATCATAATGGTTTACTTTTTATAAGGGGTGAAGAATCAGCATGTTCAAACCTGTACAAGTAGGGAAAAGGACTCGATACACGTATGCTAAGATTAACGAGGTCTTGAAAATGCCTCATTTGTTGGATTTACAGAATAAATCCTACGAATGGTTCCTGGAAAAGGGACTGAAAGATATATTCAAAGACATTTCTCCCATCGAAGATGCATCGGGTAACCTGTCTTTATCCTTTGAAGATTTTAAATTAGGGGAGCCGAAATACGATATCCGCGAATGTAAGGAACGCGATACGACATATGCCGCACCGCTTCGGGTCCAGATCCGCCTTGTGAATCATGAAACAGGGGAAATTAAGGATCAGGAAGTATTTATGGGTGATTTCCCGCTGATTACGGATACAGGTACATTTATTATCAATGGGGCAGAACGTGTTATTGTCAGCCAGCTGGTCCGTTCGCCGGGCGTGTATTATGGCCGTAAAATCGACCCGATGGGGATTCGGCTGTACAGTTCGACAGTGATTCCGAACCGTGGAGCATGGATCGAGCTGGAAACGGATGCTAACGATATTGTGTATGCGCGTATTGATCGGAATCGTAAGATCCCCGTGACCGTTTTGATTCGGGCGCTTGGCTGGTCCAGCAACGCCGATATTATGGAATTGTTCTTTGATAATAAGCGTCTCAAAGCAACGTTTGAGAAAGATACGACAGAATCTCAGGATGAAGCATTGGTCGAAATTTATAAAAAGCTTCGCCCCGGTGAACCGCCAACGGTGGAAAGTGCTCGTAATTTATTTGAGGGCTTGTTCTTTGATCCGCGCCGTTATGATATGGCGCGTGTAGGCCGTTACAAAGCCAGTAAAAAATTGGGCTGGGAGCGCCGTCTTTTCGGACTGACCCTGCATGAGCCTATCGTCAATGCTGAAACAGGTGAAGTAGTTGTTGATGCACATACAGAAATCGGCACGGCTGAAGTCCACACAATCAGGGAGAGCGGCGTATTTTCTGGTGACGGGCTGGTAGAAGCCTTTGTGGAAAAGCAGGATGGCTCTGTATATAAAATTATTTGCAATAACAGCAATCTTCCTTATGAGCATCGCACGATTACCAGAGAGGATATTATTGCGCATATTGATTATCTTTTGAATTTGATGGATGGTTTCGGAACGATTGATGATATTGATCATTTAGGAAACCGCCGTCTTCGCTGCGTTGGTGAATTGCTTCAAAATCAGTTCCGCATTGGCCTGACACGGATGGAACGTGTTGTTCGCGAACGCATGACGATTCAGGATACGGAAAGCATTACGCCGCAGGTACTTATTAATATCCGGCCTGTCGTAGCGGCAATCAAGGAATTCTTTGGTTCGAGTCAGCTGTCTCAGTTTATGGATCAGACAAATCCGCTGGCAGAGCTTACACATAAACGCCGTCTCAGTGCCTTGGGCCCTGGCGGTTTGTCTCGTGAACGTGCGGGCTTCGAAGTCCGTGACGTACATCATTCGCATTATGGACGTATGTGCCCTGTTGAAACGCCTGAAGGACCGAATATTGGGCTGATTTCGTCGCTGGCCTGCTTTGGCAAGGTCAATGAATTTGGGTTTATTGAAGCTCCATATCGCCGTGTGGATAAGGAAACACATATTGTCACGAATGATGTCCGCTATATTACGGCGGACGAAGAAGAACAATATATTATTGCACAGGCAAATGAACCGCTGACGGATGACGGATATTTTGTCCATGAACGTGTTGCCTGCCGTCACGGTGAAGATACCCGTGAATTCCGCGGTGAATTTGTTGATTTCATGGACGTATCGCCAAAAGAAGTTGTTTCTGTCGGGACTTCTATGATTCCGTTTTTGGAAAACGATGATGCGAACCGTGCTCTGATGGGGGCCAACATGCAGCGCCAGGCAGTGCCGCTCCTGCGGACACAGGCGCCTCTTGTTGGTACAGGCATGGAGTATAAGGCGGCTTGCGATTCCGGCGTTTGCATATTGGCCAAGCATAGTGGCGTTGTTTCCCGCGTAACTGGGGATGAAATCGAAGTTACCACGGATTCCGGTGCTGTAGATACGTACCGACTGATTAAGTTTGTTCGTTCCAACCAAAGTACCTGCATCAACCAGCGATCTCTCGTTTATAAAAATGAACATGTTGAAGAAGGTCAGGTTTTGGCGGATGGTATGGCTACTGACGGCGGTGAATTGGCACTGGGCTACAATATTCTTGTTGCATATATGCCTTGGGAAGGCTATAACTACGAAGATGCGGTTCTTTTGAGTGAAGATCTGCCGAAGAACGATTTATATACGTCTATTCACATTGAAGAATATGAATGTGATGCCCGCGATACCAAACTGGGATCAGAAGAAATTACTCGTGAAATACCTAATGTCAGTGAGGACAGCACTAAAAATCTCGATGAAGATGGGATTATCATGATTGGTGCGGATGTGTTTCCTGGTGATGTGCTTGTCGGCAAAGTTACGCCGAAGGGCGAAACGGAACTGACTCCGGAAGAACGTCTTCTTCGTGCTATTTTTGGCGATAAGGAACGAGAAGTCCGGGATACATCTTTACGTGTGCCTCATGGGGAATCGGGAAAGGTAGTCAATGTCCGTATTTTCTCCCGTGAAAATAATGATGAACTGCCCCCTGGTGTCAACCGCCTTGTCCGGGTGTATATTGCACAAAAGCGTAAAATACATGAAGGGGATAAAATGTCTGGCCGTCATGGCAATAAGGGGGTTGTTTCCCGGGTTATGCGTCAGGAAGATATGCCATTCCTGCCGGATGGTACACCAGTCCAGATTGTTTTGAATCCGTTAGGCGTGCCTTCCCGTATGAATATCGGACAGATTTTGGAAACTCATTTAGGCTGGGCTATGCATGAGATGGGCCTGCAAATTAAAAATATGGATTCTAATTTAGAAGCCAAGCTGCGCGAGGCGGGGTATGATGTCGATACGTATGGCATGCCGAAACCGGATAACGCCGGGATTCATATTGCAACTCCGGTATTTGATGGCGCACAGGCAGAAGATGTATTTGAGGCTTTGCAGATTGCAGGCCTTCCAGAGGATGGAAAATCCGTCCTATATGATGGCCGTACAGGTGAACCCATGGATCGCCGCGTTACTGTCGGGTATACGTACTTTTTAAAGCTGCATCATCTGGTTGATGATAAAATTCATGCTCGTTCGACTGGGCCGTATTCTTTGGTTACGCAGCAGCCATTGGGAGGGAAAGCTCAGTTTGGCGGTCAACGTTTCGGGGAAATGGAAGTTTGGGCGTTGGAAGCATACGGCGCGGCATATACGCTTCAGGAAATGCTGACAGTCAAGTCTGACGATGTTGTCGGACGTGTCAAAGCATATGAAAAAATTGTTAAAGGTGAAAATATTCCTGAACCGGGCGTACCGGAATCATTCAAGGTACTGCTGAAAGAACTACAGGCTATTGGTTTGGATGTACAGATTCTCAACGAAGATGGAGAAGAAGTCGTTATCAAGGAATTGGATGACGAGGATGATGTAGAGCCGGAACAGAAGGATGAAATACGACGCGTTATGGAAGGAGATAATGCGCCGGCGGGTACTATGGCCGTAGCGGATGATGGTATAAATGAAAGTGTGATTGCCGATGACGGTAATACAAATGAACTTATAAATAACGGCGGTGAGGATGACATTATGAGTGTCATGAGTCTCGATGCCGCGGCAGATGCTGAACAGGCCGAAAATGATGAAGTTGATGGAAAGAATGAAGACTGATGTATGTGTAGAAGGGAGCGGTACTAGTGCTAGATGTGAACGAATTTGATTCCATGCGGATCGGCCTGGCTTCACCGGAAACAATTCTTGAATGGTCTCATGGCGAGGTCAAAAAACCGGAAACGATCAATTACCGTACATTGAAACCGGAACGGGATGGCTTGTTCTGCGAACGCATTTTTGGGCCGACAAAGGACTGGGAATGTCATTGCGGCAAATATAAACGTATTCGTTATAAAGGGGTTGTCTGCGATCGCTGCGGTGTCGAAGTAACTCGTGCCAAAGTACGGCGTGAACGGATGGGACATATCCAGTTGGCTACGCCAGTATCCCATATTTGGTATTTCAAAGGGATTCCCAGCCGAATGGGGCTGATTCTTGACATTTCCCCGCGTTCGTTGGAAAAGGTGTTGTATTTTGCGTCTTATATTGTTCTGGATCCGGGGGATACGCCCTTGATTAAGCAGCAGTTGCTGACGGAAACGGAATACCGCCAGTATCTTGATATGTACGGTGGTAAATTCCGCGTCGGTATGGGTGCGGCTGCTGTCAAGGAGCTTCTTCAAGGATTGGATCTTGAAAAGCTGGATAAGGAGCTGCGTGAAGAACTGCGTGACTCTTCCGGACAGAGACGTGTCCGTGCTATCCGGCGTCTGGAAGTTGTAGAAGCCTTCCGTCATTCAGGGAACAAACCGGAGTGGATGGTTATGGATGTTGTTCCTGTTATTCCGCCGGAATTGCGCCCGATGGTACAACTTGACGGTGGACGGTTTGCTACATCTGATTTGAATGATTTGTATCGACGGGTCATTAATCGTAACAATCGTTTGAGCCGGCTTTTGGAATTGGGGGCACCGGATATCATTGTTCGCAATGAAAAACGTATGCTTCAGGAAGCCGTTGACGCGTTGATTGATAATGGCCGCCGCGGCCGGCCCGTCACGGGACCTGGAAACCGGCCTCTCAAATCCCTATCAGATATGCTTAAGGGAAAGCAAGGACGTTTCCGGCAGAATCTGTTGGGAAAACGTGTCGATTATTCCGGTCGTTCCGTTATTGTTGTCGGGCCGGAACTGAAAATGCATCAATGCGGACTGCCAAAGGAAATGGCATTGGAATTATTCAAACCCTTTGTTATGAAAAAGCTTGTTGAACGAGGCATTGCCACAAATATCAAAAATGCCAAGAAAAAAGTGGAACGGGTCAACAACGAAGTATGGGATGTGCTTGAGGACGTTATTAAGGAACATCCGGTGCTGTTGAATCGTGCACCGACATTGCATCGTTTGGGGATTCAGGCATTTGAACCTATTCTTTGGGAAGGACGCGCTATCAAGCTGCACCCGCTGGTGTGCACGGCATTTAACGCGGATTTTGATGGTGACCAGATGGCTTGCCATCTGCCGCTTTCTGTAGAAGCACAGTCCGAAGCGCGCACACTCATGCTGTCGGCCCATAATATCTTGGCGCCCAAAGATGGCAAGCCTGTTGCGGTACCGACACAGGATATGGTTTTGGGAGCATATTATTTAACGTTGGTCAAACCGGGCGCTATGGGAGAAGGAAAAATATTTTCTGATTATGATGAAGTTATGCTTGCTTATGATGCCAAGGTTATTGATATTGAAGCGCTGATCAAGGTACGCATTCCTCATCATGGTATGATTGAGACGACGGCAGGTAAGCTGTTATATAATTATCAGATTTATGAACCATTGCGATTGTATCATACCGATAAAGTCATGGTATTTACAGATCCGCAAGACACGAAGTTTGCTTATGAAAATGGTATTATCGATTCGACACATTTTGTTAAGATGAAAGATGTTGAAGGTCGAATTTTGGATTATGGTTTTTCCCAGTTAAAAGAAAAATTTGGAGTGGACCTGATGGCTACGAATCCTCTCCCGGGACATAAAGTTGATAAGGAAGCGGTAGCCGCATTTAAAGAGGGCAGAGAGTTTATAGATGTAGCCTGCTTGGGCGTGCTGATGAATAAAAAACAGATTGGCAAATTAGTTGATGCATGCTTTCATCTTTTTGGAAATACAAAAACGGCTGCTTTGCTGGATCGGGTCAAGGCCATTGGATATCATTATGCTCGTCAGGCGGGGATGTCCATTGCCATATCTGATATTCAAATTCCGGAAGAAAAATGGGGAATCCTCAATAAAACGGATAAGCAGGTGCAAAATGTTACCAAAATGTATTTGCGCGGTCTTATTACGGAAGATGAACGGTATCGCAAGACGTGCTCTTTATGGGAAAAAGCTACAGATGATGTAACAGAAGTTATGATGGATAACATGGATCCATTCAATTCTATTTTCATGATGGCTGATTCTGGGGCCCGCGGCAACAAGCAGCAGATTCGCCAGGTTGCGGGTATGCGTGGACTTATGGCAGATCCTTCTGGCCGTATCATTGACTTGCCGATTAAGGCTAACTTCCGTGAAGGGCTGTCTGTATTGGATTATTTTACATCCAGTCACGGCGCCCGCAAGGGTTTGGCTGATACGGCTCTGCGTACCGCTGACTCTGGATATTTGACCCGGCGTCTTGTCGATGTTTCTCAGGATGTCATTGTCAGAGAAGATGACTGTGATGTGTTTGGTATTGATCTTGTCCGGGAAAGAGCTCGTCTGGCCAGCTCGTGCCGACAGGCCGTCAATCTGCTGAGAGACAAACTGATTGGCCGTGTACTGGTTAAAGAGGTTGCTGATCCGGAAACACAGGAAATCGTATTTCCGACGGATCATATTCTGACAACGGACGATATGGATATAGTTATCGAACATAAGCTGCCAAAACTATATCTTCGCGGCAGCCAGATGGATATAAACGATGACTTAAATCATACGAATGTTGTGGAAACCGTCACGTTGGGGGCGCCTGAAGAAGGCTTCCGTGAAGCTATTCGGAAGTCTATGGTGGAAAATATGCTGGGTAAAACAGTGGAAAAGGCGGTTGTCGATTCCCATGATATGGAAATTTGCCCGGCTGGAACGCCGCTGACAGCAGATGCAATTGAGCGGATTTTGTCAAGTGACGTTACTGAAGTTAAGGTTCGTAACAACGATATTCGCGGCGTAGAAGTTACGGCAATCGTAGAAGGTAATGGGGTCATTGAACCGCTTGAAGACCGGATTGCTGGTCGTACTGCTGCCGAAACCCTAATTAATCCCAATACAGGTGAGATCATTGTACCGCTGAATTCAGAAATTATGGAAGATCAGGCTGAGGAAGTCGCCAAATATTATAGCAAGGTCAAGATTCGTTCCGTTCTTACCTGCCGCAGCCGGTACGGTGTGTGCGCTAAATGCTATGGCCGTGATCTCGGTACAGGCGGTAAGGTCAATGTTGGAGAATCTGTGGGGACGATTGCTGCCCAGTCTATCGGTGAACCAGGCACGCAGCTGACGATGCGTACTTTCCATACTGGCGGGGTAGCATCTGCTGGTGATATTACACAAGGTCTTCCCCGTGTTGAGGAACTGTTCGAAGCGCGTAAGCCAAAGGGGAATGCTATCGTTACTGAAATTGATGGCGTTGTTTCTATTACAGAAAAAGAAGATCACCATGATATTAATATCGTACATGTTGTCAATAAGGATGGCGAAGAAAGAAGCTATACGATTCCTTATGGCTCCCATTTGGTCGTTCATGAAGGTGATATGATTGAAAAAGGCAGCCGGATTACTTCAGGATCGATCAATCCTCACGATATTCTGCGGATTCAGGGTGTAGAAGCGACCCAGCGATACTTGGTGTATGAAGTACAGAAAGTATATAAGTCGCAAGGTGTTGGGATCAATGATAAACACATTGAGGTCATCGTCCGCCAAATGCTGCGTAAGATGAAAGTTGAAGATGCCGGTGACGCGGATATTCTTCCAGGCGATTATATAGATGTCAATGTTTTTGAGGATTCCAATCGTCGTATTCAAGCGGCAAACGGCAAGCCGATTGTCGGGAAACCGATGCTGCTGGGAATTACTAAGGCCGCATTGGCAACGGAATCGTTTCTGTCGGCCGCATCTTTCCAGGAAACAACACGTGTCCTTACCGATGCGGCTATTAAGGGAAAGATTGATCCGCTTTTAGGCTTGAAGGAAAATGTTATTATTGGCAAACTCATACCTGCTGGTACGGGTATGAGCCGGTATCGCAAGGTTAAGGTTGTAAAAACGGTTCCGTCTATCCATTATGAAGATGAAGATGGTAATCTTCTTGATGTTTTGGAAGCAGGAGAAGGTAAGACACCTGAAGCAGGGCATTGAGAACACGTATAAGGAAAAGAACAAGCCTGATTTTTCGGGCTTGTTCTTTTTTGATAGTGCATCCGGCGTGGACGCGGTCTAACGGGTAAAAGTCCCGAGTGCAGAAGAAATAGTGCCAAGCACACAGCTCAAGGCAGCAAGATGGAATCTGAAGAAGCTGGCGGCAAATCGTTGGTCCGGTGAACAGAAACCGCATACAAGACAGGCGTAATCGGGTAAGGCTGATCTATAAACCGAGGCCCAAAACTATTCGAGGCCAATTCTGTAGATGTGGCAGACAGATGAAAAGAAAGACTGCATTCTTATCTGGGGAGGTCTCACAGACGTGAGTAGGTCATCTGAAAGGGGAGCAACGCTTGCTGTGAGAAGTCCCGAGGCCATTGTACCTGAATTTCAACAGGGAAGGACTGAACCAGTGTAAGTTTTAAGTATCTATAGAAAAGAAGCCGGTACGATGACCACAGAAAACCATATGGCTGCTCGCCAATGGATAGCGTGGAACGTGAAAGATATGCGGGAGCGCTGCGTACCGTTTTTCCGGATGACAGAGAAAGAAACATGCTAGCGACTTGATGGAACGCATACTGGACAGCGCATACAAGCAAGTCAAACGCAACCATGGCGCGCCGGGCATAGACGGAATGTTCGTACGGTCACGCAGGAAGTAAAAATATTCCTGCGGGGGTAGTGGGGCTATTATTACATAGCGGACGTCAAACGAACGTTACAGGTCTGGAATCAAGGATTGCGGCGACGGCTACGGATGTACATCTGGAAACAAGGGAAGAAGCCCAGAACCCGGATACGCAATGTAACGAAATCGGGTATACCTGCGGACAAGGTGTATGAATAGGGAAATATCTGACAGGGATATTGACGAATAGCCGGAAGCCGGTCCAGCCAACGGTAACGGTACGTACGGTGGTGTGGTGAGAGGCCGGTTCACTCAATTAATGGGTGATATCCTATTTGATTATTTTGATACACCCGGGAAAGTGTAATAAAAAATGTCTTAGTTACGCAGGTTTTACGAAAAATACATTGACATCCACAATACGTAATGCTAAAATATCTAAGTGTCGCAGTGAATCAGCGCGACCAATTTGTAAGATTAAGGAGTGATGTTTCGTGAGCTTAGAGATAGCAGGCAGCGTTCGTAAGACTGTAGGTGCAAAGCAAACGCTGAAAGCGATGAAACGAAACGAAGTCACATGCCTCTACGTTGCGAAAGACTGCGATGCAGAGGTTATTGCGCCGCTTATTGCGTATGCTCAGGGCGCAGGAATACCGGTAGATCAGTCATCTACTATGATGGAACTCGGCTTAGCCTGCCATATTAAGGTAAAAGCGGCAGCTGTCGGGGTGCTTAAATAATTTTGGTAATATCATCTTATGAGTTTGCTCGTTGATGATTACATTATAAATCTAATTGTTTGGAGAGGAGGTGCCCATATGCCAACAATCAGCCAATTGGTTCGTAAAGGACGTCAGGATTCTATTTGTAAATCCAATGCGCCGGCTTTGAAAAACTGCCCACAGAAACGTGGTGTTTGCACTCGTGTGTATACCGCTACACCGAAAAAACCTAACTCTGCACTGCGTAAAGTCGCTCGTGTCCGCTTGACGAACGCTATTGAAGTAACTGCTTATATTCCTGGCATTGGTCACAATTTACAGGAACACAGTGTTGTATTAATCCGAGGTGGTCGTGTTAAAGACCTTCCTGGTGTACGTTATCACATTGTTCGTGGTGCCCTGGATACCGCCGGCGTAACAGATCGTCAGCAGTCCCGTTCTAAATACGGCGCTAAAAAGAGCAGCAAATAAGCTTGCTTTTTAAGAGGAATTGATGACCTACATAATAAGGAGGAATTAGACATGCCAAGAAAAGGCCCTGTGCCGAAGCGTGATGTGCTGCCGGATCCGGTATACCATTCAAAATTGGTAACACGCTTTGTCAATAAAGTAATGCTGGACGGCAAAAAGGGTGTCGCTGAATCCATCGTTTACGATGCATTTGACATCATCCGTTCTAAAATGAATAAAGATCCATTGGAAGTTTTTGAACAGGCGCTTAATAATGTTATGCCTGTGCTGGAAGTCCGTGCCCGCCGTGTAGGCGGCGCTAACTATCAGGTTCCGGTTGAAGTACGTGCTGATCGCCGGTTATCCCTTGGGATCCGCTGGACAGTAGGATATGCCCGTAAACGCGGTGAACGTACTATGAAGGAAAAACTTGCTGCTGAATTGATGGACGCATTTAACAATACAGGCGCTGCTATCAAAAAGAAGGAAGATACACATAAAATGGCGGAAGCTAATAAGGCTTTTGCCCATTATCGCTGGTAATTTAATTTAATATTATTTGAGGAGTGGAAAAAATCGTGGCAAGAGAATTTTCTTTGGAAAAAACGAGAAACATTGGCATCATGGCTCATATTGATGCTGGTAAAACCACGACAACAGAACGTATTCTTTTCTACACCGGGCGTGTTCATAAAATCGGCGAAGTTCATGATGGGGCTGCTACTATGGACTGGATGGCGCAGGAACAGGAACGTGGTATAACAATCACGTCTGCTGCGACAACGGCTCAGTGGAAAGGCTATCGTATCAATATCATCGATACTCCGGGGCACGTTGACTTTACTGTAGAAGTTGAACGCTCTCTGCGTGTCCTCGATGGTTCTGTTGCTGTTTTCTCTGCTAAGGGCGGTGTTGAACCACAGTCTGAAACAGTGTGGCGTCAGGCAGAACATTACCATGTTCCCCGTATTGCGTTTATCAATAAAATGGATACGACCGGTGCGGATTTCCTGAATTGCGTACAGATGATGAAAGATCGTCTGCAAGCTAATGCCGTTGCTATACAGCTGCCAATTGGTGCTGAAACGACCTTCAGTGGAATTATTGATCTCATTACGATGAAGGCTGAAGTATATGATGATGCACTCGGCAAAGAAATCGAAATTGTAGAAATTCCGGATGATATGAAAGAAGAAGCTGAAAAATATCATCAAATCATGCTTGAAACTATCTGTGAAACAGATGATGACCTCATGATGAAATATCTTGACGGCGAAGAACTTACGATTGATGAAATTAAAACATCTATTCGTAAAGCCGTTGTCACGAATAGATTGTTTCCGGTTCTTTGCGGTTCTGCGTATAAGAATAAGGGAATTCAGATGCTTCTTGATGCGGTTGTTGACTACATGCCATCACCGCTTGATATTCCTCCGGTTGCAGGCACGAATCCAGATACGGATGAAGAAGATCATCGTGACGCAAATGATGATGAACCATTTTCGGCATTGGCTTTCAAAATCATGGCCGATCCCTTTGTTGGTAAATTAGCGTTTTTCCGTGTGTATTCTGGTACGTTGCAGGCTGGTACCTATGTATACAACTCTACAAAGGGTAAAAAAGAACGTGTTGGACGTATCCTTCGGATGCATGCCAACCATCGTGAAGAAGTACAAGTAGCGTACAGTGGAGATATCGGCGCTATTGTTGGTTTGAAAGATACAACGACCGGTGACACGCTTTGCGATGAAAAACATCCGATTATTCTTGAAAAGATGGAATTTCCGGATCCGGTTATTTCTGTTGCAGTTGAACCAAAAACAAAAGCCGATCAGGAAAAAATGGGCATTGCGTTATCTCGTCTTGCTGAAGAAGATCCGACTTTTAAGGTAAAAACGGATCCTGAAACGGCACAGACTATTATTTCTGGTATGGGCGAACTTCATCTTGATATCATTGTTGACCGTATGTCGCGTGAATTCAAGGTGGATTGCAATGTCGGCAAGCCGCAGGTTGCTTACCGTGAAACAATCCGGAAAACTGTAAAACAGGAAGGTCGTTTTGTTCGTCAGTCCGGCGGTCGTGGTCAATATGGCGATTGCTGGCTCGAACTTATCCCGCAGGAACCAGGGGTCGGCTTTGAATTTGAAAACAAAGTTGTCGGCGGTGCCATTCCAAGAGAATACATTGGTCCTGTTGAATCAGGTGTTAAGGAAGCAATGGAAACAGGTGTTCTTGCCGGGTTCCCCATGGTCGATATTAAGGTCGTCGTATATGATGGTTCTTATCATGATGTTGACTCTTCGGAAATGGCATTTAAGATCGCTGGTTCTATGGGCTTTAAAGAAGGCGCTAGAAAAGCTAGCCCGGTTCTCCTTGAACCGTATGTAAAAGTCGAAGTCGTCGTTCCTGAAGACTATATGGGTGATGTAATCGGGGATTTAAACTCTCGTCGTGGTCGGGTTGAAGGTATGGAAATGCGCAGCGGCGCTGAACATATCAATGCGTTTGTACCACTGGCTGAAATGTTTGGCTATGCAACGGATCTGCGTTCTAAAACGCAGGGACGCGGCGTGTATACTATGACTTTTGATCACTACGAAGAAGTTCCTAAAAATGTAGCAGAAAAGGTCATCAGCGAAAAAGGCTAATATATTTTAATTACACTGGAGGAACTGTAAAATGGCTAAAGAACATTACGAAAGAACCAAACCGCATGTTAACATTGGTACCATTGGTCACGTCGATCATGGTAAAACAACGTTGACAGCAGCAATCACAAAAGTATTGTCCAAAAAGGGCTACGCTAAATTTGAAGATTATGCAGATATCGACAAAGCACCGGAAGAACGTGAACGCGGTATTACAATCAATACGGCACACGTTGAATACGAAACAGATAAACGTCATTATGCCCATGTAGACTGCCCGGGGCATGCCGATTATGTTAAGAACATGATCACCGGCGCGGCGCAGATGGATGGAGCTATC
>NZ_LEKT01000004.1 GCF_001045675.1 Megasphaera cerevisiae DSM 20462
TCCGCTCCTGGCGCAAGGTCTTCTTTGAAACAGTTGTGCCGGACCAGCCGGGTGAACTGGTCAAATTGCTCACGCTCATCTCTGACTCCAATGCCAATGTTCTTTCCATTACGCATGAACGGAGCCAGCACGGTATCAGTATGGGCTGCACAGCGGTATCCTTTGAACTGGAAACAGCCAATGAAAAACATGTGGAACGCTTGATGGATGTATTTAAAGATAATCACTATCATGTTACCTTAAAATAGTAATAGGAGGAAATAATTGTGGATAACGACAAGATGAAACGCGGTCTGAAACCCAGACACGTCGAAATGATTGCCTTAGGCGGAACAATCGGTGTAGGATTGTTCATGGGCTCCGCCAGTACTATTCAAATGGCAGGCCCTTCCGTACTGCTTTGTTATGCCTTAGCCGGTTTAGTAATGTTCTTTATTATGCGCATTATGGGTGAAATGCTCTATCTCGAACCGGTAACGGGTTCCTTCGCCACCTACGGGCATAAATATATCTGTCCTTTTGCCGGATACCTGACAGCTTGGTGCTACTGGTTCCTTTGGGTATCGGTCGGTTTGTCAGAAGTAACGGCCGTCGGTATTTATATTAAATACTGGTTTCCCCTGATACCGCAATGGATATCCGCTATGGGCGGCATGATTATCGTCGCGGTAGCCAACATGGCCGCCGTCAAATATTACGGTGAATTTGAATTCTGGTTTGCGATTATCAAAGTTACGACTATCGTAGCAATGCTGTTCGTCGGTGCCATGGTCATCGTATTTGGTTTCGGTAACGGCGGCGTCCCCCTCGGGTTTTCCAACCTGTGGTCACACGGCGGCTTCTTCCCCCATGGGCTGAGCGGTATGCTGGGTGCTATGTGCGTAGTCGCTGCCGCCTTCCAAGGTGTTGAACTCGTAGGGATTACAGCCGGTGAGGCACAGAATCCCAAGGAGACGTTACGCAAAGCAACGAAAAATATTGTTTGGCGTATCCTGATTTTCTACATCGGCGCTATCTTTATCGTCATTACATTATATCCCTGGGATGAATTGGGCATGCTAGGAAGCCCCTTTGTTACGACCTTCGCCAAGGTAGGTATCACGTCTGCAGCAGGCATTATCAACTTCGTCGTACTGACGGCCGCATTATCCGGCTGCAACAGCGGCATCTACAGCTCCGGGCGTATGCTGTACACTTTAGCTGAAAACGGCCAGGCTCCTAAATTCTTTGGCAAGCTCTCAAAACACGGCGTACCGCAAAACGGTATTATGACCACGATCGCCTGCCTGCTCATCGGCGTTATTCTCAACTACCTGATCCCCGACTCCAAGCTGTTTCTGTATATTTACAGTGCCAGCGTATTCCCTGGTATGGTCGCCTGGTTTGTCCTTGCCTATTCGCAAAAGAATTTCCGCAAACACTGGGGTGAAAAGGCGATGGCAGAACATCCTTTCAAATCTCCCTTGTTCCCATATGCCAATTGGTTCTGTATCGTATTCCTTGTGCTAGTCACAGTCGGCATGTGGGTAAATCCAGACACAAAGATGTCGCTGTTTGCCGGCTGGCTCTTCATTGCCATTATTAGCATCGCTTACTTTATTGCAGGATTCCATAAAAAGACATATAATGAAGATGGTCATTTGATTGAAGAAATCGAAAAATAAACGTATAAAAAAGGAGATATGTCCCATGTCAGTAACAGTCATTGCAACAGAAAAAGCTCCCGGGGCCGTAGGCCCATATTCACAGGCAATTAAAGCCGGTGATTTCCTCTTCGCTTCCGGCCAGATTCCTATCAATCCAGAAAAAGGCAAGATCACCAGCGGTGATGTATCCGGTCAGGCAGAACAATGCATGAAAAATGTCGGAGCTATTTTAGAAGCTGCCGGCGTTTCCTATGATGATGTCGTAAAAACAACTGTCTATCTTACCAATATCAACTTTTTCGGCGCAGTCAACGAAGTATACGCTAAGTATTTTCAGAAAAACCTTCCGGCTCGTTCCTGCGTGGAAATCAGCCAGCTTCCTAAGGGCGCATTTGTAGAAGTAGAAGTCGTCGCATACTGCGGCAAATAAGTTTCTTCGGATAATCAATACCTAGAAAGACAAACAACCACTCCTGAAATTCAGGAGTGGTTGTTCTATATATTCTAAAAGCAAACATATTCTTTACCGGATCGCTGCCGCATGACTGTTAATTTTAATAAATACGTTGCGGTAGACATCCGCCGCATTGATAAATAATAATGCGCTGGTTACAAAAAACACATTGCGTATTCCCCAATGCGCGGCAATCTGACCACCCATGATCGAACCGATAAACACACCCAAAAACTGAGCGGATTGATTGAGACTGAAAATACGCCCGGCAGCTTCCGCCGGTGTATTTTGCTTGAGCATCGTATTGATAGATGGCAGCATCGCCCCTGTGGCAATCCCAACACCAAAGCGCAAGGCCATGAGCTGCCACACATTTTTAACAAAACTTTGTGGGATAAATAGCACGGCACCTATAAGCAGCGCCGCAAAAATAACCTTATGGGCCCCGATCCGATCAGACAGCTTCCCCAGCCAGGGCGCACAAAGCAGTGCAGAAATACCTGACGAAGCAAATACCAATCCAGAAAGCAGTGCCAGATGGCCGGTCTGAGGAGCCAGTAATTTTACATACAAGGTAATAATCGGTTCAATAGAGAACAAGGCCAGCTGCACAAAAAAAGTTGTAAGAAACATGGAATAAAACAAAGCGTGATCCGGCAGGGCATGCCAAATTTCAGAAAAAGCTTTGACGCAATGCTCCCTGGGTGAAAAATCTTCCCGGACAAACAGCAGGGACAGAAAAAACGCCGTCAAAAGAAGAGCTGCCATCACAATAAAGCTGCTGCGGATACTGATCATTTCCACCAGATAACCACCCAGCAGCGGCCCCAGCAGCGTACCGCTCACAGAGCCTGTCGAAAGAGTGCCCAAGGCCTAGCCGGCCTTTTCCCGTGGTGTCTGCGTCGCAATCAAAGTAATCGCTCCGGAGTTGAATCCTGATATAGCGCCCATAATCATGCGTACAGCAACTAACTGCGGCACAGAGGTAACAAATGCTGTCAGCAGTAAAATAACAGCCATCCCAAAGCTGGCTCGAAGCAGCATAGGCTTTCGACCGTACTGATCTGCCAATTTCCCCCAAACCGGAGACGCGACGACCTTCAATACTGTCGCCGCTCCATACGCATAACCGGACCACACGGCAATATCACCCATATTGACCATGCCCAGCTCCCGAACATACAGCGGCAGGATCGGGGCCACCTGACTTAATGCCGCCGACGTAGCAAAACTTCCAAGCCAGCAGATCCATAAATTTCGTTTCCATATATCCATATTATTCTTCATATTTTTTCTGTATCTCCCATGCTTCTACCCCGCTGATATAGGTTTTAATCAATTGCTGATAGCTTTCTGAAGTATCCGTCGGATTCTGAAACCAGCCGGAGGCCTCCAGTGAAACAAATCCGTGCATCATGCTGCGCAGTCCCCGGACCGCATGGGTAAGCTCTATATCATGCAAGTCATATTGTGATAAAACTTTCCGAATAACCTGCATAAATAAATGAATCGCAAATTTTAATTTTTCATCTTTTTTATATTTCCAGGACTCCGTCATAATAACCTGATATTGACCGGAATGCTCGTGGGCAAACTTCCGATATGCATATGCTACCGAAAAAACAGCGTTCTCTCTGGACTGCCCGACAGCCGCCTCCGTCAAGACGGTTCGCAGCTGTCCACAGGCATAAATAACCATACTGCATTTTACATCCTCCAATCCCTCTATATGATTGTACAGTGATTGTTTTTTAATGCCCAGCCGCTCGGCAATACGGCTCAAATTGACTTGATCCAGTCCCTGTTCATCAGCCAGCCGAACTGCCGTTTCTGTAATTTCTGCCACTGTAATTTGTCTGCGCATAATATATCTTTTTTCCCTTCTATCGAAACAATATGTCGTATAAAACTGATCAGATTCGTTTTACACGACATATTATATATGATCTATGAATATATGTATAGATATAATTTGTTGACTGCCATAGTTTCTTCTGCGGGAAACAGCATTCCAAAACTATTTATGATATGATTATGTTTATATAATTAATTATTTTAATTATTATATAAATTTATTTTTCTTGCAATTGTCAAATACATAGAAAAAGTCTATACTTACTATATCAATTATTTCCTGCAGGATGTATTTGAAACAATAACATACTTTCAGATAATGGTGTCTATGGTAATGTGTTCCATGGGCACTTTTTATGTTGCAGAAAGGGATGATCCAATGGAACGATTGAAAACAGCAGTTCCTAAAATGTCTCTCCTCTCACTGATACTGCTGACCCCTTGCATATCCTTTGCAGCGGATGCCACCGAAGGACGCTATTCCTCAGTAGATACGATTTGGGTTTTGATCGGTGCTTTTTTGGTATTTTTCATGCAGCCTGGTTTTGCCATGGTGGAAACAGGACTTACTCGTGCCAAAAATGCCGGCAACATCGTCATGAAAAATTTTATGGATTTTGCTCTGGGCACTATCTTTTTTTGGATTGTCGGCTTTGGCCTGATGTTCGGGGAAGATATACACGGCATCATCGGACTTCCTGATCTGTTCGTCCAAAATTTCCAGGTTGCTGACGAAGCCGGCTACACTCCCATGTCCTACCTTATTTTTCAAACTGTATTCTGTGCAACATCGGCAACTATTGTATCCGGCGCTATGGCTGAACGAACTAAATTTTCTGCCTATTGCATTTATAGTATCGCAATCAGCCTGTTTATTTATCCTATTTCCGGACATTGGGCCTGGGGCGGCGGCTGGCTTTCCACGTTGGGATTCCATGATTTTGCCGGCTCTACTGTCGTTCACATGGTAGGCGGTATCTGCGCCTTTGCCGGTGCCAAAATGCTGGGACCCCGTATCGGAAAATACAACGCCGACGGTTCTGTCAACGCCATTCCCGGTCACAGTCTGACCCTTGCCGCTCTCGGTATGTTTATTCTTTGGTTTGGCTGGTTTGGCTTCAACGGCGCGTCTACGGTATCCGCTAACGGTGACGAATCACTGCTCTCGGCCTCCATGATTTATGTGACCACCAACATGGCTGCCGCCGTCGGCGCCACTACCGTCATGTGCCTTACGTGGGTTCGTTACGGTAAGCCTGACGTCTCCATGACCCTGAACGGCGCCCTTGCCGGTCTCGTCGCCATTACTGCCGGCTGCGACGCCGTAAGTGTTCCCGGAGCCTTTGCCATTGGACTGATTGCCGGTATCACTATCGTCTTTGCCGTTGAGTTTATCGACCAAACGCTCAAGGTTGATGATCCCGTAGGCGCCATTGCTGCTCACGGAGTCTGCGGCGCCCTCGGCACCATACTTACTGGCTTCTTCTCCGTCAAGGACGGCCTTTTATATACAGGCAATCCTGCATTTCTTCTCACACAGATTATGGGTGTCGCTGCTGTTGCCATATACGTAGCGATCGTCATTACAATTGTATTCAAAATCATCAAGGCAACTGTAGGTCTTCGTGTTGCGCAGGAGGAAGAAGAACACGGCCTTGATTTTGAAGAACATGGCCTGACCTCTGCCTATGCGGACTTCATGATGATGCCGGAAACGATGCCGGGTACGGACGCACAGCAGACGGAAATCTCTCCGAAACCATCAGCACCGATTCCCGCAACCGCTCCCGATGGCAGACCCATTACCTGCATCACTATTGTCACCGGCAGCAAACGCTTTGATGCGCTCAAAATCGCCCTCGACGCCATCGGTATCACCGGCATGACCGTGACTCGCGTGCTGGGTTACGGGCTCCAGAAAGGGGCTCCTGAAATGTACCGCGGCTCCGTCGTCACATCCAAGCTGCTGCCTCAGATCCGCATTGATATCGTTGTCTCCAAAATCGCACCGAGAACGATTATCGAAGTTGCCAAGAAAGTTCTCTACTCCGGTCATTACGGTGACGGCAAGATATTTATCTCACCCATTTCTAACGTCGTAAAAATCCGTACAGGAGAAGAAGGATACGAAGCGCTGCAGGATATTCCCATTTAACTGCACACCCTGTATAGAAAAACCCATCTTACAGTCCGGGCTTCCCGGACCGTGAGGTGTTTTTTTTGCAATGTAAAATATTAGTAAAATCGCAGCAATTTATTTGACATATTCTCTCCACATACTGTATAGTTGTTATATTGATATCTTATTTGAGAAAGGATGTATTATATACACATGGATAACGCCGACAGTGATCATGCCGACGCTACATACCCCAATCAAGCAGCACCTAACTTCAGACCGGACCGATTGATATGCAGGCATAAGCTGTCCCCTTTGTAAAGGGGGTATTAGGTTATGTCTTTTTGTATTGTTTCGCACCCGTATCATTACGGAAAGAAAGGATAGGCACTCATGAATACACAACAACGTTGGCATGCCCAACCAATTGAAACCATTTATAACGAACTACGCACCCATGCTGGCGGGCTGGATACTGCCGATGCGGCAGAACGTCTTCAAAAAAACGGGCCCAATGCCCTTCGCGCCAAGCCGCCAAAATCATTTTTTCACATGCTGAAGGAACAAATTATGGACCCCATGGTATTGATTCTCATCGGCGCCTCTGTGTTTTCTGCGGTACTGCAGGAATGGACAGAAGCCACCGTTATCTTTTCCATTGTCATCCTCAATGCCATTATCGGTATTGGTCAGGAAAAAAAAGCACAGTCCTCTCTGGAAGCCTTGCGTAATATGAGCGCCCCTACAGCCCGTGTACTGCGCAACGGTACGGAAAGCATTATAGCGGCTGTCGATTTAGTTCCCGGCGACATCGTACTGCTCAGTGACGGCGATATGGTCCCTGCCGATATACGGCTCATCGATTCGGCCAATCTGAAGGTCCAGGAAGCCTCCCTGACAGGTGAATCCGTACCGTCGGAAAAAGAAGCCGGTGCACAGCTTCCCAAAGACTGTGTGCTAGGCGATCGCCGCAACATGACGTATACGACAGCCATCGTCACCTATGGCAGGGGCAAGGGTATTGTCGTCGCCACGGGCATGGACACAGAAGTCGGAAAAATAGCGGGCATGCTTGACGAACAGGACGATTTGGACACGCCCATGAAAAAGAAACTGAATGCCGTAGGCAAAGGCCTGACTATCACGGGCCTCACGGTCTGTGTTCTCATCATCCTGATCGGCGTACTGTACGGACGGCCGCTGGTCCCGCAGCTGCTCACCGCCATTGCCTTGGCTATCTCCGTCATTCCGGAAGGCCTGCCGGCCACAGCTACCATCGTCATGGCGCTGGGCGTACAGCGCATGGTCAAAAAGAATGCGCTCATCCGCAAGCTTCCGGCTGTAGAAACGCTGGGCAGCGCCACCGTCATCTGCAGTGACAAAACAGGAACGCTGACGCTGAATAAAATGACCGTCACACAGCTTGCCGTCTATGAAGACATCGCTTCCGGAATACCGGCGCCGGTCGCAAAAGCAGCTGCCGCCCCGTCATCTTGCTATCAAGAACTGGCCTACGCCGCAGCCCTTTGCAACGATGCCAGCTTTGACCCGGACCGCAAGGGGGACATCATCGGCGACCCCACGGAAGGAGCTCTGCTTTACATGGCGCAGGCCTTCGGTATGGATCATGAGGCATTGGAAACGGCCCATCCCCGCGTATTTGAACAGCCTTTTGATTCGGACCGGAAACGCATGACCACGGTACATCAAATGGCAGACGGGAGGCTGACAGCCTATACTAAAGGCGCTGCCGACGAACTGCTGCCGCTCTGTACCCACATCCTGACCGCCGAAGGGATTCGCCCTATGACGGCCGCCGACAAGGAAAAAATCACTGCCGTCTGCACGCTCATGCTGGAAAAAGCTCTCCGTGTACTTGGCTTTGCCGAACGCACTATTACGGCAGTACCACAGCGAGACGATGAAAATCTGGAATATGACCTGACCTTTATCGGCGTCACCGGCATGATTGATCCGCCCCGCAGAGAAGTCGCCGAATCCGTGCGCACCTGCCGCGAGGCCGGCATTCGCACGATCATGATTACGGGCGATCACAAGGCGACCGCGCTGGCCATTGCCCGCGAACTCGGCATCTATCAAGCTGGCTGTACGGTACTGTCCGGCGATGAACTGAATGCCATGGATGATGCGGCACTGGACAACGCCGTAAAAACAGCGGCAGTCTTCGCCCGCGTATCCCCGTATGACAAGCTGCGGATTATCCAATCTCTAAAACGTACCGGCGAAGTGGCTGCTATGACCGGTGACGGCGTCAATGACGCTCCAGCCCTGAAAGCTGCCGATATCGGCGTCGCTATGGGAATTACCGGTACGGACGTAGCCAAGGACGCCGCCGATATGATTTTGATGGACGACAGCTTTACGACCATCGCCTATGCAATCAAAGAAGGGCGGCGGGTATATCGCAATATTCAAAAAGTTATCCAATTTCTGCTGACCGGCAACATTGCAGAAATGCTGACCCTCTTTGTGGCAACGATCCTCAACTGGAACGCTCCCCTTATTGCCGTACACATCCTGTGGATCAATCTGGCAACAGCGACCCTGCCAGCGTTGGCCCTCGGCGTCGATCCGGCAAGCAAAAATATTATGAAACACAAACCCGTTACTTCCGGCACGCTATTTGAAAAGGATTTGATCCGCCGTGTCGTGACGCAAGGTCTCTTCACCGCACTTCTGACGCTGGCCGCCTACTGGATCGGCGCCAGCCAATCCAGTCATGAAACGGGACAGACCATGGCTTTCTGCGTATTGGCCTTTTCTCAAATGCTGCGAGCCTTCAATCAGCGCTCAAATACCGAACCGATCTGGGTGCGGGCTGAGGGTGCCAATCCCTGGCTGATCGTCTCCTTTATCGTCTCCGCCCTCCTCATGGCCGGTATCTTCTCTATCCCCGTCCTGCGGCAGGCTTTCCAGATTGCACCCGTATCCGGCATGCAATGGGCTATCGTCGTAGGCCTGGCGATTCTCTCCATTGTACAGATGGAAATTGTAAAATGGATCAAAAATACACATAGCAATGGGGATACCATATGAAAACACATCGCATCCAAACAACGGTAAAAGGCTTTATTGTCGGCGGCACTATGCTGGTGCCCGGCGTGAGCGGCGGCTCTATGGCCATGATTCTCGGTATATACGACAGATTGATTGCCGCTGTCAGCGCCGCTGCCTCCGGCAAAAAGGACTCCCTGCTGTTTTTGCTGCTTTTCTCAGCAGGCGGCGGCCTGGGGATACTGCTCTTTTCCAAGCCGCTCCTGCACCTCATAGAAACCTATCCCGTCCCCACACTGTATTTTTTTCTGGGCGCCGTTGGCGGCAGCATTCCCATGACGCTGAAACAAGCGGAAGTAAAAAAATTCTCCTGGAAAGTCCTGCTCTATATCTTTCTAGGCATAGCTGCCGTATCGCTGTTTTCCCTGTTGCCGTCAGATCTCTTTCAGCCCATCCCGGCAAGTGGCGCAGGATACCTTTTCCTATTGCTGCTGACCGGCTTTGTTGCGGCCATTGCGCTGGTATTGCCAGGGATCAGCGTATCCTATCTGCTCCTTCTGATGGGGCTGTACGACAAAACACTGCTGGCTGTCAGTCAATTTCATCTGTCCTTTCTTCTGCCCCTTGCCGCCGGAGTACTCCTGGGCGTCATATCAACAACCAAAACACTGGAAAAGGCAATGAAATCGTACCCCCATGCGACCTACCTTGTGATACTGGGCTTTGTCCTGGGCTCTATGGCAGAACTCTTCCCAGGACTTCCCACCCATCCGGCCGACCTGCTTTGGGCCCTGGGTATGTCGGCTGCCGGTTTTACCAGTATCCACTTTCTGGCCCGCCGGGAAGGAATCTAACCGCGATCTGCTTTTTTGCTTTTGACTGAGAGAAACCGTACATTCCAGCCATTTTTCCGCTCATAACTACCCCCTGCCGGGTAATATGTAAAATGTATATAGTCCGTTTCAACATAATAAAACGACATGACACAGCGAAAGAAATCTCACTGTGTCATGTCGTTTTGACTTTCTGTGCCTAATATGTCTTTTGAGAAAATGATTCGGCCCTTGCAGAAATGAAGGAAATGCAGGACCTGTATGATACGGCAGACATGCTGCATATAAACAGCAGGCTGCCCGGTATCAGCACTGGTCGGGCTGTGCAGAATACCCATGCATGCGGACTGCGTTGTACCAGTTCCTGTTTGCGGGCGCCATGAATGGACGCCCCTACGAAGGACCGGGACAGGGTATGGGCCGGTTGTCGTGCTTGCCCAGCCGCATACTGCCGTGTCCATTGCCGATTCGCAGAGAAATCCCGTTTATGGAACCCCCGCAGGGACTCGATTCAGCGAGCCCGGCACTGCCACATAGGGGCAATCCCGCGATTTGTTAGGCTAAAATTTATACGTCATCTGGACTCTCGTATAATCTCCCAGGGTGAAGTTTTCCGGCGTATAGAGTGTATCCCGCATCTGCGTACTCTTGGCACCGAAGGTATAGCTGGCTTCCAGGAGCAGGTTTCGTGCCGGGACGTAACCGATGCCGGTCGTGAAGGAGCGGCTACCATCTAAATATCTATCAGGCAGGTCGGCTCCGGTGCCACCTACGAAGGAATCGTGGTCAAAGGCCTTGTAATCCAGGTAGGCGTGCCAGCTGCCGGGCGTCCATATCAACGATGCCGATGTCGAGGCGGGCCACCCAGAAATCCGGCGTGTGGCCGCCCGCTAGTGTAATCACCATAGATATCCCGGCCGCCGTGGAAGAATTTCCCCATGTCAGAGCGGTTCTGGCCGTAGTCGAAGGCCAGCATGGATCGCTTGCCCAGACGGATCTGCGTACCGATGCCGAGGACGTCGGCAATCTGCATATCGTGAAGGCCGTGGGCGTCTTGGGCCCCTTCGCCAAAGGAATTGAGCTTCCACGCTTCGACACCGACGGTGTCTCTAAGCTGGCGGCGCACCTTGATGTAGGCGGCCCGGTCCATGGCAAGGATGACGTCTTGCTTGAGGAGCTAGCCTTGCTGGGCAAGCGGCAGGGGAATGGGCGCATTGCCTACAGGATGAAAACTTCCCAGACCATTCGCCATCCAAACATAGAGAAACTTACTTGTTCCATTATAGAGTTCTCCATCACCACCTCGAAGTTCGTTACCATTATAATACGATTCTATGCCCACAAAAGAACAAAATATTTGATTGACAGCCTGTTCTCGAGTAATCTCTCTGCCCTCATGATCCAGGTAGATGCATTCGGTTCCTCCATTATATTTCAGCGCCGACGCATCCAGAATATCTCCCATCATGACTTTAATATTCTGAGAGTTCAACAACCCTTCTACAGCACCATATTTGGCATTATCAATTCCTTGCCAAGGACTATTTGGTATACTCGTGTCATTTTTATTCTTTCCCAAATCCGATAAAAAATGATTATTGCCTCCCCATGGATTCGGATTGCCCTCGGCGGTCCGTAAATCAAGATCACCTCCATCAGTACGAATGATTATATCTGCATTTGAGAAATTACTATAAAATATCTTTGGCTTCTGTAACAACGTATCTAGCTTGGTACCCATAGCGTCGACGGTTCCGGTCACGCCTACTTCGTTGAAAATCACGTCCTCCACGGATTTTCCCTGTTTGCGCGCAATATCTTCTTTGGTAATGACGGTGACACTTTGCGAATTGTACTTCGCTTCCTCCTTATCCGCCTCCACGACGACATCCCGTGTCGTTACCGAATTATTGCCCCCCCCCCACTGGACTTTCTGCCGCCATGACGGGAGCCGTCAGCCACAGTGCGACAGCCCAGGACAGGCCAGCATACCAGGCACGGCGAGGCATTCTTGCTGCTGTATAGTTCATAAGGCTTCTCCATTTCCACATAGTATCTATTTTCGATACCAGTAATCATTTTCTGTTTGCCATTATATCAAATACAGCCCAATCCTTCTACTCCATTCGGACATAAAAATGATCCGTTTGGACATTTTTTCAAAATAGCACAGGAAACATATACTATTCATACTGCATATTGCATATTTTGAGAAAATAATTTTTTTTGATTTCTTATTATTTTCTGTATTTTGAACTATAGCAGCTAACGGAAACGTGGACCCTTATTCCACCCCCATACAGACTACACGTCAAAAAAAAGATGCCCTCTTCCCTCTGCGTATGCCGGCACAGGAAGCAAACATCTTTTTTCATTAGTACTATATCTATTTGATAAAAACAACAGCCCCTCAGCTACTTCCTGTCGAAAAGGCTTTACGCCCCCTACTATTCAGGTACCTATCGTGTCTGCTATCGCCTGCATATCATTGATGAGTTTGCACGTATGATATCCGTCTGCCACAGCATGACTGACAGATATGGCGACAGGAATGATCGTTTTTATAGATTCTGGCACGTATTTTCCAAATTTGATGAGAGGGAACAAAAAATTATTTTCCGTATAAGTATCCTGCGCAAAGGAGGTAAAATTCAACCATGGCAGCGCCGATACCGGGCAGAAATTGGGTGGCTGATCCGGTCTTGCCTTGATCACGCCGGACACATCCTTATACCGCTGCATATCGGCCGTCACCGTATGATAAAACGTATACACATCAGCATCGTAGTCACTCCATATGTCCGTAAAGGTCTTGCTCCTGTCATGAAACAGGGTATAGCAGGGAACAACTTCCTCCCAGTACCCCAAATTGCCCTGCCCATCAAAACTAAACCGGAATTCCTTATTTTGATTGACCGCGGCCATGATCACATACAGCATAAGCGGGAAAAATTTCATTCCCCGATCCTGCTGATATTCCCGCAGCGCCGTAATATCCACATTGGCCGTAATCGTATAACGGCACTTAATTTGCTTGTAATAATATTCAAAATAGGGATTTCTTTCCCATGTGTCTTTATCAATCACGTGAAATACTGAATTCATCCGCATCACCGCTCCTGAAACAGGTCTGCCATGCTCTCTTTTTTACGCTGTCGCTTACTGCGATATAGAAATTATAGCATTTTTTGATAAGCAGGTAAAATAGAGAAAACAAAAAAAAAGCAGCCTGGCGGCATTTGTCCTGTTTTTTCAGGAAAACGATCCTGTGGCTGCTTGTACACACTGCATATATTTATTTGATTCCCAAAAGCGTCATCATCAACCATGGCGACGCATAATATACCATATACTGGACACCGGTATGAACACCAAAGTAGCGATTCAAAATTCCTCCGAAGATGGCAATAGTAACAGCAATAGCAATACCGACTACACCCGCTTCAAAAAAGGAAATAACTACAATCAATCCTGAAAACATACTGATAATAGCTTCCTGACTAACATTGCGCAATACCCACGCACTGGCGGTACGCGCATAGTTCATAGAAAACGGATAGGCTACAAAGAAGGCCACAATCAGGCCAATGTATCCGTATAATAAAAATTCCGGAGCCGACATAAAGGTGTGCAGATTATGAACTGGCTGAGCAGTAAATACAGGTGGCGCATTAAATAGCGGTGCCGCAGGTCCCAGACCTACCGGACTTAATGGAATTCCAAAAGCCAGCAAAGGAATAATAGTTTCTGCAATATAGGTAGCCTCAGTCGTGCCGTTCATAACCGCTAGTGTTGATGTCATCCGCTGATATAAGCTTTTTATACGTGACCCGACAAATTCACCCATCATGACCGTCATACCGACAGGACTGAAGGTAAAGGTCAGTGCGGACACACAAGCAGTCAAAGCGTTGTATATAATCTGATGCTTTGAAAGAATCTTAAAGGGATTGGGGAAATATCCTTTCCACATTTTTAATTCTGGAGCCAGCCAGAATTCCCTTGCACTTTCTCGTTTTAAAATATGCCGGGAACCAGGGGATAAAACAGTCATCAAATCGGCAAACATGGGACCTATAGCAATCCCCAGAAACATACTAATAAATACGCCGTGGCCAATACCAGCAATCGCCATTTTATTCAGGCCCTGCACAAAAAAAGCAAAAGGAAGAAGGGCAAACAGACTTGCCCATTTCCCACCAGAAGTATAAGCAATAATCACTGCCGCTACGGTAAAAACGACGGGCGCCCAGGCCTTGACTATATCCGCAAAGGGAGCTAGCAGGGATGCAAAACCCACACTGATTGGCAGTGCCAGAAAAGCCGCTATAATACCGCCGGAGATCATTTTGCGAAGCGCCATATGAGGTACGCCCAGCTGCCGGAGTACTGCTGCATCTTCTAACATGGGCACCGCCATCGTATCTCCCGGAACACCCATCAGTGCCGTTGGAATCGCGTGAATCATATGTTTAGAAATAGCCGCTGCCATAAACCAGGAAAAAACAGCAACCGGCGGAACTCCCAGCAAAATGATCAATAATGTAAGCGGCGCAATCGTTGAGGTCTCATCGGTACCTGAAATAAGTCCAACTCCGGAAAAAACAATACCGCCGGCCAGTGCCATGCATACAGCCCAAATCAAATCGTGAATCAGCATGCCATCCATTATGTTTCACCTCTTTTTTCAGCATTTTCTCCCTTCCCTTCCGGCACAGCCGGTCCGGCAAAGAGTTCGTACAGTTTCAGTTCCTTCATTTCCTGCAATACTTTGGCATCTACATATTGCAGTTCTTCTCTTTCTTTTACCAAATCAATTTTCAATTCCTGCAGCACACGATCTCGGTCTTCTTCAGAAAATTCGGCCTCATTTAAGGTTCTTTTTGGCTTAAACAGATTTGCGGAAATAACTGCCGAAAGGACGCAGCCGCCAATGCCAAAGAGTAATGAATATGCTGATACCAGCTTTTCTTCCAAATTAGGCGCCTGCATAGCGATGACTGTGCTGGCTCCTAAATAGCAACTTATGCTGATAACGATACCAATGATGACTCCGATACCTAAGTGATGAAGATCTACGGTATCGCCCCAAATATCTGCCAATGGTGCTTGTCTCATAAGGAATTCCTCCTATTTTATGTTGGCAATCAATTCTTTAGCATAATCGACGGAAATATTTTTTTCCGCTACCATTTGCGCAACAATTTTTTCTAACACTTCCCCGGTTGCACCGGCAACGGTAGCAATGTTACGAGCATGCAGCTTCATATGTCCCTTCTGAATTCCGTCAGTAGCCAAGGCACGCATCGCTGCAAAGTTTTGTGCCAGCCCTACCGCGGCAATGACTTGTGCCAATTCAGCCGCAGTCTGAACACCCAGAATTTTTACGCCGACTTTAGCGGCTGGAAGAATTTTAGTACCGCCGCCTACTAAACCGCATAAAGCCGGTATTTCAATCGATCCGGTTAAATCACCATTAGCATTTTTTTCCCAACGCGTCATAGAAGTATATTTTCCTTTATAGGAACAATACGCATGGCACGCTGCTTCAATTCCTCTCCAATCATTTCCTGTCGCAACAATAAGCGGATCGATACCATTCATGATTCCCTTATTGCTCGTCGCCGCCCGGAACGGATCTGCTTCTGCAAAAGCGTACGCAGCAATTACGCCATCTACAACATCTTCTCCGCCAATCGCTTCTTTGGTAAATACAGCGGTTGCCCGTGCCAGCCGATATGCTGCCAAATTGGATAAAATCCGAAGCTTTACAGTCCCGCCAGTAATTTTTTCAATGAAAGGGGCGACAGCTTCTGCCATAGTATTTACCGCGTTGGCTCCCATAGCATCTCCCGTATCGACCATCAAATGAGTAACAACCATAGGCCCGATTAGTGAATCTATAATGCGGACTTCAATATCCTTGGCTCCTCCTGTTATGTTTACCAGGATAGGATCTTTTTCATTAGCAATACCAAGAATTTCATTTTTATGGTGAAGAATGGTCTGCTGCGCAAAATACGGATTCGGAATATGAATCGCCTGAATCTGAGCAATCATAATATTGCCGGTATAACTGGTCGTAAAGCCACCGCCGGAACGCGCCATTTTAGCGGCATTAGAAGCAGCTGCCACAATAGAGGCTTCTTCCACTACCATGGGAATCAGCATTTCTTTTCCGTTGATCACAAAGTTCATAGCAATTCCCATCGGTAACTGATAGGTCCCGATAACATTTTCAATCACCTTATCGGCAACTGCATTGTTAAGCGCACCCGGCTTAGTCACAAGTGCTAATTCTTCCGATGTCAAATTGGCAAACTCGGCGACTTCAGCAGCCCGTTGTTCTAAAGAAAGTTTATGAAATCCTGAATAACTATTTGTTTTCATAATAGGCAGACTCCTTTACTCATTACATACGCTAATATAATTTATTCATCTTCCACTTCAATATACATGCGAAGCAAGGCTGCTTCCATACATTTTCCTAACGTATCCAAGCGCAGCGACCGGGTAGCACCGCCATCCAGGGCGTGATGCATAACAAAATTGAAGCCATCTAGCTGCGGCAAATCATATCGTACTACATCACCAAATACCAGGCCTTCAAAGTGGCGGCGTACGGCATCTGCCGTCAGTTGTTTTTCCATCGCTTTATAGTATTGGGGCTTACGAGCATATATGCATATATTAGATGTATCACTTTTGTCACCGCAACGCCCGTGCGCAATATCTTTCAACTGAATTTTCATTATCTTAGACCTCCTCAACAGTTGCTTCAAGTGTAATCGCATCCCGCGGAATCAATGTCGGCCATAGCGCAAACACTTCACTCGGCCGTGTTCTGCCGCCGAAGAAGCAGCCCTGAGCCGGCCCGTTCAGATTGCTGACTGCAGCAATTTCCGGGGTCAGTTTGAGTCCTTCTTCTTTTGTTTCTGTCATTATAGCATATCGCAGAACGACTTCATTCAAATCCGCTTGCAGTTCCGGAGCCAGTGGGCCGTGCAGAGCGTTGACGCCTAAATAACTGACGTGTGTACGGATTGCCTGCAAGCCCTTCATTGCCATTCTTTTATCCAAGATATCAGCAGCCATTTTGGCTTTATCGAGAGCCCGGGGCCAGCTGTAGGGCAAATAGGCCACATTACGGTATCCTTCCAGATATCCTACGCACAGTTTCAGCGTATCCGGAGCCGGATGCCCCGTGACACCGCGGACAGCTACATGATCTCGTTCGACTTGTTCTACCGTGATCTTGCTGAAATCAGCAACAACATCAGGAGTTATGTACTGGGCTGGATCATGTATTTCATAGATCAGCTGTTCCTTAACCGACTGCGGCGTGACTAAGCCGCCTGTATTTTTTGTTTTTGTCAGGATGAGACTTCCCTTTTCGCTGATTTCGGCAATGGGATATCCCAACAGCTCCGGACGGGGAACATGTTCCCAATCATAATCGTAGTTGCCGCCAGTCGCCTGCGCACCGCATTCGCAAAGATGACCGGCCAGAATCCCTGTAGCTTTGGCATCCCAATCATCCAATTTCCAGCCGAATTCATGAATCAGAGGCGCTTCAAACATGGCCGTATCGGTAGACCGCCCAAGTATAATAATGTCAGCACCTTCCTGAAGGCACTGCACAATAGGCTCTACGCCGTAATATACGTTGGCATTTACCATGCTGGGAAGAATCCGGTCAATATCTTCTCCCGTATCCATATGTTTCATCGTAATTCCCTGAGCGCGAAGCTGCGGAATGATTTCGCGCACATCATCACCGATAACATAGCCGACTTTCAAATGATAGCCGCTTTCCCGTATTACTTCTTTGACCTTTTCAACGCAAGATTTTACATTCATACCTCCGGCATTGGTAATGACTTTTGTCTTTTTTTCTACGATGTACGGAAGCATTCCCTTGAGAGCCGTAATGAAATCCCGCGCATAGCCAGCTTCCGGTTTCCGTTCCTGCTGACGTCTCATAATAGACAAGGTCAGTTCTGCCAGGTAATCACAACAAATGTAATCGACCCGGTCCTGCTTAGCCATGGCAATCGGAGCGTCGCTTAAATCACCCCAAAATCCCTGGCCGCCGCCGATTCTGATTGTTTTCATATCCACATAACCTCTTTCCTGAAATAATAATACGAATACATCATTTTCTTAATGTCCAACACTCATATATATGAAATATGCGTGCCAAAATTATAATCTAATTTATTTTTTACATTGTCATCTTCGGTAAAAGGCATCCGCTAAGGTATTGTGCCTTATTACATTTTTTTTCAAATAAAAAACGCCCTCTTGGATGTATACACTACAACATGTATACTCCTAAAAGGGTGTTTACTCTTTATATATGTATCGTTTACTTTTTAGACATCATTTTGTCGAGATCATATTTCTTCCATTTTTTATAAAATGTCCTGCGGCTGATTCCCAAGAGTTTCATCGCTTTGGTTTTATTGCCGCCAGTTTCCTCCAGCACAGCCTCTATCCGATTTTTTTCCATTTCCGCTATGTCTGTCTTCAGGTCATGCTTTCTTTCAGCGGGCGGCGGCAGCTCTGCTGCTGCAGGCAGAGATTCTGTCCGTGGAGCAGGACTTGTAAGCTGCAGTTCTTCCGGCAAGTGTTCGGCATAAATCGTTCCGGCATTGCACACAATCACCGCATATTCGATACAGCTTTCCAGCTGACGCACATTTCCCTTCCATGGATATGATAAAAAACAGTCCATGACTGATTGAGAAAACACCAGCTGCTTATGATATTTATCAGTAAATTTTTTCAAAAAGTGACGGGCAAGCAGAATGATATCATGACCTCTATCCCGCAGCGGCGGAATAACAATGGTAAAGGTATTGAGCCGAAAATACAAATCCTCCCGGAACGTACCGGCCCGGACCATTTGCTTTAGGTCACGGTTCGTTGCCGCAACCACGCGAACATCGACTTTTTGAATCGTATCGGAACCAATTTTTTGTATCTCTCCGGATTGGAGCGCCCGCAGCAGTTTAGCCTGCATAAACAGCGGCATTTCACCAATTTCATCAAGAAATACGGTTCCTCCGTCAGCCAGCTCAAATTTACCGGCCCGGCCTTTTTTTGCCGCACCCGTAAAAGATCCGGACGTATAGCCGAATAATTCACTTTCCATCAGCGTTTCAGGAATTGCCGAGCAATTAATATTGACAAAAGGCCTGCATCGTTTGCCGCTGATACGCAGGATGGCCTCCACCAGTACTTCCTTGCCGGCACCACTTTCTCCTTCAATAAGTACGGTCGCGTCGGTAGGCGCTACCAGTTCCGCCAGCCGCAGACAGCGAATAAATTTGGGGTCTTGTCCGATAATATGGGAAAACTTCGAAGGACGCCCCGTATTACCGTAAGCCGCCGCTTTGAAAATGGAATGACTCAGGCGCTGGGCCCGCTCAAATTCCTGATGACTGCGCGACAGTTCCGTTATATCTTCAAATACAGAAACTGCCCCGATCAGTTTTTGATGTTTAATAATGGGCGTAATATTGACCATTATTTTCTTACCCCGCGTTTTTACTTCGACAGGGCGATGAAGCCGCGGAAGCCTGTCCCGCAAGGCGTCTAAAATCATGGCACCTGGTTCAATCACACTGATTTGTTTATGCATGACCTGTTCCCGCGATACTTTCAAAATATGCAGATAGGCCTCATTTACATAGGTAATCCGCGAATCACAATCAACAATGACGATGCCGTTGCTTACCGCATCCATTGCCTCCAGCATCATCATTGCTGGTACCGTATTTAGTACCGTATCTTCTGCCATGACTGTTTCACCTGTTCTTTCCCGAGTATCATCAGGCTTCTTGAATCGTGCCCTGCTCGATTTCAAAAAGATGGATCGTATCTGTTTCACCCGACAGCAAGCCGCGCACTTCTGCTGCAATGGCCCGCGTTTCCTGAGAACAGGTAAAGAGAAATATTTGTTCCTTTTTCCCTAAATCTGCCAGAAAGTGCAGTGCCTCTTTTTGCCGCTGTTCATCAAAACGTACAAGAATATCATCCAATATCAGCGGCAGTGGTTCGATCTGACGGGAAAACGCCATAGCCAGACTAATGCGGATTGCCAGATAAATCTGATCCCCCAAACCACTGCTCCACTGTTTTTCCGGTATGCGGCGCTGCGCTCCGTCTACAGCATACAGCTGCCGGCCGTCAAAGCTCGCCTGCAGTGTATAGCGTCCTTGCGTCATGAGATGCAGGTACTCGCCGGCCTGCCGGATAACCAGCGGCTGCCGGACCTGTTCATAGTATTTCTGTGCTTCTCCCAGCATATGCTGTGCATACAGGTAGGTAAGCCAATCATTGACACGGGAATCCAATTCGGCCTTGCGATTTTGTTTTTCCTGAAGCAGCTTGCCATAGACATCACTTTTGGCCATTTGACTGAGCCGTTCGACAATACTGCCCCGTTTTTCTGCTACTTCCGCCAGTTTTTTTTCTGCTTCAGCAATTTTCTTTTCGTAATGCGCTTGTTCATCCTGCCAGTTTTTAAGGGTATGTACTTTTAATTCATGCCGCAGTTCAGTCAAATTTTTAGGAGTTTTAGCAATCAGACGTACATGTGCCTCTGATTGATCGTATACTTCTTTATATTGTTGAAATTGACGGAATTTGAGTACTTTACTACGAAATTCCCCTGCTGTCTGCGCACCGGTCAGAGTCAGCAGCGCGTCCTGCTGACGGCGGCGGATATCTTGATCCTTTTTGAGCTGTACGATTTGCTCGCCGCGCTCCTGCTGCTGCCTATCCTGCTCCTTGGCGACTTCCGCCTGAACACGGATTTCCTGCCATTTCCGGTACATCGCATCTACGGATTGCGGCGTAACTGCTTGTTTGATGCCGACTTCACGAAAGATTTGTTCGGCCGTGTCATGCCACTGACTGATCCGGGTCTGCAATTCTACCTTCCGGGTATTCCATTCCGCGGCCGCCGCGGCAACGGTTTTCCATTTGTCCCATACCTCTTTGGCCTGCTGCAGTGCATCGATAGAAAGCCGGGTAAACCCCGTCTCGGTACGCCAGTTTTCCCACGCAGCCTGGCACGCAGTCAATTTACGTTCCCAGGTCTGACCGTCACGCTGCCATTTTTCATAAATCGCATCATACATAACTTTTTGTTCTTTTTCCCAGGCATTTTTTGTTTCTTCCGTCTGCCAGTCTAAATAGTGCTGACGGACTTCATCAAGTTTTTTCGACCAGACTCCGTTACTGTCTTCTTCAGAAAGAGGAATGCCGGCATCCTTCGCCATCCCGGCTATATCCTCTTGAATATCCGTCATTTCACTTTCCAGTTCTTCAATCTTACGGGGAATTCTGTCAGAACCGGCACTCTGCCGGATAAAGGCAGCAATAGCTAATACCGCACAAGCAAAGGCTCCGCCACCGCCCGGAACTGCATCGAAGTTATACATAACTACCAGACCCAGAAGCACTGCCGCCGCAATCAAAAAGAGTACTCCAAGAATTGTGAAGCCATGAGATGTACCAGCCGGCTCATTTTTCAGCCAATCCAACTGTTCCTGCACTTTTTTTCGTTCCATCAGCGCTTCCTGAATATCAGAAACGGCTCTGCCGACAATCTGCCATTCTTCTTTAGTCCGTTCCGGCTCTGTTGCCGCCTCATCGGACGCCGCTGCCACGTTTTTCGGCTGAGCCGCCTGCCATTTTTCTTTTTCCTGCCGATACCGGTTTAAATCGGCTGCTGCTGTCAGGCCGCGGCTCCAGTCTGCCCTTTCCGGCATCGTACCATCCGTCCACGCGGAAAGAGTATGGGCATATTGATTTTGTTCAAGCTGCCAGTCAATTTCCATATCCTTATGTGCCGCAATTTCCTGCTGCCCCTGCTGCCATTCTGCAGCATGCCGGCAGAGGTCATCGATTTGACTGCCACAGATCAGCCAGCGATTCCATTCCACCTGAAAAGCCGGCCCCTTGCGAGAGGTTTCCTCCAATGTTTTTATTTGCCCGTCAATATCCTTCATTTTATTTTCAAGATCGGTCCATTTCTGTACGCCATCTTCAGGAAACTGCGATACGTCAGCCAGCTCCTGCATATGCCGCAATGCGTCTTGTCCTCGTTTGTATACATCCCATGCTGCAATAGGCATAGATATTTTTTCGAGCTCCTGCTTCGTTTCTTCAATATTCAGGCGAATGCGGTTTTCCGTTTCATGAGTGGCCCGTTCCTGTGCCTGCAGGTCTGCGAATTCATCTTCATCATAGGCCAGACTGCGGATCCGCTGATCAAACTCACGCTGCTCGTTCAGCAAGGCGTTGATCGTTTTTTTACCCTGGGAAGACGCTACTAGAAGATCACTCATAAGCCGCGTCAGATCTCTCCGGGTAACACCCATGCGCACACCGCCTTCAATACTGAAAAAATGGCTGCGTACTTCTTCATTGGAGAGAATTTTAAAGCCTTGCAGATCCTCCAGACCCATGGCAAAAATTTTGTCATAGGTCTGCCGGTCCAAGCCATGCCACCAAAGATCTGCCGGTTCTTCATGCAGCGTAATGTCACCGTCCGTCATGTATGATTCTTTTTCATTACGGTAAATCCGGTATTCATGGCCGTTGTCACGGCGTATATCCATATGCCCGAAAAAGCCTTTCCAGTCACCTCGGAGATAGCCGAAAAACATAGACCGGACGTACTTCATCAATGTCGTTTTGCCGCTTTCATTTTGGCCATGCATAATAATGAGCCCTTTTTCCGGCGGATTCCAAGCAACGTTGTGATATATTCCGAAATCATCTAAATTCATTTGTATAATCTTCATCGATTTATCCTCTTTTATCGTCCAGCAGCTTTTGCATGCCCAGCCATTTCGCCTTTTCGAAGGCTTCAAGAAGGCGGGCATCGGAAACAGCCTGTCCATAAGCTCCGAGACGTTCAAATTCCGGACGCTGCATCAGAATATCTCGCAAGGCCTTTATTTTTTCTTCAGGTGCCAGCGTATCTAATTGATCGGACATATTCAAGTAATCACCAACCGTATCAGGAAGCTTGCTCCGTTCTGTCAGATTGATCTTCGGCCTGGCCATATTACGCAGACGCTCTACCATAACAAAGGCATATTTTCCCTGCTCTTCTTCACGCCAGCTATCTATCCAATATTGTGTTGCTTCGGGATTATTGATAACATGATACATGCTGCCGGCGCCGGTAAAGTTTATAGTCAAAAAGGTAGGCTTGCCGATTTCCCGGCGCAGCTTTTCTTTCGCAAGCCGCACGGCCTCCCGCAGCTCCGATACAGATTCGATATCATCAATAGGAATATCTGCCGCTGCCCATCGAACAATACTGGTGTCCATAAATTCGATATCCGTAGTCCCGTACGGGCCGACCTCTACATAGCAGCATCCCCGGGCACCGGTTTCTGTACAGTCCAGTCCTTGTGGATTACCGGCATATACGATATACGGCTTTTCACAAAGCACTTGATACGTATGGACATGGCCCAGGGCCCAGTAGTCCATACCGCATTCCTTTAAATCTGTGAGCGTACAGGGCGCATACGACGACTGATGGCTCCCCACCTGCGTATGCAGCATACCGATAGCATAACGGTCCGCCGTACTGCGGCTGAATTTCCAGGCTATGTTTTCCCGCTGTTCGCTTTTGGCATAGCTTTGTCCGTACACGACCGCTACTTCTTCCCCTTCCACGATAAGAGGCACCCTCTCCACTTGTTCCGTACTGAAAATATGAACGTTGGGTGGAAAAGGGATTTTAGCCTTCCAAGCTTCCAACGGATCGTGATTTCCCATAACGGCAAACACTTGTATATCATTCTGCGCTAATTTGTGCAGAAGACGCACATAGTCCAGCTGGGCAGTCAGGTTGTGATCTGCACTGGTATACACATCTCCTGTAATCAGCACGGCATGTACTTTTTTATCAATGGCAATTTGTACGATTTTCTGAAACGCACGGACCGGCGCCTTTCCAACAATCCGCTGCCATCTGTCATCGATCATGGCAATATCATGGAACGGGCTTCCCAAATGTAAATCACCACAATGAATAAAACGTAAACTTTTTGCCATTTAGTATCCTTCTTTCTCCGTCCACGCCGCCTGCAGTGCCGCAACGGCCTGCTTCAGCTGATGACCGGGTATCTTGGAAAAGGACAGAAGAAACTCCCTGCTATCCTCCTGTTTTGGTATTTCATAAAAAGACTGCATGGACAGTACCCGGCAGCCATGTTGTTCGGCACGACTGCGCAATTCCTGCTCGGACCAGGGACTGCGCAGCGTAACATGGCAATACACGCCAGATACCATTGGACTGATTGTGATATCGCTTCCAAAAGCCGCCTGGAGAAGCTGTCGCATCTGCGCGCCTTTTTCCTGATATTCTTTACGGAGACGCCGTATCTGCCGGGCCAGCTCGCCGCTTTGTATATATGAAGCCAGCACACATTGTTCCGGCACAGACGCGCTCTGCCGGAACAATGCGCGTCTTCGATTGTATAGCGTCATAATCCGATCTGGCAGAACCATATAGCTTAACCGCACAAAAAAAGGCAGTACCTTGGACAACGCCCCCATATAAATGACCCGGCCATGCGTGTCCAATCCCTGCAGTGCCGGTACTGGCCGCCCATAATACCGCAGTTCACTGTCATAGTCATCTTCAATGATCAGGCCATCCCGTTCTCCCGCCCACTGCAGAAGTCTGTAGCGCATCCCGGCCGGCATGACCGTTCCCGTAGGGAATTGATGAGACGGGCTGACATATACAAGACGAACGCCGCTCTTTTCAAGCGCGGTCATATTGAGCATGCCCTGCGCAATGGAGATCGGGACGATTTCATAGCCGGCACTGCGGAAAATTTCTCTGCCCAGACGAAAGCCCGGGTTTTCCACGCCAATACGCCCGCACTCTTCATGAAGGAGGTTTGTCAATGTACTCAGCAGCGATACGGTACCGGCTCCGATGATGATATTGTCCGGCCTTGCATGAACGCCCCGCGTCTGATACACATACTGACTCAGAATCTGCCGCAGATCCGGTACCCCTTGCTCGTCATGACAAGCCAGCAGATAGTCCGGTTCGGAAAGAACCCGGTTCATATATTTTCTCCATATGTCGAGGGGAAAGTGTTCCATATCCATATCCCCGCTGCCAAAATCATATAACCACGCGGGGTGCCGCAGTCCATGATTTTCCCGCACTGCAGCAGCTCCGGGCGCATCATCAGGACTGCCCAGAGAAGCCACTTCATACCGTGCCTTATTCCGGCGAAGGATATACCCCTCACTGGCCAGTTGATAATACGCCTTCTCCACCGTCATTTTACTGACATTGACTGATTGTGCCAATTCACGAACCGACGAAAGACGCATTCCTGCCACCATACGCCGCTCTTCAATTTCATGGCGGTAATATTCATAAATTTGTACGTAATATGGTTTTCTTATGGTCTTATCAATTTGCAGCATGTATTTACCCTACCTATTTTGTATCATACGTATCGTAGCTATATTGTAGCGAAAAACCGGCACGGTGAAAAGAGGAAAACAGCAAAATATCCGTACATTTTCGTTTCTCCGCAGATTTGTTTCTTTTATCTTAATTGTAAACTTTATAAAATTATTTTTATGTTGACTTTGCGTTTCGATTACAGTATACTATCCTAAAATACCAAACAGGAGATGAATCCATATGGATATTGCAACATTGACAGCCTATACAGAAAAAGTACTTCATGGCGGCGGCATTACATCGGCAGAGGCCGAAAAACTACTGGCCCTGCCCGATCAGGAAACACCGCTGCTTCTAGCTATGGCCGACACTATCCGCCGGCATTTTAACAGCGATGAAGTGGACTGCTGTGCCATTATCAATGGCCGGTCCGGAAAATGTTCCGAAAATTGCCGCTTTTGCGCTCAGTCCGCTCATTATCATACGGGCGTAAACGAATACGCCCTTCTCGGCAAAGAAGAAATAGTATCCGCCGCCAAAAAAGCCAAACAGGCCGGTGCCGCCCGTTTTTCCATCGTCACCAGCGGCCGGTCAGTCCAGGAAGGAAGCGAATTTGATGCAATCCTGCGCGCACTGGAAGATATAAAAAAAGAAGTCCGTATGGAAACCTGCTGTTCTCTCGGATTGATCAACCTCCGGCAGGCGCGGGCCCTCAAGAACACAGGCATTTCCCGTTACCATGCTAATATAGAAACGGCACCGTCTTATTTCCCTTCTATCTGTTCAACCCATACCTTTGCAGATAAAGCCGCCGTCATTCATATCGCTCATGAGGCAGGTCTACGCATTTGTTCCGGCGGCATTTTCGGTTTGGGCGAAACGCGGGCCCAACGTGCAGAAATGGCCTTTACTCTACAGCATCTTGGCGTCGATTCTGTCCCGCTCAATATTCTGAACCCGATTCCGGGCACTCCCTTTGCAGGCAACACGCCGCTGAGTCCCTGGGAAATTCTTCGCACCTTTGCGGTTTTCCGATTTATTCTGCCTCATGCCCTGATCCGCACTGCCGGTGGACGCGAGGTCAATCTTCGGTCTTTGCAGGCCTATGCTTTGACAGGTGGCCTGAACGGTCTGATGATCGGCGGCTACCTGACTACCGGCGGCAACGAAGTGCACGTGGATAGGCAGATGCTGCGTGATCTGAACCGTCCGCCTGTACAGCCCCGGCTCTGACAGCCTACGTAGCACTACTCATTGCTGCGGCAATTGCCGCGCCGACAGAGGGACCGTCTTTGATCACAGACGGCTCCGCCGGTATGGACTGACTGCGGCTTTTTCCATATCCGGACTGGCAGGCCCGCAGTGCATCCTCCATCATGAGCAGTCCGCCTCGTACATGCTCCAGCACACTGCCCTCTACCGCCAACGTCTGACGCGGGATATCGCCGTCCGGATACAAATGGCGTAAAACACCAAAGCAAGCGGCCCCCGATAATTGAGCGGCACGAACAAATACGGCGGCGCCCAGATTTCGCAAGGGACGCACATCCTCAGGCGGCACCAGCCGCTTCCACATACGCCCCATGCGAAGACGGACGTCCTTCATATTTTCAGTCATGATAATGCCATTCATATCCTGCGTCGTAAAAAAGGGGATTTCCGTCGTATTAAAATAGGTCATGGCAATATTTCGAAATACATTATTGAGATACGCACCACCCACCATTTTCTCTAATTGGTGACAACCGGGCCGCCGGGATTCTGCATCGACCCGCACATCCCATATCGTCTGTTCCGCCCCGGTATAATTTCCAGCCTCCAAACTGAGTATCATTTGCTGAGACGGCTCATAATAGCAAATATTAAAACCAGTCCCGCAAATAACGGCCAGCTGCGACTTCCCGTGCTGATAGGATGAAGCCAGCAGAACCGCCGTCGTATCATTGAGCAGCGCCACCGGCTCGATTTTATCCAGGCCGCCGCGCCGCAGGGCCAGACGCAGCAATTCATTAACCTCCTCGCCTTCTACTCCTGCCACGGCGATTTCCTTGGACCACTGCAGCAGCCGGGCATCGCGGACCTGCTGCTGACTGACGGCAAATGAAAAGGTATGTCCCAGTTTGTATGGCTTATTGCCGCCGGCCGCTTCACCGACGAGAGCCGCAATGAAATCAAACAGCTGTACTGCTGTCGTATCATGTGACAGATAATCATAGCTTCCCTCCCTTTTCAAAGGTCGAGATACTTTTTTCTCGACGATGTAGCAATGATTACCCAGCAGTCGGATACGGGAAGCCCGCACATTGGTGCCGCCAAAATCTAACGCTATATATGCCCCCGCCTCCTCGCCTGTAGGAAGAGGCAAATATGATTTTAATGCCCGCAAAGATGAATCTCTGCCAGCCAGCGCGGACTCCACAGCCATTGTAAAGCCGTTAGAAAACCGCTGCAGCCGTTCGTCTGTCAAATAAAAATACTGCGCTATATCCATCCAATCCTTTTCCGTTATAGGACTCATGCGAAACACCTCCGCTGGCATGTCGTGATATGACTTGCTTACTCTGTATATTTTACCATAAAAGCAAGCTCTGTGATGCAATTTCTCTCACATCTCTTCAAATAAACGCGTTGCCGGTCAGGACCAAATCAATGACCGGCATATATTGACATTTTTCCGGAGTGCGCTATAATCATAACCAGAGTGAGACCGCAAAGGCCGCACGAAGGGGTACACCACCATCGGTGTAATCCTTTGTGCGGTCTATTTTTTTTCAGAAAGGAGCCAACCGCTATGGTAACTATCAACGGTACGAATATTGATGCTGCCGGCATGCAGCTACGGCAATATTTGGAACAGCAGGGCCTGCACGCAGGCTGTATTGCCATCGAACTGAATGGGCATATCGTGCCACGCAGCACGTATGACACTGTCACACTGACAGATGGTGACAGTGTGGAAATCGTACACTTTGTCGGTGGAGGTTAATCCTTTGCCCGTTCCGTTTTTTAAATTTAAAATGTAGTATACAAGGAGTGTTTCGTATGGAAAAGAAAGATACATTGGTACTTGGCGGTCATAAATTTACCTCCCGCTTTATTCTGGGCTCTGGAAAATATTCGGTTGATCTGATCAAAGCAGCCGTGGAACAGGCAGGCGCGCAAATTGTAACTATGGCATTGCGCCGCGTAGAAGCCGGGCAGAAAGATAATATACTCGATTTTATCCCCAAAGAAGTCACGCTGCTTCCCAATACGTCCGGCGCTCGCAATGCCGGCGAAGCTGTTCGCATTGCCCGCTTATCCCGTGAATTAGGCTGCGGCGATTTCATTAAAATCGAAATTATGCGTGATTCAAAATATCTGCTTCCGGACAACACGGAAACGGTTAGGGCAACAGAAATTCTTGCCAAAGAAGGATTTATCGTTCTTCCTTACATGTATCCCGATCTGTACGCCGCACGTGCCTTGGCAGAGGCCGGTGCGGCTGCCGTTATGCCGCTGGCGGCTCCTATCGGCACCAATAAAGGTCTGTGTACTCGCGATTTTATCCAGATTCTTATTGACGAGATTGATCTGCCGGTCATAGTTGATGCCGGCATCGGACGGCCATCTCAAGCCTGTGAAGCCATGGAAATGGGAGCTGCCGCCATTATGGCCAATACGGGGCTGTCCACCGCTGGAAATCTGCCCGCCATGGCCAGAGCCTACCGCCAAGCTGTCGAAGCCGGTCGCGCCGCATATTTGTCAGGTCTGGGCCGTGTTCGAGAAATGGCATCTGCTTCCGATCCGCTGACCGGTTTTCTGGGAGATTAGGAGGGGAAAAAAATGGAAGAAAAACGTATAGATCATATGAAATATCTGCCGGGCATGGAAGTTCTTGATTCGACAATGCTTGATGACGTTACCCGGTATCATGATGCATTCTGTAATGAGGCATATACAGCAGACAACGTAAAAACAGCATTGAGCAAGCAGCGTTTGACGCCTGAAGATTTCATGGCGCTGCTATCCACAGCAGCGATACCCTATTTGGAAGAAATGGCGCAAAAAGCACACACGGTCACACGTCGCCATTTCGGCAATACAATTTCCATTTTCACCCCCGTTTACTTTGCCAATTATTGTGATAATTACTGTATATACTGCGGGTTCAATTCACATAATAAAATCAAGCGGGCACGGCTGAATGATGCCGAGCTGCATCAGGAATGCCAAAACATTGCCAATACCGGCATAGAAGAGGTACTCATGCTTACCGGCGAAAGCCCTAAAATGTCAGATATCCGCTACATCGGCAATGCCGTAAAGATTGCCCGCCAATATTTCCGCGCCGTCGGTATGGAAATATATCCGGTCAATTCAGATGACTACAAGTATCTGCATGAATGCGGTGCCGATTATGTCACAGTATTTCAGGAAACGTATAACCCCGTGAAGTATGAAACACTCCATTTAGCCGGAAATAAACGTATTTTCCCGTATCGCTTTTATTCACAGGAACGAGCGATTCTCGGTGGCATGCGCGGCGTCGGCTTTGCCGCCCTCTTGGGGCTGGACGACTATCAAAAAGATGCTGTCGCAACAGGCATGCACGCCTGGCTCATGCAGCGTAAATATCCGCATGCGGAAATTTCCCTGTCCTGCCCGCGCCTGTGTCCTATTATTAACAATGACAAAATCAATCCGAAGGATGTAGATGAACGCAGGCTTGTTCAGATTATCTGCGCTTACCGGCTGTTTATGCCATACGCCTGCATTGTCGTATCAAGTCGTGAAAGCGCGGCATTCCGCAACGCTATTATAAAAATCGCTGCCACAAAGGTATCGGCCAGCGTCTGCGTCGGCATCGGCGGCCATCTGAAGAAAGACGGTTCCGAAAAAGGTGACGAACAATTTGAAATCACTGATAGCCGTCCTTTTGATGAAATGTACACCGCCATCAAAACCATGGGGCTTCAGCCGATAACCAGCGAATATATTTATTTATAATAATTATCAGCTACCTATCTTATTTATCCTAAACATAAAAATGACAACATCGGTGCCGGGACTAATCAACCTGGCACCGATGTTGTCATTTTTTTACTCTGTTTCAGCTGATGACAGGCATATTTTTTTATTCTAAATGATATAATTTATATGCATCTTTGTTCCGCCTATCCGCTGTAAACGGCCTGCATTGTTCCATTGTTCCGGACCTCCGGTTTCCTGTTTGGACGGTTTAACCGCATATATTTATGGTGTATAGTCATTGACTCACTTATGAGATTATTGTATAGTAATACATATAAAATACTTCTATAATATATAATACAAGTAAAAGGTGATAATCGTGCTAAAAATAATTGCTATAACTAATCACGAACTGGCCTCGGCAAACTATTGGGATCAGTTGGAACAAATCGCCGTCTCTGATGTCGACGCTATTGTCCTGCGTGAAAAAACGTTGTCGGAAGATGATTATGCCGAATATGCCAGAAAGGCGCTGCGTATCTGTAGCACGCACCAAAAGCCGTGTATTCTTCATCAGTTTGGCAAAGCGGCTATCCGTCTCCATATTCCTCGCTTTCAATGTTCTTTGGATTATCTGGAATCTCATTCCTCTCTGCTGTATTACATGACAACCTTAGGCGTATCCGTCCACACGCCGGAGGAAGCAGCCAGAGCAGAACAACTGGGGGCAACTTATGTCATGGCCAGCCACGTATTTTCCACCAGCTGCAAAAAGGATTTGCCGCCTATCGGTATTGATATGGTTAACGCGATCTGTGATGCTGTGTCTATCCCTGTCTATGCCCTCGGCGGCGTAACGAGGGACACTGCCAAAGAGCTTCACAACACACCGATTACAGGTGTCGCCCTTATGTCCGGTCTGATGACCTGCAATGACGTTCCTTCGTATGTCTGCGAAATCAAGCAGCTGTAACACCGCTGTAAGGAAGGTATCTTTATGAATCAGGCTTACATCATCATCGACATGCAAAACGATTTTATCGACGGTGCTCTGGGAACATCGGATGCCCCGGTCATCGTCCCCCGCATAGAAAAAAAGATTGTTACCAGCAAAAAAGATAAAAAAAATCATACCGATATTATTTTCACACAGGATACGCATGGTGACGATTATCTGGAAACGCAGGAAGGACAAAAGCTGCCTGTTCCCCATTGTATCAAGGATACACACGGCTGGCAAATTTGTCGTCAGCTGCTGCCATACACTTTATTTGCAACGGTTTTAGAAAAACCAACCTTTGGCTGCACAGCGCTGATCAATGAAACAGCTGAATATGATACGCTCGTTTTGATGGGGCTATGCACGGATATCTGCGTCATTTCCAATGCCATTCTTCTCAAGACCTTTTATCCGGAAAAGGATATCATCGTAGACAGCTTTTGCTGTGCCGGTGCCACACCAGAAGGCCATCAAACAGCATTGCAAGCCATGAAAGCCTGTCAAATTACAATTATCTGAAAATTTAAGTATCTGAATACGCAAAAGGATGATGAACCCCTGATTACAGGAAGTGTTCACCATCCTTTTTAATATTTGCAGCAATTATTCAGGCTGAAAACCTGATTTCGGCGTAACGGAAATACCCTGTGCGCCTTCCATTTCCAGCCATTTGCTGATAATAAATGATTTGACAGAAATACGAATAGACTCATATCCTTGTTTAACAATCAGTCGAGAGGGATACCAAATCGTAATTTCTTTCTGTATTTCCTGCCTGAAGCAGCTATCCTGAACCGGCTTTCCTATGGTAATTTCGGGAATATAACAGCCCCAGATACGATCTCCTTTACAACATCCGCCAAGTGACGGCTCAAAGATCATGGAAATAAATACATGCCCGCCTTTTTCTTTAATGTACGCAGCGGCATCGTCAGTCAAAGAGAACATGACAATTCCCCCTTTTCACATCCTAGTGATGTGCACCGGCAGTATCCGCCGCTAAAATAGCAGCATATACTTCATCTGCCGTAATGTCGGCACGGACATTTTTTGTAAATTGAGTCGGCACGGTGGACGCTGACGCGACGGCACGAATATCTTCATCCCGTATATCGACAATGCCCAGATCGGCCAGGCACGATGGCAGTCCGATCTGACGGATATAGCGCAGCACCGTATCCCATTCTTCCTGCGAAGCCTTTTCCAGCTGCAGCTGTACCAGCAGCCCGAAGGCGACTTTTTCACCATGGGATGCACCATGAGCCTGCGGCACATGGGCCAGGCCATCATTGACGGCATGAGCCGCTGCCAGACCGCCGCATTCAAAACCAACGCCGCTTAAATATACGCAAGCCTCTACAACGGCCTCCAATTCCGGTGTGACCGTATGCTGTTCTACCGCTTCCAAGGCTTGTACCGAATGCTGCAGCAGTATATCATAACATAATTTGGCCAATGTCAGGGCCGTAGCAGAACACATGCCGCGCGCCATTGTCTTAGCGCCGCTGCGACGGCAGGCTCGAGCTTCAAAATATGTAGAAAGAGCATCACCCATGCCGGAAATAAGGTATTTTTTAGGCGCTCCGGCAATAATGCCCGTATCGACCAGCACGAGATCGGGATTACGCCGCATCATCAGAGCCTTCACAACAACGCCCTGTTCATTATAGATAACGGCCACACCTGCACAGGGAGAATCATTGGAAGCAATCGTCGGTATAATAATGACGGGAAGACCTCCCATATTCGTCCCTACAGCCTTAGCCGTATCGATTGCCTTACCGCCGCCGGCACCGATAATCCCATCGCAGCCAGCCGCCTGGGCCGCTTCTACGGCAGTTTGAATAGCAGCTTTAGAGCACTCGCCGCCGAACTGGTAATAGACCATCGTCTTTTCAGCCTGCTGCAGCGATGCCGCTATTCGTCCGCCGATACGCTTTTGGTTATTAGGAGAGCAAATCAATAAAAATGTATGTCCCATTTTCCGGACATACTTCCCCAGCTTATCTAACTCGCCTTCTCCTTGAATATATAATCCCGGTCCCTTTAATCCAATCGTCATCGTAAAACCACCTTTCTTCTATGAAAAATTTCCGCCATGAAAAGCCTTATAAATATAATTTCATGGCGGAAGTCCTTTATCTGTGAATATATTAATTTACATTGGGCATTTCCTGAAGCCGGCAGACCAACGTATACACATCTTCTCCGACACGGTAAATCAGCCGATCCCGATTTTCATCATTGCAGGGCAGATTTCCCGATTCCCCGCCATTCAGCCGATCATGACATATAGTGTTTAATTCAGCAAATATCATATGCAAACCCGTTTCACCCATATTCATTTTAGCAAGCAGGTTATTGAAATATTGTTTATCCTCATCGTCGTATTTAAATATCTGACACCACCTGACAAGTAAATCATTTTCCTGCATTCCTGTTTTTTCAGAAATAAGCTTCTTTTGAGAGGCAAGCATCAACAACATGCACGATAAATAGGATTTGACGACAAACGGAACCTGATCCTTTACTCTTGTAAAATACCGGCGGTGAGACCAGTATCCGTTGAAAGCCAGTTCATTCTTATCCAAAAACTCTTTAATTCCATCATTGGCCGACACAGCACATATCATAAAAAAGCGCTTCATTGTTTCATTCGTAGAACGATTTCTGGCATTCATCATACATTTTTTAACAAAAAACTCACAAATATCGGTCGTATTGGATTTTGTCAACTTACGCAATAAATCACCATAGTACTGCATATCATACCTCCGGAACAACGATTATTTATCCTGACCAGCTTCCTTTTCTGCTTCAATCTCTTTCAGCGCAGCTAAATTAAAGAGTGGATCAGATTTCAAATTGTATTTCATCAAATTACGCTGGAAAAAGTTCTTACCGTAAATAAGCAGGCAGAGAACAATACCGACACCTAACGCCATCGCTGCACCGCGGGATACCAGAACTCCGCCTATGACACCGGCAGCTCCCAAATCATTAAAGGTTTTCGCTCTCAATACACCAACACGAACAGCGACATATCCCTGAATCAGCATGGTCAGCGCCAAGGCAATCGGCAATACAGGCTTTACAAAGCTTACGATCGGAGACAGCCAATATCCCGTAAAGGTACCGAGCCGGAACGATGCGACACCGCCCACAAGACTATCCATGGCATCCCGGCCGTGTTTATACCGTTCGCAGATGACGACTTGCATAGCTGCCCACAAGGGGCCGCACATCGAAAGATCCGGTCCCAACATGGACATGACCATATTGCGGACGCCGACAATAACGTTATTGCGGTTGGCATCGAAATGGACGTTTTCATCACCGTCACGGTATTCACGCGCTTCATCAATCAGTGCGTCAGCCTGAATCAATTCACCAAACAGCACAACGTACACGGCGATTACCAGCGGAAACGCAGAAATATAATAGGACATGCTGGGAAAACCAATACGATCAGCAAAGGGACTCCATTGAGTAAATACTTCGACAAAATGCGGATGCGTAAATCCCCACTCTATTGTCGGCCAAGGAAGCTCGCCAACAATAGGTGCAATCACAACAGCCAGCACCATCGCAGGCAGAAGGCCTAAATCAGAAACAATCTGCAAAGGCTTGCTTTTATTCATAACACTTTTAAAATGATTGCTGAACGAAAGGTAAAAGGCAAAACCGACAGCGATCGCAATCGTAATCGGGTATTTATCAAAACTGCCGCCAGCATTAAATACCAGCCGTACGGCCGCGATGCCAGCGCCAATCAAAATACCCGCCTTCAATGCATCCGGCACAAGGTCGACTACCTTCTTGGCAAGTCCCGTCGCTCCCAAGAAAAAGGTCAGTACCCCCAGTTCAAATTCAAAGGCAATCAGAGCATGCATACGTTCTGCCGTATCATTGGGAAATGACGAAAGCCACAGCAGCAGCAGCGGAATCGCCGGCGTAATCCAGCCAGGAACAACCGGATCGCCCAAATGAGCATGCCAAGTATATAAAAAACCATTCATAATAACAATAGTAATCGCTATTTCAAAAGGCATGCCGAGATATTCCTGCAAAACCGGAATAATTCCCAGGCAGACCGCGCACAGCAGCAGACCTTGTACATAGTCCGGCCACTCAAACCGATAGTGTATAAACGGCAGACGGAATACCAAATGAAATATGTGTAAATTAATTCCAGGCTGAATTTCGCCTTCTTTTCTTTTATAGATAGGACCAAACATTACCGTTACCCCCTTATATAAATCATACGTTATCTCATAAATATACCATTTTAAGCAAAAGAAACACCATAACAGCTCTCAAACGATTGTATATAGTTAGTAAGGGAGACAGTTGTTATGGTGTTTATCAATTACCAGGGTTACGCAGGCTGATTATTCTTCAAATTTGCAGTGGAACCGTTTTTCAAACTCTGCAATAAGGCTTTCCCGAAAATCGGGATGAGCAATCGCAATCAATGCGGCAGCCCGCTGTCTTAAAGTCTTGCCTTTCAAGGCGGCAATCCCATACTCCGTAATAATATAATCCACATCATTCCGGGATGTCGTGACAGCTGAGCCTTTGTCAAGATAAGCTACAATTTTGGAGATCTTTCCCTTACCGGTAGTAGAGGGCATGGCTATAATCGCTTTACCGCCCCTGGCCCGGGAAGCGCCGCGGACAAAGTCTACTTGACCGCCTACACCGCTGAATTGGCGCGGCCCAATCATTTCAGCATTGACCTGTCCCATCAAATCTACCTGCATTGCAGAATTAATAGAAATAATATTATCGATCTGCGCAACAACAAACGGATCGTTGGTGTAATCGACAGGCTTCATTTCCACGTTGGGATTGTGATCGACAAAATCATAAAGTTTTTTTGTACCCATGAGGAAACATGAGAGAAATTTTCCTTGATCGATCGTTTTTTTCTTATTTGTAATAATGCCTTTTTCCGCAAGATCTACGACTCCATCAGAGAACATTTCCGAATGAATGCCCAAATCCTTTTTGTCTCCCAGAAAGGTCAGCACGGCATCGGGAATAGCACCGATTCCCAATTGAAGCGTATCGCCATCATGGATAAGAGATGCAACATAACCGCCGATTTTCTTTTCTGTCTCACCAATTTTAGGCGGCTGCAACTCGATCAACGGTTCGTCTTTGAGGACGATGTAATCAATATCTTTCAAATGAATGCCGTTGCCATACGTATAGGGCATATTTTTATTGATCTGCGCAATTCGCATTTTGGCTGTTTCTGCCGCAGGCTGTGTATAGTCGACAGAAACGCCAAAGGAACAATTGCCATTTTCATCAGGTTCACTGACCTGCAGAAAGGCTACGTCGACAGGCAGCACACCTTCCCGGAACAGCTTGGGCGCCTCATGGAAAAAGCAGGGTGTATAATCCGCTCGCCCTTCTTCTACGGCCTTGCGGGTTGAGCCGCCTACAAATAATGCATTATGACGGAAATGTTTTTCCATGCCAGGCTGGCAATAGGGTGCCGTACTCATGGCTACCATGTGCATGATTTCGACATCTTCCAACCGTTCCGCCTGGTGTACCAACTCCTGCGTCAGGCACTGAGCCTCGCCGCAGGCATGGGTAAACACGATCTTGTCACCTGATTTAACATGCCCCACCGCTTCTTCTGCGGAAACAATTTTATCGGCATATTTTTTCTTCCAGTCTTTCAACAAACACACCTACTTTCTGCGCGTACTGCCGGAGTTTCAGACGGGAAGGAGGTCCCGTCTGAAACGGCGGACACGATATAAATAGAGTAAGCAAAGCAGCTTGCCGGTCTGTTATTCTTCAATATGAGCGATTGCCTTAGCTAATTCCTTCTTCATGCGGAGGTTGCCCTGACGGGAAATCATGATACGCTGTGCCTGCGGTGAACCGGCGCCATGCATGGATTCCGTGCGATATCCGACAGCCGCGGTACCGAGACTGAGATTTTCAATCAGACGCAGAATTTTAAGGCGGTTTTCCGTAGAAACAGTATTTACGCCGCGGAGGTATTTATCGACATACGGCCCGATTTGAGGATCTTTCAGATCTTTTTCGGATGGTGCCGTTACCATAAGACCGCCGGCAATATCTTCGGCAAGGCGGACAATTTCATAGGGGAAGCGAGTTACGTTTTGCTTGCAGACGTTGGCCAGCAGCAGGTCAATAAGGTAATTTCCGGCTTCTGTTTGGGTTCCCAAAGCGGAGCAGGCGATCCCGCAGGCAAACAGTGTTTCATTCAGGTGCTGCATTTCAATGATCTTATCTTTAATATGCGATGCCTTCGGGCAACCGTTGTAATCAGCGGCAACTGCGGCAGCACCAATAAGAACATCGCCAACACCGACCTTGCAGCCGCCGTAGGACTGACGGTGATAGCCGGCAAAGCGTTCCACCAGGACACCAGCATATTCATATTCGCCATTAAGGAAAATATGATCATTCGGAATAAATACATTATCAAAAATAACCAGTGCTTCCGTACCGCCAAAGGTCGGATTGCCCGTATCCATCGGCGCGCCTTCTGTTTTACGGGTATCGCAGGATTGCCGGCCCACGATCATGAAAATGCCTTCGGCATCTGTCGGGCAGGAAAAAGCCACAGCGTAATCCTTGTCATCTTCACCCATGGAAATAGTCGGCATAACGATGACTTCATGTGAATTGATAAAACCAGTCTGATGCGCTTTCGCACCGCGTACGACAATACCATCAGGACGGCGTTCCACTACATGGAGGAACATGTCCGGATCCGTCTGCGCATGCGGTGCCAGACCGCGGTCTCCCTTGGGATCTGTCATAGCCCCGTCTACAGTCAAGTCATTTTCCTGTACATATTTCAAAAAGTTCATAAAATTTTTATGATAAGACGTGCCGTATTTTTTATCAATATCAAAGGTAGTCGAAAAAGTAGCATTGAACGCATCCATCCCTACGCACCGCTGAAAACAAGCTGCTGTTTTCTGACCAAGAAGCCGCTGCATTTTCACTTTGTTCATCAAATCCTGGGTACTCTGATGAATATGGGTAAAGCGATTGACCCGCTTGCCCGTATACGGGGAAACAGCTGTCATTAATTCCTGATATTCAGGAAGCTCAGCTAAATCATATGTCATTTTCACGGAGTTCAAGGACGGGCGGAGAATGGGATCATCTACAGGACATTCTACCTTTTTACCAAACATATATACCTGTAAATTCAATTTTCTCATGCTTTCAACATACTGTTCACCTGTCATTAATGCCATAATAAATCATCCTCTCTGTAAAAAAAAATTACTTGAAAACTAATCTGTCACTCTACTATTTCATATTCACACCTTCTGTGTGGCTCACCTAGATAAAGAGCAAATATTGTGCCAAGTAAATCAATTTTTCGCACAAATATTTTTTTGTTTCGTTTAAAGTATAGGAAATATCCCATTTTTTCATATATAAAAATTTTTTTCTTCTTTTTAAGTGAACATATTCACTTATCATTTTTTTTATTTTTCCATTTCATTTTGTGCCAAAAATGAATCAAAATTCAGCGTTTATTGTTTCAAATATAGAACAACCATGCTTTATGTTCTATATTTGAAACATAAACAGCATTCCTTTTTACACTTTTTCTTTTTTATTTTCATACGTATATACAGGTTTTTATGTATCATTTTTTATTTCTTATACGTTTTCATCTTTACTTTATTATTATATTTCACGTATGATAGATCAAATTTCCTCATATGGACTAAATGTGTATCTTTTTGTATTCCTTGTGAATTACGCTCATATATTTGGCACGTTTATTGCTTATATATCAGTAATACTCATGATAAGGATGTGAAAATTATGTTGATTATACCATTAGATGAAATTGAATCCGTATTGGATACGGAAGTCCGGCCGGCACTGGCAGCCCATCAGGGCAATGTAACGATCGTCGATTATACCGGCAATGTCCTCCGTATCCGCCTGACAGGAAAATGCAGCGGCTGTCCGTCAGCACTGCTGACAACAGAGGACATCATCGCCGTCAAAATTAAAGAACAACTGCCGCAGATCAAGGATGTTATCCTCGTCAGCGGGGTCAGCGATGATCTCATTGCGCAAGCCAGGGCTCTTATGCATCACCGTCAACCAGCCGGGTAAGCCAATGAAAATACTTATCAAATACTGCGGTGGCTGCAACAGCCGGTATGACCGCACGCGGGAAGTAAAAAAGCTGCTAGAACAGTTTCCGCAGCATACTTTTGTGTATGCTGCGGGCCCGGAAATATACGATATCTGTCTTTTGGTCTGCGGCTGTATGACTTCCTGCGCGTCCGCAGAAGGAATTGCGGCCAAACGCATCTGCAAGCTGTGCACACCTCGGGAATTTACCGATTTTGCGGCAGAATTGCAAGCTCATACCACGCCAATTGTCCGGAAGAAAAAACGTCTGTCCATCGGTGATCATGCGTCCCTGACAAAAACCTTTACGGCTGCCGATATCGCTGCCTTTGCCGCTCTGACCGGCGACTATGGCAAGCTGCACACCGATCCGGCTTTTGCCTCTCAATATGGTTTCGGACGCCCTGTCGTGCACGGTGTACTAACCGGCAGTCTCATTTCCTCCGTAATGGGCATGCAGCTTCCCGGCGACGGCACCATACTGATGGATGAACAGCTCCGTTTTACCGCGCCGGTCTATGCCGGCGATACCATTACCGCAACAGTAACGCTGCAGCACGCAGCAGAGAAAAAACGCTGGTTTACCGGTGAACTCCGCGGCACCTGCCGCAACCAGGACGGCATTCTCGTCGCTGATGGGATATGCCACCAATTGATGCCTAAAACATTATTTGAAATTGAAACCCGAATACCCGGAAAGGATTGAATACTACCTATGACAAACGCAGAAAAATACGACACGCTTTTTATGACAAACTTTAAGCTGACCAAAGACCAGCTCCCCGGACTGAAATACCGCGCCATTCCATTATGGGATTCCATGGGACATATGACACTAATGGAGGAAGTGGAAGATACCTTTGATATCTCAATTGATACGCCGGATGTACTCTCTTTCAGTTCTTATGAAAAAGGAATGGAAATTCTCAGAAAATACGGTGTCAGTATCTGATATGTGTCCTTTTTCCTATACCCCAGCCTGCCTGACAGACCCCCTTACCCAAAGCAACTGCTACATTATTGCCCATGACAAGCAGGCCTTGCTGATTGATCCGAATAATGCCCCTCTCATCCGGTCTTACCTGGAAGCACAGCACCTCCTTCTCGAATACGTGCTGCTTACCCATGAGCACTGCGATCATATGGCCGGGCTTAATGAATTGCGTCAGGCCTACAAGGTGCAGGTTATTGCCAGCAAAGCATGCAGTGACGGCATTCAAAGCACGACGCTTAACATGTCCCGCATCATGGAATCGTATCTATATTTCAAAAGCAAAGGCAGTCTCCGCGTGTCTTATCCCAAATTTACCTGCCTTGCTGCCGACATTACCTTTGACAACAGCTACCTGTTTACGTGGTACGGCCACCTCTTCCGCTGTCTGCCTGCTGCGGGCCACACGCCCGGCAGTACATGCATCATTATGGACAGTGCCCTCTTATTTTCCGGCGATTACTTTATCCCCGGCGAGGAAGTCATTACCCGTCTGCCCGGCGGCAGTGACGAACTCTATGAACAGGTCGGAAAAAAAGCACTTCGCGCTCTTCCTGCACCTATACGGACCTATCCCGGCCACGGTGAGTCCTTTCTTCTGACCCAGGAGGTGAAACAAACCTATGGATTATACTGAATGGCTGGCTTGTCCGCCCTATGGATGGACTCAAACGGAAAAAGAAGGCCGCTATCTGCCCTATTTCAAGGAACTGACCGCATACCACCGTCAGCACTGCCCCGCTTATGGACGTGCCCTGCGCGCTTTCAGCTATAACGAAGCTGCCGCAGTCACCCTTTCGCAGCTCCCCATGCTGCCGATTACGTTGTTCAAGCTTTTGCCTCTCAAGAGTATTCCTGATAAAGCTGTTTTTAAAACTCTCGTGTCGTCCGGAACAACAGGGCAGTCTGTATCCCGTATTTTTCTGGATGCTGCTACCGCCCAATATCAGCAATTGACCTTGTACGCTATCCTAAAAGATTATTTTGGCTCCCAACGGCTTCCCATGCTGATCATTGATTCTCCCTCCATATTGACGGACAGGCGCAGATTCAATGCCCGCGGCGCTGCCATTCTGGGATTTTCCATGTTTGCCAAAAAGAAATACTATGCATTGACCGATACACTGGAACTGAATATCGAAACAGTCCGCACCTTTGCCGAGACATACAAGAATCAGCCGGTCCTCATTTTTGGTTTTACTTTTATGATTTGGAAATATCTTTGCCAGGCTGCCGAAGGAAAAAAAGAAAACTTTGACTTTTCCAATGCTTTCGTCCTGCATGGAGGCGGCTGGAAAAAAATGCAGGATCAGGCCGTCTCTGCAGCAGCCTATAAGGATCGCCTAAAAAATCAATTCAATATTTCCCGCGTCCATAATTATTACGGTATGACTGAGCAGACAGGCTGCATCTACATGGAATGTGAATACGGCCATCTTCATGCCAGTATTTTTTCCGATATTCTCGTCCGCCAGCCTTCCGATTTCTCCGTCTGCCCGCCTGGACAATCTGGGATTCTCCAGGTCCTGTCCCCTATGGCTGTATCGTATCCAGGCCATTCCATTCTTACGGAAGATATGGGAACACTTCTGGGCACGGACGACTGTCCCTGCGGAAGAAAAGGAAATTATTTCCGCGTCGACGGCCGAATACCGCAGGCCGAAATAAGGGGGTGCAGTGATACTCATGTCTGAAAAATATACGATTGCCGCTGGCAGGATGCCTACACAGGTCTTTCCCCTGCCGCCATTTTCCCCATTGGTCTTGTCGTTTCTGCAAACACTATCCCATATGCTGCTCCACAGTCCGCTGGCTCCCGAGGATCCAACCTGGGCCGCACTTGGTTTCTGGCTGCGCTCCAAGCATCTGGAACAGATCAAAAAAGACATCTTCCGACCGGAAGCACGCCTCGGACGAGGCCTTGTATTTCACATTACACCAGCTAATATGCCAGCTATGTTTGCTTACAGTCTGGTAATTTCCCTGCTTGCCGGCAACGGCAATATTATCCGCATTTCACCGCGTATTGCTCAAAAAGTACAGCCGGTATGCACCCTCATTGATAATCTGCTGAGTCAAAAAACGTTTCGCCGTCTGCAGGAATCCAATGTTTTGCTAATATACGGAAAAGACAAGGAGTTGACAGATACTTTTTCGAACAACTGCGACAGTCGTATTATTTGGGGCGGAGATGCATCCATCCGGGAAATCCGTACCTCACCGCTGCCGCCGCAGGCCACGGAGATGGTCTTTGCGGATCGGTATTCCATAGCGCTTATAGACAGTCAAACCATTGATCGATGTACTGACAGCGATCTGCAGCTTTGGGCCCACCGCTTTTATAATGACACCTACGAGATGGATCAAAATGCCTGCTCCAGTCCCAAGCTTATTTTCTGGCTCACCCAAGATTCAACCGTATATGACCGGGCTCAGCGCCGCTGGTGGCATGCCGTTTCCCAGGCTGCGCAATACTACAATTTACCTCCCATCAAGGTAAGTCAAAAATATACCGCTGCATGGCAATTTGCTATGACACATCCTGAAATCCAATCTATCTATCAATTGGGAAATACTGCCTATATTTATACCTTAGCCTTTCTGCCCGCTGATATTACAACCTTATCGGGCCTGTTCGGACAATTTTTCCAATATCCTATCTCATCTGCCGCAGAGCTGCTGCCTTGCCTGAATAAAAAAATACAGACCTTATCGGTTATTGGCGTGGCCCCAGACAAAATCAGGAAAAAGCTTATTGCCGCCGGAGCTGCCGGCATCGACCGCATCGTTCCGACGGGCCAGGCCATGGATATGAACGTGATCTGGGACGGCGTAAATATGATACACAGCCTGTCCCGCATCATCGGTTAGGAGGTCTTATTGCAATGTATTTCTTCGATAAAAATTCAGCTTTTGATCGCAATCCCTTATTTACAGATTCACACCATACCGTCTTGTACCACGATTGGTACTGCCACGCCGACGCGCTGCACAGTTTGCTGCGCCCCCGGTCCCTGGCCGCTGTCATATGCCACAATACAATGGGATCGGCGTTATCCTATCTGGCTTGTCTGCAGAACCGCATCGTTCCCCTTCTCATCGACAGCAAAATGGATGCGAAACTCATGGAGCGTCTCCTCGGCATATACGAACCCGAATATATCTTTAAACCGGCCTCTGCCGTTCATCCTTTATACACGATGGAGGACTATGGCGTATACCGGCACAGCCGGCAAAAACATGAGCTGTATCCGGAACTGGCCTTACTGCTGACCACCTCCGGCAGTACAGGCAGCCCCAAGCTGGTACGGCAAAGCTATGCCAATATCCAGTCCAATGCAGCTGCCATCGCTTCATACCTATCGCTGACATCCCAACAGCGGCCTGTCTCCTCGCTGCCTATGCATTATACCTTCGGCTTATCCGTAATCAACAGTCATATTTTTTGCGGCGCTGCCGAATATCTGACAGAGGACACGGTATTTGACGAAGCCTTTTGGAAATTTTGCCGGCAGTATCGCATTACTTCCCTGGCCGGCGTCCCCTTTACCTACGAATGCCTGAAACGAATTGGTTTTACCGGCATGGATCTGCCAGATCTGACGCTGCTGCTGCAAGCCGGCGGCAAGCTGTCCAAACGGCTGCAACAGGAATACGGCACCTTTGCCGCCGCAGCCGGCAAAAAATTTATCATCATGTACGGCCAGACAGAGGCAACGGCCCGCATGTCATACCTTCCTGCTGACGCATGTCTCAAAAAAATTGGCAGTATCGGCATTGCCATTCCCGGCGGCACCTTCCACATCATGGAAAACGAGCACACAGAAATCACCGCGCCTGATACAATCGGTGAACTGTGCTATGACGGCACCAATGTCACGTTAGGCTACGCATCCGGCCCCAGTGATCTGCGTCTTGGCGATATGCGTCATGGGCGCCTCTGGACCGGTGACATGGCCTATCAAGACGCCGACGGTTTTTATTACATTACAGGACGCAAAAAGCGATTCGTAAAAATCACGGGCAGTCGTGTCAATCTGGATGAAATTGAACAACTTTTTAAAAACGCCTTTGCCGGCAGCGACTTTGCCTGCGCCGGCGAGGATGATGACATATGGCTGTTTACAACCATGCCGGCCGCCGCAGGCCCTGAACTGGAAGATTTTTTCTTTAAGAAAACAAAGCTCCATCCTTCTTGTCTGACCCTTCGTGCCGTTGCCGCGATTCCCAAAAACTCATCCGGCAAAACACAATATAAAAAATTACAAAATTTTATACAACAAGGAGGCTCCGCATGAATCTCCATACAACGTTGATTCAGGAACAACTCCAAAAATTATCGCTGAATCAAATACAATCATTAGAAATTTTAGCTATGCCTACTGATGCCCTGCACGACCTGCTGCAAAAGGAGTCAGAAGAAAATCCGTTTATGGAATATCAACCATCATCCGTTCACGAAGGTGCTTCTGAATTTTTGAAATTCATAGCTGCTCCGGAACAGGATATGGTCAAAAACTTCATTATAGAACAACTCAACCCGCAGGAATTCAGCCGGCCGGCCTGGGGGCTCCTGAACTACCTGGCTCAATGCGTTGACGACAAAGGCTTTCTCACCATTACAGAAGCAGAACTATCCTCCCGTGTGCCGCTGCCGCCAGGTCTTTTTTCATCCTGTCTGAAAAAACTCCAGGCACTCCAGCCCGCCGGTATTGGCGCCGCAACCGTCCCGGAATGTCTGAAGCTTCAGCTTAGCCGGTCTCACCGGCTTACACCGCTGCTGGCCACCATCATTGATCATCATTTATCCGACATTGCCAGCAATAATCTCCATGCCATTTGTCACGCTCTGGGTATCTGTAAAAAAGAAATTGCCGCTGCCGTAATGTGTATTAAATCCTTGAATCCCTCTCCACTGAAAGGCTTATTCGAAGAAGCTTCATCCTATGTCGTCCCTGACGTCATCATCCGTCAGACAGCAACAGACCATGAAATCATCCTTAACGATTCATGGATAGCCTCCTACTCCATGAGTGACTACTATGTCAATATGATGCATGCCTCGACAGACCCGAATATAAAAGCCTATTTTCAGGCCAAATATGACCGCTGCTACATGCTGCTGCATAACATCGAACGCCGCCGCAGAACCCTGATCGCGCTGACCGACGCCATTTGGGAATGGCAGCGCGATTATATCCGGCAAACACACGTTGTTCGTCCCATGACCTTAAAAGATATTTCCCAGAAGACTGGCTTTCATATTTCGACTATCAGCCGTTCTACTAAAGATAAATACCTTCAGACTCCCTGGCGGACGCTCCCATTTAAAGCATTATTCCAACAGCCTTTGCAAAAAAAGAACAGTGATATTTCAAAGGATAGTATCAAACATACCTTGAAAAATCTGATTACGACAGAAAATCCCGAATGTCCGTACAGCGATCTGCAGCTTGTACAGCTCCTGTCACAGCAGTATTGCCTTCCCATTTCACGGCGGGTCGTTCAAAAATACCGTAATTCACTCCATATTCCCAATTCATATGAAAGAAAATTATAAATATCATTGTGTTACACAACGGTGCTGAGAAACTGTGGAAACAAATATGGCAATTATGCCCGGGTACCCTCCACAAAAGCTTGACACCGTCTTTTTTTCATAGGATACTTGTATAAAGCGCAATACACTATGATTTCGGCAATATGCATCCTGTATATCAAACATACTGAAAGGAGTTGAGGCCCACCATGGGAACCAAGGAAATCTTCTCAACCGTCGATGAGGCGGCCGAACGGCTAAACGCGATTATTGAGCATTCCTTTGATGGCATTTACATTACGGACAAGGACGCCAATACCATCCGAATCAATCATGCCTATGAAGAAATTACCGGTTTGAAAAAAGAAGAAGTACTGGGAAAAAATATGGTCGATTTAGTCAATCAAAAACTGATATCCCAATCCGGCACGTTAAGCGTTATCAGAACAAAAGCCCCCATCACATTGCAGCAGCGCTTCAAATCGGGAAAAGAAGCACTGATCACCAGCTCGCCTATTTTTGACAAAAACGGCGAGTTGGTCATGGTCGTAACCAACGTACGTGATCTTACGGAGATTTATAACCTGAAAGAGGCTGTGCAGGAAAAAACAGAAACGCTTGAACGGCTCCGGCTGGAACTGGAGCATATCCAATCGCCGGTAACAGAGCAGGAACTTATCATCAAAGATGAATCCTCCTTATCATCATTACTGCTGGCTAACCGCGTCGCACCTATGGATACAACGGTCATGCTGCTGGGAGAAACGGGGGTAGGTAAGGAAGTCATGGCCCGCTATATTTACCAGCACAGTCAGCGTGCCAAAAACAGCTTTATCAAGGTCAACTGCGGGGCTATTCCCGAAAGCCTCATTGAAAGCGAACTATTTGGCTACGAAAGCGGCGCCTTTACGGGAGCCAGCCGGGGCGGAAAAATCGGGCTATTTGAACTGGCCGACAAAGGGACCCTGTTCCTCGACGAAATCGGCGAACTGCCAAAGGACATGCAGGTCAAGCTGCTGCGGGCCTTGCAGGAGCAGGAAATCATGCGCATCGGCAGCACAAAACCCGTAAAAATCGATACCCGCATTATCGCTGCTACCAACCGTAACCTGGAGGACATGGTAAAAAATGGCCAATTCCGCGAAGACTTATACTACCGCCTCACCGTATTTCCTATTTCCATTCCGCCGCTGCGGTTCCGAAAAAAAGATATTACTCCATTGGCCCTGTCCTTTCTGGACAAGCTGAATCAAAAATATAATTTTAAAAAGTTTTTCACCCAGATTTCGATTCAGCTTTTAAATGAATATACGTGGCCAGGCAATATCCGCGAATTGAAAAACATCGTAGAACGAGCCATTATCATCAGCGCCGGCGACGAAATCAAGCCAGAAGATCTGCATTTATTGCATCAACCCAAGCCTATCGTTATTGTAGAAGAAAAAGCAATCTGTCCGTCGGACAGCCCTGCCGTCACACCGGCAGAATTGCCTCAGGACCTCAGTGAGGCGCTGTCCAAAATCGAATATACCTACCTTACTATGGCTTACAAAAAATACGGCAATGTCCGGGATGCCGCCCGCGCCTTGAAAATCACGCCGTCTACGTTTGTACGAAAGCGCAAACGATATGAAGAAACGCTCCAATAATATTTTGAATTGTCAAAAAACGCTGTTATTTTTTAACTTACTCTCAAATATATCTAATTGACATATGTCATTTATACTTCTATAATAATACTGACCGCTGGAAAGGAGAGGATTCCATGCCAAGACCACAACGGTGCCGCCGAGTCTGTTCCCTGCCCAAGACAGGAGAGTTTGCTCCTTCAGGCTGTACAGACAACACAGCTATTATCATGGGAATCGATGAATACGAAGTAATCCGCCTCATCGACTGGATCGGGCTGACACAGGAGCAATGTGCCGCTCAGATCAACGTATCCCGCACCACCGTGACCGGGATTTACGATTCGGCACGGCGCAAGCTGGCTGATGCTCTGGTGCATGGAAAACGACTGCTTATCGAAGGCGGACACATCGAACTTTGCAAACATGCCGGCTCATGCTGCCATACGTGCTGCCATGCCGGAAAAAGCATCCATAAAGGAGAATGATATTCATGAGTGAAAATTGTAGTCATGACTGTTCCGACTGCGGCAGCAGCTGCAGCAGCCGTACACAGCCGCAGAGTCTGCTGGCTGCCCCGCATGCGGGAACACATGTAAAGCATGTCATTGCTGTTGTCAGCGGCAAAGGCGGCGTCGGCAAATCTCTCGTCACTTCGCTGATGGCCGTACAAATGCAGCGCCGGGGCTTTAAAACAGCGATTTTAGACGCTGATATTACAGGGCCTTCTATCCCCAAAGCGTTTGGCATCACCAGCCACGCTACAGGTGACGAAAAGGGTATTTTTCCGGTAGCCACCAAAACGGGTATTGAAATCATGTCTATGAACCTGCTGCTGGAAGATGCTGCCGCCCCTGTCGTATGGCGCGGCCCTGTCATTTCTGGGGCTGTCAAACAATTTTGGACGGATGTAATCTGGGGCGATATTGATTATATGTTTGTCGATATGCCGCCGGGCACCGGTGACGTTCCCCTCACGGTATTCCAATCTCTGCCGGTAGACGGTATTCTCGTCATCACCTCCCCGCAGGAACTGGTATCTATGATCGTCGAAAAAGCCCTCAAAATGTCTGAAATCATGCACGTTCCGGTACTGGGCCTCGTTGAAAACATGAGCTATTTTGAATGTCCGGACTGTCATTCCAAGCACGAAATCTTCGGTCCCAGCCACGTGGAAGAATCTGCTGTAAAATATGAAATTCCCCATACAGCAAAGCTTCCTATGGATCCGAAGTTTGCCTACCATTGTGATAAAGGCGATATCGAAAGCTTTCCGGCAGACTACCTGAATGATACGGCGGCGTATCTGGAAGGGATCTTTGGAAAAGGAAAATAAAGAATAAAACAAAAAGCAGCTTGCTTGCAGGATATACCTTACAAACAAGCTGCTTTTTTCTTTATCTTAATTTCGTCCGCACAATACGCATTACTTTTTCGTCTGCCAGCCTTTGAAATTCCGGGTCTGTTTTATATGCCTGCAGCATCCCCTCAAAGGTTTCTTTTTCATGCCCGTAATCATGGCATACGAGGACTATATCCGCTCCGGCCTTAATAGCCATGACCCCCATATCGGAGAAAGCGTAATGTTTGGCCATCGCCCCCATTTCCATATCATCAGACAAGATCAGCCCTTGATAACCGCAAGTACCGCGCAGGATATCTGTCATGATACGCCGCGATACACAAGCTGGCCACTCCGGATCCAGCGCAGGAAAAGTCACGTTGGATACCATCACGAACGCATTCGCTGCTTCTTTACGCCGTATCAGATCGGCAAACGGCTTGATATCTTGCTGACGCAGTTCTTCCGCATCAGCTTGTACACGATCGCCATCAATATGGGGATCCGTTTTAACCTTGCCGATACCAGGGAAATGCTTGAGCGCGCACCACACCTGACTGTCCCTATATCCCTGACAAGCCTGAGCGGCAAATTCCGTAACTACACCCGGGTCCGTACTGTATGATCGTTCTGCCGGTGAATCCAAATCAACAACCGGTGCCAGATTGACGTTGATCCCCAAATCATGCAGTGTTTTCCCCGTAAGGATCGCCCATTTTCGAGCCGCCGCCGGATCGCCGGTCCTGCCGATGTCTTCTTCGCTGGGAATTGCGGGAAATGATCCTCGCATTCGCAACACTCGTCCGCCCTCCTGATCCAGCGCTATAAAAGGCAGGACTCCGCTATGCATTTCAATGCGCTGACGCAGTTCCTTCGTCAGCTTCCTGACTTGCACCGGAGAGACCATATTCCGGTCAAAAAATATAATGTTCCCGGCAGGACATCGGGCTAACTGCTGTGCGGCGGCAATATCCAGTTCCGGTCCCATAATACCAATCATCATCAGCTGCCCAACCCGCTCCTCCGGTGTCATGGCTGCAACAGCAGCCGCCGCCTTATCAGCACCGGCAGCCGCTGACGACACAGACGTTCTGCTTGGCGCCTCCGTCTGTCCCAATAGGAAAAAAGCATAGGCCAGCACTCCTGCCAGAAGAAGGCCGCTAATAAAAAGAACCGGCAGGACACGCTTAGTGAGTCGCTTCATGATAAACCAATTCACCGGCAATGACTGTCTGCTTTATGCGGAAATCATTGCTGTCCAATACAACAAAGTCCGCCTGTTTTCCCTCCTCCAAAGAACCGATACGGTCGTCCACACCCAAATCACGGGCAGGATTGATCGTTGCCATAGCAATGACATCCGGCAGAGACGCGCCGGTATTAATCAGAAAATTAAGAATAACCTGATTCATTGCCGCAACACTGCCTGCCAGCGTTCCATCTGCCAGACGGGCCTGTCCATCCTTGACATAGACCGTCTGTCCGCCTAATTCTGATTCTCCGTCAGGCTGGAGACACGCCCGCATAGAATCGGTTACAAGAAGGATGCCGTCGCGTCCTTTCAATGTATATGCCAGCTTTTGCGCAGCCGGATGCACATGAAGATTATCACAGATTAATTCACAATGAGCCTTGGGGCACAATAAGGCCGCTCCTGCCAGCCCGGGCTGCCGATGATGAAAAGGAGCCATGGCGTTGAATAAATGAGTGATATGACACAAGGGACCATTCTCCATGACATCCATCGCGTCTTCAAAGGATACCGCACTATGCCCAAAAGAAACAAGAATTCCCTTTTTCTCACATTGCTTTAAAAAAGTTTTATTCTTCAGCGTCTCCGGCGCCAAGGTGATGATTTTGACGATATCTGCATACGGTTCTATCCATGAAAAATCTGCAGGCAAGCTATTTTTGGCTTTTTGAGCTCCCTTATAGGCATTACAGATGAAGGGACCTTCCATATGCGCACCGAGAATCTGCGCTCCGGGATTCTTTTTTGCTTCCCGTATGCGGTCCAGCGTTCGTTCGATCCGCTTCCGGTCATAGGTCATAGTGGTCGGCAAAAAAGAAGTGACCCCTGTAGACGGAAGTATTTTCTGCATAGCCGCCAATGCCTCGCCATGATCGTCATCCATCGTGTCCACACCATCACAGCCATGAATATGTTCATTAATAAAACCAGGAACAACAAATCCGCCGTTTGCATCGATTAATTCCGTGCACATACCGGCCCGAAAGGCACGGCGCGGAACAATTTTCCAAATATCCTTTTCGTACATCAATACCTGCCCCGTCACGATTTCATTTGCTAAAACAACCAATCCATCTATAACTGCTTTCATGTATATTCGTCACTCCTTCATTATCTTGGCCGGAATCCGAACCGGTATAAAAAATGAGATTCCAGGCATCCTTCAATCCAACCGCCGCAACTATTTTTTATTTTCAATATGTGTGGATAACTTCCATAAAAAGAGATCGGGGAAATGCTGCCAAACAGCATAAAATCAACATGCATCTCGATGTATCTACGAATATTACAAACCTCCGGCAATCAATTATCCACATTTCAAATCAGGTTATACACAATATTTTTTTTGTGTGCACAAAAATATAAATAGCGTATCTATGCCATTTACCGTTACTTTTTTCTATTATATATCTGTGTTTTACACGTGTTGTCCACCTATTTTCTTCCTGATTTCAAAAATATTCACAAGAAAAAGCGGCATAAAATAGCTATCTGCATAAAAGTATCCACATTCTCGTCACAGAACCATACACAGAATGTGGATACTTTGTGGATATGTCAAAAACATCCCGTCAGAAAGCGGATCTTCGCCAGTCAGTCCTACAGTAATTCGACAGGACGGCTCCAATCAATATGAACCCCTAATGCCAGCCAAATATAACACAATGCCAGCTTCAAATGATCCAGACTGGAAGCCGGAACCGCACTGACAGTTTCATAATACGACAAATCAGTAAACCGGTGCATGGGCCGTTCCGTCGTCAGATATTTATATACACGGGCATTCACTGCGGCATCATTCAGACAGACCTCGACCGTTTTGTGTTCCGTATCATACATAATGTACCCATTATTGTTATCTCCGGTATGGGCGGCTACTTTAAAAATTGCCATGGCATATACTCCTTATCATAATATGATATAAAAAAAATGATTTTTTATTTATTTTTAGTTTCATGAGACATTTCCCATAAAAAGCCCTTCATGATTGCCCGGCGGCCAAACCGCTGCTGCAATTTATCAATAGAAGCAGCTACTTTTTCCTGTGTCTCCTCATCTTCCGAAAACAAATCACTTTGTACCTGAAGCGGCTGCAGCTGACTCACCGTAAGTCCCAGCAGCCGTACTGGCTCAGCTGTTTCTTTTTTATTATACAATTTTTTAGCAGAAAAATACAATTGTTCTTCTGAGCAGGTCCCCATGCTGTCAATGGTAAGAGACCTTGTAATCGTACGGAAAGAGGAAAACCGCACCTTGATCGTAATGGTCCGCCCCATCAAATGATTTTGCCGCAGACGCCAGGATACTTCATTAGCCAGCAAACGAAACTGTTCATCCACTTCGGACAACGTTGTCAGATCCCGTTCATACGTATGTTCATTGCCGACAGACTGCGGACGGCGGCTTACCTCCAGCGGACGGTTATCCCGTCCATGAGCCAGCTCATACAGACGCCGCGCTTGATTCCCCACGGCAGGGCGCAAGGCCTCCGGACTGGCCGCGGCGACATCACCGATCGTATGAAATCCGGCCTGCTGCAAAGCCTGTTCTGTCACCTTGCCTACTCCCCAAAGCCTGCTAACTGGCAGAGGCTCCAGTATCTGACCCTCCGTTCCATACGGAATCCAGACCAGCCCGTCGGGCTTGCGCAGATCCGATGCTAATTTAGCCAGAAATTTATTCGGCGCGATGCCCGCTGACGCGATCAAACCCGTAGTGCGGCGTATATCCTCTCTGACGGCCTTGGCAATATCGACAACAGATCTGTATTTCAGTTCCATCCCCGATACATCCAAAAAAGCTTCATCCAATGCCAGTGGTTCAATAAAAGGCGAATAATGAGAAAGAATAAGACGTATCTGATGAGAAATACGCCGGTAATGAGGCATACGCACAGGCAGAAACACACCATTGGGACAACGCCTTCGTGCCTGTTTCATACTCATGGCTGAATGGATGCCAAACGTCCGTGCTTCATATGATGCAGTCGCAACGACCCCTCTATCCATCAATCCGCCGACAATTACAGGTAATCCCCGCAATGCCGGGTTATCCCGCTGCTCCACCGATGCATAAAAGGCATCCATGTCGACATGCATAATCCAACGCACAGTCATGTTTTTTTCTCGCTCCTTTTCTCTGATATTTTTATTATACAACTTTTTTACCCTACAAATATAGATATAGATTTAGTTTACCTTATTTTCATCAATACTGTCATAAAATTTCCACGTACTCCCTGCTGTTGTCATTTTTTTAAGTTTCCACGCTTTTATTATTATATCATTATCTCCAATTCAAAACGAATTGAAATGTTCGCAATATTCACCTCTATCCCTATAGCTGTTTTAATCCAAATCAGCTTACGCTGGCAAAAAAATAATAATCTTCTTTTCTCTTTTGAAATATGTTAAGATTAATACCAGTAAAGAGAGGTGAGCTAACGGTATGGATTTATTTCAGTTAACATACTTTATTGAGGTCGCACATAAAAAAAGTTTTACCAAGGCATCAAAGGCGCTTCACATCAGCCAGCCGTCTATCAGTAAAGGAATCAAGGCTCTTGAAGAGCATTGGAATGTCCGGCTGTTTGACCGCAAGGGGAAAAATGTCGAGCTGACGGAAAGAGGTTCTTATTTACTTCCCCGCATCGAAGAACTCATAAAAAATTTTACCCGGTTGAATGAAGAAATGGAATCACCCCATTTTCTGAATGCGGGAAAATTGGCCATCGGTATCCCACCGATGATAGCGTCTTCTTTTATTTCTCCTTTTATCAGCCACTTTATTACCTCTTATCCCAATATTGAACTGGAACTCACGGAAGTCGGCTCCCAGGATGTCATTTCGGCTATCGATGAAGGGCTTATACAAACAGGCTTTGTTGCTCTGCCTATTGCTACAGAAATGCCTTATGATTTCTTTATTTTCACCAAGGAATCTCTGGAGGTTGTGCTTTGGCCGAATCATCCTCTGGCTGGCAAAACAAGCCTTACCTTGGAAGATATCAAGGAAGAGCCACTGGTATACTATCCAAAATCCTTTTCTCTCAACTCGTACATCCGATCCTTTTACCAGCAGATCATGGCCCATCCCAAAATCGTATGCCAAAGCAGTAATTGGGATCTTCTCGTTGAAATGGTCGGTTCCCATCTGGGCATTGCCCTGCTGCCGCAGAGTATCTGCAAACGTATTCCCGACGGCAAAGCTGTCCACATTCCGCTCACCGATCCGGAGATATACTGGACGCTGGCCATGATCTGGAAGAGCAAGGGCTTTTTGTCTCATCCGGCCCGCACATGGGTCCAATCCTTTAAGGATTATTTTAAAGACACTCATTTATGAACAATAAATTACTATCAAGGAGTCCTGTATCATGTCATCCCATGAAGTATCCGCTGCCGATAAAACAGAACTATTCAGTCATCAGCAGGATGATTGCCTGTTCAGCGCCCTGGCCGTCGAAACGGCAGGACTGAATTATCTGGACCAGTTGAACCGTAAGCGGCGTGATCCTTTATCACCATCTGAAGAACGAACAGCCGCTCTGCACAAATTAATCGATTTGGAACATAAGCTATTTCACTATATTATCAAACAAACACCGATTAGTTATTTCAACGCTGATTTCCGTGAACAGACTGCAATGTACATCACTATGCGTAATATTTTTCTCAAAGCAGACGCTTTCACGTTCAAACGGCACCGCCTGCGCTTTCTGCTGGATCTGCTGCGTCTTTACGGAGATGACCCTTGCCGCATCCTGCCTGAACGAGACATGATGAAGGAAAAGCTGGAATGCAAGCTGCTGCATGAATACCTGCTGCTTGATATGGGACAGAAAAACACAGAAGATATTGGCCGTGAAGCGGTTTCCAACGGCTATCACGAATGCGACTATACGCTGGAAATCGAAGAGGTCTGGAAGCATCCCATGAAGGCTGTTCCACGAACAAATTTCAACTATGTAATCCAAAGCTTATCCTGCAGCAGGGCCGCTGTCTGCACTGCCGCTTACATAAAGGCCCACAAAAAGGAAATGATCCAATCTCAGTGGGTTGTCGATGCCGACGCCATTCAAGCATCCTGCAGCAGCGCCCTTCCTGCTGTCACGCCTGCTGACATTGCCACTATCCGGGCCATGTATATTTTCTCATAAACGATTTCATCCAGAGAGCGATTGCACATGCAATCGCTCTTTTTATGTCAGAAAAATTCCTACAAAAAAATCAGAGTTTTTCCGCTACAGATGTTATAAATAATTTATTATACTAACAGTATCAACCAGTATCAACCATGGAACGGATGCAACGAAACAACAGACAGCCTTTCAGAATGCAGCGTAGCAGGCTGACAACTATCCGTTAAAAAGAAAGGAGTTTTTTTATGCTTAATTTATTGTATCAATTTTTTAAAACTAGTCCGGATATCGAACAAATCAAAGGTGCCGATGCTGTCAAGAAAAAATTCAACAGCATGCGCTGGCGCGTATTTGCTTCCATCACGATCGGATACGCTTTCTACTATATTATCCGGCAGAGCTACTCAGTCATCAAAAAACCTCTGTTAGCTTCCGGGATCGTTACCCCGACAGAAGTAGGTATTATCGGTTCTATTTTCTTCATCACCTATGGCCTAGGTAAATTTACCAACAGCTTCCTTGCCGACCGTATGAACAACAAGCGCTTCTTTTCATTCGGCCTCTTTATTTCTTCCCTGACAATGGTCGGCATGGGCCTTGTGAATTCATTTGTTCCGCTGGCAATCCTGTGGGGCCTGAACGGCTGGTTCCAATCCTATGGCGCCGGACCATCCATCGTAGCCTTGAATCAGTGGTTCAGCAATAAGCAGCGCGGCACACTGTACGGTGTCTGGTTTACCAGTCACAATCTGGGCTCCTCGTTTGCATATTTTGCTATTGCAGCCATCGTATCTGCCTATAACTGGTCTATGGGCTTTGTAGCTGCCGGCATTATCTCGCTGATCGGCACAGCTTTCATTTACTTCGGCATGAGCGACCGTCCGGAAACACAAGGTCTTCCCAACGGCTCCGTCTATTACGGAGAAAAAACGCAGGAACAGGTCGATGCGGAAAAGGAAAAATCTGTCGGCACCATGCAGTGGAATGCCGTCGTCAAAAATCCGGCAGTCTGGATTCTCGGCTTATCCTCTCTATGCGTATACATTGCCCGCTATGCCGTAGAAAGCTGGGGCGTCGTATATCTAACCTCCCAAAAAGGCTACGATATCATGGGTGCCGCCGGTGTTATGGCTTACATGCAGGTAGCCGGTATCTTCGGTGCCCTGCTGTGCGGCGTGATTTCTGACAGATTCTTCAATCATAAGCGCAATGCGCCGGCACTTATCTACGGTGTATTATATTCCATGTCCATTGCCGGCTTTGTATGGGCTCCGCAATCCTTTACGATGGATCTGCTCTGTATGACCTTCTACGGCTTTACTATGGGCGCTTTGGTCTGCTACATGGGCGGTCTCATGGCAGTCGATATCGTACCGAAACGCGTTACCGGCGCGGCTATGGGCATGATCGGCCTGCTCAGCTATGCCGGTGCCGCCATTCAGGAATTTGTCACCGGCAAGCTGATGACAGTTATGGTTGTCAATGGTACTAAAGTATATGATTTCGGCATGGCAACCGAATTCTGGGTCGGTGCCGCCGTTGTGTCTACCTTACTTGCCCTTCTTGTTTGGAATGCCAAACCGCAGGAAGACTAATACGCTATCTCATTTCAACTATATAGTCTCTTTTCTCCCGGGCCCCCGCCTTAGGGGCCGAAAAAACAGCTGCCTGCATCTTAGACAGCTGTTTTTTATATGTCTCCTAAAACAAGGTACCACACAGGCTTTTCTGGAAAAATTCACGCCCTTGGTATACATGCCTTCAGTATGCCTTGGAGAAATACCTAGTCTAAAAAGACATACTGATTTCTATCTGTTATTTTCATGCTATAATAAAATAATATATGATAACAAATCAGGGAGATTATAGAATGGAACAGCGCAACCGATGGATATATATACTCAGCATAGCAGCGATCTGCCTGCTGCTGCTTTGCGCAGGCTGTGACACGCCGCAGGGAAACATAGATTTCACAAAAACGCAGGAGCACACGGCAGTGGCAGAAGAACCGGCAGAAAAACCTCTCCGCATCGCCTTTGCCTCGGTTATTTCACCAAAAGAAACCCGCCAGGCCTACCAGCTCCTCGTCGACCATATCTCTCAAAAGCAGCACCGTCCGGCCGTACTGCTGCAGCGCCGCACTTATGAAGAGCTGAACACGCTCATGTCTAACGGCGATGCCGACGTGGCCTTTTTCTCTACAGGAGCCTATTCAGCCTATCACGGCAAAACGCCTATTGAAATGCTGGCAATGGGACAAACCAACGGGACGATTTACTATCAAACCTATCTCATTACCGCTGCGGACAGCGGCATTACCAGCTTTGATCAGCTTCGGGGGCGGGTCTTTGCCTTTACGGATCCCCTGAGCTACTCCGGTCATTTAGCCATTGATTTTCTGCTTCTGGACAGGGGAACCTCGCCGGAGGCCTATTTCAAACGCTTCTTCTATACGTACAATCATGACAAATCCATTTGGGCCGTTGCCAACCACCTGGCCGATGCCGCCAGCATCGACAGTCAGATCTATGATTTTGTCATGCAGACCAATCCGCAGCTTCTCGAAAAGATCCGCATTATCGATATTCTGCCGGAAGCGCCGACAGGCCCTATCGTCATGCGCAGTGATCTGCCGGAGCAGGAAAAGGACGCCCTGCGCCGTATTTTCTATGATATGGATCAGACCCCGGCCCTGCATGGGGCCTTGCAGCATGTCGTCATAGACAAATTTATCGCGCCGGACCCGTCGCTGTATGAAGAACTGCGCCGTAAATACAACGTCCGCAGCCATAGGCAGGGAGAGTGACATGAAAAATTACACCTTATATGTAAAATTCAATGTCCTGATCGTCGGTACGATCTTCATCTGCGGCCTTCTCATCGCCAGCCTTCTCTTGTACACGACAAGCACGGAAATGGAGCATGAGCTGGATAAATCAGGCGCTGAAATCGCTGAATCCATCAGTACCATTATCAGTAACGACATTCTCGTGGACAACCGCTTTGCCATTACGGAACAGCTCATGCACACCCAGAGCAGCAACAAACAGATCCGCTATATTATCGTGTCCCATCCCAATGGACAGATATTAGCCAGTACCTTTACCAACGGCATTCCTGCCGGTCTGCCTGCTGTCCGCATGCCTCAGGCCAATATTGCTCTAGACACAAAGACCTTTGACAGCAATGAAGGATATATTCGGGAGATTCTCTGCCCTATCGAAGACGGCCTGGTCGGCTATTTCCGCATCGGTCTGACGGAAAAGCCCATGATGCGGCTTATGCGGCAGCGGTTCGTTGAAATGATCACCCTCATTTTCCTTATTTGCATACTAGCTTCCTGGCTGGCCACGCGATATGCTCGGAATTTTCTAAAACCGATTCAGAACATGGCGGTCGCCGTCCGCCAGCTGGGACGCGGTAATTATCATGTCCGTGTTCCGGTGGAAACAACGGACGACGTAGGACGCCTGGCGCATGCCTTCAACAGCATGACAGATCGACTGTATGCCAAAGATCAGGAGAATTTTCGGCTCGTCAAAGCCCTGCAGGAAAAGGAAAAGCTGCGAATGTGGCTTATTAGTCAGCTATTCTCTGCCCGCGAGGATGAACGGTGCCGCATTTCCCGGGAGCTCCACGATGAAACCAGTCAATCCATGGTATCTATGCTGGCCTATTTGCGCTTAATACTGGATAAGACACCCGATGAAGAAGGCAAAGAACTTGTAAGGGATGTTCAGAACCTGACCCGGGAAACACTGGAAGGACTGCGGCATCTGGCCATAACACTGCACCCGCCGCTGCTGGACGACCTGGGGCTGACTGTGGCCATCGAGAAATACCTGGATACCTTCCGGCGCATGCAGCCTCATATCCATACGTCTTTTTCCTTCAGCGGCAATATCGCACAATTATCCCATCCTATTTCGCTGCTTTGCTACCGCATGCTCCAGGAATCACTGACCAATATTGTCCGTCATTCCCGTGCTGATAGCGTATCTATCGCGGTTGCCGTAACGGACACGGAGCTGACCATGTCCATCGAAGATAACGGTATCGGCTTCAGTGAAGATACCGCCGAAAAGGCCCGTTTGGACAACCATTTGGGAATTGTCAGCATGCGGGAACGGACCTCGCTCCTGAACGGCACTTTTCATATTGACAGCACGCCCAATGACGGAACACGTATTACCATCATTTTACCTATCACTCCCAAAAACGGCGAAGGAGGTCTTGTCGATGCCGAATCCAATCAAAATACTGCTGGCCGATGATCACCGTATTTTGCGGACAGGACTGAAATTACTCCTGTCCTCTCAGCCGGATTTCAAGGTCGTTGCGGAAGCCTCGGACGGCTATGAAGCCTTGAAAAAGCTGGAATCCATCCCCATTGATGTGGTTCTTCTTGATTTATCTATGCCCCTTATGGGCGGTCTGGCATGTCTGCGGGAAATCAAAAAGCGTAAATATCCGGTAAAGATACTGGTTCTCACGATGTACAGCGAGCAGCAATACGTCAAAGAAGTCATGCAGCAGGGTGCCGACGGCTACCTGTGCAAGGATACCCTTGATGAAGAATTATTCCGTGCCCTCCATACGGTTCGGGCCGGACGCCGCTATCTGGGCGAAAGAGAAACGCATGCCCTGTTGAATGATCTCATTGACGGCCCCCGGGAAAATGCGGCGCTATCCGTCCGGGAACAGGAAGTACTGCAATACCTTGTACATGGCTACTCTCTGGCAGTCATAGCCGAAAAGCTTCATATTTCCATCAAAACAGTTTCCACCTATAAGGTTCGGCTTATGCAAAAACTGAACTGTACTACAAAATCCGAGCTGGTGGACTATGCTCTCCGGCAGCATCTGCTGGGATAAAGGAATACCTGGTAAAAAAGATCCTCATGGAACATGTATTCCATGAGGATCTTTTGTGTTGCAAAGGACACCTTATCTTTTTATTATACAGTTACATGACCCGCTTAGCCCCTACGTACCGTGACGCCCAATATCCATTATTTAGGCTGTCCACACTGACACCAGCATTGGCAGCATCAATAAACTGGCTATTGCCAATATAAATACCCACATGAGATACGCCTGGCGTATACGTTGTAAAAAACACGAGATCTCCTGGCTGCAGGCTGGATTGCGCTACATCATATCCCACATTATATTGCTCATCCGCAGCCCGCGGCAGACTGATACCCACAGCAGAATACACATACCGCGTAAAACCGGAACAGTCAAACCCAGACGGTGTCGTACCGCCAAATACATACGGCACGCCAAGATACTGATTGGCTACGCCCAGCAGACGCTGTGCCACGGAAGAGCTGATACCGCTGCCGTAGCCACCGTTGCCGAAACGACGCACAGGCCCGGTCGGCAGTACCTGACCGGTCAGCGCATAAAACGTAGCCGGTCCGACCACGCCGTCTGCATCCAGACCACGGCTGGCCTGAAACCGCCGCACGGCCTGCTCCGTACCTACGCCGAAAACACCATCTGTATCTACGGCATAGCCAGCATTGGCCAGTGACTGCTGTATCACCCGAATTTCATTATCTGCCGTAACAATAGGAAAAGACATCACCTTGGGCGCATTCTGAAGCGGCGCCCCGTTCCCTTGCCCATACTGACTGCTTATATTCTCCGGCATCACGGTTCCCATCAGTGCCTCATACGTCTGCGCGCCGACGATCCCGTCTGCCTCCAGACCATGGGCAGACTGAAACTGACGTACCGCCGCCTGAGTCCCGGGACCATAATCTCCGTCAGCCATAATACTGCTGCCGTTATTTACCAATGCCTGCTGAATCGCTGCTATCTGAGTTCCTCTGTCACCGGGATGAAATGTCGCTCCGGCAACAAGCGGTATGGATGCCGTCATAACAAAAAACGCCATACACGCTGCCTTTTTCAAACTGATCATCAAATACCCCTTTCCCGCGGTTAGGCAGGTACTTCGCTTCCTGACTCGTATTAAGACCTGCTCCTATACATCTTCTGAACGAAACAAGCTATCCAAAAAGATTCGGTACCGAACTTTTAGGATAGCCTTTGCATTTGTGCATACTTGTTTAAACTCTACAATTATTATACCACCTGACATTAAAATAGTCAAAAAAAAGCACAGTTCGTTTTACAGAACTGTGCTCGCCCTAAAAAAAATAAGTTTTAGAATGTTCCTTCCTTGGCAGCCCCTTCTACCGCAACAGCCACGGCAACAGAAGCGCCTACCATAGGATTGTTGCCCATCCCGAGAAAACCCATCATTTCAACATGAGCCGGTACGGAAGAAGAGCCGGCAAATTGAGCATCAGAGTGCATGCGGCCCATCGTATCCGTCATGCCATATGAGGCCGGGCCGGCTCCCATATTATCCGGATGCAGCGTACGACCCGTGCCGCCGCCGGAAGCAACGGAAAAATATTTTTTACCCATTTCCACACATTCCTTCTTGTAAGTGCCGGCAACAGGATGCTGGAACCGGGTCGGATTGGTTGAATTACCAGTAATCGAAACATCAACGCCGGCATAATGCATGATAGCCACGCCTTCACGAACATCATCGGCTCCAAAACAGCGTACAGCGGCACGTTCCGTCTTGGAATAGGAGATTTCACGGACGATACCGAGCTCGCCCGTCTTATAATCAAACTGCGTCTGTACATACGTAAACCCGTTGATACGGGAAATGATCTGCGCCGCATCCTTGCCAAGACCGTTCAAAATGACCTTGAGAGGCACCTTACGAGCCTTGTTGGCATTACGGACAATACCGATAGCCCCTTCCGCTGCCGCAAAGGATTCATGACCGGCAAGAAAACAGAAGCATTTTGTTTCATTTTGAAGAAGCATGGCCGCCAGATTGCCATGGCCGCGGCCTACTTTACGGTCATCGGCAACCGAACCGGGAATACAGAATGCCTGCAGGCCGATGCCGATTGCCTTGGCAGCTTCCACCGCCGTACGGGCATTTTTCCTGATAGCAATGGCCGCGCCTACCGTATACGCCCAGCCGGCATTTTCAAATGCAATGGGCTGCACATCTTTGGCGATTTGGTACGGATCGATGCCGGCAGCCTGACAGATATCACGGCATTCTTCTACGCTGCTGATACCGTACTCCTTGAGTACGTTCAGGATTTTATCAATTCTTCTGTCATAACTTTCAAATAATTCCATTATTCAGCCCTCCTATTGTTGTCTCGGATCAATATATGAATCGGCTTCTTCAAAACGGCCATAATGGCCCTTGGCAGCTTCCAGCGCTTTCGCCGGTTCCACACCCTTTTTGATAGACTCCATCATCTTGCCAAGATGGACAAATTCATAGCCGATAACCTGTTTTTCTTCATCCAGCGCCATACGTGTCACATAGCCTTCCGTCATTTCCAAATACCGGGTACCCTTAGCCTTTGTACCAAACATGGTACCGATCTGACTGCGCATTCCCTTACCCAGATCGTCCAGGCTGGCGCCGATGGGAAGACCGCCTTCGGAAAAAGCCGTCTGAGTCCGGCCATATACGATTTGCAGGAACAGTTCGCGCATAGCCACATTGATGGCATCACAAACCAAATCCGTGTTCAATGCTTCCAACAGTGTTTTACCCGGCAGAATTTCCGACGCCATAGCCGCCGAATGCGTCATTCCGGAACAGCCCACCGTTTCCACCAGGGCTTCCTCAATAATACCGTCCTTGACGTTCAAGGTCAGCTTACAGGCTCCCTGCTGCGGTGCACACCAGCCGATTCCATGCGTCAGGCCGCTGATATCCTTGATTTCCCTGGCCTGCACCCACTGTCCTTCTTCCGGAATCGGTGCCGGACCATGATATGCTCCTTTTTTCACAGGACACATATTCTTCACTTCTGTTGAATATAACATATTCTTCACCCTTTCAGAAAATTCATAAAAATGACTGCACAATCTCCAGATCAATCCTTCAGCTGTTCATACATGTTTTTAAACAACACGCCGTACATACTGCCGCGGCGCCATAAAAAGGTAAACGCATGGGTAACAGAAAAATCCCTGACGTGAATTTCCCGCAGAACACCACGGGCCACTTCTTCCCGCACGGATTTTTCATACAAAAAGGCAATGCCACAATCCCGGCAGGCCAGACCCTTTACGGCCTGCGGACTTCCCACCTCATAGCGAAATAAAAAATCCATCATGGTCAGACTATGTTCCGCTAAATTGCGCTCCAAAAGCTCCCTGGCGCCGGCACTTTTTTCCCGGATAATGATCCGGTGCTTTAGCAGGTCAGACAGATTCAGTTCAGACGGCGCATCATACCCCGGTCCGCAGACAGCAATGAGGGGTTCATTGGAAAAAAGCAGCGTTTCGTACTGACTATGATCGAAAAATCCCTCCACAATCGCAAAATCAATCGTGCCTTCATCAATAGCCGGGAGCAGCGTATCCGTATCAGCAATTTCCATACGGATACTGATATCCTTGTTCGCATGGAGAAAAACTGCCAGTTTGTCAATGATCTCAAACTCACCAATCGTATGTGTCACGCCGAAAACAATAGATTGGTTGTTACACTGTAAATCACACATGCGCTGTTTCAGCATAGCATCATCATGACAAATCGTCGTCGCCGCATGGAGCAGCATACGCCCGGCCTGAGTCAAATCCAAATGTTTGCCTGTATAATCAAATAGTTTGGTTTGATATTCCTTTTCCAGATGCCGGATATGTTGAGATACGGCCGGCTGTGTAATCCCCAGTTCAACCGCAGCCCGTGTATAGTTCATGTGATGACAAACGCACAAAAAGGTACGAATACGAAAATCTAACACCAGAAACCATTCCTTTCTTCATTATATGGCCCTTCATTGTCTGATCCAGCATTCTGAGAGCTCACGTCTTTCCCTAAAATATTTTATGATATTTTTCTCTGTTTCGCAAGCATAAAAGCGCGATAAACGCCTGTTTTATAGGGACTAATGCGCTCCCACAAAAAATGTTTACAATGTAGTTATCCATAACTATTTATAATCGATCCCTTTCATCTATCTTTTTTTGTACAGCAGAAAAGGCTCGTATAATTGAAAATAAAAATCTTTAAGCGTTTGTATGTAACATTCAACAAAGTAAAAAATAGCCCGCAGAAGTTTGCATAAATATTTCTATATCCGCCGCTTCTATGGTATAATAATAGAATAATAAATGTAATTTATAAAGCTATATATCAGAAAGGATGATGTTATGATGAAAAAACTATTCACCCTATTCTCTTTACTCAGCCTTCTTCTCATAGGCTGTCTCTCTGTCAGTGCGATGGATTCGGATACCCTGCTCAACAATTCTTTCCGCTATCGCGTGATCGGCACACAGCCGGACGATATCGTGTATGTGGATATGGAAACCCTGCAGGGCATGCAGACAATGGATTACCCCAACAGTATTGAAAATGTGTCCTGCAAGTTGTACGTGGAAAAATACAACAGTACTATAGATGCCATGACCTTCCAAAACGGGCAGCTTATCCGTCAAATCAATGAATATGATGCCAAATTCCATGCAAATAAACGGGAAAACAAATATGAGCTGGATGCTAAGCTGAATGGTGTCTTCACACCACAGGGCACGGCTTACGAAGTAAAGCTGGATACTTTTTCCTTTAAAAACATAAAGGAAATGTTTATCGGCGTTCACCGTCTGGAAAAACTGCCGAAGGGCTGATATATGCTAGGGAAACAAAGCAGATCTGTAATTAGCGGATCTGCTTTTCTTCACAAGTCCGCGGATAAAAGGAATTAAAATTATGGATCAATCAAAATATATAGAAATGATACGAAATAATCCTTATGTATTGGAGCATATTGCAGAGCCAACGGAGGAAATGAAGCTGCTGGCAGTTCGGCGAAACGGGCTGGCATTGCAATATATCCCCCATCCGACCCGGGAAATGCAGGAAGCGGCATTGGCAAATACATCCCGGGCTATTCAATTTATCAAAAATCCCACAACGGACTTTCTGGTACAGGCCATACGCGGCGGCTGGAATAATTTAGAATACATCCAAAACCCATCGGATGAATTGATCCGGCTGGCCCTTAGTCAATCCGGATGGGCTATCAAATATGTACAGAATCCCAACAGGCAGCTTCAATTATTGGCCGTGAAAAAGAATTACGATGCCATAAAGTATATAAATAATCCTTGCCCAATCGTGCAGGAAGCCGCCGTAAAGACAAATTACGAGGCCTTGCGGTATATCCATACCCCAACTCACGAAGCCGAATGTATTGCTGTCAAAAGCAATGAACAGGCGGTCCGTTTGGTACGCCCTATCGATAAAAGCAAATTGTTAGAATTTTTGAAAATAAACATTTTAGTCATCAAATATATCCCCAGGGAAATGACCGTATCGCCTCATGAACTGGAACAGGTACTGCAAGAGGTACTGCGCCATGAGGATGTTGACGAAAAGTATGTACGGGATTTTATCAATTGCAGTGCCATTGATAAAAATAATGAAACAATGCCTATCGATAAGCTAATGCTGGTCTATCAATACGGCAGTGATGCGGCAAAAAGAATAACAGTGGATGAAAAATTAAGGATCAAATAGGTGAATATATAATGAATTTTACGGATACATTAAAAAGTGTGGATTTGATATTAGCAACTGGCGAGGTTCCTCTGCTGGTCGGCGAAACTGGCATTGGCAAGACATCGCTGGCCAAAGAAATCGCACGAAAAAATAATTGGAGATTATTGGTAATCGACGGAAACCTTCTGAAAGAAGGAGAAATAGGCGGTCTGCCTACAATAGACATCTATACCAAAGTCGATGCTAAGGGGCATAAAACAGAGGAGAAAACAACGGTATACGCCGTTCATCATACATTACGGGAGATAGATGAGGAAACAGGCCGCGGCAATACAGTTCTCTTATTCATTGATGAAATCAACCGCTGCGAGCATGCTGTCCAGCAGGAATTGATGAATTTGATACTTGACCGGGAAATCAACGGCTACACGCTGCCGGGAGACGTCAAAATCATTGCGGCCATGAATCCTTCCAATACAGACGATTATCAGGCAGTTGAGATGGATAGTGCCCAAGAAAACCGGTTTGTCTGGCTGTACCTGGAACCGGATTACATGCAATGGCTGGACTGGGCTGCTGATTTTGGCATTGAGCCTAAGGTTATGGAATTTATTTCCACTTTTCCAGAATACCTGCACCAGCACAACAGCGATGATATCAGCGCTACTCCCAGGAGCTATGAACGAATTTCCAGGTTGTATGCCATTTATAAAGAAAAGACAGATACAATCCCCCGCTCCGTATTTTTCAACGTCATTCGCGGCAATGTGGGCAAACTTATTGCCGAAGAATTCGTAAACTTCGTAACATCAGATTACCAGCCTCTTATTTCCTATGCGGAGGTCTTTGCAGGCGAACATATCAATCCGTCGATTTCCCAGAAAATAGCCAGAGAGAGCCATACCCGGCTGTATTTATCAGCCAAAAATATAGTAAAACAGCTGGATGCCGTAATAGATACGGAGAGTGCTGCGCCGGATACTGCCATTGACAGACTGATGGCGTTTTTAAAGCTCTATCCCGTCGATCTGATGATCGGCATCATGAAGGATATCAAAAGCAGTACGTCCCACGTGTATACGCACGCATTGAAAAATAAACAGTTTGTCAATGCATATTTTGAAGCATATCGTTCAATCAGGTGATGTATTATGGAAACACATATTGCCAGTGAAGCAACACTCCTATACCAGAAAGCCTGCATCATCATTGATGCGTATTTAAAAGAAAGTCAGGATGACGCGCCGCTGCAAATCCCAGAGGAATTTAAAAAAGAATTTTTCAGCTTGGTCGACAAGGTCAATCTAAGTCTTATGGAGGATACGGATAATTTTTATGGATATTTTTTCTTCCAAATGGGGAAAGAAATCCGTTTCGATATCAGTAGCCCCACGGCGGTACATTTCAAAGGTGCCAAGTATGTTATATATTTCAATCCCGTCATTTTTTTGATTCTGACGGGGCCGCAGATGGAAAGTTCTATTAAGCATGAAATACTCCACATCGTATCACTGCATCTGCTGCGAGCCAGAGAGCTTCGGGACCGTTACAGCAAGCTGGCGCTGAACATGGCCATGGACGTCGTCGTGAACACCTATTTGGATCATCTGCCGCCCTATGCCACTACGCTGTCATGGGTCAATATGAATTATTCTCTGACTCTTCCTCCCTTTGAATCTTTTGAGTATTACGTGGAAAAAATTCAGACCGCTCTGGATTTGCGCAGTGAAAAAAAAGACCTGCCCGAGGACGATAGTATTCCTGATGAAAAAATCAAAACCTCTTATGACCCCCAAAAAACGCATGACATATGGGAAAGCTCTGATGAGGTAGACGCCCAGACTCTGCAGAAGTTTACAGAAAAATATGTCGATGCTTCTCAGAAGGGACAGCTTTCCAATTATTTGGAAAGTATGATCGACGCCATGAAGGATAGAGAAAGTGAATTACCCTGGAATCTGTATTTAAAAAAGATACTAGGTACTGTCGCCATCGGTCTGAAAAAGACAACTGCCCGGAGAAACCGCAGGCAACCGGAACGGCTGGATCTTCCCGGCCGTCTCCGAGCGCATAAGGCCAAAATTTTTATTGCCCTTGACATCAGCGGCAGTATCAGTAACGCCGAGTTCAAGCAGGCGATGCAGGAGGTATTCCGCATTGTAAAAAATTACAATCATGAAATTACGATTATAGAGTGTGACGATGAAATCAGGCGGACCTATCGTATCCATTCTATCAAAGACATAAAAAACAGGCTGGATATACGCGGTGGGACAAAATTCTCTCCCGTTTTCGACTATGCCAACGGCCAACACATCGACCTTCTCGTGTACTTCACAGATGGCAAGGGGGAAGATCGCCTGCTGCCCCATCCCAAGGGCTATAAAATCTTATGGGTTCTTTCTGGCAAGAGTGATTTCCTTTCCGTAAAAGAGGCCTGCGGCACCATAAAAAAGCTAAAACCGGTAAAAGCCGAAGAAGATCCTCTCGATATGACAGACATCGAAAAGGGTGGTTATTCCATGAATAATCAGGAAAAAATAAGTATGGATATTGATTAAAACAGTGCAAAATAAAGAAACGAGCTAAGAAGTCTCTTGGCTCGTTTCTTTATTTGGTACTGCATTTCTTAATCAATACCTATTTACAAAACGCATTGATTAAGGAAAAATAAGATACATATTTATCTCAGAATCAGTAATCAAAATGGAAAATACAGATTTTTATATCTAATCTTACCATTAATAATCGTGACTTGAGGGAGAATCATTTTTTCTCCGTCAAACTCTTCTCCCATTCTGTTTTTCAAATGAAAGTTTCTGTCTTCCACACTAAAAATCGTAACATTAGCGGCCGCATTCTGTGAAAGTGTACCTATCCCGTTCGGTAAATGATGAATCCTGGCAGGCTGATAGGTGCAATCTGCGATTACTTCTTCCAACGGCAATCCCAAATTCAACCACTTGGAAAGGACTACCGGCAATCCCCAACACATATTGCTGAATATACCATTTTGTGTTAAATCCGTAGAAATGATATCTGGCACAAATCCCTGGGCAATCGCCGGTCTGATAACCTTATAACAATGGTTTATCCGTGCATCTGCGGAATCAAAATACACACCGCGGCTTCTCGCTTCCCACACCGCTTTTTTTACTTCCCCCTTTTCATCAAGGATGGTGCTTCTTTTGCCTTGATAAATATGACAAATAACATCACCCGGTCTCATTTTTGAGACAATTTCCTCCATCGGGCAGGGCGGATTGGTGACATGCAGCGTAATCGAGCAGCCTATGGTATCGGCTAATTCTATCGTTTTATCTAATACGTCGTTTCCAAAGGGTTCGACAACTTCAGCCCCATAACGCAATTTCAATCCTCTTGCATGTTCTGCATCTTTCTCCATAATATTTTTTAATGTATCAACGTCATAATACCGCGGATCGACATTTTCAGGATATCGTTCCGTAATTTGTCCCGCCGGAGAAACATTGATGGAATAAAAAATATTCAAGTAATTGGCATCTACAATATGACTTTTAAAAATTGGCCATGTCGCAATTCCTGAGCTGCCACCATCAATGGTTGATGTAATGCCCATAGGGATTAATCCCAGATCTGCGGCAAACCCCGGTTCTGTGGCATCTTTAAAAATATGCGTATGCGAGTCAATCCAGCCGGGGCTCACATAATATCCATCTGCCTGTATCCTTTCACCGATTTCATATGATACGGTCGGATCATATGCTACAAAATGCCCATTGCAAATTGCTATCGTGCCTTTTTGAATCGTCTTCGTTTCCGCATGTATTATATTGCCATTTTCTATCAAAATATCAATATGTTCACTCATCATACCGCCTTCTTTCACGCATACGTATTTTTATCATACCTTTGAATAGGTCTTTTGAGATTCGAAACCGCAGACGGACGGACTCAGGCTTGGCCCCTGGGTTCACCCCGTCTGCCTGAATACGGCTAAGCCGTCTTATACAAGATATATTAATTAGATGTTACACCAATTTTTTTATTGAAATTAATAAATAAAGAAAATAATCCAATACCAATACCAAAGCAGGCAAACAATACGATTGCCAGAAAGTAAGATCCCGTAGAACCTACGATCGCCCCGATAACTAGCGGAATAATAGCTCCGCCAATATTACCAACGCAATTCATGCAGCCACCGACGGTACCAATGTTTTCACGCTGTGCCAATGCTGCCGGTACTGTCCAGTATAAGCACCCTGACCATTTCTGGAAAAACAAAGCCACAGTAATGCAGGCAATAGCCATATACAGGGACCTGGATTGACTTAATAAGAGCATAGCACCACCTGTCATTACACCAATCAGCAACAGATTGCCATGCATGATTGTATTATAGTATTTTTTTCCAAATTTACGTTTCAACATATCCGTAATCGTGCCGCCCAGCAAACCGCCTAATACACTGACACCGTAAATAATAAACAAAGCGCCGCCTAAGCCTTTGATATCCAAATGATGAACTGTAGCCAAGTACATGGGACCCCAGGTCATGAGTCCGTATGCAATAGCGTTGCCGCAGGTAAAGCCAAAGCACATTCCCCAAAAATCTTTATGCGTAAAATACGTTTTCAGACTCACTTTGACTTTTCCAAGGGCACTATCTGCTTGATTAGCTTGCCATTCTTCTTCCAGCGCACTTTTAATATAATCTCGTTCCGCCTGATTTACATTTTTATTGGTATCAGGTGTCGTCATCAATTTTCTGCCGCAAATAAGAACGATAAGAGCCGTTAAAATACCGATCGCAATCAATGCTTCGCGCCAGCCATCCAACCATAATACAAAAAAGGCAACAAGGGGAGCTCCAAAAGCATTTCCCAAGGATGAACCTACATCGACGAGCGCACTGCCTCGGGACCGTTCAGTTACCGGAAGCCAGATAGACTGCAATTTAGCGCCTGCCGGATAAATTGGCGCTTCTGATACACCCAGCAACGTTCTGATAAACATGAAAATTTTGCTGCTGCTGACAAGTCCCGTGAAAATCTGAAATATTCCCCAGCACAAGCCGCCTATCAACAAGATTTTTCCCGGCTTAAATCGATCGCAAAGCCAGCCGCAGGGAATCTGCATTAATGCATACCCCCAGAAAAAAGCACTGAGTATGGCACCTACTATTTCCGGCGAAAATTGCAATTCCTCCTGAATTTGCGGCATGCAAACAGATATAACCGCCCTGTCAATATAGTTAATGGTGCAAATAATTGCCAGCATAATAAATACGGTCCATCGTGCATTGGTTTTTTTTGTTTTTTCCATTTAATACACCTTCCTTATACCTAAATAACGTATTAAACATGATTTTTTCTGTTTGGTACGGCCATATTATTATGCTATACTATTTGCAAGCATGAATCATTGCTGACAGAGGGAATTGAATTCTCAAACAGCGGCAATCATTCCATGCTTTTTATATGAGCATGAATGACTTTGATTCTCAAAACAGGCTTTACCAATCAAATTTTAAAATTTGCGGAAAGTCATTTCCCTCCACAGCCTTACGTCAAAACAATTTATTATAAAGATAGCGTATATTTTCCAGCGATAAGTCCTTGCAGTTATTCACAAGCAGTCTTTTTTGCTGGCTGCCGGCCCGAACCAGGAAATCCATATCTTCCTTTTTGACGCCCAGTTCCTCCAGATTAGTCGGAATATGAACTTTTTTTACAATATCTTTGATTTCTTCAATGATGTAGTCCGCCTTTATATTTGCCACTTCCTCATGTTTTTCCGGATATACGGCATCACACAATAAGGCCAGTCGATCTGTGCAGGCATCTTTGTTGAACTCCATTACGTGAGCAAACAAGATTGCGTTGGATACGCCATGAGGAATATGATATTTACCACCCAACGGATAGGACAACGCATGCACAGCCGTCGTACCGGAACCCGTAATGGCAATACCGCCGTAATAGGCGCCAATCAGCATTTCCGTTTTAGCTTCCATATTATCCGCATCGGCATAAGCTTGACGGATATTCCGGAAAATCTTAACCGCCCCTTCCTTCGCATACGTGTCACTCAGAATCGTTGCTTTTTTAGAAGTAAAACATTCCACTACATGAGCCAGCGCATCTACCCCAGTCGATGCAATAATCTTCGGCGGCAAATGTTTAATCATGTCTGCATCTAGAATAACGTAATCAGGAATCATGCAGGTGTTGACAATACCTTGCTTGGACTGCTGTTCCGGAATCGCGACAATGGAGTTGCACGTGGCTTCGGAACCTGTACCACATGTCGTCGGAATCATCAGCGATTTAATATATTTTTTGGCAATCATCGGATCTTTTAGTAAATCGCGAACACCATAATCGGCTCCCAGGACAATGCTGGCCAATTTGGCCGCATCCATGACGCTGCCGCCGCCGACTCCAATAATGAGGTCAACATGGGCCACACACACTTCGGCAATAACACGTTCCACATCTTGATACGACGGTTCCGAAGAAAGATCATCAATAACTGTCGTTTTGACGGCCGCGCAGATTTCTTCAATTCCCTTTGTAAGACCGGCACTGCGAACCCCTTTATCTGTAAAAATCAAGATAGATGATGTTTGTTCCCGTTTTATTATTTCTGTGATTTTTTCAATACTTCCCGGTCCGGCATAGGTAACTGCCGGAATGGTCAACTGACATTGCTTCATAGAATCACGACTCCTTCGTTATTTTTATTAATCTCAATAGCTTTTGTTTTTCTGACAGATCAATTCCAATCCCAGTTGCTGACGTTGCCTTTATCATCAAAGGTAATATTTTCAGGATCAGACATAATGGTCAAATTACTACATATAGCCGCTTCCGGAATGAGCGCTTCGGAAATCCAAAAACGATGCATCAGCAGCGTATTATGCAGCCATACTACCTTGGATCCTGCCTGGGAATCCACATTAAGGCAAATCTTAAGCCCAAACTTCATGGCTAGACGGTCATTCGGCATAACCGGCGGTATATTGGCTGCTTTAGGAACCAAGCTTGTGATATTGTTCGGATAGGTTGCCTCCATATCAATTTTTTTGAAAACACGCATGGTTGTGATATCGGCATTACCGATTCCCGTAATATTACCATGCGATTCCTCCGTCAAATCCAGCATAACAATGGCATCAGCATTCGGTTCCCAGCGCCCCATAACGGGTGATCTCCCAATGATATTGGGATCTGCACCGGTACCGCTGATATTTTTCCCCAGCTCATCAACAAAAATCGCATCCACCTTTTTAAACGGAATTTTAGGCATCAGAGATTTTGCTTCCTTCAAATATGCCGGTTCTTCCCGTTCTATTGCATCATGCGGAAAAGCAATGATTTTATACGTTTCATGAAACGCATTTTCAATAATGCCAATGGCTCTGATATTTGGATATCGCGCTAATATGGTATGTGCAAACTCCCGGATATTTTTTGACATTTGACTAAATCCGCGAGAGTGACAAATATTTGCGCCATATTGCTTTCCCATGCCGATAACAATCATTTTTTGAACACCGCTTTCAATCGGCCCATGAAAGGCAGTGTGTGGTTTAATACGTCCTACAGGAATAATCCAATCCGCCTCTGACGCATATTTATCCAATCTTACTTCTAACCCTGAAGCGGACATTCCTACATATACGGTATCCATCGTCGCTTTAATGGGGGCGCCCACATTTTTTTCTGACAAGCCAAAATTCAGCAAGATATCTCTTTGTCCTGAAGCAACAGCACCACCGTGGCTTCCCATGGCAGGTATAATGAACGGTTCTCCGCCGCGCAGCTTAATTTGCCGGACCAATACCTTTACAATATCCGCTAAATGGGAAATTTCACGGCTGCCGCAGGCAATACATACGGAATCTCCCGGTTTGATCTCTTGAAGAATATCTCGCTGTTGCAGGGCTCTGCACAATTCTTTGCCTGGATCACCCACATGAGACTGTGGAATTTCATAATTTACCTTGACAAATTTAGGAATCAAAACGCTTTTTAACAAATTTTCAAACAAATGCATTTCTATCATCTCCGATGTGTTTCAACTCTGAATACAAGAACTCGGACATTCTGGTGAAAATAGTTCGGCAGTACTAGTCTACCTGTATCTGTTCAATTTTTCCTAAATAGAAAATGTAATTCAGTAAGCCAATGAATAATAAAAATGCAGTGAATAACATAGCAAATTCAAAATGTCCTGTCGCACCCACAATAAAACCGGTAACAATCGGGCCAACAACACCTCCAAAGTTAGAAACGCAGTTTTGAATGCCGGCAACAATTCCCGTCATATTCCGCGGTGCAATTTCACTGGGGATAGCCCATACCTGAGAAGCCGCGATAACCGTTCCAGACTTGGCGCAGCAAAGTAACAGCAGCGTAACCCACAACGATTCTGTAATGGCAGCAAAGCCAATAGACGAAGCCAAAATCAAGCCGCCGCACATAAATCCCTTTCTCGTCGCAGTGAGTGAAAAACGACCGGAGGAGTGAACTTTATCAGAAGCCCATCCTGCAATGACCTCTGCAAAGGCGCCGCACAAAAGAGGCAATGATGCCGCAAACCCCATTTCAGCAAAGCTGAGTCCACGATCCTTCATCAAGTACATGGGCAGCCACGTAATAAAGAAATAAGAGCTATAGTTAGTAGTAAAAAAGCCAATACACATAGCCTGTACATTGCGATATTTCAGCAGCTGATACCATTTACACGGCATCGTTTTATCTTCATTTCCTACATCAACTCCATCTCGGATATAGGATAACTCAGCCGCATTGACGCTTTTATGATCAGCCGGATTATCCTTAAAAAACAGAAACCATACAACAGCCCAAATAATACCTAATGCCCCTAAAACGACAAAGGTTCCCTGCCAACCGATCTGAATCATCAGCCATGTCAAAATTGGAATACCAAAAGCACCGCCAAATTTCTGCCCACTGTCAAATAACCCGCCAACGGTTGCTCGTTCACTTTTGGGAAACCAGTTTCTCGTAATAGCCGCATTGCTGGGATATGCACCGGCTTCGCCAATTCCCAAAACCATTCGCAAGCCTAACAACGATTTAAAACCAGTCGCCACACCTGTCAGACCGGTTGCGATGGACCACCAAAGAACGGATAGCCCCAGCGCTTTTCGCTGTCCTATTTTTTCAGAAACAAAGCCGGCCGGAATTTGCAATAATGCATAACATAAGAAAAACGCCGACATCAGCATCCCCATTTCTTCTGTAGTAATGCTCAAATCCCGCATAATATGAGGTGTCGCAATCGCCAAGGTCGTCCTGTCGATAAAATTGATTGCAATAGCTGCCCACATCATGGCGGCAACAGCCCACCGCACATGGGTTCGTTTTTGATCCTGCATTTCCTTGTCTATTGCATGTGTTGCTTCCATTATTATCCTCCTCTATACCTATCATTCAAAATCAATATGATATACTGACACGTTATCCACATTTTTTCACGCCGTATATTCATGCAATTGTGGTATAATAAGAGCAGATGGGGAATGCCTTTCCCTATCCATTCTTCTCTCTTGATGGCTGTATTCCAATGCTCCCATCAAGAGAGTTTTATTATGTATTGGATCATTAAAATTTATTTCTGCCACCGCACATGGTCATATGCTTTAGGATTGCAAACCTTATCCCATTTTTGACCATTGATAACAGCAATAGTTCCTGCCGCGGCCAAGGTCGCTACCCCGGATGCCGCTTCTCTTGTCTGGCCGGCCATATGTGGAGTCACTACAATATTGTCATGCGCAAAAATCGGGTCAGACGGATCAATCGGTTCATGAACTACAACGTCCGTACCGGCACTGTGAATCCAGTTTTCATCCAGCGCTCTATTCAAAGCTGTTTCATCGATAATCCCACCACGAGCACAATTGATGAGAATGCTGTCTTTTTTCATCATTTTTAATTCTGCCTTGCCAATCATGTTGCGCGTTTGCGGTGTAAGCGGCGTGTGAACGGATACAACATCGGCTTCTTTCAAAATATCCTGCATATCTGCCCGATAGCTATACCCCTGAGCTTCAACCGTTTCTTTTTGAATAAATGGATCATAGACGAGAACCTGCATACCAATTCCTGCCGCCATATTGGCAAGAACACTGCCAATATGACCGTAGCCTAAGAGCCCTAATACTTTTCCATTCAGTTCGTACGCTTTATAGGAACTGCGGATGCTAAAGTTTCCTTTACGCATTTGCGCATCGCTGCGAATCATGTCTTTTGCGCAGGCAAACATCATCGCCATGGCATGCTCCGCAACGGAACGGGTATTCGCTCCTGGTGCGATAACGACCGGAATCCCCATATCTGTAGCAGCCTCCACATCAACATCATCCACCCCGACGCCCGGCCGTCCGATGACTTTCAACCTTGGGCACTGTTCCATGGTTGCTCTGTCGATGGAACCAATGCGGATAATCACGCCATCCGCATCTTTTAATTCCGGAAGCATGACCGCCGGGTCACCGCTATTGGTAATCACGACTTGCACACCGGCTTTTTCCAAAACAGCCATGCCATCATCATGTAATCTATGTGAAATTACAACTTTTGCCATTATACTGCATCTCCTCATTTCGATTGATTATTCATATAATTTAAATACATCTTCCAATGCTTTTCTAATAGCCGGGTCTGTGCAGTTTGAAGGCTGACGAGCTGGTCCCACATGATAGCCACGCATATTGACGGCCAATTTTACAACGGAGTTCGGGTTGCCCATCTGCATGACATTACGGAACGGGCGAATAGCTTTCTGCGCTTCATTGGCCTTTTCTATATTGCCGGCTTTCCAATGCGTATAGATAGCCACCATTAGTTCAGGAAATACATTGGAGCAGCCAGAAATAGCACCGCTGCCGCCTGCCATAAGCGCCCAGAGAATAAGTGAATCACTGCCGGCCAATACGCAAAGACGGGGATCGGTATTTTCTATATATTTCAGCATATTATCAAAATTACCGCTGGAATCTTTGATACCAATAATATTTTCATACTGCGCCAGTGTTTTGACAGTTTTATATTCAATCGAGTTTCCCGTACGAGCAGGAATATTATACAGCAGGATTGGCATATCAACTTGCTGCGCAATGGCACTATAGTGTTCAATGAGATCGGCCTGTGATGCTTTTACAAAATACGGAGTAATAATGGATAGGCAATCGACTCCCATAGAAGCTGCCGTCCGGGAAAGTTCGATGGTTTCCCGTGTTGTCACGCAGCCCGTGCCGGCATATACAGGCACCCGCCCATTGACGGCTTCAACAGCCGCTTCGATAATTTTCAATTTTTCCGCAGTGGAAAAAGCATAAAACTCCCCATTGGTGCCAAGAGGGAAAATACCACTGACGCCGGCTTTGATCAAATGATCGATAAAATTCTGATATTCTTCCTTATTAAATTTTTCGTTTTCCGTCAATGCCGTAACCACGGGTGTAATAAGACCTTCTGCTTTAAACATGTATATCTCTCCCTTATATAATAAATTGATATGTAAAAACGTGATTATTTCTTCAGCTTTCCGCAAACCTCTTGCCTAAATCAACGGCATAGAGCATGCTCTCTTCATTGGCAATTCCTTTGCCGGCAATATCAAAAGCTGTCCCATGGTCTACAGACGTCCGGATAATAGGCAAGCCCAACGTTACATTGACGCCCGAATCAAAGGCAATCATTTTCATGGGAATATGCCCCTGATCATGATACATGGCCACGACGATGTCATATACCCCCTTATAGGCCTTGAGAAATACTGTATCCGGCGGCACGGGGCCTGTTACCTGCAGGCCTTCTGCTATGGCCTGTTCAACGGCCGGGGCAATTTCTTCAATCTCCTCTTGTCCAAAGAGTCCAGCCTCGCCGCTGTGCGGATTCAGACCGGCAACAGCAATTTTCGGTATCTTTTTTTCCAGCCGCCGCATGACATCATCAGCCAGATGTATACATTCCAGTACCCGCTTCTTAGTAGCCCTGTTGCAAGCTTCACGCAGCGCACAATGCGTGGAAACGTGGACGACGGACATCCTGTCGCTCCAGAGCATCATCGTATACGTCTGCGTATGCGTAAGAGTAGCAAATATTTCGGTATGCCCATCAAAATGATGCCCGCCCTCATGAAGTGCTTCTTTATTCAGCGGGGCCGTCGTCACCACGCTGATATCACCCTTCATCGCATCAGCAATGGCCCGGGCGATATATTGATAGGCCGCATCCCCGGCAACGGAAGATACCTGCCCCAGTATGATATCCTTGCCGATTTCCAAATCCACAACGGAAATCACATTAATTTTTCCCTTTTGAAATTCCTGAACCCTGTCAATACGAACCAACGGCGTCTGCAAGCTTAGCAAATCATGATAATACTTGAGCACCCCGTAACTTCCGTAAATCAGTACGGACTGCTTATATTCATTTTTTTTATCTATGGCTTTAAGGGAAATCTCCGGCCCAATACCTGCCGGATCACCCATGGTAATACCAACAAATCGTTCTTCCAACATATTTCCTCCCTTTCATTAACATATAATCACATTTTATTTGTGTTTGTATGTTTTTATTTGTTCTATTTTGTTAATAAAATTATAATTCTTTTTTATCTGATAAGTCAATAGAATTCTCTCATATGGTTATTGCTTATTTGTAATATTAAATTTTATTCTTTAATTATAAATCATATATGACCATTTTTTGATTGCGAGACGCAAAAAAAAACAGTATGCAGATTCCAGGCACTTACGCCGTGATTCCACATACTGTTCAATATATTATACGTTACTACATGTTTATTTACTATCTGGCAGGGCTTTTATCTTCTGCATGCACGCATATATATCTGCGGCGCTTCCAAAGGCTCCTGCTTTAGTAACAATAGGTAAGCCATCATATGGCCCCCCGTTCAGTCGTCCCTGCACGAATCCCGGCAGCAGTTCCTGTTCGATATGAGAACCCCGGGACCGCAGGCATTCAATAACGGCAATAGCCGTGTCTCCGCCGGTGAGAAAAATACCTGCGGTTTTTGCTTGTCCCAAAACGGGCAAAACCATACGACTCAAGGTCTGTTTGGTAAATTCGGCCAGCCTATCCGTAGAAATGCCGCGCTGCCCTCCATAGGCAGCAAAACGTTCATAATCTTGTCTGGATTCTGCAGCCGTCAAAAGTATATCCCTGCCATTTTCAAGATATGCTGCCGCTTTTTTTACCGATTCTTGAACCTGCCGCTGTTCATATGCCTGTATCATATCCGTATGCACGATGGCCACGCCTTTTCCTCTGCAATACGCAATTTGTTCCATTGTTTTCAGACTAATGCTGCCTACTACCGCCATACCTGGTTTAACCGGGCATACGGCATTCAGCAGCCCTTCCGCTAATCCAGCTGAACCAATCCAGAGAATTCTTTCCGGCAGCGCCGCGGCATGACGGGCAATGCCTTCCAAATGCTGATCGGTAACAGCATCAAAGGTATATGCTCCTTCTCCAAAAATCAGATTTTCAGTTTCTATATCGGCAATACTGTAATGACGGCTGACACGAATCCCACAGGATTGGAGCAGTGCAGGCAGACAATCTTCCCGCAGGGGATTGCGAGGATCTTTGGCAATTTCCGTTGTCAGCAGCGGTTGTCCGTCCACGCATAACCGCCCTTGTTCTACTGTCCGTCCCTGTACAGGATAGGCGGGTGCAAAAATAACGGTTTGCGGTTTATATACATCAACAAGAGCTTGCAATTCAGCCTGTATATTTCCCCGCAGTGTTGAATCTATTTTTTTATACAAATGCTGACAGCCACCGGTCTCCAGTACTCTGCGCATAACGGCTGCCACACGGTCATAGGCCTCGCCGGCACACAAGACTCGGCTTTCCGTATCCACGGACAAGCTGGCAGAATTGTTTTCAATATGATGTGCGTCAAGAATGACATCAATCGGTATCCCACGCTTACAGACTTGAACGCCCGTATCATTCGCTCCGGTAAAATCATCTGCAATAACGGTAAAGGTATGCATATTGTGCCTCCCTTATACATGAATAAATGTAATTTGATGTTCCTCAAACAGCTGCTGCTCTGCCGCTTCTGCGCAATAATCACTAATCACCATATCCAGAAGCCACATATCAAAAATATAATATAATTTATGCTTTTTAAATTTTGAATGGTCCGCCAGAAGGATATTTTTATCCGACGCGGCCACGCAGGCTCTCTTCACATCAATTTTTTCCGAGTTAGCCGTCATAATGCGCCAGTCCGGTGTGATCGCCTGTGTCCCCAGAAATGATATGTCAAAATGCATCTGCTTTACCATATGCGTGGCAAACACGCCACAAGAAGAATCCGATTCGGCATCTATATGACCGCCCAGCATGATGACCTCAATGCCAGAAACAGAAGTGAGTACCTGTGCAATTGCCAAATCATTTGTAACAACCGTCAAATCATCCCAAGGGCGCTTTGCCATGACGACAGCCAGCTCGTAATTAGTCGTGCCGGCGTCAATATAGAGGCTCATGGAGGATTCAATCAAAGGCAGTGCCGCCTCCGCCATGCGCTGCTTTTCTTCAATATGCACCAGCTTACGGTTATGATATGTAGCTTCCTTGACCAGTGACTCTGTCAATATAGCCCCGCCATGACTTTTTTCGACCAGACCGTTTTCCTCCAGCAACTGAAGATCACGCCGAATCGTCATAGGTGTCACATCGAGCTGCTGCGCCAATTCATTCACGGCAACGGCTTTATTCCTGTACAGCTCATCTAATATAAACTGACGTCGTTCTGCCGGCAGCATACACATTCCTCCTATCGGTGTTCATACATACTTCGTCTTGTCATATACGATGTTCTATTTTGTTTTTTTATGTTATTTCATTATATCAGCCTTTTTGTTAGCTGGTCAATACAAATATATCGTTTTTATTGCATAAATTATAAAAAAATAGTGACATAAATATTTGATATAAAATCATTCATACTGTACACACTTGCAATGCCCTCCCTCCGTAGGAGCCCCATTCATGGCGCCCCCATATATAGACACACCACGGGATTGGGCGGGTTCGATGAATCGAACCCCTACAATCCTGAACAGGTATGTCGTCTGCATTGCCGCATGGAGATCATGCATAACACGGGATTACGTCCGCATTACCATCCTTTCCGTAAGGGCCCCATTCATGGCTATATCTCTGCCCGGAATCCATCATCATGATTATGTAATGATTACCTGCAGGTATATATTGCGGAGCTGATGAATCATCCTCTTACAAATTTGCTTTGCCATTTATAATTTCTCTCGCTTTCAAAACCGTATATTGTTTATGGATGCTGCTGCACAAAGAAAAAGGGGAACATCCCATTGAATGTTCCTCTCTTACATAAGCTCTTATAGTGTCACCCCAACAGTTGACATAGAACCTTTTTTACTAAAATGGCTATTTCTATTATCTTATTCTCTCATCTCTGTAATTCTGAAAATTTTTCTGCCGTTTTCCAGGGTGATGCGCTGCACGTCAGCCAGGTCCATGTCCCGCAGGCGGGCAATTTCCCCGGCGACGTACTGGACGTAGGACGGCTCATTTCGGCGGCCGCGGTATGGCGGCGGCGTCAGGTAGGGGCAGTCCGTTTCGATGAGGATGCGGTCCATGGGCAGTTCCTGGACGATACGTTTGAGCTTCGTCGATTTGGGAAACACCATGGTGCCCGTAAAGCCGATGTAAAATCCCATCTTGATGAGTTCCTGCGCCATTTCCAGGCTGCCGGAATAGCAGTGAAAGACGCCGCGGATCCCCTTGCCGTATTGGCGCAGGATATCCATGGTGTCGCCGTGGGCTTCCCTATCGTGGATGTCGATGGGCATGTCCAGCTCCACGGCCATTTTGACTTGCTCGATGAAGACGTCCTGCTGGATCTCATGGGACGGCTCGGGCCAGTGGTAATCCAGGCCGACTTCACCGATGGCGACGACTTTATCTTCCGTCTGGAGCCATTGGCGCAGCTGGGCCAGGCCCGCTGTCGTAGCCAAAGCGGCGTCTTCGGGATGGATGCCGACGGCGGCGTAGATCTGGGGATATTGGTGGCTCAGGGCGATCGCTTCTGCCGAGGTCTGCACATCGGTGCCGGGGCACATCATGTACTGTACGCCTGCGTCGATGGCTCGCTGCAGCATGGCGTCGCGATCTTCCGTATAGGCTTCATCATTGACGTGGCAGTGCGTATCAAAGAGCATTTATCTCACCCGGCTTCCCGGCGCCATGCCGTCTACGAACACGACCTGAAGATGATCATTGCCGTCGGAGGCGGCCAGGAGCATGCCTTTCGATTCGACGCCGCAGAGCTTCGCCGGTTTCAGATTGGACACGACAACGACGTTGTGTCCCACGAGGTCTTCGGCCTTGTAGAATTTGGCGATGCCGCTGACGATCTGGCGCTGTTCTGTCCCCAGATCAAGTTGGAGCTTCATCAGCTTTGATGTTTTCGGCACTTTTTCGCAGGCCAGGATAGTTCCGACACGCAGATCCATCGCCCCGAATTGATCTGCCGTAATTTCCGGTTTTGTCGGTTCGTTGGCTGCCGGGCAGGCTTCTACCGTCTTGGCTTCCTTACTTTCTTCGGCAATTTCCTCTTTCAGATCGTACCGCGGGAAAAGAGCATTGCCCTTGCATACTGTTGTATCTGCCGGATAGCAACCCCAGGTTTGCGCCTCGGACAAGCAAGCTGACGAAAAATCACCCAAACCAAGCTGCTTCCACATATCAGCTGCGCTGGCCGGCATAAAGGGGCTGACGAGAGCCGCAATGATACGCAGCGATTCGAGAAGATTGTACAACACGGTTTGCAGCCGCGCAGCTTTATCCGGGTCCTTGGCCAATACCCACGGCGCCGTTTCGTCGATGTATTTGTTGCTGCGGCGGATGAGGGTCCAGACGTCGTTGATGGCGTCGTTGATCTTCATGTCGTCCATGAGGATTTCAAATTGTTTCGCCGTTTCCACGGCGCAGCGGGCCAGATCGTCGTCGACGGGTTCGGTCTCTGACGGGCCGGCAGCGATACCTTGTTCATATTTTTCAACCATGGCCAGCGTCCGCTGCAGAAGATTTCCCAGGTCGTTGGCCAGGTCGGAGTTGATGCGATTGATAAAGGAAGGCAGGGAAAAGTTTCCATCCTGACCAAGGCGCACTTCTTTCAGCAGGTAGTACCGCAGTGCATCTGCTCCATACCGTTCAATCAGTGGAATGGGATCGACGACATTCCCCAGTGATTTACTCATTTTAGTCCCATCTACAATGAGCCATCCATGACCAAAAACTTTCTTCGGCAAGGGCAGCCCGCAGCTCATGAGCATAATCGGCCAGATAATCGTATGAAAACGTACAATTTCCTTACCGACAAGATGCAGATCAGCCGGCCAGAATTTTTTAAACTTTTCCGGATCATCCATATATCCGGCAGCGGTCAGGTAATTTGCCAGCGCATCAAACCATACGTAAACAACATGCTTTGTATCCCAGGGAACCTTGATCCCCCAATCAAAGGATGTCCGGGACACACAGAGATCTTCCAGGCCGCTTTTTACAAAGGATATCATTTCATTGCGGCGCGATTCCGGCTGGATAAAATCAGGATTTTCTTCGATAAATTTCAGCCACCGGTCAGCATATTTATTCATTTTCAAAAAATAGGCTTCTTCTTTGACCAATTCCAAGGGACGGCCGCAGTCCGGGCAAATATGCTTGCCTTCGGGGAGCTTGTTTTCTGGCCAGAAGGTTTCACAAGGCGTACAGTACCATCCCTTGTATTCTCCCTTATAAATATCACCGTTGTCATAGGATATCTGCATCAGTTTCTGAACCACTTTTTCATGACGTTTTTCGGTCGTACGGATAAAATCATCGTTGGAAATATTCAGTTTTTTCCAGAGCTGCTGAAAAAGAGCTACAATGCCATCAACATATTCGATTGGTTTCATTCCTTTATCTTCGGCGGCACGCTGAATCTTCTGCCCGTGTTCATCGGAACCGGTCAGAAAAAACACATCGTCACCGCGAAGGCGGTGAAATCGTGCCAGCGAGTCGGCAATCGTCGTGCAATAGGTGTGCCCAATATGAAGTTTGGCACTCGGATAATAAATTGGGGTAGTGATGTAATACTTTTTAGACATGGATTTTCCCTCCTGTACCGGCAAATGAGCCGGCTTATTATAAAGTAAGTGCAGCTTGATACACACTACGTTTCGGCACTCCACAACGCCGCGCGACGGTACGGACCGCCTCTTTTTTATCAACGCCCTGTTCCATCAAATCCCGAACCAGAGACGCATAATCAACGCAGCCGGGCACAGCTTCCCCTGATACAGGAACAGCCCCGGCAACGAGAATCACAAATTCACCGCGGACCCCTTGCCCGGCCAGATCCGTGCAAAGTTGGCTGAGCGGACCGCGCAGATATTGTTCATAACGTTTTGTTAGTTCCCGGCAGACTACTGCCGGCCTATCGCCAAGCACGTCTGTCATTTCACGCAAGACCGCCTGTATCCGGTGCGGCGCTTCATAAAATATCAAGGTTCCTTCATATTCTTTGATAGCCTCCAGCACAGGAAGACGATGCTTTTGCGTTTTTGGCAGAAATCCGATAAATGTAAACCGCGTCGTATCCATTCCCGATGCGATAAGCCCCGTGAGTCCGGCGTTGGCTCCCGGCACAGGAACTGCGGGAATACCGGCAGCAATGGCCAGACGCACCAGATCACTGCCGGGATCGCAGATAGCCGGCATACCGGCATCACTGACCAGAGCAATCATCGCTCCGGCTTTAAGCCGCTCGATGATCAGCGGTCCTTTTTCCGCCTTATTATGCTCATGGTAGCTGGTCAGCGGCGTATTAATATCGTACGCATGCAGCAGCAGCTTGGTATGACGTGTATCCTCTGCGGCAATCATGTCTGACTCCCGCAGGCAGCGGACTGCACGATAGGTAATATCCTCCATATTGCCGATAGGCGTTGCACATAAATACAAGGTCCCCTTTTGAAATACTTCTGCCATCACATACCCTCTTTTCCGGTCCCCAGACATACCGCTTTACCGTACATGGCTAATACAGCGTGACTGTAGAAGCCGTCTTCATCATGAACAATAACAGGTGGTTCTATACTCATACCCGGATTGCCGCCACGTATACCTTCTACGAGAAAAAGCTTAGCCTTTTTATGGGCCCGTCCATGGATCATCTGCACAGCTTTAGGCTCCAAGCCATAGCAGCGCATCGCTGCCAGTACATCTGTCAGCCGGTCTGCAATGTGAATCATGCGAAACCGGCCATGATATTTCAACGCATACCGGGCCGCCTCCATAACATCCGTCAGGGTTGCCGTTTCCTCATGACGCGCCCTGCGGATGCCCTCTGCTTCACTAACGGCACCGCGCGCTTTTTCACGATAAGGTGGATTGACGTATACTGCCGCGTAGGCACCGCTGGCAGACCAGGAACGGATACGTCGGTAATCCTCTTCTATAATATGAATACATTCTTCTCGACCATTGATACCTGCATTGCGCCGGGCAATATCTGCCATGACAGGGTTGAGCTCCACACCGGTAATATCTGCTGCGCCCCGAGACGTCAAAATAAGCGGAATCGCCGCCGTCCCTGTCCCCAGATCCAATGCCGGCCCATGCGGAACTGGTCCGAAATGGGCCAGCAGGACGGTATCCAGTGAAAAGCAGAACTGGTCGTCCCGCTGAATAATTTTCATTCCGTCCAGAACGAGATCATCCAGCCGTTCATGAGGCTTTAACTCAATCTTCATGCTCTGCTTCTGCCACATCGGACCAAGAGACATTGACAGTATGTCCATTTTCCAATTGTACCTTGACCGTATGATCCTTCATGTGAACGCGCAGGACGGTTCCCACTCCCTCGTCGGTAATAACGCGCCGTCCCACAACCGGCGGTTTCTGCTGCTCGCAGTTTTTCTGCTGGCAGTTCGTACATTTCAGTTCCCCCGACGTATACAGCGAATTTTCATACCGCAGGCAGCACATAAGCCGTCCGCAGATACCGGAAATTTTCGTCGGGTTGAGCGACATGCCCTGCCCCTTAGCCATACGAATAGATACGGGCTTAAAATCTCCTAAAAAAGAGGCGCAGCACAACGGCCGTCCGCAGCAGCCGATGCCGCCGATCATTTTAGCCTCGTCACGCAGTCCTATTTGACGCAGTTCGATCCGAGTTCGAAATACAGAGGCCAAGTCTCTCACCAGCTCACGAAAATCAATACGTCCGTCCGCAGTGAAAAAGAAAATGATTTTACCCATATCAAAAGTGTAATCCACATCAATAAGTTTCATCGACAAATTATGCTTCGCTATTTTTTCCAAACAAATACCGAATGCTTTTTTTTCCCGTTCTTTATTTCGTTCGACCTGACGCAAATCCTTTGGCGAAGCCTTACGGATAATAGGCTTCAGCGGCTGTACCACCTCCGAGGCATCAACACTGCGCGGGGCAATGACGACGGAGCCATACTCCATCCCCCGCGCGGTTTCGACGATGACACCATCGTTTACAGCAAGGGAAATTTCCATCGGGTCAAAATAATATACTTTTCCGGCCGCCTTAAAGCGTACACCTACAACTATCAACTAAATACCTCCTTTGGCTTTAATACATTGAATGCTCACATAATCCCAAACCAGATGCACGTTGACATGACGCACCAGCGCCTCCATGCCCTCGTCTAGGACGGAAAGAATCTTAAAAATACCTGTATCTGTCCAACAGGTCAATAACTTCATCATATCATCTGTATATCTTTTAAGCCGCAGTCCGGACTGCCCCGCACCGCTTCGCAGTACTGCCATATCCCGCAGGAACATCGCACTCCAGCGAAGAATTTCTGCTGTCTCCCCCTCCGTCAGATTCACAGAGACGGCCAGCCAGGCAGCGTAAGGACAAGCATGCTCTCCCATAATACGGAGAAAATCAAGAGCATAGCGAACTTCATCAGAGCCAGTCCCCTGAAGATAGTCAAAAACGGCACGGACAATACCATTACCCCAAGCAACAGCATCTTCATAGTCCTGCGCCCTGCCGCCGTGCAGCCGCAATAACCCCGCCAGCATTTCTGCATCGCCAACAGGCGAAAAAAAGATTTCCGTACAGCGCGAAACAATCGTAGGGAGCAGCAGTGCCGGCTGATCTGTAATCAAAATGAAACAGACGCCGGACGGTGGTTCCTCTAATATTTTCAGCATACGATTGGCGAATTCCGTGTTCATCGTTTCTACATGGTCAATAATGCAGACACGGCTGCTGCCTGCCTGTCCTTGAAGCATAAGCCGGCTTTGAAGCTTCCGGAACTGATCAACTTTCAGCATAGCGCCTGCCGGAGCCAGATAGTACGCATCATCCCGATCCGATTCGAGAGGCTGCCCGGCTTTAGCTTCTTCATGTAAAAAAAGCGGGCGTCCTACCATAGCCGAGGCTATGGCCCGGGCCATCATCGTTTTTCCGATACCAGCAGGACCGGCAAAAATCATGGCATGGGGCATGCGGTCCCTTGCCTGCCAATGGATCAACCGGGCCTTAATCGCTTCATGTCCGATGATAGAGTCAAACCACGTATTATTATCCATCGCCAGCCCTCCTTTGCAGGAAATACTATCTAACTAATTCATTATAAAAAAAAACAGCGGCAAAGTCTAGTTTTACCGCCAAATTTCGCTGATTTTGCTTATTTTTTCAAGAGTTTTAAAACGATACTATATACGTCCTCATGGATGGCCTCAACAGACCGCATACATTCTCCTAAAGCACATGAAATGCACTGCCAACTATACTGTTTTGCCAACTGGTCATATGCCTCATGACATTTTTTCAAAAAAGATTCATTCTGTTCATGAATATCCCCGGTTTGTCCACCCGTTTTTCCCATCCTGGCAGCCATAAGCTGTTCCGTTACCGCCAAAGGAACATCCAGAAGAATCACCATATCCGGTACGGGAAGACCCATTTTATGAAATTCAAAATCCCATAGCCAGTCCAAATACCTTCTGCGGGCCGCCGGATCTTCTATTTTTATCATTTGATAGAGCATATTACTCGTCGTATACCGATCGGCAATCACAGTTCCACCCTGCAACAGAAAATTCTTCCATTTCGTCTGATACGAAGCAAAGCGGTCTACAGCATAAAATGCCGATGCCGCATAGGGATTGACAGAATTGGCATCCCTGCCGAAATCACCGTTCAGGTACATTTTGACAAGGGCACTCGATTCACTGTCATAATCCGGAAAGCTAACGCAGCGGACCTGCCGCCCTTCATGCTGCAGCCGTTCTGTAAGCAGCCGTGTCTGTGTCGCTTTGCCGCTGCCGTCGCCGCCTTCAATAATGATCAAATGTCCCGTCATAGTATAAACCCATCCTTTTTGATTAATAAAATGATTGGACCGCTTGCCGCAGCCGATCCGCATACGCTACAAACATAACACGCGGACAGTCGGCAGCAGTCCGCCGGCAGCGCCGTTAGGTCTGTATCCTGCCGTCATTTTTCGTGCTATATACTCCAGGCAGGCAGCTGTTATTTTTTCTCCCAGTCCGACAACGGGAATGCCCGGAGGATAAAACGATATAGCTTCTGCGGAAACGCGGCCCAAAGCCTGCGTCAAAGGCACAGTTTCTACTTCAGCATTCCATGCTTCCTGCGGCGATACACAAACTTGCGGTATCGGAAGCGGCGGTTCTGTCGATCGTTCCACCGCACAGACAGAATGACTGGAAGCAATACGGCGACAGGCTTTTAACAGCGCCGCTGTACTGGCTTCACTGTCCCCTATCGTAATCAAGGCCAGGACATGGCTGCCTGCGGTCATTTCCACCTCAACTCGTTCTCTGCGCAGAAGCCGCTCAGCTTCTCTTCCATCCAGACCCAGGCCGGAAAAATCAATAGTGATTTTTGTTTCATCAAAACCTCCGACAGTACTATAATCCATGATTTCCCGTCCAAAGGAACATATCCCGGAAATCAGATTCAGCTCATGACGCAGCTGACGCGCGAGAGCCAGCGCCCGTCCGGTCAGCCGTTCCCCATCCAGCGCCAGCTGACGCCGGGCACTGTCAAGGGAAGCTAGAAACCAATACTGCGGACTGGTCGACTGGACCAGCGCCATAGCCGCAGCAATTTTATCAGTCAGCGGAAATGCCCTGGCACAGTGGAGCATAGAGGTCTGCGTCAGCGAACCTGCCAATTTATGCGTACTTTGGGCAACACAATCAGCACCGCAGACCAGCGCTTCTTTGGGAAACGCCGCTTGAAAAGGTAAATGAGCACCGTGCGCCTCGTCTACCAGCACATAGAGTCCTTGTGCATGGGCATATCGTACCATTTCCTCTAGCTGTATGGCAACGCCATCATAGGTCGGATACGTAACTAGAACCGCTCTGGCTCCGGGATGAGCCTTCACAGCCCGCTTCAATCCGTCCAGATCCGGCCCGAGAGAAATCTGCTGCACCGCAGCAAATCTGCTTTCCATGTATACCGGCACAGCACCGCTCAGTACGAGACCATTCATAACGCTGCGGTGTGCCTCCCGGGGAAGAATAATCTCATCGCCACGGCGGCACACCGCCAATATCATCGCTTCAACGCAAGCCGTCGTCCCATTGACGGAAAAGAAGGTTCGTCCGGCCCCATACAAGTCCGCAGCCAACTGCATTGCCTCCCGCAGCGGTCCCTCTGGTCGAAATAAATCATCCAGCGCATACATAAGTCCCAGATCCCGATCCAGCGCGCTGCCGAAAAGCTCCTTTTGATATACGGAGGCGCCACAGCCCAACTTGTGACCCGGCGTATGAAACGGTACCATATGACACCGGCAGTAATCTTCCAGGGCATCTACAAAAGGCACCTTATGCTGATTTTCCCTATCCATGACGTATACACTCCATCTGTTTTAAAAAATCCTGAATCAGCGTCTTGCCCGTATCATAGGAAAAGGCTTTCATCTGCATCAAAGAATGCCAAAGGGAGTCATGAATACAATAACCTGAAAATTCATCTGCCTCTACCCAGTGATATGCCAAATGCTCATTTGAAATCCGAACGGTTTCCGTATCGGCAAGAGCCGTAAAAATAACTCCGTTTAAAAATTGTCCGTCTTTCTTTTGGTAGCTCCAAATGCCTGCCGGTGCCGCCAGTTGAATGGACAACCCCGTTTCTTCCCGAACCTCCCGCCGCAGGCCGCTGATAAAGTCTTCCTTAAAACGCAGGCCGCCCCCGGGAAATTCCCAATGATGAAGTCCCTCTGCATCATTTTTCTGCAGCAGCAGCAGTTTTCCTTCATGAAAGATCATCGCTTTTACACTTAATCCCATCATTACATTTGTTTCTTGTCCCATGCCGGGCCTCCATTCCTCTGCCAGCTCCCGTTTTCAAAATAGTTTGTGATTATTGTACCACAGAGACACAGCAGGGTACAGAGAGAAGCACAAAGATATCTTTCCCGGACAGAATCATTTTCATCTGTCCTATTTACTTACGCCAATTTCTGCTGTAAAATAGGGGCACAGTTACATAGAGGAGGAATTAGTATATGGCTACAAAACGCGTGCTTGCAATTCATGATATATGTTCATTTGGCCGTTGTTCCCTGACTGCCGCAATTCCGGTCATTTCTGCCATGGGTATTCAGGTATGTCCGTTTCCCACGGCACTGTTCAGTAACAATTTAACCTATGGCACATTTACTTTTTCAGATTTCACACCGCACATGAACGAGTTCATGGACATGTGGCAATCGCTGGGCTATTCCTACGATGCCGTGTACAGCGGATTTTTAGCGGATGCCGCTCAGATTGCAGTAGTACAGGATGCTATCCGCCGTTTTGCCAAACCGGATACCCTCGTCATCGTCGACCCGGCGATGGCAGACGACGGTAAGCTGTATCCCGTATTTAAGCCTGATATCATCACAGAAATGGGGAAATTAATCGGTAATGCCACCGTTATTACACCGAATTATACGGAAGCCTGCCTTCTCCTAAACCATCCGTATGCAGACAGGATCCCTTCCACCAAAGACATGACAGAGCTATGCCGGCGGCTGATTGATCAAGGGCCGGAAAAAGTCGTCATTACCAGTGTTCCAGCGCCAAACGAAGAGATCAAAATTGTCAGCTATGACAAGCAAACTGCATCGTTTGATGAATATGCAGTACAGCGTCTCCCCTTCAATACTTGCGGCACAGGAGACCTGTTTTCCAGCGTTCTGACAGGTGCACTGCTGAACGGCAGTAATCTGCACGCAGCCGTTCGAAAGGCAGCAGATTTTCTGAGCTATGCTATTACCTACACCTATCATTCTGGTTCAGATTGCCGCGAGGGCGTACAGGTTGAGCCATGCTTGAAGAAGCTGATGGAAATACAGTAAGCCGCAATAGTAATTTTATAGTTTTTCAAGATACCAGGCTAAAAATGCATACTCATTTTTGCCTGGTGTTTTTATTATATCATACCTGCCTTCTTTGAAGGGACATCATTTGCGTATACCCTTCTTTCAAGTAATCATTCAGCCGGCCCACTTTAAATTTTTCAGGGTCCGTATCCGGACGTTGTTCATTTTCCGTCAGCACAAGATCTAATGCCTGAGGAGTAAACTTAGCGGTATCGCTCATATGCATAATAATAATAGATCCCTTTCGTACATGTCGTTTATCATCATAAATTCCAGCCTTAATCGCTCCTACTAAATAGGATACAGATTGTGCACGATAATCCTCCGTGCTTTCGTAGCCAGAAACAATATAAGTATACCCCGCATTCAAAATAATTCTGCTTCCCACTTTATTGATCGCTAATGTTGGCGGGCGAAAATAACGAGTCAGCATATGCCGTCCATCTACAGTAACATCCCCGACCACATTTGCCAGCCGTTCATAGGCAGTAGTAACATCTGTTGTATAGTCTTCCGGAGATTGTAAATCACGAATTTTACCATTTTTTTCACGAATTGCCATGGGACGATGCAAATTGGTGTGGCTGCCGATCTCATTACCAGCTGCCGCTATGGAACGTAATAAATTGGGATTATTGGGCATAGATCGCGTGATAATAAAAAAGGTTCCCGACACATGATGCTTCCGCAATACGTATAATAATTTATTAATGGACGTATCATTTCCCCAATCATCAAAGGTAAGAAAAATAGTATTGTCTGCTGCATTTTTCACGACTCCAGTTTTATCTGCTTTACGCATAATATCTCTATCAAAACCATACATACGATCATCTGTACCCACTTCAGGTGAGCCAATGTATCGTGCAAGAAATTCTTTAGCAAAATTTTTATCATTGATAGGAGTAGCAACATACCCAGGCTGTAAATCCTTCGGAATAGTCGAAACATCGCAGGGATACGTATAGAGATACTTAGTTTGATGTAAAGCATCTTCAACACTGCATATCTGATATGCGGAATCATTTGCGGGATTCGTTTCCGGCGTATCTGTAAAGGTACGATATGCAATATTATCTATTTTTTGTTCCTTCACTGCCATCATCATATCACCAACCAATGTCGGATTTGTATAAAAGTCCATGCGAAAATACGCAATTTGTCCACGTCCCATAGACGTTGCCCATTTATTAAAAACAACCGGCATAACCTCTGCAACTGTTTGGGCCTCTTTATTCTTAGATAATACGACATTCACAGTTTGCCCTATCAGCAGACATCCTGTTGATGCAACCGCTTCCCGTACAGCCGCCGTATCAGGGCCATACATTTGCCGCACCAATCGAGTATCTATACCATATTTTCCGTGCAATGCCCCGCGAATTCGTTCAATTTGAGCCGCAATCACGGCAGCACCATCCGTTTCATTAGGCCGTACACCTATACCGATTTCTTGTCCATAAGCTATAATATTTCGAATAGTATCCGCATTGTTCCGCAGTTCTTTTTCCGTTACAAAAAAAGTCCCCCGCATGTTTTGTTGTCTCATCCGAATCAGCACATCATTGACTGAATCGGAACGGCCAAGTCCGCCGAATGTAAATATAACCCCCTGATATGTCGTTGGCAGACTATTCATTTTTTTTACTGAAGATATATCTGATTCCAAATCAGCACTTTTTCCTATTGTGCTAAAAGAAAAAATCAGAAAAATCAAAAAAATAAGAAAGGGAATCGTATGTCGTTTCTTCATGTACCACCACCTCTTTCATTGAGCCGTTCTATCTGCAGATTTCCGCCCAGGCGCCAAATAGAAACATCCGTATGACCATAAACAGCCATCAAATGTATCCAGGCATTCAATGTTTGTCGATCTGCATACCATACGACATATTGATGCCCTTCTTTCATATATTCAAAATGCAAACATTGGCTGGCAGTATCTCGTTCCGGTTTCGCCCGTTGTTCTTCAGCTAAAGAAACCGCATCTTGCTCACTAATAAGCCGCCCGTTATTCCCATCCTCCCAGACACATCCTCCCGTCGCAAAGGCTGCTGATGTATGTCCCGGCAATAACGCCATCCCTTGAGAAACCCGAACAATAAAAGGCTCATTTGCTTTAGGCCCCGGGCCACTGTGTGTACCATATAAATTATACATCATGACTACATATTGAGGCCCTAGTGGATATGGATCGGCAAACGGCGTTGCCGGCTCCAGATCCACCCGCAGTTTCAGTCCTTTTTGACTGGACTGCGTATAGAGTATTTCTAAAAAATGCAAGAATTTTTTTTGCAGTTCTGGATCCTTCCATACTTGCTCATAATCAATTTCAATACCGTTATAATTATTTTTTTCAGCCAATTCAATAATATCATGAACATGATGTTCCAATGAATATTCGTCCTTAAAAACGCCACGAAGGACATCCAAGTCCTTTAAAGAATTCTTTCCATGTCCTGTCTTTTTATCATTGACAATTGTCAAATAAGACGTTCCCGTTTTTTCTTTTTTTATATTTTTTTGAGCAGTCATTAATTCTTGCGGAATAAATAATTGATTGCGTTCATCAAAATATGCCGCAAAATAGGATATACTTTGTATTTTTCCGCCTATTTTATGGTATTCCTGCTGTCCTCTATCCATGTCCCAATATACCATCCATGAGGATATACGCATATTAGAGGCATTGCCACTTGGTACCCCACTGCAGCTAATAATTACAGCCACGGAGACACAAAACACAAATGATTTAGCTATCTTAAATTTCACATATATTCACCTCTCCTAGATTGCATTACAAATGCTCGAGGAACAGCCCTAATATTCGTTCCCACCACATTACCAGTTGATACCGCATATACTCCCACCCAGTTAATTCCAATGAAAAGAGTACCTTTTCTTTATCTTCATCCATTCCTGTATTCATACAAATTTTAAGATTATCGAACACCGCGTCATATACATCATCGCCCTCGTCATTTTTACTCCATACGGCTCCCAGTAATACGTCTCCTGCCTCCGTAATAGACACAGGCAGATTAGAGACGGCCTCCTTTCCATCGACAATCACGCTTATATTATCGTCCCTTAACGAAATATGCAGCAAATGATTTGATAACTTGCCCGCATTCAAATGCCCTTCATAAGGTAGCGCTCCCTCATCAATACCAGCTGCCGGCTCATTTTTTCTTTTTTCTGCCTGTGCTTTAAATGCGGCACTTTGTTTAGCCGTCGGAGCATATTTTGCATATGTCTGATATTCCTGCACTTCTGCGTTTCGCTGATCTTCTTCGATGGAAAGAGTCTTTTTTCCTAAAATATCATCCATTTTTTTGCGAAAGATATCCGTTTTTTGATTGTGCCGGCGCTCGGTAAGAACTAAATATCCATCAGATAATGCGACACTGATATAGGTATTCATTCCCTTATCCGCTCGCAGAAGGAGTTGCTGGGTTCCCAATTCATTGCCCTTTAAGCGAACAGAGACATGCAAATTTTGATATGTTCCACTATTTTTCAATTTAATAATCGCATTTTTTTCAGGAAGGGTCGTTAAAATCAGTATAGGACCTTGTATTTCAGAAGCGCCTTTTAATAAATCCCACTTTTCCTGCCTTACTTCATCGCCCTGAACAAATGAAATATCTTGACCAACATCATATTTAATTCGCATGAGCAGATGGTTTACCGGCCAGTATGGCTTAGGCTGCATCCGTGTTAGATCGTACATACTACTATTACGTTGATTAAGGGAATAGCCTTCCCTATTAAAGTTTATCGTAAATAATTTACGTATCCATTTTTCATTCACAGCACTTACTTCATTATTATTCCCAAATTGTGTGGTATTCGCATGCATCAAAACATATACGGAAGGGACAAAGCCAAGTTGTTTGATATATGTATCACGCAGATGTTCGTAATCATAATTGATACGATTCACCATTTGCCGGTGACTCTCTGTCGGAAAACCCTCCTTATCCCGAATATAGTCCATAAGATAATGATTATAATTTCGTCCCAAATACGGACGCATCATAGAATATTCCAATGAGCTAATATCTCCAATATAATTATGATACCGGTCAAATACATTGATATATTCTAATCGATACCCGTTTGTCCCCATTTCCCAAAACGAGGAGTTCTGCAAATTTGTCAGATCCTGCGGGGTTAAAAATTTAGTATCTTTTTTATCGAATTTATCCGGGTACGTAAACATCGTAGCTTTATAATTTAACTTCTCTAAAATATTCTGTGCAAAAATAGCCGTATCACGACGACCATCCTCAAACATTAAAAACAAGGCTTTAGAGGGCAACGGGGTATTATTTTTATAATAATTTTCTATATCTTTTTGAGTAATAGTGACATATCCTTGTTTTTGCAATGCCTGAAGATGTTCTTGCAATCTATCCTTTCCAATCAAATCGGACGTATTTCCCAGACGATCTACCCCAAAATAAGATAAGGCAATAAATCCTGTGTTTTTCTTGTTACTCATTGCTATATTGGAATCATATGGATGATACGTACGAAAATTAATAAACAGATGCGCCAGCAAAACAATAGCTATACCAAGAATGATAACCTGAAAAACCGTACGCTTCATTTTTTTACTGTTTTTTTGTTTTGTAAATTCAATATCTCCCAGATTCATGATCATCTATCCTTCCTTCGCCGCTTTTTAGCTAATGCAGCCAGATCAGCAGGAGTCATGCGTGTCCCCCATGTGGATTTCCAGAAGGTAAACCATGCGGCAGGCATTTGCCATAATAAAACAGCCTCATAGTACAAGCAAAACCAAATGCCATAAATCCACGTTGTACTGCGTCGTAAAAGCAATTGCACTAAACTCATAAGCATAGCCATCATTGCCATACCTACAAGAAACGTAGTGGGAAAAACACGATGAACAATTGGGACATATAACAAATTATATAAAACAATCACAGGTGCCGCGATCGGAACCAGCAGGCCCATATAAAAAAACAGGGCCATAAACGGCTCTTTTTTCCACATGAAGCGGGCCGCAATTAATGACTCGCGAAGCCAGGATCGTTTCCACCTCATTTGCTGCCGTAAAAAAACAGAATAGGTTTTGGGGACAATAGTAGAACATATAGCAGTATCCTGATATGTAGTGCGATGATGCCTGAGAATAAAATTAGTCATACTGCGATCATCGCCAAAGGTTGCTCGTTGTCCAAGAAACGTTTGATGAAGCCAGTCATCACAATACGTTAGCACCAGATCCTTACGATAGCACGACAACGGTCCCGAGAGACATGTAGCGGCATCGAAATACCCTTCGGCAGCTTTCATAATCCGGAATGCAATATAATAACGCACAGACTGCATTTTAGTCAGTGCGTTGGTATAGGTATTCGCCACATCAGTGCGACCCGATACACCGCCCATTTTACTATCTTTAAATGGCTGAACCACATTTCGGATAGCAAACGGATCCAAAAAGCTATCGGAATCAACAAATACCAATAACTGATGCTGCGCCTTTTTAGCCCCTAATGCCATTGCCTCACGTTTCCCCTTATTGACAGGCTGAGAATAATACCGAATGCGCTCTGCTATATTAAACAATTTATCTGTACTCTTTAATTGGTCTATCGTTTCATGAATTTTTTTCAGGGATTGATCATTTGAACAGTCATCTACAACAATTACTTCTAAATTCTCCGGCGGATAATCTTGATTTATACAACTAAGAATCGTCCGTTGAATCCATCGTTCTTCATTAAAACAAGGAATAACAATTGATACTCCCGGCGTGTACTTCATATCTACGGGAACAGGTCTGTATAACGCTCCAAAAAAATACCTTGATAGCAGCAGCGTTGCCGCTATTATACTATACAAATACAAGTATTTGTTAAACTGAAAATAAATAACAGACTCTGACCGCATCATAATAACGATGAAGGAAACGATAAAAATGAAAAAGGATGCCGTTCCCAGCATATACCATCCACGCTTTTTAGCTACATATTCTGATAACGTTTTCCGAAAGCGAACTCCTGCGCAAAAGGTTCCTTCCTCGTTTATAAAAGTGCGCACACACTCAACAGGCAGTTTATTAATACGTATTTCATATCCCTCCGGCATAGAGCCCGGCACAATATCAAAACTAAGACGTATTTTAGGGGCTGTCACAATCTCCTGTCCCTGTACCTTGTCCTGAAACTGTAGCAGCATTCCGGTAGTAGAAATATCCCTGGCATATGCCACGCATTGCTGCTCACCTGCATCGCTCTCATAATAGATGGTCACAATATAATCGACGTGATAACGCTGTCCTTCTTTGGCACTCTTAGTTAAAATCCGGAACGAATCATTCTTCTTTTCGTTATTTTGCCAACGTCTATCCCGATTAGTGCGGATACCGGATGCATCGGGAACATAAGAAAGAAGCCTTCGATCCTGTTTTTCCTGCATCAAAACCTCTTGCTCTTCTACATCTTTTTTCATCAGTATACCCCCCTTATGATTCAGGAAAAATCAGAATGCTGAAAGAGATGTGGTTTCCAAGTGCTTCCGCTGCATCGCTTCTAACAGATATGCTACCTCATCTGCAATACGCTCCTCGCCTCCGCTCCCACTCGCTTGCTGTACATCACGAATCGTCGGTTTTCTGTCTTTTGCCCGTCGGGAATCCATTGTGTGATCTTTCGGTTTTAATTTTTCCACTGGTACTCCTACCGCTACAGAAATAATGCTCCCCGGCACAATAGAAGAAACAAGCACGTCTGCCTCTTCTATCGTATGTAAGGAATGACGCGGTATCACTACATTTTCCTGTACTACAAAACCTATGCCACAGGCGTTGACAGCTTCTAACAGCGGTATGGTAAAGCGCGTCTCAGGGGCCCTGAAATACTGAGGAGCTGTCCCGGTAAGATCGCTGATAACTTGTTGGGTACGACAAATTTGTGAAATCAATACTTCTGGTGAAAGGGTTTCAACGTGTGCCATTCCTACAAATGTATAGTTTTCAATTTCATAGCCCGCATTCCGGATAAGCTCTATCGAATCCGCTTGGCGAATCGCATTTTGTCCTTCCACAAAAAATACAGCCTGGACATGATAGTTTCTCAGCACCTGAACCAGACGCGACGTATCCGCTCTATCGGGCAATCCATCAAATACCAATACAACTTTTTGCGTACCTGATTTAGGTGAAATAATTGCTGCCGGTGTCGTTCCCATTTGCAGAACATGCAGTGCCCTCGCAATCTCATCTTTTGCCTGATATTGATCACTGCGATCTGACATATCTGTTGTTATACGAGAAGTTTGCATGGATTGATAAAAATCATAAGCACCTTTACTGGCACCAATAACTGCCAATAAAAGAAGCGCGCATCCCCCTGCTTTTAATTTTGACATTGTATCCATTGCAGTATCCTTATAAATTCCAATACACATATCCAGATTGTCGCATACTACTTGAGGAAAATATACTTTTTACATCAAGTAATACTCTTTTCTGATCTGATGAAGTGGTATCTTTATATAATAAATTAATATCTTCAATATTCATGCGGCGAAACTCCCGATGTGCTACCAAAAAGACTAAGCAATCTGCATCTTGTACCTCCGACATAGGAGTAAGACATACGTGAAATTCTTTTTCAACCTCCGCAGGATCCGCTTGCGGGTCCACCAATTTAGGAGAAAGGCCATATTTTTCTAACCAGCGGTACACTTCCATCGGTTTGGAATTACGCGTATCAGGACAGTCTTCCTTAAAAGTTATGCCCATAAGATAAATGGACGCATGACAAACATTGATTTTTGAACGTATCAATGTTTTGATTATTTCCTGTGCAATAAATTCACTCATCGTATCATTTACGCGTCTGCCGGAAGCAATAATCTGAGAATGGTAACCCAATAATCCTGCTTGATAAATAAAATAATATGGATCTACGCCAATACAATGTCCCCCAACTAACCCGGGTGTAAATCCAAGGGCATTCCATTTTGTATTCATTGCCTTAATTACTTCTGCTGTTTCAATATTCATGCGATGAAATACCATTGCCAATTCATTCATAAAAGCAATGTTGATATCACGCTGCGCATTTTCCACTAATTTAGCCGCTTCTGCCACCTGAATTGTCGGCGCACGATATACGCCGGCGTCAATTATTTTTTCATATACGGCAGCAACTACATCCAGTGTCTCAGCATCCATTCCAGATACAATTTTGACTATATTTGTTAAGCGATGACGCGTATCACCAGGATTAATCCGTTCCGGTGAATAGGCAATTTTAAAATCAGGGCCGCATTGCATTCCCGATACCTCTTCCAAAATAGGCCTGCAAATATCCTCTGTCACACCTGGATATACCGTCGATTCATAAACAACCACACTTCCTTGTGTGAGGTACTGTCCCACAAGCTGACTCGCCTTCTTAACGGATGTCAAATCCGGCGTTTTATCACCATGAATGGGAGTCGGCACTGCAATGACAAAAAACGCAGCAGTACTCATCTGCGCAGGCTGACAGGTAAAGTGAATTGACGTATGCTGAATAGCCATATCCCCCACCTCACAGGTAGGATCTTTTCCCTGCTGGTATATGTTTATTTTATGCTCGCTCAAATCAAAACCAATTGTGTTAAAATGGGTTGAAAAAGCAACTGCCAGCGGCAATCCCACATATCCTAACCCAACCACAGCGATAGCAGCTTGCCGCTGTTCCAATTGCTTAAGAATATTCATAAACACGCTCACTCCTTACAAGCCAATATTTTGCCAATGTTTTAATCATTTTCATAATTATTGAAGTAATATGAAAACCCTCCCCATATCGTATTGGCATGATCGCTAGTCTTTAGATCCCTTAGTCTGTCATATTCCATACTGAATACCATATTTTTATGCAAGGTATATGAAAAACCTATCCCCGGACCTTTAAACCCAGACATCCAATCAGCCGTACCATTCATAGTATGTTCCACATAGGTTGAAGCGGGTTGATGATAATATTTTAAATACGCATATATATTCCCCTTTTGCCAACTATTTTCTTTTCCCCGGGCCAACGTAACAACAACCCCATCACCATTTCCCACGCTCTCATCCTGTCCGTGCAAATACATCCCACCTAGTGTAAGCCACCCGCCAATAGGCCTACGAATATTTGCCATAAAAACATTTCGATTCCGTCCCCCATCGATATCAAAATGATATACCCCTACATCCAATCCGTAGTTGTCAGTATCATAAGACATGGATGCTGTGGCAACCTTTTTAGCCAAGTCAATTCTTCCATACTGCAGGCGATACGACCAGGGCTTACCATCCCCGTACGCTGCCATGATACCTTTGAATTTACTGTCATAGATATTTCCTTCGGCCATTGTCGTCCCGAAAGCTCCCGCAGATACCAATATATTTCCAGCATATCCCTGCAAATAATACCGATCTAAATTAATATTGCCATCCATGTCATCATATGACCCCCTCAAGGCCTTTTCACTTTCCAGCATTCCCAGCAAGTGCCAGTTATCATTAATGTTATAATCCATATACAATCGTTCCCGAAGACGTAATAAATTGTCAGGATATTTATTCTTCTTGGTTTGCTGATCGATAGTATGCTGATTATCATTACTGCGAGAATCCAAACGTACTTCTCCGTCTATTTTTAAACGTTTATCCATTGAAACAGGATGTTTGGGACTGCTAAGAACTGCAATATCACTTCCTTTCTGGATATCGAAATATCCTATATTGTTTAATTCAGGAGAAAATTCAGCCCGAAGTTTAGCTGCTTCCTGCCGCATATCCAAGGGAACAGTCATTCCATTATTACCAGATTCAAGTATTTTCTCTTGCAGTTCCTTCTTCTTCACGATGATTGCGTCCAGCTCTATTTTACGCTGTTCTGTCCGTCGTTTTAAAAAAGTCCATTGCGTAACAACATGTTCTAAGCTTTCTTCGTTTTTACGTTCTTCTGCCTGCAATCTATCCAATACATCAATCGGACTTCCTTGTAAATCTCCATACACTTGTTTACGAGAGTTTTCTTTGATTTTGGCTAATATGCGTGTATACGCAGACTCCATATCGATACTTTGCTTTTTCAGTATTTGATACTCTGCCTCATCTTGAACTGCTAAGCGTGATACCACACCATATGACCGAACCAAATTGTTCAGTGCTTCTGACTGATCTACTGCTTCCATATTTTCCAGCACAGATGCCGTCAATACTGCCATTTGCTGTCTGGACAATGTCCGAACCGTACCTGCTGGCGGTACCACATACCGTTTGGCAACCATCTCTTCCATTACAGCATAGGTCCACTCCGGAACATCAGCTGTTGCGGCCATGACAGCTACTGGCATTATTCCAACAGTAACCAATATGGCACAAAAACAATTTTTCCTTATTCTCATTGTCCTAATACGGCATCAATTTCAAATCCCCTCCCATTGATACCCTGCCTCCTTTTCAAAATGAAAATGCATCCTGCCGGCACACTTACCATACTGGTATGTTTTGGATAATTATTTTCTTTTAATTATATTTATTATATCATTATTACCAAATAAAACCAATATATTCTAGTATCTAATAAAGCAACACGTTGTATAAAATAGTAACATATATAGTAAAAGTGTCTAAAACCATACACCGGTTTTAGACACTTTTACTATAGCTATACCATATACTATAAAAATAACGGCTCCTGAAGTTTCCATCCCATAGCGGCAATCGTCCCTACGGGTACCTCAATCGTATGGACAGCTTTCAAACAGCCGCTGATTTGCCATGGCCGCAAATTTTGCACCAGCTTGACGATGCGGAAGTGTTTATCCACGTAGACCACATCGATTCCGTAGTGCATAAAAAACATGTGAATAGAATTGCAGTGCTTTAACAGCAATCCCGTACGGGCTGGCAATTGGCGGGTTCCCAGCAGGCCTCGCAGCCGTTCCCAAAACGAATCAGCCACATATAGCCTTACCTCCGGTTTACCTGCAGCATGTACTGCGCAGATCTGTTTCATATTACAAAAATCCCTTTCCCTGCGTCATCATGGATAAAATAACGGGTCCTAATATGACAATAAAAATAGTCAGAAAAATGAATATTGCTAATGGAAATATCAACTTAACCGGCAGCTTCATGGCCTTTTCACGAACGTTCTGCCGATGTCGTTCCCGTATGTTGTCAGCCTGTATCTGCAGTGTATGGGACATGCTGGAGCCCAGACTTTCAGATTGAATGACCGCTGCCACAAACATATATACCGAGCTGACATCGCAGCGCTGGGCCATATGGGTCAAGGCTTCGCGGCGGGGCATACCCATGCGTATATCATGAAGCATACGGTTTGACTCCTCCACCATGGGTCCCTTCATGCGCCGGCCTACACGGGCCAACGCTGCATCAAAGGAAAGACCGGCCTGCACGCTGATGCAGACAAGATCCATAATATCCGACAGTTGGGCGATAATCCCCTGCCGCCGCCGGGTAACCATGACACTCAAGCAAAACCAAGGAATAAATGCGCCGCTGAAAAACATCAGCAGCAAAACCACTATACGCTGGCCCAGTTGAAATTGTCCCTTAACAACAACCCCCAAAGATAAAATACAAAGCAAGAGACCGCAGCAGACCATGACAAAAAAGAAGGTGCCGGCATCCCAGATATATTGTTTGCCGGCCCACATAATACGACGTTCCAGTGCTTGATACAACGCCAGAGGGGTCATAGTTTTGACGCGATTCCCGATAAACGTCATAATCCAGTGCCCAATCTGCCGGAAGGAATCCCGCAGCGACTGCCGGCGCTGACGTCTGCCAGCACTCATTATATCGATAACCTGCAGACCTTGTACACGATTATGCACGACATAACGGGCCGAGTACATTCTAATTCCATAACTAATAAAAATGATAAAAACAAATATACCTGCCATAACAGAAAAAAATACCGCCATGCCGTTCACCATTCCCTCCGCTCATCTGCAGACGCATCAGATACTGTTATATCCGGCATTTCCACGCCGTTTACGATAAACTTCTCCATAAAACTCGGACGCAGGCCTGTCGCCTCAAAATGCCCAACCACCTTGCCGTCAGCATCGACACCCTTTGCCACAAACCGAAAGAGATCCTGCAGCGTGATCACGTCTCCTTCCAAATGCTGTACCTCCGTAATATAGGTCACTTTACGGCTGCCGTCACGCATTCTGGACTGATGAACGATCAAATCAATAGCTGACGCGATTTGTTCGCGAATCGCCCGGACAGGCAGTTCCATACCGGACATGAGCACCATTGTTTCCAAGCGGCTCAGCACATCCCGGGGGCTATTCGCATGGGCCGTCGTCAGCGATCCATCATGACCTGTATTCATAGCCTGCAGCATATCCAACGCTTCACCAGACCGAACTTCGCCGACTAGAATGCGGTCTGGGCGCATTCGCAAGGCGTTGCGCACCAAATCACGAATCGTAACTGCACCGCGGCCTTCGATATTGGCAGGCCGGGCTTCCAGTGTTACAACATGTTCTTGTTCCAGCCGGAGTTCTGCGGAATCTTCAATCGTTACAATGCGTTCGTTATGCGGGATAAACCCGGAAAGAACATTAAGCGTCGTCGTCTTTCCCGAGCCTGTGCCACCGGAAACGACGATATTCAGACGAGCCTGAATACAGGCCTGCAAAAAACGTACCATATCAACCGAGAGCGTCTCCATCTCCAGCAGCTTGTCCGTACCAATAATATCCCGGCTGAATTTACGGATCGTCAAACACGGGCCTACCAGCGACAGTGGCGGAATGATAATATTAACACGGGAGCCGTCGGACAAACGTGCGTCAACCAATGGCGATGCTTCGTCGACACGCCGTCCTAAGGGGGTAATAATGCGGTCAATAATATTCATCAAATGGGCCGCATTATAAAATTGTACATGAGTATGATGGATCTTTCCTTTTTGTTCGACAAAAATATGTTTGGGTCCGTTGACCATAATTTCCGTGACCGTGTCATCCTTAAGCAGTGGTTCTATCGGTCCCAGCCCGAGAATTTCATCAATAACATCACTGATGATCGTTTGCCGGTCACCACGCGGTACCATAAACGGGTTTTCATCAATGACACGATTGCAGTAGCCTGAAATCAACCGTTCCACAGCAGCGCGGTCCTGCTTGCCCCGCGTCAGGAATTGCTGCTGCTCAATATTCATTTCCGTTACGATGCGATGATGGATTTCCAGCTTTAGTGCCAGATACCGGTCGCCGGCACTAATATCGTCCAACTTTTCCCGCATGGAAAAGATTTTTTGAGGCACATCCCGTTCCGGGGTTGTACCCAACTGTTCTAATAGCGTTCCCATGACTTATTCTCCTTACGTATTCCCAGTATCGTCGTTTGCGGAATACCCTTCCCAGTACATCGTCGACTGTGCCGTAATCGTAGGCGGCAGGATGTTCAGATAAGAAGCCAGGCCATCGGAAGCTCTCGCCGCCGTCAGCGTAACCGTTACATGCGGATCTGTTTCCGAAGAAACTAACTCCACAGTAAAAGCCGCATCACTGCTGCTTGATGGCGACCAGATATACAAGCTTCCCAGCAGCGCATTCTGACTACTTCCCGTCTTGCGCGTAATAATGGCATTGCGCTCCGTCGTCATATTCGCCTCTGTTTGGACAGCTAATGCCCGGGCGCTTTCCCGTGCCAATGAGGCTAAGGTTATATAATCATAGCAAAGCATAAATATCAAATATACGCCAACGAGCAGCGGCAGCAGCATAAGAAATACCACAGCGACCTCAATCATCCCCTGCCCTTTTTTACGAATCGGCATAGGTATGCCTCCCCATATCTTGTATTGCATCACATATGTCCTTCTCTATTTATACCCATAGTAATGCGACCGCAGAATTACTCATATCACAGTAGTATAAAAAAGGGGATGTGACAAAATGAGAAATCATTTTGTCCACATCCTCTTTTTATTTGCATCTTGAGGTAATAAGCAGGAAATTACTGCAAAATAGGCATAAAACCCCTTTCCCCATAAAAACTGCTTTTCTAGAGTTTATGCGGCTTTCTTCAAACGTAGTCTTTTATTGTGGTATTTATAAAGATTATGCCCGATAGAAACCAGGAAAATCTCTAAACGTACTTGTTCCATGCCTTTTCGAACGATTCTTTT
>NZ_LEKT01000031.1 GCF_001045675.1 Megasphaera cerevisiae DSM 20462
CGAATATTTTGAGATATTATATTTAAAGGTAATTTAAATGCAATAACATATGTTGTTTTGGTATGAATTTATGTAAAATGATATCTTGTTATTACTTTATTATTGAAAATCATTTTAAAGTATTGACAAGAATTACTTATTTTTATATACTAAACATGGTAATGAACGTCATTATCAATAAAGAAGGGATGTGTGAGTATTATTTACGGAGCACGAAGAGGAGCGATGTAAATGAGTGTTGTCATAGTCGGTGGTAACGATTGCATGGTTTGCCAATACAAAAATATATGTAAAAAATATTCGTATAAGGCAAAAGTTTTTACACAAGTTCCGAGTGATTTTAAATCTAAAATCGGTTCACCGGACTTAGTGGTTTTGTTCACTAGCACTGTTAGCCACAGCATGGTACGTTGTGCAGTAAAGGAAGCACAGCGCAAAAACGTGGAAGTTGTTCGTTCCCATACCAGCAGTTCTAACGCGCTTAAGTGTATATTAGAGTCCCGGACAGAGCGCTGCGAATGAATGTATGAATAAGCCTGCACGGAAAGAAGGGGAGGTATAGCAATGAACATTGTTACATTGGCAAAGATGGAAGTCGGTGAAACGGGTGTTGTCGACGCGCTGCAGGGTCACGGCAACATTCAACACCGCCTTGTGGATATGGGGGTCGTGAAAGGTTCCCATATTACGGTTGTCAAAAAAGCACCGCTTGGTGATCCGGTAGAGGTCAAGGTAAAAGGGTGCTCTTTGGCTTTGCGAATGAACGAAGCAGCTATGATTAACGTAGCTGTAGAAGGGGGTAAACAGTAGTCATGGAACAGGCAGGAAAAATAAAGATTGCTTTAGCGGGTAATCCTAACTGTGGGAAGACGACGATTTTTAATAATATTACAGGTGCTAAGCAACATGTCGGGAACTATCCCGGTGTTACTGTAGAAAAAAAAGAAGGGCACTGTAAGTTTGACGGCAAGGATCTACTCTTTGTTGACTTGCCGGGGACATACAGTCTTACGGCTCGTTCGCTTGATGAAGTTGTAGCAAGAAATGTTATTATTAATGAAAAACCAGATATTATTGTAAATGTGCTCGATGCATCTAACTTGGAACGGAACTTGTATTTGGCAGCTCAGCTTGTGGAATTAGATCGCCCTATGATTGTTGCACTGAATATGATGGATATTGCAGAACGCATGGGCGTCAAGATAGATCTGAAGAAATTAGGCGAACAGCTTGGAGCTGTAGTTGTTCCACTGGTGGGCAGCAAAAATATAGGGACAAAAGAATTGTTAGATGTCATTGTCAATACTAAAATGGCAGAAAGCATCATAAATGCTAAAGTGGATTATGGTGCTGAAGTAGAGCCTTCTATTCGGACACTGACAGATGCTATTGAAAAAACGGGTATTATCAAATATCCGCTTCGCTGGCTGGCGGTTAAGTTATTAGAAAACGATGAAGATGTTGTAGCGAAAGTAAAAGCCATGGAAGGAACGCAAAAAATCGTAACGTTGGCTTCTTCTTTACGGGATGGCCTTAAAAATCAGATTGATCTTGATTTTTATTTTGCGCAATGCCGTCATCAGTTTGCTGTAAAAGCTTTTAATAATTCTGTTGTTGCTGTTGGAACAAGCGATACATTATCTGATAAGATTGACCGCGTATTGACTAATCGAATTTTGGGTATTCCTATTTTTCTTGCTTTAATGTGGATTATGTTTACTGCTGTTATTGACTTAGGAGCATATCCTCAGGGATGGCTTGATACCCTATTTGGCATAGTTGGAGATTATTTAGGCAATGTAATTGTTGATGAACAGTTAAAATCACTTGTTGTTGATGGGGTAATCGGCGGTGTTGGATCTGTCTTAAGCTTTGTGCCGCTCATTATTCTTTTATATTTGTTTATTAGTTTGCTGGAAGATTCGGGATATATGGCCCGGGCAGCTTTTTTGATTGACCGTGCTATGAGATCATTAGGGCTGCATGGTAAATCTTTTATTCCTATGATCTTAGGATTTGGCTGTAATGTTCCGGGAATTATGGCGGCCAGAACGTTGGATAATGAAAAAGATCGTATGGTTACGATTCTTGCCTGCCCCTTTATGAGCTGTGGGGCTCGACTTCCAGTGTATACATTACTTATCGCAGCTTTTTTTGGAGCATCAGGATATGGAGGAACCGTGCTTTTTGGCATGTATATTCTGGGTATCATCGTAGCTGTTGGCGTTGCTGTTGTGATGCGTCATAGTGTGTTTAAAGGTGAACAGGAACCGTTTGTTATGGAATTGCCTCCGTATCATATTCCTACGATAAAAGGCGTTTTGATGCATATGTGGGAACGTACTATCCTGTACATTAAAAAAGCGGGTACGATTATTTTAGGTGCTTCTATTATCGTTTGGTTTCTTACGGCATATCCGATGGATGTTGAATATTCTCAGGATTTCAATGCTGCTCGTGATCAAGTTTCTGAACAGGCTGATGCTCAGACTGCTGCAATTCTTCAGTCGTATGGATTTTCTAATATTGAAGACAATGCTGAACTAAACGATATGTTCCAGTCTATGGTTGCTGCTGCCGATGAAGAAAAAGATGCCGAAGATAGTGAAGATCAAGATGTCCAAAGTGTTCAGCAGGCTGAGGAAATGGAAGCTAAGCCAGAGTATCCAGATGCATTTTCTGATTTACAAGAAAAAAATCCGACTATATACGCGCAGGCATTGCCTCTCTTTGATATTAAAACCAGGGCGGACGATGAAACCGGTGCTTTAGACGACAAGGAAAAAGCCGAAAAGTTGTCGCAAAGTTATGCAGCGCGCTTAGGCCGCTTTGTAGAACCGGCGATTGCGCCATTAGGCTTTGACTGGAAAATTGGGGTAGGTCTTGTTGCCTGCACTGCCGCTAAAGAAGTTATGGTATCTACTTTGGCTACGATTTATAGTGTTGAAGCAGATGATGCGCATGAAGCCAATTTGGTTACGTTCTTAGCGGAAGATCCGAGTTTTAATCCAGCAATTGCGTTATCATTAATGGTGTTCTGCTTGCTGTACATGCCATGCGTAGCATCGTTGGCCGTTATTAAACGTGAAACCAATTCTTGGAAATGGATGTTCTTCTCAGCAGGACTGGGAGTAGTTCTTGCGTATGTATTTGCCTTTGTTGTTTATCAACTTGCATTAATGGCTGGTTTGGGTGCGTAATAGAAGAACTTTAGATTTTATGGAAAGGGGGTAGTCTGATTGAGTCCGGCTATCATTATTGTCGGCATTGTTGTTCTCATTGCCGTCATCTACATGGTTCGTCATGTGCGCGGGTTGTTTAAGGGAACGGCTAGCTGCTGTGGCAATAGCTGTTCTGGTGGATGCTCGTCATGCCAGTCTGAAATAAGCGAAAAGAAGGTCGAAAAATCGAAATTACCTCCATATCGCGATAATGAAAAGTAGATTATAGGTTACTTATGCAAAAAGGCTGTCACGATGTGTGTGGCAGCTTTTTTTCGATAAAGATAGTATTATTTGAACATACTGGAAATGGAATAATATAAATAATATTTGTTATTAGTTGATAGATTGTTGAATATGTGTCATAATAAACACATAACGATGTAATAATATAGAACTGAAGGAGGTTTGAATATGAATATCGTAGTGTTAGTGAAACAAGTACCAGCTGTTTCGGATATCCAAATTGATGCAAAAGATAATAACCTTGTTCGTGTAGGCGCTCCGTCTATGCTAAATCCGGTGGATATGCATGCTATTGAAGCTGCTATTGCTGTGAAAGAAGCCGTGGGTGGTACTGTAACAATCTTGACAATGGGTACTGCACTGGCCGGTGAAGTTATGCGTGATGGTATTGCTGTTGGTGCCGATAAGGGTGTGCTGGTATCAGATGAAAGAATGGCAGGTTCGGATACGCTGGCTACTGGAAAGATTTTAGCAAAGGCAATTGAAAAGGTCGGCGGTGCCGATATTATATTTACAGGAAAACGTTCGACAGATGGGGATACGGGGCAGATTCCTCCTGCGGTTGCACAATATCTGGGAATGTCACTTATTTCATATGCTGAATCTTTTGAGGTAGAAGGAACAACCGTCAAGGCTACTCGTAAAAATAACGGCGGCATAGAAACGGTGGAAGCACAGCTTCCGATTGTGTGCTCGGTCATGGAAACAATGAATGCCCCCCGTCAGCCTAAAATCAGGGGAAAAATGAATGCCAAGAAGGCCGTATTTGATGTGCTGCGTTTGGAAGATATAGGGCTTGATGTTAAGGAAGCCGGAAAGGCTGGTTCTGCTACAAAAGTAACGGAGCTGTTTGCACCGGAACCACATCCGATGGGAACCATGGTGCAGGGAAATACTGCGACACAGGCGGCAAAGAATCTTGTGGATATACTTGTTTCACAAAAAATATTATAAGGAGGGGCGAATTATGAAGTTGAAACAAAATGTGTGGGTATATATTGAACTTGTAAATGGCGAATTAAGCCCGCTCAGTATTGAACTGTTGGGAAAGGGACGTGAATTGGCTGATTCCCGTAATACTACATTAGTTGGTCTGATTATTGGCAGCGGGGCCGAAAGCACGGCTAAGAACGTAATCGGTTATGGCGCTGATGCCGTTATTATTGCGGAAAATCCAGAATTGGTTTCTTTTGATTCGATCTTATATACTAAGGCTGTTGCGGATATAACTGCTAAATATGAACCAAACGTTATTCTTATTGGTGCTTCTAATAATGGACGCGATTTGGGTGGTCGTTTGTCTTCAGCGTTAAATCTTGGTCTTGTTGCTGATTGTATTGATGTGAATTATGAAGGAAATGACGATTCGCTTACCTGGATTCGGCCAGCTTATACAGGAAAACTTTTTGTCAAAATTTTAACGACAACTCGGCCTCAACTGGGGACCGTCAGTGATAAAATTTTCCGCGGCAATGCGTTTGATACTACTCGCAAGGGAGAGATAATCAAAGAAACTGTGGATATTGGTGATTTAAAACCCAGACAAAAGGTGACACATTTTGAGATTTTAACAGCTGAAGAGCTAGAGCTTTCTCTGGATACCGCTGATATTATTGTTGGAGCAGGCAGAGGTGTCGGCGATGCAGCAGGAATGGAAAAGGTTAAAGCTTTTGCGGATGCGATCGGAGCCGGTTTTGGTGTGTCTAAGCCTCTTGTTGATAACGGCTGGGCAAGTCATGATCTTCAGATTGGGATAACAGGAAAGAAAATTGCTCCGAAAATATACATTGCTCTTGGGGTATCAGGCGCTATTCAACATAAGCTTGGTGTTCAGGATGCAGAATTAATTATTGCCGTTAATACAGATCCAGATGCGCCTATTTTTCAATTCGCTCATTATGGAATTGTAGGAGATCTTTTTGAAGTAATGCCGGTACTGGAAGAAAAAATTAAAAATTTAAAATAAATTACAGTACATGTCATCATTTTTTTATGTGCAATCTGGCTGTATTTCAAGGGACTGCAACCGTATAAACTAGTAAAAAAAGTTGGATCCGCTATTCGGGTATCCAACTTTTTTTTGATATATAACTAAAAAAACAAAAAAGTTTTCACGGTATAATCAAAATGGGCTAAACTTCACAAAGTAAACAATAAAAAAGTAAACTGGATTTCATATCATAAAACAGTTGGTTTGGCTGCTGGATTATGCTGTTCCGTTAGAATCAGCTCCATTGGCAGCCAGCGGGGCTACCGGGAAGAACCCATTTTCAGAAATAAGTTGTGGACCATAAGATCTGGATTCATATCAGAATAAATTTGATAAAAAATGTCAATATTTTTGCTATTTATCGCTTTTTATATAAATATAATCTTAAATTTACAATATTAAAAAATATTATTGGATATAACAAAGAATTTTTTTGCGATGTACTCTTTTGGCAGGGGCATTAATTAAATATAGGATGATTTTAATGATGCGGGTCGCCAGTATCATTATAATGGTCTCATAAATTAAGACATTTTGGGAGCACGTTTATAATGAACCTGATATACTGTAGATAACACTTGAAAGAAGGTTCATTTATGTCCCAGAAAAGAAGACATTTCACAGCAAAATTCAAATCGGATCTAGTTCTCGAACTGCTCAAGGGCGAGAAAGATCTCCATGCAATAGCTATCGAAAATAGCATACAACCAAATCTTTTGCGAAACTGGAAAAAAGAATTTCTCGATAAAGCCTCTGTTGTATTCGATGATTCCCGAGAGGAGCATATCAGAGAAAAACTAGATGAGGAACGCAAAGAGAAAGAAGCATATGCTAAAAAGGTTGGCCAACTCACCATGCAGGTGGACTGGTTGAAAAAAAAATCTACAGAACTGCTTGGACCTGACTACGAAAGTAAATTTAGTCCGAAACCTTTTGATGACTAAGGAACTTCCCGCGCAGAAAGGCGCTGAATTACTTAAAGTAAATCGTACCAGCATCTACTACAAAGGCACACCTATTTCATCAGAAGAGCTTGCCTGTAAAGCTGTCATAGATCGTATTCATACGGATAATCCCGCTTGGGGGGCGCGTCAAATGTCATCCCAACTCAAAAGCCTCGGTTACTTGATCGGCCGCAGGAAAGCCCGTCGGTATATGACGGAAATGGGTATGGACGCGATATATCCAAAGATAAATCTGTCCAAACGTATGCAACAGGCGAAGGTATGCCCGTATTTGCTGCGGAATGCTGTAATAACTCGGCCAAATCAAGCATGGTCAATTGACATCACCTATATTCCCATCAAACGAGGATTCCTTTATTTAACCGCTGTCATCGACTGGTATAGCCGATGCATTGTTGGCTGGGAAGTAGATGACACATTAGACACCAGAATGGTCACCCATGCGCTCAAAAGAGCATTTAAAGTTGCGAAACCGCTAATTTTAAACTCAGATCAGGGCTGCCAGTTCACTAGCAAGGAGTATATTAAGTTTTTAAAGGAAAATAAGGTGCGCCAAAGCATGGATGGCAAGAGACGCTGGGCTGACAACATCATGATTGAACGTTGGTTCCGAAGTTTCAAGTATGAGGAAGCTTATCTGACTCAGTATGGCAATCTCAAAGAGGCGCGTCAAGCAATTAAAAATTATATCCAGACCTACAATTTTAAACGGCATCATTCAGCAATTGATTATCAGGCTCCAGCTACGCTGTACTATCCAGCAATGCTAATAGATTATGCCACGGCTTAAGGTTCATTATGAAATCTTTAGATTTCTGTCTTGACAAGTGAGCCATTATATCATTGGCATGAGTGGGGGATATTAGGTATTACCGTTCATTTTTGAGTTGGATGTGCTTCATTTCATAGACGGCTTTATTCATAAATAGAGCTGCGGCAATTAAAGATGGACCAGCTGAAGTGACGGATACAAATATATTTTGTGATGTCTGAGTTACAAATGTCAAGGCTCCCAGTACATACAGCATAATGTGCATGGCAAACTCAACAGATACACAACAGACGAAAAGAACAATAAAAAATACGGCTATTGCTGCCGGTGAAATTAAAATATACGGTAGGATAAATCTAAAAAATTTCATAAGCTATACCTCCCTAAAAGTAAAGCAATTCACTGCACAACGAGTTCTGTTTTATATAGTATATACCTCTTATATCTAAATGTCTATAAAAATGAGAAAGAAAATGATAATAAAAGTGAGATGAATAATGATAATAGTTGACGCCGCAATTATTAAAGTATGCGTTTGAAAAACGAGGTGGAGTCCCAAAAGCACACATAGCAAATTATTTATAAATCAGCCAATATTTATAAATATTACAATAAAAAGTATTCTGTAAATCACAATAGCATTAGGGATTTCATATAACCTACATTTGAGATACAGCATCTGTGCAGTGATAAATTAAGCATCTACAGCAGTCATTCGCCGATCCTTTTCTGAGTATGGGGGACAGTGTGCATAACGCTGTTTCTTTTGGTATAAAACGCCGTATGATAAACGGGGTACATGAAAAAAAAACGCAGTGCCAGTGTGGCGGGCAGTGTGTTTAAACGCAGTTTTTAGATCTGGCGAGTGTTTCGCGCTTAACTGCTCCTGCGGCGTCATCCTGTTAGCAATAAGCATATGTGTTGACACATTTGAAGGCAGTCAGGAATACGGTTTTATCTACGCATATATTGCGTTATCCCGGTTCTGCGAAATATTTATGTACGTTTTTTTTGTAAGGAATGTTTAGTTGTTTGTTATTTTACAAGTAAGTCTTAAAATAAATGTGATATATTTGTATTTTTATTATTGACTAATAATTATATTGATGGGTATAATTAATAACTAGATGTTTTAATTCACTTTACGTATAAAGGAGCGTATTATTTCATGTTTAGGACTATATCTCGGTGGCTGATTGGCAAGCCCCTGGAGAATGAGAGAATGGAAAGTGAACGCATTCCAAAATGGAAGGCTCTGCCCATTTTTTCTTCTGATGCATTGTCATCTGTTGGATACGGGCCAGAGCAGATTGCACTGATTTTATTTTCCATTCCGGCCTTATATGCCTATTTTGGCGCTGTCGTTGTTGCTATTATTATATTATTGGGAATTGTTGCGTTATCTTATTCTCAAGTCATAAAGGCCAATCCAGGCGGCGGCGGTTCGTATGCCATTGCTATGAAATATTTAGGTGTATATCCGGCTCTTGTTGCGGGGGCCTCTTTGTTTTCTGATTATATTCTTACTGTTGCGGTTTCCATATCATCGGGGACTGCGGCCATTATCAGCGCGTTTCCCATATTAGCACCCTATCACTTATATTTGGATATTTTTGTGCTGGTTTTTGTTTTGATGATATTTAATTTACGGGGAGTGCAGGAAGCGTCTACAATGTTTGTATGGCCGACGTATATCTTCCTTGGCGCTGTTTTTCTAACGATTTTCAGCGGGTTATATCAAGTTTTCATTCTTAATGCCACACCAGGGGTTGTTGCAGTTTCTGATTCACCACCTATGGGAATGTTTACCGTATTATTGCTGCTGAGAGCATTTGCTAATGGCTGCAGTTCTATGACCGGTGTGGAAGCTATTGCTGATGGAGTCCCTTTATTCAAAGCGCCACAGGAACGCAATGCCATGATTACGACGGGAATTATGGCGGCTATTTTGGCTTGCATGCTTGGCGGAATCAGCTATTTGATCATTTATTTTCATTTATTGCCGGTTGAGGGGGTTACCCTCATGTCTGAGTTAGTTCAGCATGTTTTTGGTCGAAATATAATTTTTTATTTCATTCAAGTAATGACCATGATTATTCTGTACTTGGCTGCCAATACGGCCTATAATGGATTGCCGCCGTTATTGTCCTTTATGGCTCGTGACGGTTATGTACCGCGGTACTTTGGTAATCGTGGAGAACGGCTGAGCTTTTCTAACGGTATTGTTTTGCTTACTATTGGGGCCGCTATTCTGATTCTCGGATTTAACGGTAATGTGGAACATTTAATATCCCTGTATGCTGTTGGTGTGTTCCTGTCTTTTACCATTGCTCAGACTGCAATGGTTATTCATTGGCACAAGACAAGAGAACACAACTGGAAGATATATGCTCTTATTAATGGGACGGGTGCTGTTGTTACCACCTTTGTTGTCATTATTGTACTGATTACTAAATTTATTTATGGGGCATGGATTATTTGCCTGCTTATACCCGTTCTTGTTTATTTATTTATTAAAGTTCATAAGCATTATAACGATGTTCGGGATCAACTTGTTTTGACGTCAGAAGGATATAAAGAAACGATGGTGCCGGCACTGGGCCGTCATATCGTTGTTATTCCGGTAGCATCTCCGACGCAGGCAGTAGCCCGTGCGATGCGGTATGCAAAAATGATCAGGCCGTATAAGATTTATGCCGTGCATGTTTGTACCGATGTTGCTCGTGGTGAAAAAGTCAAAAAATTATGGGAAGATCTGGAACCGTCTGTTCAATTAGTGATGATTCCATCTCCGTATCGGCAGTTAACAGATCCGTTGATTCGATTTTTATATCGTTTACGACGTCGCGTGGGGCCGCAGGATGCCATTACTGTTCTTATTCCTGAATTTGAGCCTAAAAAATTGTGGCATCGATTGCTTCATAACCAGAGCGGGAGTATTTTACGGTTGCGGATACTGAATTATCTGGATGTCGTTGTTTCGACTGTTCCTTTGAAATTTAAACGCTGAATAACAAAATGGAATTCTACAGCTTATGCCCTTCGGGCTGGTTGAATTTTTCATTGGCACGTAAAATTTTACCACAAAATAAGGATCACCGGCTCTTTCGAGCTAGTGATCCTTATTTGTTTTTATAGGGAGTGTTATTTCACAGCCCATTCTTTGGTGCGAGTGAAGGGACTTGAACCCTTACGGTGTAAACCGCCAGATCCTAAGTCTGGTGCGTCTGCCATTCCGCCACACTCGCAAATATAAATGTTACGTATGCTATTCTAACATAGAAGTCGATATGAAACAAGAGCAAAATCTAAAACACTGTCTGCAAAACTGTAAATGACAATATAAATAAGCACTATATATGATTTTTATAACCTATGCGCAGGGTATTGGCAAGATTGGCCAAGTATGGTATACTACGCGTGGTGTCGCAGGCAATCCTGCTGAAATGCGATTGGGTCTGTATCAATAGAGCGAAACCACAATATGAAGGCCTGTTGGTAACACCGTTGTATCATTGCGACTTGTATCTTTTAAAAGAGCGAGAACGGAGGAGTAAGTATGCAAAAAGAATTAGGTATGAAGCGTGTTGGCAACGTACGAAAACGTCCGCTGTTTACGACACGGGATTTAACGATTATAGGCATGCTGTCAGGTATTACCATTTTATTGGGAGTGACTGGATATGGATTTATTCCATTGCCTATGATGAAAGCAACGATTCTTCATGTACCTGTTATTATTGGAGCACTTGTTGCAGGACCGCGGGTTGGATCAATGGTTGGTTTTATTTTTGGCTGTTTCAGTATTTTTCAGGCTGTTACGGCACCGGTTTTACTGTCGTTTGCTTTTTTAAATCCGCTGATTTCTATTTTACCTCGTGTGTTTATCGGTATTGGTGCGTATTATATTTATAAATGGGTATTGGCAGCGATTCATAAAGAAACGGTTAGTCTGGCTATTGCAGGAATTGCAGGTTCGATGATCAACACAGTAGGTGTTATGGGTGGCATTTATATTATTTATGCTAAAGATTTTGCACAGGTAAGAGAGATACCGTTGGATAATGTCATTAATATTATTTTGGGAATTTGCGTATTTAATGGTATCCCTGAAGCAATTATATCTGCTGTTATTACAGTCCCAGTCATTGCCGTACTGAAGAAAGCCGTAAAAAATAAATAGCAAAACTATGGTAAGCTGTCGCGGTTTTTTACCGGGGCAGCTTTTTTTTTGCGGTGGTGGTTACTAGTCACTGCTTTTGTATTATGGTATTATAATTAGTAAGCTTGAAATGAAGGAGACTACCATGGAACGTATATATTTAGACAACGCTGCGGCGACGCCGATTGATCAACGAGTACTTTATGCGATGCTGCCTTTTTTGACGACCCAGTATGGCAATCCATCGAGTCTGCACTACTTTGGACAACAGGCTCGGGCTGCAGTTCATAAGGCAAGAGCGCAGGTCGCACATTCTTTAGGTGTACAGGCTCAAAATATCGTTTTTACAAGCGGCGGGACCGAAGCGGACAATCTGGCAATCAGGGGATATTTACAAGCGAATCATCCTGACGGCGGACATATTATTACAACTGCTGTTGAACATCATGCGGTTCTCAATACGTTTCAGGAAATGGCATATAAAGGATACAATGTTACATTTTTACCTGTAGATGAAAATGGCCGTGTTGACGTGGCAGATGTACAAAAGGCCATTCGTCAGGATACCATTTTGATTTCTGTCATGTATGCCAATAATGAAACGGGGACGGTCCAGCCCGTCAAAGAAATTGGCATGACAGCTCATAAAGCTGGAGTAATGTTTCATGTGGATGCCGTACAGGCATTTGGATATATACCTATTCGGCCTTTAGCAGATCACATTGATTTATTGACCTTATGCGGGCATAAGATATATGGCCCCAAGGGAGTGGGAGCCTTATATGTGCGTCAAGGGCTGAAGGTGGCACCGGAAGCTTACGGCGGCTCGCAGGAACATCATTTGAGGGCAGGGACAGAAAATGTTGCTGGTATAGTTGGGCTGGGTGCGGCCTCGGCAATATTGGAAGAGGAACGGCAAGCTAGATGTGAGCAGGCGGCCGCTTTGAAACATTTTTTTTATGAGCACCTGATTCAGCATGATGCGCGGTTTCGTTTGAATGGATCAATGACTGCAGCGCTGCCCAATATTATCAATTTCAGTATTCGTGATGCCGATGGATCTGTTATACTTATTGCGTTGGATATGAAAGGGCTTGCCGTTTCGGCAGGAGCGGCCTGTGAGTCCGGCGCGGTAGAGCCATCTCATGTGCTTTCTGCTATGCATGTACATGAGCCATGGCTGCGCAGTAGTATCCGCGTTTCTTTTGGCAAAGAAAACACACGGGAAGATATAGAAAAGGCCGTCCACATAATTAAAGCAATGCTCGATTTGACAGGATCTAAGGAGGATCATCATGAGTAAACGGGTCGCAGTCGCAATGAGCGGCGGCGTAGACAGTTCTGTCACGGCGGGGCTGTTAAAAGAAAAAGGATATGATGTTATTGGTATTACGCTGCGCTTATGGGAAGAAGATACGCTGTGCGAGCCTATCAATAATATACATGCCTGTTGTTCTTTGTCGGCAGTAGATGACGCTAAAGCGGTAGCATCTATTCTTGAGATTCCTCATTATACTTTGGATTTTCGGGAAATTTTTTATCATGAAGTTATTCAATATTTCATTAAAGCATATGCGGAAGGGCAGACACCTAATCCGTGTATTGCATGTAATAAATTCATAAAGTTTGGTCTTTTATGGGATAAGGCTAGCCAGTTTGGTGCAGATTATCTGGCAACTGGTCATTATGCCCGTATTTCTTATGATTCAGAACGGGAGATATTCAGTCTGTTGCGTGGCACGGATCGTCGCAAAGACCAATCCTATGTATTATATCAGTTGACACAGGATATGCTGTCCCATGTGTTGTTTCCCATGGCTGACTTGAAAAAAAAATATACACGGGAGTTGGCTAGGAATTGGGGACTGCCTGTTTTTAATAAACCGGAAAGCCAAGATATTTGTTTTATACCGGATAATGATTACAAACATTTTTTGCGCAAAAATGTACCGGATTATTTTAAGCCGGGGGATTTTGTGGATCAGAATGGACATGTTGTTGGGCGGCATAAAGGTATTCCTTGTTATACGATCGGACAGCGGCGAGGATTAGATCTGGGTGGTCCTGGCGGACCTTATTATGTGACCGCCATCGATACCGTCAATAATATAATTCTTGTGGGCCCGGAGCGGAATCTTTTTTCCACTATGGTTCGGGCAGTTGATGCATCATGGGTAGAGACTATTCCGCAGCATCCATTTCAAGCAATGGGCAAAATACGGTATGCTGCTAAAGAAGCGTTGTGTATGGTATATCCTGATGGGGATACTGCGGTACATGTAGAATTTGCAAAACCACAGCGAGCTGTGACTGCCGGACAGGCACTTGTCCTATATAATCCGGAGGACGGTGAACGTGTTCTTGGCGGCGGAGTTATCGTTTAAGAAAAAGGAGACATAAAGTGGCGACAAAATATATTCGTAATTTTTCTATTATTGCACATATTGATCATGGTAAATCGACCTTAGCTGACCGGCTTTTGGAAAGGACAGGCACGGTTTCTCAAAGAGAAATGGAAGATCAGCTTTTAGATACGATGGATCTGGAACGAGAACGGGGGATTACGATAAAAGCACAGTCTGCCAGACTGATGTACACTGCCCATGATGGTCAGCAATATACCCTGAATCTTATTGATACACCGGGGCATGTCGATTTCAACTATGAAGTTTCTCGCAGCCTGGCAGCGTGCGAGGGTGCTTTGCTTATTGTTGATGCTACACAAGGAGTGGAAGCGCAAACATTAGCTAATGTATATTTGGCATTAGAGCATGATTTGGAAATTATACCGATCATCAATAAAATAGACTTGCCCAGCGCAGATCCAGAAAGAGTGCGTAAAGAAATTGAAGATGTTATCGGTTTGGATGCTTCGGAAGCGATATTGGTAAGCGCTAAGACGGGGGTTGGCATTGACGATGTTCTGGAGGCGATTGTCCGGCGTGTTCCTGCGCCGGAGGATGCACCGGATAGGCCGTTGCGGGCACTTATTTTTGATTCTCATTTTGATGCTTATAAGGGTGCGATTGCTAATATTCGTATTATGGAGGGCAGTATCAAGCCGGGAGAACGGATATGCATGATGGCCTCAGGAAAAGAGTTTGAAGTAATTGAAACCGGCGTTTTCTTGCCGCAAATGCATGCGGTTCCCTTGTTGGAATGCGGCAGTGTAGGGTATTTGGCCGCAAGCATGAAGAATGTTCGGGATTGCCGGGTTGGTGATACAGTGACGAAATCCTCTGCTCCTGCAACGGAGCCGTTGGCAGGGTATCGCAAGGCTGTTCCTATGGTATATTGCGGGTTATATCCGGTGGAAAACAATGAATATGATAATTTGCGAGATGCCTTGGAGAAACTTCACTTGAATGATGCCGCCTTGCTTTTTGAGCCGGAAACATCAACGGCTTTAGGCTTCGGCTTTCGTTGCGGTTTTTTAGGCCTTCTTCATATGGATGTCGTGCGGGAACGATTAGAACGTGAATACGATTTAACTCTTATTACTACGGCACCGTCTGTTATTTATCATGTGTATTGTACCGATGGTGCCATGATTCCTGTGGATAATCCGTCTCTTATGCCGGATATGACAAAAATAGACCGCATTGAAGAACCATTTGTCAAAACAACTATCATTGTTCCTAAAGATATGGTGGGAACAGTTATGGAAATATCTCAAAATCGTCGCGGCCAGTATTTAACAATGGATTATCTTGACGAATCTAGGGTGTCTTTGATATATGATTTACCGTTATGTGAAATTTTATATGATTATTTTGATACGTTGAAATCGGCGACTCGGGGCTATGCGTCTTTGGATTATGAATTGAATGGATATCAGGCCTCCCCTATGGTGAAAATGGATATTCTTATTAACGGAGAAATTGTTGATGCATTGAGCATTATTGTGTATCGGGATTTTGCAGCACGTCGTGGCCGCGCTCTTGTTGAAAAACTGCGTAGTCTTATTCCGCGTCAGCTTTTTCAAATCCCGATACAGGCTGCTGTTGGCAATAAGATCATTGCCCGGGAAAATGTGGCGGCACTGCGAAAAGATGTTCTTGCAAAATGCTATGGTGGTGATATTTCACGTAAACGTAAGTTATTGGAAAAGCAAAAAGAGGGTAAAAAACGTATGAAACAGTTCGGTAATGTGGAAATTCCGCAGGAAGCTTTCATGGCTGTTCTTCAGGTGGATGATACATGATTGGACTATATGTTCATGTTCCGTTCTGTGTGCATAAATGTATATATTGTGATTTTCCGTCTTATGGCGGCGTCAGTCATTATATAGAAGATTATGTACAGGCGCTGTGCCGGGAAATCGATGGTTTTACCGGCACAGATCAGGCAGATACTGTTTATTTTGGTGGCGGGACACCATCGCTTCTGCCGACTCAGCACATCCAATGCATTTTGGATCACCTGCGCAGAAAATTCTTCATTTTAGATAATGCGGAAATTACAGTAGAAGCAAATCCTGATAGTATGGATGCGGTCTATGCGGCTGCGTTGGCTTCGATAGGTGTTAATCGGATAAGTTTAGGCATTCAGTCTTTTTCAGATGACATGCTGGCTTTTTTAGGCCGCATTCATTCGGCCGCGGCGGGAGTGAAGGCTGTTCGGGCAGTACAGGATGCCGGCATTGATAATGTTTCTATAGATCTGATGTACGGATTACCTGGACAAACGTTGGAAATGGCAGCATATGATATGGAAATGCTGTCTGGATTATCGGTAACTCATGCCTCTATTTATCATCTTATTGTGGAAGAACATACCCCGTTGTTTTATGGTGTGCAGCAGAAAAAAATTTTACTTCCTGCCGATGAGTCAAACGAGGCAATGGAGGGGAACATTCATGCAGCTATGCATGCTATGGGATTTCAGCATTATGAAATATCTAGTTATGCCAGGCCGGGATACGTATCGCGGCATAACTGCAAGTATTGGAAATATGTTCCTTACATTGGGTTTGGCGTATCGGCCCATTCTTTTTATGAAGACAGGCGCTGGTCCAATATTGCGAATATTCCCGCATACATCGGCCGTGCCGGTAGGGAATGCGTTATCCATGAAGTGATCACTATAGATCGTATGCGAGCGATGGAGGATTATTGTTTTTTAGCGCTTCGTATGCGTAAAGGTATTGTGTACAGCGATTTTGCGCGTCGGTTTTCTTGTTCAATCGAGTCGGAGTTCGGTACTATATTGAACCAACTTTTAAATCGGAAATTACTGGAAAACACATATCAGGGATGTTGTATGACCGATTTGGGATTGTCGTATGGCAATTACGTGTTTTCTCAGTTTCTGCGGTAGTAAGAGTTGAGATTGAATAAACTAAACCAATGTGGAGGATCATGGATGATAGGATTGACAAAAAGACTCATTTTGAGTATAATTTCATTGTGTGCAGTAAGCACTCCCTAACATAATTTTGGAGGGAGGGATATAGAATGGCAGAAATTAAGGTAGGTAAAAACGAAACGTTGGACAGCGCACTTCGCCGCTTCAAGCGTTCTTGCCAAAAGGCAGGTGTTCTTTCCGAAGTACGGAAGCGTGAACACTATGAAAAACCAAGCGTACGGAAAAAGAAAAAATCCGAAGCAGCACGCAAGCGGAAGTACAGAGCATAATCGTTCATAAGTAAGAAGGGTGATAGGATGTCTCTAAAAGAGGAACTGCTTCAGGACATGAAAGAGGCAATGAAGGCAAAGGAAGCGGGAAAAATTGCTTTAGCTACGATCCGAATGGTTCGGTCGTCTGTCCGTAATGTTGAAATTGACGGAAAATGTGAGTTGGATGACCTCGGAGTAAGCGCAGTCATTGCTAAGGAAATGAAACAACGTAAAGAATCATTGACCGAATTTGAAAAAGCGGGACGGCAGGATTTGGTAGATCAGGTAAAAGCTGAAATGGCTGTATTAGAAAAATATATGCCTAAACAGCTTACTGCTGATGAAATCCGTCATATTGTCACAACGGCGACTGCCGGTAAAGACAGCTTGAAAATGGGAGATATTATGAAACTAGTTATGCCCCAGGTCAAAGGTAAAGCTGACGGTAGTTTAGTTTCTAAAATTGTTAGAGAAATTTTACAAACCAAGTAGTTTTTTTAATCAAATCTATTGACAAATAAACTAATTGATTGTATCATTCTTACATGATTTAAAAATAAAATAAGTCATGAAAAAGTCAAAGAAGACTTCGAACCTTATAGGGGGGAGAAGTCTTTTTTTTACCCAAAGGAGGAGTTAGGATGACTAAAGAAGATTTAGTATATGTAATCCCTGCAGGTCAGTATGGCAAAGAAGGTGTGTTGGCTTTATTGGAACAGCATCCGGAAATTAAATTTGTTTCTCTGGTAGGTGTCGATCTCGCCGGCAACGATACAGATGAAAAGATTCCTATTTCCGTGTTTTTTGATGAATATGACAAGTTTTTCAATGCAACGGCTTTTCAGACGGATGGTTCCTCAGTTGTTTTGCCGGGCATTGCGACATTGTCTAATGCCCGTGTCGATATTAAAGCTGATCCCGGTGTCAACTGGTTTGTTGATTACAACGACGGTAATGTAGATCCGGTTACCGGAAAACCGGTCGGAACCCTTCGTATTCCTAGCTTCTTAAGACATACAACTGGCTTCATTGATTCACGTTCTATTCTTCGCAATACAATTGATTATGTTGGGGAAGAAGTATTGAAGCTGGTCAAAAAATATGGCATCAAGGGACTCTCTGTAGATCCTGATGATATTGAAAAAATTGTTTTTACAACGGCTACAGAGTTAGAGTTTTGGGTTAAAACACCGAGTCAGGATATAGAAACACGGTTGTTGTCCGCATCTCAGAAAATGCAGGAACAGTATTGGCAGCGTACGCATGGGCTGGTACGAACCGCGTTGGAACAGACAGTAGAACGTCTTGAAAAATACGGACTCAGTCCAGAAATGGGCCATAAAGAAGTTGGTGGTATCAAAGCTCAGATTGATGATTCCGGCAAATTGATTTTTGTCTTGGAACAGCTGGAAGTAGACTGGAAATATGCCAGCGATCCTGTGCAGACTGCAGATAATGAAATTCAGGCTCGCATTATTGTTCGTGAAGTCTTCCGTGAAAATGGTTTGGAAGTTACCTTCCAGGCAAAGCCGATTCATGGTGTAGCTGGCAGTGGTGAACATACACATGTTGGTATGGGTGCTATTTTAAAAAATGGAAAATTTATCAATCTCTTTAATCCGGATGATATGAATAAGAGCTTCTTGTCCGCAATGGGATATGGCTCTATTATGGGGATACTGAAGCACTATGAAGTTATCAATCCATTTGTTTCTTCAACGACAGATTCTCTTAATCGTTTGAAACCTGGTTTTGAAGCACCTGTTTGCATCGTTACATCTCTTGGTGGCGAAACACCGGATACACCGAGCCGTAACCGTTCTGTATTAGCTGGCTTGATACGTAGTGCAGAAAATCCGAAGGCTACACGATTTGAAATGCGTGCACCCAATCCGTTTACCAATACGTACATTGCTCTCGCATTATTTTACTTAGCTGCATTGGATGGGGTGAAATATGCGTTGGGCAGCGGTAAAACGCCGGAAGCGCTGTTAGCTGAATTGTCTAAAAAGCCGGGTGAAGATGCAGAATATCTTGCGAAGAGCCGTGCATATCGTTCAGAAGTCGACGTATTTGAAAACTTTACAGATGCGGAACGAAGCGATATGTTTGGTAAGGCCCCGCGTACTGTATGGGAAAATTTCAGCGCATTAGATAAATATCCGGAAAAAATTGATGAACTTGCTTGCGATGCATTCCAGAAACGTCTTATGGAATCCTTTAAACTGGGCGCGTTAAGCCGGTGGGCATTGGAACTGCAATACAGAATTATTCCTGAAAACCTTGCTAAAGTTATTTCTGCTAAACAGCTTCATGCTGAAGGCGACAGCAATCCATTGGAAATTGAACGTTGGACTAAAATTAATGCGCTGCGTACTGAATTAGGCCGTGATACAGAAAAAAGCTTGTCTATTTTCTCGAAGATCAAAAAGGCCTTGGCTGCAGATGATTATGATACAGCTTCTAACCTTATGGTTGCTATGAGTGATAAAATGGATGCATTGACTGATTTGTATTACGAATATTCACATAATGCATTTTAAGATATACTAACAAAAAAAACTTGCCGTTTTTTCGGCAAGTTTTTTTTGTTAGTATATCTTATTTAAAAATGAGACTCACAGGACAATGATCACTGCCCGCAATATCCGTATATATTTTAGCATCTTTTAACCGATTGTTGAGAGATTGAGAGGTGATAAAATAATCGATACGCCATCCTGCATTATTTTGACGGGCCTTGAAACGATAGCTCCACCAAGAATATACTCCGGTAGTATCAGGATAAAAATATCGCCAAGTATCGGTGAAGCCGGCTTGAAGAAGTTCCGTCATTTTTTGGCGTTCTTCATCGGTGAAGCCAGCATTTTTGCGATTGTTTTTTGGGTTTTTTAAGTCGATATCCTCATGTGCTACATTTAGATCACCACAAAGAATAACCGGCTTTTTGCCATTGAGCTGCATAAGGTATTTGCGAAAATCATCTTCCCATTTCATTCGATAGTCTAGCCGTGCCAATTCACTTTGGCTATTTGGAGTGTAACATGTAATAAAATAAAAATCATCAAATTCCAGCGTAATGAGACGGCCTTCCCGATCATGTTCTGTGATCCCCATCCCATAGGATACTGAGACCGGTTTTGATTTTGTGAATACGGCCGTACCACTATACCCTTTTTTTTCGGCGTAATTCCAGTATTGATTATAACCGGGAAGCTTTAATTGCAGCTGTCCCTCTTGCAGTTTAGTTTCCTGCAGGCAAAAAATATCTGCGTGGAGAGATTCAAAAATATCAATAAAACCTTTCTTCATTGCGGCTCGCAGACCGTTGACGTTCCATGAAATAAATTCCATTTACATCACCTTTCTTTTAAAGATAAACTGTCAATGTGTAATGATATTTGTTATAATAAAAACAAATATTACTTTGACAATTGCGTATTAGCTGTGCAATACAGAAAAAAATGTCCTGTAATATAAATTATTGTATAGAAAATCAGCATAATTGTCAAAATGAATCAGGTGATTAGTATGGCAGTTCATGAACTCGCAGGAACAAAGGTTAGAAAAGAAGATTATATCAATTTACAAGCCATTGCTCAATCTTATCATGACATCCATCCTGATGTCAGTGACCCGCAGCAGCAAGTTCGATTCGGCACATCCGGCCATCGTGGATTGACGGGCAACGGCAGCTTTACTGAACGGCATGTAGAAGCCATTACACAAGCTGTATGCAATTATCGTGAAAATTTTGGAGCAAAAGGACCTTTATTCGTTGGGGAAGATACACACTATTTATCAAAATTAGCATACCGGACAGTACTAACAGTATTAACTGCCAACGGTGTACCTGTATATGTGGATAGTAAAAAGGATTTTGTTCCGACACCGGCTGTGTCTCGGGCAATTTTACGGTACAATAACCATCGCCACGAGAAATTAGCAGATGGGCTGATTATTACTCCGTCTCATAATCCGCCGGAACATGGCGGCATTAAATATAATCCTGTTACCGGAGGACCGGCAGAATCTGATATTACAAGGACCATTGAGAGAGAGGCCAATAGAATTCTTTCTGGCAACAATACTGAAGTTAAACGAATTTCGTATGATGAGGCAGTACAGGGAGATTTGATTATTCCTTATGATTATAAAGAATTGTATGTGGCTGAACTTGACTCTATTATTGATATGGATGCCATTCATGATGCAAATATGCGCATTCAGGTGAATGCCCTCGGCGGATCAGGTATGAATTATTGGCATAAAATAGCAGAAAAATATCATATTCCGATTGATTTTGTCAATGATACATATGATCCACAATTCAAGTTTATGAATTATGATCATGATGGCAAAGTGCGAATGGATTGTTCCTCTGTGTATGTTATGGCAGCGGCTTCTCAGAACACTGCTACATCATATGATCTGATTTTGGCAAATGATCCTGACTATGATCGTTTTGGCATTATTTCCGGTACACAGGGAGTCATTACTGCGAATGCGTATTTAACAGTCGCATCTCATTATTTAATGACACATCGTAATTTTGAGGGGATGGGTATTGCTAAAACCGTTGTTACTACGGATATGCTAACTCGTTCCGCAAAATTGCTCGCTGTCCCACTATATGAGGTGCCGGTGGGATTTAAATATTTTGGATCTTTGTATACGCAGGGAAAAATTGCTTTTTCTGGCGAAGAGAGTGCAGGGGCTTCGTTTACCGCTAAGGACCGCAGTGTATGGACGACTGACAAGGATGGAATAATTATGTGCCTTTTAGCCGCTGAAATTAAAGCTGTCACGGGTAAATCTCCGATTGATTACTATAACGAGTTATGCGAAATATTGGGACGCCCTTATACCATGCGTAGTGATGCACCTGCGACATTAGAGGAAAAAGGGAAAATAGGCAGATTGACGGAATGTGATGTTACGGAAAAAACGTTATGCGGAGATCCTATTATTGCCGTTATGTCTCAATCTCCTTATGGCAATTTTCCGATTGGAGGAGTCAAAATTAGTACAGAAAATGGCTGGGTGGCTGCTCGTCCTTCTGGTACTGAAGATATGTATAAGTTATATGCGGAAAGTTTTGTTTCTGAAAATCAGGCTGCGCAGCTGTTGGAGGAAGGAAAAAATCTGATTTCTAAAGCGCTTTCCAAATAATGACGGCGCAACTGGTTTTGCCGGCAGTATTTGTATGTAAGCGGTGGAATTTTGTATACGGAATATGCTATAATAGGAAAGCATGGAATCTGAAATATAAAGGAGTGGGCTATCCATGAAAGTTGTTATCACCGTTGTCGGTATGGACCGTACAGGTATCATTGCCGCTGTCAGTCAGATTATGGCTGAGAATGAAGTGAACATTTTGACAATTAATCAAGTTATATTAGATGGTATTTTCAATATGGCCATGATTGTCGATATGGAAAAAGCTACAATTGATTTGGAACAACTGCAGAAGCTGTTGAAAGAAAAAGGGAATGTGCTTGGCGTGGAAATTAGAGCACAAAACCAGAAAATTTTTGATGCAATGCATCAAGTGGGTTAGGGAGATAGATATGCTGACAATCCATGATGTACTAGAAACAAATCAAATGATACAAAAACACAATTTGGACGTCCGCACCATTACAATGGGGATCAGCCTTCTTGATTGTTGTTCCAGCGATGGGAAAACCTTGTGCCGGAATATTTATGACAAGATTACTTCATATGGTGAGCATCTTGTGGCGACAGGGGAAGATATTGCCCGTGAATACGGGGTTCCTATCATCAATAAACGGGTCGCGGTTACTCCCATTAGTCTTGTTGCCGGAGCCAGTGATTTAAAAGACTATGTGGAAGTGGCAAAGACAATGGATAGAGCCGCTAAGGAAATTGGCATTGATTTTATCGGGGGATTTTCGGCGCTGGTAGAGCGCGGCTTTACAGATGGTGATCGCCGGCTGATTGATTCTATTGCAGAAAGCCTGGCTTGTACAGAATTGGTATGCAGTTCTGTAGCTGTAGGTTCGACAAAGGCCGGTATCAATATGGATGCTGTTGCCGAAATGGGCCACGTGTTCAAAAAGCTGAGTGAGCTGACAAAAGAGCAGGATGCACTTGGATGTGCTAAATTAGTTGTTTTTTCCAATGCAGTTGAAGATAATCCTTTTATGGCTGGCGCTTTTCACGGCGTGACACAAGGTGACTGCTGTGTCAGTGTAGGAGTCAGCGGGCCCGGAGTCGTAAAGCGTGCACTGGAAAATGTCAAAGGGGAACCTTTTGATGTGGTTGCGGAAACAATTAAAAAAACTGCTTTTAAAATTACCCGCGTCGGACAGCTGGTTGCAATAGAGGCGTCCAAACGGTTGAATGTTCCTTTTGGCATTATTGATCTTTCTCTGGCACCGACCCCGGCTGTGGGGGATAGTGTTGCTGACATTTTGGAAGAAATGGGGCTGGAAAGCTGCGGAGCCAGCGGTACGACGGCGGCACTGGCTTTATTGAATGATGCTGTCAAGAAAGGCGGTCTTATGGCGTCGTCCCGGGTGGGAGGATTGTCTGGCGCATTTATTCCAGTCAGTGAGGATAAAGGGATGCTGGAGGCCGTCGGACGAGGCAGCCTGAGCCTTGAAAAATTAGAAGCGATGACATGTGTATGTTCTGTTGGCTTAGATATGATTGCCATTCCAGGCGATACTTCTGCCGCTACGATTTCTGCAATCATTGCTGATGAAGCATCTATTGGCATGATTAACAATAAGACGACAGCTGTTCGGGTAATTCCTGTACCTGGCAAGAGTGTAGGGGATACCGTTGAATTTGGCGGCTTATTAGGGTATTGCCCGATTATCAATGTAAATAAATACAAATCTGATGCATTTATTGCCCGCGGCGGTCGGATTCCGGCGCCTATGCGCAGTTTGACTAATTGATCGGCAATTGCTGGTGTTAATGGAAAGTAGGCGTTGTTGTGCTCGAATATCTTGTACCATTTGCAATCGCCTTAATTGTGTCCTATGTCTTGACCCCTGGGGTCAAGACATTGGCTATTAAGATAGGCGCTATTGACAAGCCAAATGCAAGAAAGGTGCATACTCATGTCATTCCACGATTAGGCGGATTGGCGATTTATATTGGCTTTATGGCCGCGGTTTTGTTTTCAATGCCTGTTCGTCATGATCTGTTGGGGCTTTTGTTGGGGTGTAGTGCTATTGTTGCTTTAGGCATTTGGGATGATATCTGTAATATACCTGCGAAGGTGAAACTTATCGGACAAATTTTGGCAGCGGCAATTCCCGTCGCTTTTGGTATTCAAATTGAATGGCTTACCAACCCGTTCGGTACGCTTATTGTACTTCCTGAAATTATTGCTGTTCCGGTGACTATTTTCTGGATCATCGGATTTACTAATACAGTAAATCTCATTGATGGGTTGGATGGATTGGCAGCAGGCGTATCCTTTATTGCTTCAATTTCTATGTTTTTAATGGCATATAATATGAATCAATATCTTCCGGCGATGATTATTGTCGCCATGGCGGGAGCGGCATTGGGATTTCTTCAATATAATTTTAACCCTGCAAAGATTTTCATGGGAGATACTGGAAGCATGCTGTTAGGGTATACAATGGCAGTATCAGCAGTCTTGGGGTTGGTTAAGACTGCCGCTACGGTAGCGCTTATTGTTCCGGTTATTGCTTTGGGATTGCCTATTTTAGATACCTTATTTGCTATAATACGCCGCAAAATGAGTGGCGTTCCTGTCTTTCAGCCTGATAAAGGGCACCTGCATCATCGGCTTTTGGCTTTGGGAATGACGCAGAAACAGGCTGTATTGATCATGTACTTTGTTAGCATGATTCTTGGTGTGGTCGCTTTATTTGTTGCTAGTGTGAGCTATAAAACGGGTATTGTGACTGTCTTGGTGGTTCTTGCTATTATTATTTATTCGGCGAAGCGCATTGGCATATTACGAAAAACGACGACGAATTCTACCCGTAAGAACTAACGGGTAGAATTATTTCGTCTTAGGGGAGGCATTTTTATGATAAAGGTAATGACGGTGTTTGGCACACGTCCGGAAGCGATTAAAATGGCGCCTGTTGTATTGGAGCTGAAAAAACACACAGATCAGCTTCAGACAATTGTGGCCGTGACTGCACAACACCGGCAAATGCTGGATCAGGTATTGGATCTATTTAAAATTGAACCAGACTATGATTTGGATATCATGTCTCAAGGGCAGACGTTGTATGATATTACGACAAAAGCGTTGCTGGGGCTGAAAAAAGTACTTGAAAAAGAACAGCCAGATCTTGTATTGGTTCATGGTGATACGACGACGACATTTGCCGGGGCTCTGGCTGCGTATTATCAGCAAATACCTGTTGGACATGTCGAAGCGGGTCTGCGAACCGGCAATATCTATTCTCCTTTCCCCGAAGAAATGAACCGCAAGCTGACAGGTGCCATTGCGGCCATCCATTTTGCACCTACTGCTACGGCAAAGAAAAATCTGCTGAAGGAAAATGCAGATGAAGAAAAAATTTATATTACAGGAAACACCGTTATTGACGCATTGATGACTACTATTGACGGCTCCTATGATTTTGCAGATGAAGAACTTCAGCATGTGGATTTTAAAAAACATCGCATTATTTTGCTGACGACGCATCGACGTGAGAATTTAGGAGAGCCTATGCGACATATTTATAAGGCACTGCGACGTATTATTGAAGAAATTCCTGATACAGAAATTGTTTTTCCTGTTCATCGCAATCCATTGGTGCGCAAGGTGGTAGAGGAAGAATTAGCCGGAGTGGATCGTATACATCTTATTGATCCTATGGAATATGAGCCCTTTGCCAATTTGATGAGTTTGAGCAGTTTGGTTCTCACTGATTCGGGAGGAATTCAGGAAGAAGCGCCGTCATTAGGAAAACCGGTTCTTGTTTTGCGGGATACGACAGAACGGCCGGAGGCTGTTGAAGCGGGAACAGTGCGGCTTATTGGCACGGACAAAACCACCGTATATAATGAAACAAAAAGACTTCTGACAGATAAAGCTGCATACAACACGATGAGTATGGCTGTCAATCCCTATGGAGATGGGCATGCTTCTCAACGCATTGTACAGGCGATTATGCATGTATTCTTTGGTACCCAGAGGCGTCCGGAAGATTTTTATTTGTAAAAAAAAAACGAAGAATTTACTTTATGCCAGGCAGTGTTACGCTATAATCATGGCGATTGCGCATGTGGGATATTCGTAAGTGTAAAGAGCTGGTTTGACCTTAAAATTAGGACGTTTGTATCATTCTTGTTGCACATAGTGGCAAGAAGAATTACACTAAATCAAACCAGCGGAATCTGAAATGAAAAATGCCTTGATAATATAACTTCATTTTCATATTATTTTTTAGACGAAAACTAATTTTAGTATATGAAAGCATGAAATTTAATTACAAAAAATAATATCTATTTATTTAAAATACTAATATTTAAGAAAATTTTAGTTGGATTTCGTGAAAAAAATATTGAAAAATCAGAAGTGTTGATTTTAAATTTTTTCTATGCTAAGATAGCGATAACGATTATGAATGGTGTGCATATGTACATTACTTATAATTGTTGAGTATGTCGCCAAATGAGGCAGGTGTTTTATGAAAAATGAAAAAAAACAAGATACTGAATCTCAGGACGACAAGCTAAACCGCATGGAGCTTATCGATATTGTTGTCGTTGCCGGTTCATTAGGCTTGACCCTGTTTGTATGTATTTGTACCGGTGTTTTCATAGGCCGCTTTATTGATGTCCATTTAGCTACGTCGCCGTGGGGAATTATAGTATTTTCTCTGTTGGGGACTGTTACGGGATTTTGGTCTCTTTATAAAAAGACCGTATCCTATATGAATAAGGACATTAAGCCTCCTGGTAAAAATCGCAGTAATTGAGGGTATGCCTGATGACAGAATTTGTGCAATATGTGAAGGCAACAGTATTAAAGCTTATAGGTTTGACATGTATTGTCGCAGCCGTTTTATTTGTGGTCGGTTGGAGACAATGTGTAACAGGCTGGTGTATTGGCAGCGGCTTAAATATCGTATATTTTTTGATGTTAAGCAGCCGTTCGGTACGTGCCTTAAAATTACCGCCCGGACAAGCAGCTGCATTTATCCGCAGCGGAGCCGTTTTTCGGCTGTTTATGATCGGTTTGATACTGATCGTCATCCTGCAGTTTCCTGGTATTCATTTTGGAGCTGCTGTGGCAGGAATTTTTTCCTACAGGATGATTGTTTTTGCGGATGGAATAGCTGCACTTGTCCGAACACGGGTAAGAAAGGAGGTATAGCGTATGGAGTTACATGCAGGACATCATCTGGTTGTTCAGTTTCTGGGAATGAATGTTAACCTGGATACACTTATGATGACCTGGCTCGTGGCAGCCCTTGTTATTATTGTCACTGTCGCGGCAACGCGGGGGCCATCTCTTGTTCCTTCAGGGCTGCAAAATGCAGTAGAAATGGTAATTGAATCCCTGTTGGATCAGTTCAAGGAAACACTGGGGCCCAAATATGGTCAGGTCGTATCGGTGTTGTTGACGATGTTTTTGTTTATTTTATTTGCCAATGAGTTGGGGATGCTGCCAAATCCAGACATTTTAGCTTCACCGACAAATGATTTGAACACTACGGTGGCATTGGCTTTGGTTTCTTCTTTTATGGTTCATTTAATGGCTCTGAAAAACCAAGGATTTAAAAGACATTTTAAGCATTTTTTTAAGCCTTTTGCTCCTTTTGTCATTATTAATCTTATGGAAGAGTTTACTAAGCCGTTGACATTGGCATTTCGACTTTTTGGCAATATTCTGGCAGGAGAAATCCTGATGGAAGTTCTGTACTTCCTTGTGCCGGTCGGGGTACCCATGGTCTGGCTGCTTTTTAGTCTGGTCATCGGATTGATTCAGGCATTTATTTTCACCATATTAACAACGTCGTACTTAGCCCCGTCTTTTCAGGAATAAAAAGTGCGAAGTAAAAACAACTGTATATTTAGGAGGTCATATATTATGGAAAAAGCAATTGTATTGGCATTATCAGCATTTGGTGCTTGCTTGGGTGTAGGTCTTGCGGCTTTAGGCGCGGCTATTGGTGATGGACATGCCGCATCGAAAATGCTTGAAGGAACAGCTCGTCAGCCAGAAATGGGCGGCAAACTCCTCGTTAACATGTTGATTTCTATCGGCCTGATTGAATCTATGCCGATTATTGCGGCTGTTATCGCTATCGTATTGGTCTTCGCCAATCCGTTTGTCAGCTTGCTTTAATACTGTGCAGATGGATAATCCATCACGGCCGGGGAGGGAATTATATTGGTTAGTATAAATGGTACGTTACTTTTCCAATTCCTCAACTTCTTTATCTTAGTAGCCATTTTGGCAAAGTTCGCGTATAAACCGCTGTTGAAAGCATTGGAAGACCGCAGAAATAAAATTGCATCGGATTTGGATGAAGCTGCGCAGGCCCGTGAGTCTGCTGAAAAAATGAAAACCGACTATGAAGCACAAATTCGCAATGCCCGTGCAGAAGCACAAGCCATTGTAGACAAAGCTGTCAAGCAGGCGGACAAAGAAGCACAAGCTCAGCTCAATGCCATTCGCAATCAAATTACCCGGGAAAAGGAAATAGCGCAGGCTGAAATTGCGAATGAACGGGAAGCCGCTATCAGAGCAATGCGTAATGAAGTAGTAACACTGTCTATGGCTGTGGCAGAAAAGCTGCTTAAAAAGAACATGGATACGGACATGAACGCTAAGCTGATTGCGGATTGCATTGAAAAACTCCATGCACAAAAGGCAAAGGGGAACTGATTATGGTACCCGAAGTTGTATACAGCAAATACAGTCAGGCAATGTTTAATATTGCCAGCGAACAGCAGAAGCTTGAAGAATTTGGAACAGATTTGAAAACTGTGCGGGATATTATACTGGAAAATCCGGAACTGCAGAAGTTTATTTCTCATCCACTGGTATCCGCACAGTCGAAAAAAGAAACATTGAAAGAAATTTTTGCCGGAGATGTCTCACCGCTGGTGCTGCAGTTTCTATATGTTATGATCGATAGGCGACGTGAGGCAGCTGTTGTCAATGCCATTGAAGGTTTTATTGATTTGGCGCGGACGGCCCAACATATTGTCGTGGCAAAAATACGTGTCGTCAAGCCGCTATCGACGGAGGAAGAACAGAAATTGATAGCCAGTTTGGAAGATATGACGGGAAAGAAAATTGAACCGTTGTATTATACGGACCCGTCTATTATTGGCGGGGTTGTAGTCCAGATCGGGGACAGATTAATAGACGGCAGTCTCTTAAGGCAGCTGCAGGACATGCGGCATACTTTACTTCAGACTGACGTAGTAAATGAGGTGACGGGCGAATAATGAACATGAAGCCAGAAGAAATTACGGCTATAATCAAAAAACAAATCGAAGATTATAATGTGGAAATGAATGTCGACGATGTTGGCACCGTCCTGGAAGTTGGGGATGGCATTGCGCATATTTACGGTTTGGATAAGGCCATGTCCGGGGAATTATTGGAACTGCCTCATGATGTATATGGGTTGGCTCTGAACCTGGAAGAAGATAATGTCGGTGCTGTATTGCTTGGCAATGATGCACTGATTAAAGAAGGGGATACGGTACGGCGTACAGGACGTGTTATGCGTGTTCCTGTCGGTGATTGCATGATTGGCCGTGTCGTAAATCCATTAGGCGTACCTATTGATGGAAAAGGTGCTATTAAAGCGACGGAATCACGTCTTATTGAAGTACAGGCTCCGGGAATTGCCGACCGGCAACCTGTAAAAGTACCATTACAGACCGGACTAAAGGCGATTGATTCCATGGTGCCGATCGGACGAGGGCAACGTGAATTGATCATTGGTGACCGCGGTACGGGGAAGACAGCTATTGCTATTGATACTATTCTGAATCAGAAGGATAGCGGTGTTATCTGCGTGTACGTTGCTATTGGACAAAAAGCCTCGACAGTTGCCCGTGTTGTTCGGACACTGGAAGAACAAGGAGCCATGGCTTATACCATCATTGTTGCTGCTACGGCATCGGATGGTGCACCTCTCCAATACTTGGCCCCATATTCTGGAGTATCTATGGGCGAATACTTTATGCATACGGGCAAGGATGTCCTTTGTGTATACGATGATTTGTCTAAACATGCACAAGCATATCGAGCTATGAGCTTGCTGCTTCGCCGTCCGCCAGGACGTGAAGCGTATCCAGGTGATGTATTTTACTTACATTCCCGTCTTCTCGAACGCGCAGCTAAGTTATCTGATGAATTAGGCGGCGGTTCTATTACGGCGCTGCCGATTATCGAAACACTGGCAGGTGATTTGTCGGCATATATTCCGACTAATGTTATTTCTATTACTGATGGTCAGATTTTCCTGGAAACAGAAGCTTTTAACTCTGGTATTCGTCCGGCTATTAATGTTGGCTTATCCGTATCCCGTGTCGGGGGATCGGCTCAGATCAAGGCCATGAAAAAAATTGCCGGAACCTTGCGGCTGGACTTGGCCCAATATCGTGAATTAGCTGCATTTGCCCAATTTGGTTCTGATTTGGACAAGGGCACTAAGGCGCAGATTGATCGTGGTGAACGAACGATGCAAATGCTGATTCAGCCGCAATATCAGCCAATGCCCGTTGAAGATCAGGTCATGCAGATTTATTTAGCTGTCAGAGGATACCTTATGCCCATTCAGGTGACAGATGTATTAGATTTTGAAGAAGGCTTCACTAAATTTATGCATGCGAATTACCCTGAAGTCGGTGAACATATTAAGTCAACGAAAGAACTCGGAAAAGATGATGAAGAAACCCTCAAAAAGGCTATCAGTGAATATACCAAGGAATATGGCACATCACATGAGCTGGTCAAAGAGGAGGAATAATCTATGCCGAGTGCACGAGAAATAAACAGGCGGATTAAATCCGTTACGAATACCCAGCAGATTACTAAGGCCATGAAGATGGTATCCTCCGTACGACTGCGCCGTGCACAGGAACGGGCGTTGGCAACAGCCCCTTACACCGAAAAAATTGAAGGAATGCTGCAGCGTCTGTCTGCTGCAGCACCGGAAGATGGTAACGCTTTGTTTACTGCCCGAGAAGTGAAACGGACCTGCTATATTATTATCGGTTCCGATAAAGGATTGGCCGGTGCGTTTAATTCTAATATCAATAAGGCAATGGTGGCTGTTTTAAAGGATAAGCCCCGCAACGTATCTTATCTCATGGCAACGGGTCGAAAACCTTCTGAATATTTGAAGCATCTGCATATCGTGCCAGAAGAAAAATGGAGCGGGTTTTCCGATAAGCCCCAGTTTACTCAGGCACAGAATATTTCGCAGGAAGCAACAAAAAAATTTTTATCCGGTGAATTTGATGAAGTATACGTTATTTATACAAAATTCCGGTCGGCATTGTCACAGGAGGTACGGACTGTCAAAATGCTGCCGATTTCGCAGCCGGATGACGATGGCGCAAAGGGACCTAAAGAAGAATATTTGTTTGCACCGGATGCGCAGCATGTCTTGGAGACGCTCTTGCCGCAGTATCTGGATATGTTTATCTACAACAGCCTGCTGCAGTCGGCAGCCAGCGAATTGGGTGCCCGTATGACGGCTATGACGTCAGCAACAGACAATGCAGGAGAACTGATTGATAGACTGACAGTCCATTATAACAAAGTCCGTCAGGCAGGTATTACGAATGAACTGACGGAAATCGTCAGCGGTGCTAATGCCTTGCAGTGATAAAGTGCAATGGGATTAGGATATTTAAACTAAGAAAAGAGAGGAGAGCCTCTTCATGAGCAATAAAATTGGTAAAGTAGTCCAGGTCATCGGGCCGGTTATTGACATTCGGTTTACATCAGAAGAAGATTTGCCATCTATTTACAATGCTATACATGTAACAGGTGGGGAAGGTGATCAGTCCGTTGATTTAGTAGCAGAAGTTATGCAGCATTTGGGTGATGATGTCGTCCGATGCGTTGCCATGAGTTCCACTGATGGTCTTGTCCGTGGAATGGCCGCAGAAAATACAGGTGGGCCGATTACGGTTCCTGTTGGTAAAGGTGTGCTTGGACGTATTTTTAATGTTCTTGGAAAAACAGTCGACAAGGTTGATGAAAAGGTGGAAGCTGAGGAATATTGGCCGATTCATCGTCCTGTACCTAAATTTGAAGATCAGTCTCCAGAAACAGAAATTTTGGAAACCGGTATTAAAGTTGTCGATTTAATTGCCCCTTATGTAAAGGGCGGCAAGATTGGTTTGTTTGGCGGTGCTGGTGTTGGCAAGACCGTTTTGATTATGGAACTGATCCATAATGTTGCAACGGAACATGGCGGCTATTCTGTATTCACCGGTGTTGGAGAACGTACCCGTGAAGGGAATGATCTTTGGAATGAAATGAAAGAATCCGGCGTTATCAGTAAGACGGCGTTGGTTTACGGACAAATGAATGAACCACCAGGAGCACGTATGCGTGTTGGCCTGACAGGGCTTACAATGGCAGAATACTTTCGTGATAAAGAACATCAGGATGTGTTGCTGTTTATTGATAATATTTTCCGCTTTATTCAGGCAGGCTCTGAAGTTTCGGCTTTGCTTGGACGTATTCCGTCGGCTGTTGGATATCAGCCAACGCTGGGGACTGATGTGGGTGCTCTTCAGGAACGCATTACGTCAACTAAAAATGGATCTATTACGTCTGTACAGGCCGTATATGTACCAGCCGATGATTTGACTGACCCGGCCCCGGCCGCTACGTTTGCTCATTTGGATGCAACGACAGTATTGTCCCGTCAGATTGCAGAATTGGGCATTTATCCGGCTGTTGATCCGCTTGACTCTACATCTCGTATTTTGGATCCCCATATCTTAGGGGAAGATCACTACCATACGGCACGGGAAGTGCAGACTATCCTGCAGAAATATAATGACCTTCAGGATATTATTGCTATTTTGGGTATTGACGAATTATCTGAAGAAGATAAAATGACAGTTGCTCGTGCCCGCAAAATACAGCGTTTCTTGAGCCAGCCTTTTGCCGTTGCCGAGCAGTTTACCGGTCAGCCCGGACGGTATGTACCTTTAAAAGATACTATTACAGGTTTTAAGGAAATTTTGTCGGGGAAATGCGACGACATGCCGGAACAGGCGTTTTATATGGTAGGCGATATCGAAGAAGCATATGAAAAGGCCAAGACTCTGAAAGGAGAATAGGCTATGGCAGAAACAGAAAAGACGATTCGGCTGGAAGTTATTACACCAGATGCCTCTGTTTTGCATAAAGATGTGGATTTTATCCTTGTGCGGGCTTTAGACGGTGATTTGGGTATTATGCCTAATCATGCACCTCTCATTGCTTCTCTGGATATTTGGCCTTTGTTTTATGATGAACAAGGTCAGCGCAGCTGTATTACTGTAACATCTGGCTTTTTAGAAGTCAGCAACAATACGGTCACAATCATTACACCGGCAGCAGAAACGCCGGAGAATATTGATGTGGAGCGAGCAGAAGCCGCAAAGGAAAGAGCAGAAAAGAGATTGCATGTAAAATCTCAGGATATTGATGTACACAGAGCGGAGCTTGCGTTACAGCGTGCGCTGCGCCGCATCGAGACTGTTGAAAAATATGGCAGATGATAGTCAATAAAAAGAAAGGACTGCAGGGATATATTTCCGGCGGTCCTTTCTTTTTATTGACTTATTTTTTATAAAATTTTATTCATGTATTTCAAAATGAGATCGGATAGTGTCAAGCAATGTTCGCAAAAACCATCAACCTCCGAATGGGATTAAGCAGTCTTTGCTAATTGTAGTTGAAGCTCGGTAATAATTTTAGGATTAATGTAAGAACGCCCGCTGGACCAATCTTCGCTGTACTCAATGAGATAGCTTGTGACAAGCCGGACGTATGAATCCATACTGGGGAAAATTCCAACGACTCTAGTCCGGCGCCGGATTTCCCTATTTAATCGTTCCAGTAGATTTGTAGATGAGATTTTTCTAGCATCAATTTCTTGGAAACTGAAAAATTGAAGCGATTCTTCGAGG
>NZ_LEKT01000032.1 GCF_001045675.1 Megasphaera cerevisiae DSM 20462
TGGCTCGTTCTTACTGTTTTTGGTTCATACTTACTCTTGTTGACGTCTTGATGTTTTCAAGACCTCGCACTCTGGCGTTCAATTCAATTATTGCATTGTTCAGTTTTCAAAGGTCATGCCGTCTTGCGACGACTTGCTTATTCTACCAAACTCATGAGAGTTTGTCAAGCACTTCTTTTTTTGAAGAAGCGGGAGAAGTGATGCCCTGACGGGCTCCGTCCCCAACAGCTTGTTTAGTATATCGCAAACGCATTCATTTGTCAAGATAATTTTACAGATAACGGTATCCGCATCATCCGCTGTTTTCCATAGCATCACTACAGCATACAGCAATAATATCTGTAATTGTATCCACCGTAGAAACACGCGATAAATCCATGACCGGCTTGGTTAATCCCTGCAACAGCGGCCCTAAAATGCTGGCTCCGGCAATTTGTTCCAGCATTTTACAGCAGATATTTCCAGTACTTAAATCCGGAAATATCAAAACGTCCGCCTGACCTGCAACAGGTGACCGCGGTGCGCACTGCCGGGCATAGTGCGGGATTAAGGCCACGTCTGCTTCCATTTCTCCATCAAACAAAAAACCAACTTCCCGATCACTTAGTATTTGAACTGCTTGGCGTACCCGGTCTGCCGCTTCTCCCATGGCGCTTCCCATAGTGGAATACGAAAGAAGAGCTACCTTAGGCTGTTCTATATGCAGTGTATTTTTAGCCCTCTCCACACAATTACAAGCTATGTCAGCCAATTGTTCTGCTGTCGGAACCGGCACCACATCCCCGTCACCAGCTACGAAAACACCATCATTGCCAAACTGCATCATATCCGTCACAATAATAAAGGAACTGCTAATAGTCCTGGCATTTTTTCTGGGACCAATAATCTGCAAGGCTGCCCTAAGTACCTCAGCAGATGAGGTCTTAGCTCCTGCAACCATACCATCAGCCAAATCAAAGGCCACCAGACAGGCTCCAAAGTAGACCGGATTGGACAATAAAATATCCCGGGCCCTGTCATAGCTCATTTTTTTTGACGCCATTCGCCGTACATAATACTGAATAAATTTTTCAACCATAGGATGTGTACCAGGATTAACGACTTCAACCTCCTCCAGATCAATCTGATATCGTGAGGCCCGTTCAATGATATCACTCGGTTTACCTATCAAAAGAGGCTGCGCAAATCCTTCCGCCTTGACTCGTTCAGCGCTTTGCAGTACACGCACGCTGGCAGTTTCCGGCAAAACAATTTTCTTTTGCCCCTTGGCAACCCGATCTTTCAATTCTCTCATAAATCTGCTCATAGATAATCTCCCTCTTTACAACATGTTTCACCAAACACAATCCGATTCAGTCAATAGTTACATTATATAAATATCTGTTGCGTACTTCAAGTTATTCCTTATAAAATACAGGATAAAAAGTACCGATCTCTCCAATTTCATCAAACGATTCTTCCATATCGGCGCACCACAAAAAAAGCTGCCCCAGATACTGAACAGCTTTTCTAAATTAGTATTTTTCTCAATACGGTGCATACCAACTCGTTCTTGCCTGCTTTTTATGGGCGGTTATGATACAGCTTCCCCGCATGATAATTGTCAAGCTGTATCATAGGCCCATAGAGGAGGTATACAATAATGAAGGTTATTTTTTAATTACCGCTGCCGGCTTCCTTTCCGGTTTAGGCGGCGGAACCACTTTATCTTCCTTGCCCAGCATATAATGTTTATTTACATATTGAGTATGAAGAAGTTGTTCCGATAATTCGCTGCAAGGTTCTCCTAAAAATTTAGCATATAAGGTCTGCACTTCCCGGTTTTCCCAACTGGCATGAATCGGATTTTCTTTATCCATAGCATACAGCGATTCAATACGAGCCCGCTTTGCCGGAATTTCCTGCGGCAGTTTGGTCCGCGGCTGTCCGCCGCCGCCGATGCAGCCACCTGGACACGCCATAACTTCAATAAAAGCATATTTCTTCCACGAATGTTTTTCTTCCATTCGGTTAATAAACTTGCGGGCATTTCCCAACCCACTGATAGCGACAACATGAATAATATCATTGTCCAGCGTAATAGCCGCTTCTTTTACACCCTCCAAGCCTCGTACGGGTTCAAAACGAAGAAACTCTCTGTCAGCTACCTGTCCGGTCCGCAAATACATCAGCGTCCGCAGCGCCGCTTCCATAACGCCACCACTGTTTCCGAAAATAGTCCCGGCACCAGAGGATTCACCAAAGACAGAGTCAAATTCCGATTCTGACAGTGCAGCAAAATCAATGTTCCTATCTGTAATCCATTGTGCCAGCTCACGTGTCGTAATACAATAATCCGTATCGCGAATTTCCGGTTTCTTCCAATAAATACCGGCAGCATTTCGTTCCGGGCGAGCAATTTCCGCCTTCTTGGAGGTACATGGCGTCACACACACCGTTACTATTTTTGCTGGATCAATCTGCATCCGTTTGGCAAAATAAGTTTTGATCATCGGGCTTAGCATACTGATCGGACTTTTTGCCGTCGAAAGATGGGGAATTAGTTCCGGGAAAAAAATTTCCGTAAACTCGACCCACGAGGGACAGCAACTGGTAAACTGAGGCAACAGCTCCCGCTTGTTTTTAATACGGTACAACAGTTCTGATGCTTCTTCCATTATTGTCAAATCAGCCCCGAAGTCCGTATCAAATATATAATCGCCGCCCAATTGCCGCAGCGCGGATACCATCTTGCCCCGAACAATCGCACCATAAGGCATCCCAAAGGAATCCCCAAGCGCCACACGTACAGCTGGTGCCGTTTGGAAAATAACGACTTTTTCCGGATCATCAATGGCCTGCTGGATCAGTTCCCGCTGCGAAACAGTCGTCGTTGCGCCAAACATACATGTCAACGAGCATTGCCCGCAATGTACGCAAATTGGTTTGTCGCCCGTACTTTCCAGAGAATAATATCCGGTCATAGACATGACATCTGCACAGCGGCGCCGGCATAAGGTACAATTTTTACATTTTTCCGAATCAAATTGGATAGATACATTTTGATTTTCAACAGCAACACGGCGGTCTAATTTTTCAAAACGACTGGTAAAGGCAATATCCCGTTCCCGTTCTGCCTCCATGTAGATCGCATCACTACAGCAAATAGCAATGACGTCAGTAATATCTTCCGGAGTACACCCCCGGGATAAATCCATTACCGGTTTAGCCAACCCCTGTAAAAGTGGCCCTAATGCTGTTGCTCCCGATAAATGCTGCAGCATTTTATAACAGATATTGCCGGATACGAGATTCGGGAATACAAGAATATTGGCTTGCCCGGCAACTGGCGAACCGGGAGCTTTCTGACGGGCAATACGCGGTACCAAGGCCGCGTCAGCCTGAAGCTCTCCATCAAATTCAAAATCGACATTGCGATCCCGCAGCAGATTGACTGCTTCACGAACACGATCCACCTCACCCCCGTTGCCGCTGCCCATCGTCGAATAGGACAGCAATGCAACCTTAGGATCCAAGGTCTGCACCGTCCTGCGGGCCCGTTCTACGCAGCTTACGGCAATATCAGCCAGCTGCTGTGCTGTCGGCTCAATAACAACACTGGCATCACCCAAAACAAAGATACCATCGTCCCCAAACTGCGGCTTGTCCGTAATAACTATAAAGGAACTGCTGACTGTCGACGTACCGGGATGCGTCCCGATAACCTGCAGGGCCGCGCGAATAACCTCTGATGAAGTCGCCACAGCGCCGGCTACCATTCCATCAGCAATATCAAAGGCTACCAAACAAGCACCGAAAAAATTATTGTTATTAAGCAATATCTGCCGTGCCTGTTCAACCGTCATGCCTCTTTTTTCCCGCCGTTGGGCATAATAGGTGCTGAATTCATCAATCATAGGATATGTTTTAGGATCTATGATTTCAATACCATCCAAATCAATTTGATACTCCGAAGCTACTTCCACTAACTCCTGCGGCTTTCCTACAAGAATGGGACGGGCAAATCCTTCTGCCTGAACGCGTTCGGCAGCCTGAAGAACACGCCGGCTGTTGGATTCCGGCAATACAATTTTTTTTAAGTCCTTTGATACTCTGCGTTTTAAATTATTAATAAACCGCGACATACATAACACCTCTCCTTTTGAATATCCTTTTCCGATTCAGATACCCGGCCGCTTCTTTTCATACTTTTGATGTAGCAGGTCTATTCCGATACTTCCTTCATTTTTAACTTCTATACTTGTATTATATTCATTTTTAATATGAATGTAATGTATTCACTACCAAAAGTATTTTTTTCGTCCCCAATGACCTATATAATATACAAAAGGATCATGTGCATTTTAGTAATCTACAAAAAAAAGAGAAGACCCTGTTTCCAGTCTTCTCTTTCATTATGCAGATATTTTTTATTCAACAGTAACGCTTTTAGCCAGATTTCTCGGCTTATCCACGTCATTGCCACGAACAACCGCGGTGTAATACGCCAGCAGTTGCAATGGAATAACCGTCATAATTGGCAGTACAAAGTTATCTGAGCGGGGAATAGTAATCACAGAATCAATAGTCTTTCTGACCTCCGTATCTCCCTCTTGAACGACGCCGATCACATAGGCATCACGAGCCTTTACTTCCTTAATATTGCTGATCATCTTTTCTTCTACATCCTGTTGTGTTGCCAAAGCAATAACGGGTACTCCCGAAATAATCAACGCCAGAGTACCATGCTTGAGTTCACCACCAGCATACGCTTCAGCATGAATATAGGAAATTTCCTTTAATTTCAAAGCTCCTTCCATCGCCAATCCATAGTCCATAGACCGACCGATGAAAAATATATCTTCCTTTTCCTTGATTTTTGCAGCCAATTCCTTAATATCCCCGGCATGATCAAAAATATTCCGGCATTGATCCGGCACACGTTGGAGATCTCGGATAACTTGTGCTTCCCGATCTGCAGTCAAATGTCCATTCAAACGCCCCATATACAGTGCCAGCAAAAGTAATGCCACAAGCTGCGTGGTATAAGCCTTGGTGGAAGCAACAGCAATTTCCGGGCCGGCCCATGTATACACAACCTGATCCGCTTCACGGGAAACAGACGAGCCGACGACATTGGTAATCGCAAGAGAACGGGCACCGCGCCGTTTAGCTTCCTTTAAAGCCGCCAGCGTATCAATGGTTTCTCCGGATTGGCTGATTACAATGCACAAGGTCTTACTGTCCGTCAATGGATCTCGGTACCGGTACTCCGATGCAATATCCACTTCAACAGGAATACGGGCCAGTTTTTCAATAAAATATTTAGCCAGCAAACCAGCATGATAGGCTGTACCGCAAGCTACAATCATAATTTTACCGATAGATTTGACATCTTCCGGCGTCCAATTCAGTTCTTCAAATTGAATCTGCTCGCCATCTGAGGCAATACGGCAGCTCATCGTATCTTTGATAACTTTTGGCTGTTCATAAATTTCCTTGAGCATAAAATGTTCAAAGCCGCCTTTTTCTGCTGCCTCTGCATCCCAGTTGACTTCAAAAATTTTCTTGGAAATCGGGCGGCCGTCAAAATCAATGACCCACACCTTATCTTTTTGAACAATAGCAATTTCACCATCATTCATGATATATGTTTTCCGGGTGTAATTTAAAATTGCCGGAATGTCCGAGGCAATATAATTTTCGCCGTTGCCCAGACCAACGATAAGTGGATTATCCTTTTTGCTGCAAATAATTTTATCCGGTTCAAATTTACACATAAATACCAGCGAGTATGAGCCTTGCAGTTTTGCCAATACCCTGCGAACCGTGCTGGTAAAATCACCATCATACATGTCCGCACATAAATGAGCCACGACTTCCGTATCCGTTTCTGATTTAAAATGATATCCTTTTGCCAAAAGGTGCTCTTTTATCTCCATATAATTCTCGATAATCCCATTGTGAACAATGGCAAAATTTCCCTTTTCATCTGTATGGGGATGTGCATTAACATCAGAAGGGCCACCATGAGTCGCCCAGCGTGTATGTCCAATGCCCGCGGTTCCAACAATCGGATGTGCCTTGACCTCATTGCTCAGATTCACAAGACGGCCGGCCTTTTTCCGTATTGCAATCGCACCATTATGATAGACGGCAATACCTGCTGAATCATACCCCCGGTATTCCAGCTTAGACAGTCCGTCCATCAAAAAATCCGCAGCTTCTCTGTCTCCTATATACCCTACGATACCACACATATATTTATCCTCCTAGGTTTTTTTTGCTTCCCATAGTGACGTTGTCCATCCCGTTACCGTGATGTTTTTCCACCTTGTGACGACTGAAGCTGCCGAGAGACATCCGCTGATATATTCGATACTTCTCTACCTCGTCTACCTAAGAGCCTTAGGTACTAGCGCTATCCATTTTACGAACGGATTTCCAAACGCCTGTAAAAAAACAGGAATGAAGCATACCGCTTACAGCACACTTCATTCCCACATTTTAATATATTTAGATCACTTGGTCAATAGCCGCCTTTATTTGGAAGGCCCCATTTCATGTTCCACCACAACGGCAATATCATCTACAATTCGCTCAAGTTGCTCCAAATCCGGTCCCTCTGCCATAACACGAATCAACGGTTCCGTACCTGACGGACGAACAAGAATACGGCCGTCTTCTCCCAATTCCTCTTCACCTGACGAAATAGCCGCCATAATAAGATTATTATTTTCCCATCCTGATTTTGTCTGTACGCGGACATTTTTTAATATTTGCGGATACCGGGTCATAAGTCCTGCCAATTCTGACAATGGCTGCTGCTTTTGCTTCATAATACTCAGCAGCTGCACGGCTGTAAGCAACCCGTCGCCAGTCGTATTGTAATCGAGAAAGATAATATGACCGGACTGTTCACCGCCGAGAGAATATCCATCTTTACGCATTCGTTCCAGAACATATCGATCACCTACAGCTGTAATCACACTGCGGCAGCCCATTTCCTTCAGCGCCTTGTGAAAACCAATATTGCTCATAACAGTGCCCACAACAGTATTTTGTTTCAGACGGCCTTCTTCTTTCAGTTTCAAAGCGCACAGCAGCATAATCTGATCGCCGTCCATTTCCTGCCCTTTTTCGTCAACAGCCAGACAGCGGTCCGCATCACCATCATTAGCAATGCCGATATCTGCGCCATTCTCCAAAACAGCCGTTTTCAAGCTCTCTACATGGGTTGATCCGCAGCCTTCGTTGATATTGACACCATTCGGTTCGTGGTGAATAGCAATGACCTCTGCGCCGAGACGCCGAAGGATATCCGGCCCCAAAACAGACGCCGAGCCATTAGCTCCATCATGGACGACCTTCAATCCTGATAAATCAATATCTGTCGACTTATAAATAAAATCAGCATATTCCTGCTGCAAATCAGTCCAATCGGAAATCGTCCCGATACCGGCACCGGTCGGACGGCTTTTGAGGCCAGCACGTTCATCCTTGAGCATATATTCCTCAATTTTATCCTCCATTTCATCTGGAAGCTTATAACCATACCCGTCAAAAAATTTGATGCCATTATATTCAAAAGGATTATGGGAGGCTGAAATCATGACCCCTGCATCCATATGATGCGTCCGGGTCAGGTAAGCAATAGCCGGAGTCGGGATCACGCCAACCATGCAGCACTCACCGCCGGCAGAAGCAATACCCGCTGCCAGAATATCTGCCAGCATTGTGCCAGAACGTCGTGTATCCCTGCCGATAAGGAACGTAGGATGTTCCTTGTCCTGACCGAAAATATAAGCGGCGGCCCTGCCTAAATGATATGCTAATTCCGGTGTTAATGAGTCATTTGCGACTCCTCGTACTCCATCAGTTCCAAACAATCTAGCCATTTACTTTACCTCCAAAGGTTGATATTTATGAATGATTTCAAGCGCGGTTTCCATGCCGTCCAAAAAAGCGCTCATAATGCCGCCGGCATATCCGGCGCCTTCTCCAACAGGATATAAGCCACCGGTCTGAACTGCCGCACGATCCGCCCCGCGGGTAATGCGCACAGGAGCACTGGTACGGGTTTCCACGCCTGTCATGACAGCACAATCATCGTCAAAACCGTGGATCCGCCGTCCGAAATACGGCAAGGCCTGTTCCAGAGTGCTGGAAACAAAATCAGGCAGCACCCCATGCAGATCCGTCCATGTAACACCCGGCCGGTATGAATGGCATGATGCCGGTTCAATATCCGCTCCTGATCTGTGCAGAAAGCTGCCTACCGTCTGAGCCGGTGCATGATAATTTCTGCCGCCAGCCTGATACGCCAATTCCTCATAACGGCGCTGGAATTCAATCCCAGCCAGAGGACCGTCTCCTCCCATATCGTCAGCCGTCACATTGACTACAAGAGCGCTGTTGGCAATACCGCTGTCGCGCTGGTAGAGACTCATCCCGTTGGTAACAACCCGGCCCTTTTCCGATGCCGCTCCGACAACAACACCGCCGGGGCACATGCAAAACGAATAACACGACCGTCCTCCCTGGCTATGATACACCAACGCATAATCCGCAGGCTCCAATCCCAAATCAGCAGCATCACAGCCGTATTGAGATCGATCGATAACACGCTGATCATGCTCGATACGTACCCCTATTGCAAAAGGCTTTTTTTCCAATACAACGCCCTTACGATGAAGCATATAGTACGTATCCCTGGCACTGTGACCAATCCCCATAATCACAATATCCGCCGCATACTCCTGACGGTCATTTACTGTCACGGATGAAACATGTCCGTATTCATCCCGGTTAACAGCAGTCACACAGCTCTGAAACCGTACCGTTCCTCCCAGCGCCTCAATCATTTGACGTATATTTTTAACGACACGCCGCAGTATATCCGTTCCAATATGAGGATTATAGGCATACCGGATTTCTTCTGGAGCACCTGCATCAACAAAAATCTGCAAAATCTGCCGCAGCAGCGGATGATTAACACGCGTCGTTAATTTTCCATCGGAAAAAGTCCCGGCACCACCCTCTCCAAATTGGACATTGGAGTTAGGGCGAAACACGCCGTCACGCCAAAAGTCCTCGACATGAATTGCCCTCGTATCCACATCACAGCCTCGTTCAAATACAATCGGCCGATAACCATGACGGGCCAGCAGCAAAGCAGCCGCCAACCCTGACGGACCTGTACCGATTACTATCGGACGGGCTGCCAGCGGCTGCGTACCAGGAAATATGACAGGAGCCGGTTCGTCGGTTATCCGCCGCACGTCTTTGTTATCCCGGCAGCCTTTCCAGACAGACTCCTCCCGGGAAAGAGACACATCTACAGTAAACACAAAGTAAATCCGTGGTTTTCGCCGGGCATCCACAGAGCGGCGGACAATGCATACCTGTTCTATATCGGAACGGCTGCACCGCAGTTTTTTTGCCACCAATACCTCCAATGGCTTTTCCAGCGGAACGATGGTACGGATATTTAAAACTCTAAGCACGCAACTCTCTCCTTTATTCTGCCTTTTCTACTTTCATGACCACATTAATCGTGTCTGGATCAATAATCACGCCCTTGATGGAAGGGGCAGTAACTTTCCACTCTTTATCCTGATCCAGCCCTTCCAGACTGATCGGCATCAAATCAATACGGGACAGCCCATTTACTGCGCCGGCCTCTCCCTTAATCTCAACCGTTTCCGGATCCGCCTTGATGGATTTCAATGTCACGGACGAGGCTAAATGGCCATATGTTGCTACGCCGACCGGCACGACCTTGGTCACCGCATTATGCCCAATCATTACCTTGACACTGCTCTGCCATGGGGTCATTTCCAATCCGTCTATCCGTGAACCGTCTGCCGCTTCCAAATGGATAGGCGCCATAACGGAGAAGTCCTCCGACTTCCCGGCAACAGGAATTTCCACAATGGCCTTGCTTACCTGCTTAATCAAACGGCGCGCCCCACTGACGACAACCTTTTCCGGAACCATTTTCAAGCTGCTTACAAAGGCAGTATCATCCATTTTACCTGCCAGGCGGGATGTCAGGATAAATTCACGGACCGTATATACATCCACGGTAATTTTAGCCGATGTCATACTTTGCTTTTTCAATTCTGTACCATGGGGAATTTCCAACCGAACAGGCACTTCCATCTCCCCCTCCTGCGCATTGGATAAATCAATATAGGCCCGAATATCAGAAGGGCCTACATTAATGATCGTATTTCGCGGTCCGGACAATCGAACATATACCGTTTTAGGAACGTTGGAGGTAATATATTGCGCATCCAGATTCTCCACCGTAACAGGCACGGTATAGCTGCCCTCACTAATCGGATTTTGCTCATTAATGATGAGAAACCACAAAACAATAGCCAGCAGCAGGCAAATAATTTTCAACTGCCATTTTTTACCAAGCTTATTCATCATTTTGACGGCCTCCATTTAAAAATATTGGCAATCCCCTGAGGCGCTTTATTCAAAAAGGTCATCAGAACATTTCGCAGTGCGTTGCCATCTAAATGACGATAAATATGACCTCCATAAGTATACGAAATAGAACCGGTTTCTTCACTGACAACAACAACAACGGCATCTGCCAGTTCACTGATGCCAATGGCTGCACGATGCCGCGTTCCCAATTCCGTTGAAAGAGAACGATCTGAAGTGAGAGGCAGCAAACAGCCAGCTGCCATAATACGATTTTCCCGTATAATAACGGCCCCGTCATGCAGCGGTGTATTGGGGATAAAAACATTTCCCAGTAGCTCCCGCGACACCACCCCGTCTATGGCAATACCCGTATCAATATAATCATTCAATCCAATTTCCCGTTCAAATACAATAAGAGCTCCCGTATGTGTTTTTGACAGAGACTCACTAATCGCCACTATTTCGTTAATAAGTCGTTCCAGCTCTTCCATGCCAATAACCTGCCCAGAACGAAAAAAACGGCCACGGCCGATCTGTTCCAGTGCCCGCCGAAGTTCCGGCTGAAACACGACAGGCAGCGCTACCAGAATAACCGTCATTCCCTGCTGGAGCATCCAGTTAATAACATGCAGATCCAGTACCTTACTGACGATTGTAACAGCCCCAAGAATAAGCAGCCCCTTAACCAAGGCCACGGCACGAGTATTTCGAATAAGAATAAACAGTTTATATAAAACAAACGCTACCAAAAGAATATCCAATATGTCAAGCAACCGAAAACTGCTGATAAAACCTTGAATAGGTAAATACATAATCGTCTCTCCATCAATGCACTAAAATAAAAACACTACAGGTATTACTTATTTTACAATATTTTTTTCATAAAAGAAAGGGACAGGATAACAGAACAATGCCACAGCAAGTATATTAAGCCTGCTGTGGCATTGTCTATTTCGATCTACGCATTATGTACTTTTGTTTTTTCATGAGCTTTGCTGAATATTTCTTCCTGTTTGGCGAGATCAGCAAAGTTGATCGACTGGAGACGATCTGCCAGTTCACGCTGGATATCTGCAAAAGCGGCATAAATGGAGCACATATTACTGCAGCCTCGTGTACATGAACCAATATCATGAAGACACCGCTGCAACTCTGTCTGCCCTTCTACCGCCTCAATCACATCAAATAACGTAATATTCTGCGGCATCCGCTGCAGAGCAAATCCGCCTTTCACGCCACGATAGGACTTCATAATGCCTGCCGCTGTGAGACTGCGCATAATTTTAAGCAAAAAACGCTCCGGTATATTTTGTTTTTCTGCTAAAGCAGCTCCCGTAATTTTAGTTCCTTCCGGAAGAGCTGCTAAATATAAGACCATTCGGAACGCATAGTCTGTAGCCTGATTCAATCGCATAGGTTACATTCCTCCTTATCCATGCTTTTATTATACAATAAGAGACAAAAAAAGTATAGTTTTATCAGTCATTCTCAGCCATCTTATTTATACACCATAGACCTGCCACATAAAAAGCCGCAGCCATACACACGGTTAGCTGCAGCCTGTTTTTCAATACTATATTTATATATTGGTAAGGAGATCAATAATCTTATAAATCACCGCAGACATAAGAGCACTGATGGGAATCGTCACGACCCATGCGATAAGCATACTCCGCGCCACGCCCCAATGGACGGCACGAACTCGTTCCGCCGACCCTACGCCCATAATAGACCCGGATACGACATGCGTCGTACTGACTGGCAGGTGAAGAAAAGTAGCTGAAAAAATAACAATAGACGAATTCAAATCAGCCGCAAAGCCGTTGATAGACTCCATTTTAAAGATTTTCGAACCCATCGTTGAAATAATGCGCCAGCCACCTGCCGATGTACCTAAAGCCATAGATGTAGCGCAAGCGATTTTTACCCATACGGGAATTTCCATTGTATCGATATAACCACCGCTGAGCAACGCCAGGGCAATGATCCCCATTGCCTTCTGCGCATCATTGGAGCCATGTGAAAAAGCCATCAGACTCGCCGATACAAGCTGCATCTTCCGAAACTGTCGATTGAGAGCTATAGGCGAAAAGTTGCGAAATATCCATAGAAGCCCGATCATAACAAAATAGCCTGTCGCCAGAGCAATGACAGGTGATAAAATCAAAGACAAAACAATTTTCCCAATGCCGCCGGCATCCAGCGCGGCCGGTCCCACGCTGATAGATACGGCACCAATAACCCCGCCTACCAAGGAATGGGACGAGCTGCTGGGAATACGATAATACCAAGTTAAAACATTCCAAATAATCGAACCGATCAAAGCGGCTACAATGACCTCCAGACTGATACCGACTGGATTCAAAACTAAATCGCCGCCAATAGTTTTAGCCACACCGGTGCTGACCATTGCACCGGCAAAATTCAAAACGGCTGCCATCATGATGGCATGACGCGGTGAAATAGCCCGCGTCGAAACACTTGTTGCAATAGCATTCGCCGTATCATGAAAACCATTAATATAATCAAATAAAATAGCCAATAATACAACAGCCCATATTAACCAATGCTCAGGCATACTTCAATACGACCTTTCTGAAAGTAATGACCAAATGCTCACAATCGTCTGTCACATCTTCCACGGACTGAAGAATTTCTTTCCACTTAATAATTTCAATGGGATCCTTACATTTTGTAAAAAGCCGTGCCATTTCTTCGTGATATAAATCATCACATTCCTGTTCCAATTTCAAGACCTTCTTGCTGCGTGCTTCTACCTTTAGATAATTTTTTTTCAGATCTTTCATATAGCCGATAGATTTGCGGATCTCCTTCATTGCCGTCGCTGTAATAACCGTCATCTGTTTAGCCCCCGCAGTGGCTTCCCCAATACGGTACATGCACATTTTATCCATAATGTCACTAATGCTGTCTATTGCGGCATCCAATTGGTCGATAAGCTGCTGGATATCCTCCCGATCCATCGGTGTAATGAAAGTCTTCTGCAGACGCTTCATTGTTTCCATGACAAGCTCATCGGCCCGTTCAGCCAATGAATCAATTTTTTCCAGTGCTTCTTCCTTCAGAATTTCCTCGTTCATCGCCTGCCGCAAAAGCTCTGCGGCTTGATAACTCAGCGCAGCATGCTGGTCCAGCAGAGAAAAAAACTTCTCCTCTTTGGGCTTTAAGTGAAATGCCATAATAATCAGATCTCCTTAATCGAAAAGGTAAACGGCTGTTACATAAATATTACGCAATGTTTAATATTTCTTTACATTGCTTTACTTTGAATTATACCATATGAATTTTTATTATTCTATAATGCAGGCATAAATACAATTATATTTTTTACAGTCCGGCTCTCGGACATTGAACGGATACCATTCTTCTATTTCAATGCTGTGATCTGATTGTCAAAAAAGCCAGACGTTCTGCACGCAGAGCGTCCGGCCCTCCCACGGCCAGCACGTCTTCAATTACAGTTCAATATAATCACGAATTTTACTGACGTACGATCTGCCGATTGGGACCTGCTGCGGTGGATTACCTTTCAATATAAGAAGGTACTGATGATTAAACCATGGTTCGATTTCCTGTACCTCATCTATATTCACAATATAATTGCGATGACAGCGAAAGAATTTAATCTCCGGCAGACGCTGCTCAAAATGAACCAGATTCAGCCGCGACTGATGTATGCCGCCATCTGTAGTCACGACAAAAACCTTGCGTTTCTCCGCATAAACCAGCCGTATCTTGGCGCTGTCAATAATTTTTATTTTATCTCCCTCATTGACGGAAAACTTTTTGGAGTACGGCTTATCCCGCGCTATTCCCTTCGCACCATTTTTCACCGATGACTCCGTCGGTTCCCCCCCAGACGCAGCAACAGGCTGGGGATGAAGCTTCAGGAACTTATCCCAAACACGCCTCACGTCCTGCTCCTGTATGGGCTTAACCAGATAATCAAGCGCATTGAGCTGCACAGCCTGAATTACCAATTCCCGCGAACCCGTGACCAGAACGATCACCGGCAATTTCTCCATATCCGCATACAAACGCCGGGCAATAGAAATACCGTCAAACCGGGGCATTTCTATTGTCAAAAAAATAATATCAGGCTTGAACTGCATGACTTGCGTAAGAGCCTGCTCTCCTTCATAACAAATAGAAATCTCCGAAACAGACGAAGAAATGCGCAAAAGGATTTTTTTCAATTGTGCCGCCATCAGTGGCTCATGGTCAATTATAAAAGCTTTCATAGGCATCTCCGTCAGCTCCTTGATACACGTCGATACTAAAATTACGTATAATACAATACTATTACTCCACTATTACTCCAATTCGATCATTCTTTTTATATTATAGCATATGAATCATGACGAATACACATTTTGTAACTGAAATATTGATAAAAAACGGCCTATACCAGATGCAGTACCTGGTATAGGCCGTTTCGATCTATGATTCCTTATAAGGATACACCTTATTTTATGACTGCGTTCTCAATAATCGCCATAAAATCGTCTACCTTCAAGCTGGCACCGCCGACGAGGCCGCCATCAATATCCGGTGAACCCGTAAGCTCAGCAACATTTTTCCCCTTGACACTGCCGCCGTACAATACAGAAACAGAATCCGCAGCCACACTGCCATATAATGCCAAAATCTTCTTACGAATAATCGCGCAGACCTCCTGTGCCTGAGCAGACGTAGCCGTCTTACCCGTGCCAATAGCCCAAATCGGTTCATAGGCAATGACAACTTTTGTCATTGCAGCAGCAGTTAATCCCTTCAGTGCCTTTTCAATCTGGCCTTCAATCCAAGACTGCATAATTCCCCGTTCACGCTGTTCCAATGTTTCGCCGCAGCAAATGATCGGTATCAGACCATGCTTCAATGCCGCGTCCGCCTTTTTATTGACCGTTTCATCCGTTTCATTGAAATATGTCCGCCGTTCGGAATGGCCGATAATAACATGTGTTACACCAATATCAACAAGCATAGCCGGTGAAACTTCTCCTGTATACGCACCGCTTTCTTCCCAATGCATATTCTGTGCCGCCACATGAACCGGAGTACCCTTTGTAAATTCAACAGCCATGGGCAAATACGGAAATACGGGCGCAATAACGACTTCTGATTTGACATTCTGCGGTATGCGGCTGACAAGACCCGTTATGGTTGCCTTCGCATCACTGCCAAGATGATTCATTTTCCAGTTACCGGCAATAATTGTTTTCCTCATGAAAAATACCTCCTGAACATGTATATAAATTATTTATCACTCAACGCAACCACTCCGGGAAGCTGCTTTCCTTCTAAATATTCCAAAGACGCGCCGCCGCCAGTGGAAATATGGCTGATCTTATCGGCCAGTCCCGTTTTATTGACAGCAGACACAGAATCACCCCCGCCTACAATAGATACCGCCTTTGAATCAGCAACAGCTTTCGCAACAGCCTCCGTCCCTTGCGCATAATTTTCCATTTCAAACACGCCCATCGGACCATTCCAAACGATAAGCTTCATGGCCGCCAGTTCTTTGGAAAAAAGCGCGCGGCTCTTGGTTCCAATATCGAGAATCATCCAATCTGCCGGAACAGCATCCACTGCCACTTCCCGATATTCCGCATCATTGGCAAAGGCTGCGGCAGCAACAACATCAACAGGCAGCAGCAGCTTCGTATGCTGCTGTACAGCTTGTTCAATAAGGTGCCCGGCCAGATCGATTTTATCCGTTTCCACAAGTGATTTTCCAATACCGTAACCCTGCGCTGCCAGAAACGTATTAGCCATACCGCCGCCGATAATCATGACATCGACCTTAGGCAGCAGATTGGAAATAACTTCGATTTTATCAGATACCTTAGCACCGCCAATAATCGCCGCAAAGGGATGTGCCGGATTATCCACGGCCCCACCGATAAACCGGATTTCCTTTTCCAGAAGAAAACCCGCTGCCATAGGCAAATAGGTTGTAATGCCAGCTACCGACGCATGCGCCCGATGGCAGCAGCCAAATGCATCGTTGATACCGATTTCAGCCAAGTCTGCAAGCTGACGTGAAAATTCAGAATCATTTTTTTCTTCTTCTTTATGATAACGGAGATTTTCCAGCAAGAGAATCTCTCCCGGCTTCAACGCATCTGCCATAGCCTTGGTTTCTGCCCCAATGCAGTCCGGTGCCATTTTCACCGGAATACCCAACAGCTTAGACAACCGTTCTGAAACCGGCTTTAACGAAAATTCAGGGACGGATTTTCCCTTGGGACGGCCTAAATGGCTGGCTAGAATAACGGCTGCATGATGATCCAGCAAATACTGTATCGTCGGCAAGGTCTTGCGGATACGCGTATCATCTGTAATCCGGCAATCCGAATCAAGCGGTACATTGAAATCCGCCCGTACAAATACGCGCTTATTATCTACTGCTACATCTGTAATCGTTTTTTTCATAAAAAGTCCTCCTCTGCATCCGGAACCTGCGCTGCCGTAATGCATAAATTCTATAACTATATGATAAAACGGTAACGGCTTACTCCGGACGGCGGCCTTGCTCTGTCACAGTCTTACATGCCCTTGCCGGCAAGAAACCGTACAAGATCAACAATCCGGCGGGCATAGCCCCATTCATTATCATACCAGGCAATAATTTTGACCAAGCCGCCTTTCATTACCATATTCAGCGGTATATCAATCGTCGTCGTATGTTCATTTCCCCGGTAATCCACCGATACCAGCTCATCCTCGTTTGTATCAATAATCCCTCTGTATTTGCCGGCTGCCGCAGCGCGGAATGTACCGTTCAATTCATCGAGAGTAATATCCTTTTTATCTAATTCCAGCACCATGTCGATAACAGATACATCCGGTGTCGGCACGCGTACGGCACGGCAGCTGAGCCTACCTTCAAATTCGGGCAGCACCTTAGTGATCGCTTCCGCCGCACCGGTCGTCGTCGGAATAATAGACATGCCCGCTGCCCGGGCGCGCCGCAAGTCCCTATGTGATACATCCAGTATCTTTTGATCTGTCGTATACGAATGGATCGACGTTGTCATGCCGCGGTTGACGCCATAAGTTTCATTCATCACCTGCAAAACAGCCGCCAAACCGCAAGTCGTGCAGGATGCACCGGAAATAACGTGATGCTTCTGCGGATCATAGGCATCTTCATTCACTCCCAGCACCACAGTAATATCATCAATGGTAGACGGGGACGTAATCAGCACTTTTTTTACATGTCCCCCCAAAGGCAGCCGCTTCTGAGACGATGTATTGATTCGTCCCGAATATATGCCTGACGCTTCAACAAGAATATCCACTCCCAGTCCATCCCAATCCACGTTTTTTACATTCCGTTCCTGAAACAAAGGATATGCTCTTCCGTCTACCCGGAGATACCGGTCGTCATACGAAATCTCATTCTGCATAATCCCGTAAATGCTATCATATTTCAGCAAATGAGCCATCTGCTTCGGCGTACCAATATCGTTGATCGCCGCTATCTCTATCTCCTCCGGATACCGCCGGGCAATTTTAAACACACTTCTGCCAATTCGTCCAAAGCCATCAATACCAATCTTTACCATTCTATACACCCTTTCTGTCAGATCAACTTCATGATTTTCTCAGCTGCTCCTTCATCTGTAACAAGGGTGCCTGTGCGGCAGGTCCGCATGACAGAAAGAATCGCTTCTGCCTTGCCGGTACCGCCGGCCACAGCAATAACATGCGGATGATGTTTAATATCCCGCAGGGAAATTCCAATATTGTTTGTTCCATAGAGAATTTTTCCCTCCAAACTGCAGTAGCAGCCCAGAGATTCCCCGCGTGCGCCCAGATTTTCCAATGCCTCACGCTGCAGACCAGTCATGCCTCGTTTCTTTGCCATCCGATCTGCCCTGCCGATACCAAAAAGCACGACTTGAGCACGGGCAGTCATAGCAGCATTTTCTTTCGCCTGCCGATCCGATTCAAACATAATATGCAGCGCTGACGCGCTTAATCCCTCGGGCAAATGGATCATGCGATACGAACTGTGGGTTTTGGCCGCAATATTAGCGGCAATATAATTTGCCTGAAATTCCACGTGATTACCCATACTGCCTCTGGCAGGAAGAATGGTCGCCTCCGCCATGCTTTCCGGAAGCATGCGCGCAATCTCCGCCATCGTCGAACCGCCGCTGATAGCCACCGTCTCCACACTCCCCAGCAAATCGTTGAGCAACAAAGCACCACGGCGCCCCAATTCTTCTTTGGCCGTCTTATCATTGTCGCTGTCTCCAGGAACAATATACACATTTTTCAGTCCTAACGCCTGACGAATACGCCGCTGCATATCGTCCAGATTGTTAAGGCGCAGAAAACACTCCAGCAAAGAAGGCATCATCTTCTTACCCTCTGGCTCCATGGCAATCCCCATCGTCGTAAACCGTACAATACCACTGCGTCTGAGCACATCCACATGAGATCGCACCACTCGTTCAGATAGTCCCGACAAGCCGGCCAGCGTGCGCCGCCCTACCGGTTCCGCATCAGAAATATGACGCAGCAGCAAATACCGTTCTTTGATCGTTCCCATCACATCGGGAGCGATTTTTTGAAAGATACCCAGTGTATCTTGTTCCATATGTACCTCCACCTTTGCTGCCTGTCATGATTTCTGAATTGGATAGCATCAATACCCTTGGGAAGCGATATACGATGCCAGGTCATTGACCCGGAGCGAATACCCCCATTCATTGTCATACCAGGCAACAATTTTTACCATGTCGCCTTCTACCACCTGCGTATCTAACGAATCAACAATCGAACTATGCGGATTACTGATATAATCCGAAGAAACGGTAGGTGCCGTCGAATATGCCAAAATCCCTTTCATCGGCCCATCAGCCCATTTTTTCATAGCACAGTTTACTTCTTCTACTGTAACCTTTTTTTTGAGAACAGCAACTAAATCCGTCATAGATACGTTCGGTGTCGGCACGCGCAGTGCCATTCCTGAAAACTTCCCCTGCAATTCGGGAAGTACCAGCGCAACCGCTCTGGCAGCTCCAGTCGACGTAGGGATAATAGACTGTGTCGCACAGCGGGCCCGACGAAGATCTTTATGAACCCCGTCTACCAATTGCTGATCATTTGTATACGAATGAACCGTAGTCATCATGCCCCGGACAATGCCAAACTCCCGCGACAATACCTTTGCAACGGGTGCCAGACAATTTGTTGTGCAGGACCCATTGGAAATAATATGCTGTGTCGCTGGGTCGTATGTTTCTTCATTGACTCCCATGACAATAGTAGCATCCGGTTTTTTCCCCGGCGCAGTAATGATGACTTTCTTCGCACCATCCGCCAAATGTTTGGACGCCGAATCACGATCTTTAAATTTACCTGTCGATTCAACAACAATATCAACACCCATTGTATTCCAGGGAATATTGGCAGGATCCGTTTCATTGGTAACGGGGATGGCACGCCCGTCAACAAGAAGTGCCTGTTTCTCAGAATCCCAGGAAACCTCATGATCCCACACGCCATGAACCGTGTCAAACTTGAGTAAATCTGCCATAACTGGTCCGACAGAGCGATTATTGATCGCCGCGATTTCAACTTCCGGATGAATAAGAGACGTACGAAAGGTACATCTGCCAATCCGTCCAAAGCCACTGATGCCTACTTTTACTGTCATTGCATTTCCTCCTCATGTCAGGCACACCGCAGCGGCAGCGAAACTCATCCAGAAAGCCGCCGCTATATGTGCTTTTTATTCACACATATAGTATATGCTTTCTCTCATTTCTTGTAAACTATTGAATTGAAATCGCCTGTTTCAGAGGATTCATGCTTTGTTATTTTTATTTTAAGTGTATATTATTTGTTAGCGTGTATCATCATCATTTTTCCAAGGTAAGTAGTGTATACTATTTGCCTTGGCTAACAAGAAGATTTTTCCCTGTCATTTCTGGTGGCACCATCATCCCGGCTAAGCCCAGCATTGTCGGTGCCACATCTGCTAAAACGCCATCCTGCAAAGAATCCTGTTTGTGTTGTTCACTGACCAGAATGCATGGCACCGGATTGGTCGTATGCGCAGTATACGGAGAGCCCGTTGCCGGGTCAGTCATCTGTTCGGCATTACCGTGATCGGCAATAATTAAAAGCTGCCCATTCTGAGGAAGAAGCGCATCCAAAATCCGGCCGATGCAGGCATCCACAGTTTCAACTGCAGTGATGGCCGCTGCGATTACACCCGTATGGCCTACCATATCGGCATTGGCAAAATTAAGGATAATCATGTCATACACATTTTCCTTGATCTTTGCGACAACCTTATCAGTCACTATAGCCGCATTCATTTCAGGCTGTAAATCATACGTTGCAACCTTAGGAGACGGGACAAGAATACGATCTTCTCCCTCATTCGGTGTTTCTTCTCCACCATTGAAAAAATATGTCACGTGAGCATATTTTTCCGTTTCAGCGATACGCAGCTGTTTCTTCCCTGCCTTGGACAGCACTTCTCCCAGTGTATTGGGAATCCGTTCCTTATCATACACGATATGGGCAGGCAGATCGTCTTCATACCGCGTCATCGTCGTAAAATATACATCCAATTTTGGGGGCCGGTCAAAATAGGGAAACGAATCACTGACAAAAGCCTCCGTCAGCTGACGTGCCCGGTCCGGGCGAAAATTAAAAAACACAACGCTGTCTCCGTCCTGAACGGGATGCTTATGAATGACCGTCGGAATAACAAATTCGTCAGAAATATCTGCCGCATAAGAATGTGCCAGGCAGTCCGCCGCATTGAGTTCCTCCTTGCCCTTTCCCAATGCCACAGCGTCATATGCCTTTTCCACGCGATCCCAGCGTTTATCCCGATCCATGGCATAATACCGGCCGCTGATAGTGGAAATTTCACCAACACCGATTGCGGCACACTCATTCTCCAGTTCCTGCAGATATGCCCCGGCACTGCGAGGCAGCACGTCACGACCATCAAGAAAAGCATGGACATATACTTTTTTCAAGCCATACTGTTTAGCCATTTTCAATAATCCAAAGAGATGCTGTTCACTGCTGTGAACACCACCGGGAGACACTAACCCCAACAAGTGAAGTGCCGAATCATGTTTCAGCGCATTTTCCATTGCCCCGACAAGCGCCGGCTTTTTTAAAAACTCTCCTGTTGCGATATCTTTTGTAATTTTAGTCAATGACTGGTATACAATACGTCCCGCCCCGATATTCAGATGCCCTACCTCGGAATTACCAATCTGGCCTGCTGGCAGCCCGACTGCTTCGCCGGATGCCTGCAAATGTGAATGAGGATATTCCTGCCACAGCCTTGGCAGCACTTTAAGATCCGCTTCCGCCACGGCATTATCCATTGAATCCTGACGGCAGCCAAGTCCATCCATAATCACCAACATAACCGTACTTTTTTTATTCATTATAAATTCCTCCTTCCTCTTCTCCACAGATTTTGTGAAGAACAGAAAAGGCAGGGACGTTCGCAATCCCTGCCTTAATCAATGTGTTGCTATTCACTCGTTTTGAGGAGTAACGGGAGGCCGTGTCCCGCACAGAGATGCGGCTCTTACAATTTAGTGTTTGTTGTTGTAGGCATTCATCCTGGCAATCAAATCGCAAACCTTATTGGAATAGCCGATTTCATTATCATACCATGAAACAACCTTTACAAACGTATCGGTCAAAGCAATACCAGCTTTCGCGTCAAAAATAGACGTAAGCGGGCAGCCAAGAAAATCAGAAGACACGACAGCTTCATCCGTATATCCAAGAATTCCCTTTAATTCGCCTTCAGAAGCTTTTTTCATCGCATCGCAGATTTCATCATACGTAGCCGGGTTTGCAAGATTGACCGTAAGATCGACAACAGAAACATCTAATGTCGGTACGCGCATGGACATGCCTGTCAATTTGCCGTTCAATTCCGGAATAACCTTGCCGACAGCCTTAGCTGCACCAGTAGAAGAAGGAATAATATTGCCGGATGCCGCACGGCCGCCGCGCCAATCTTTCATGGATGGGCCATCCACCGTTTTCTGTGTAGCCGTCGTGGAATGCACCGTCGTCATTAAACCATCCTGAATGCCAAATGCGTCGTTCAGTACTTTGGCAATCGGTGCCAGGCAGTTCGTCGTGCAGGAGGCATTGGAAACGATCGTCTGCCCCTTATAAGCAGCGGTGTTGACACCGCAGACAAACATATCAGCCTGACGGCCATCCGCCCCCTGTTTGGACGGAGCAGATAAAACTACATATTTAGCACCTGCCTGCAAGTGCTTTTCAGCAAGATCCATCGTAAGGAAGCGGCCCGTGGATTCCACCACATATTCAGCGCCTACTGCATCCCATTTGAGATCTGCCGGATCTTTTTCCGCTGTAATACGGACAGCCTTCCCATTGACAATAAGACGATTATGTTCCACATCCGCTTCGACAGTACCGTCAAACTGACCATGCATTGTATCATACTTGAGCATATACGCCATATAATCTACAGGCAGTAAATCATTGATGCCTACGATTTCAATATCATCACGGGTCTGTGCTGCACGGAAAACAAATCGGCCGATACGGCCAAAACCATTAATACCCACTTTAATCATTATCGATGCACTCCTTTTTTGTATACACGAAAATCAATACATCCAGCTGTCTCAATCTGCCTTTTACAATATTAGTATGCCATATTGGGTACGTTTTTGCAATAGTGCGGTCGTTTTATGTCCCACTTTCAAAAACATTTACAACTAAAATATTTCCCTCTTATTTTTTTCATTGCAAATTCAGCCTCGCTGCCGCCAATCCCACATATTCCTTGACAGCCAAACAAGAGTTGAACAGAATATACGCCTGGGGAATAAATGAATACGGCGACCAACGGTACTCCGCACTGGTTCTGTAATCGCAGGGATACGGCGTAAAACTGACTCCTTCCCGGGTAAAAAAGTACCCTGCCCGGGGCATATGAAACGCGCTGGTCACTACGATCGGATGGCGCCAATGATTTTGCCGGCACAACAGATTGCTGAAAGCAGCGTTCTCAGCTGTATTGCGGCTTTTTTCATCAGTAAAAATATCCGCTTCCGCCACTCCCAGAGACAACAGCATCCGCTTTTCAATAGCTGCCTCATTTGCGTCACCGGAAAAAACAGCGCCGCCAGACAATATAATCGGTATTTGTTTTGCCTTTTGAAGGCGCAATGCTGTCAAAAAACGGTTGGCCGCAGCCTCTCCCACCTGGCCGGTGCCATCCACATCCGGCACACCGGCGCGGGCACCACCGCCCAGCAAAATAAGAACATCTCCCTGCAACTGTGAAAGAGGTACCTGATCATACCTTGTTTCCAAAGGGCGAAGAATCAGATCAGATACGGGCTGCACCGCCAGCAAATACAAGACCGCGGTCACAATCAGCAGGGCAAAGCGCCCCCGTCCCCGGCGTCGAAATACATATACATTCACCGCTAAAAGCGCCGCAATAATGCCCCCCAGCGGCAAGATCCACATATATACCCATTTAATCACATACAACATAATGATATGCGCTCCTTATCACCGATCCCAAGGCAGATGCAGCAAAATAATACCGCCCTTTCGTTCATATCCCGTATCCCATAATTCTTTTAAAGAAAGCCAGCGATACGTCCCGTACGTAATCAATTTGACCATAAACTCATCCTGTGAATCATCGTATCCAGCCAGCCAAAACCAATGCCACACGTAATCATTCAACGCAGGATTATGATGCCGTAAATTCAGATACGGCACCGGCATATTGCTATCAATTTCTTTTTTTACGATTCGTTCCATTTCCGCCAGTGAGCATGCACCGCTCAGCCCCTGCATATACACATCGTGTTCTCCGACACTGTCCAAATATTCCGAATAGCCGTCTATCCATAAATCCAGCGTATCGATACCGCTGGGACGGGGACGCAGAAAAGGTTTCATTGTCTGCGTAAAACGAATATAATCGACTGCATTCAAATGCTGCAGGTCATACGGATATAAATCGGTTCTGCCGCAATGCAGCGCCAGATAGATGCTGACGTCACACGCTGTAATAGCGCCGCAGCCGCCGACATTCATCCAATGATCGGCCGATAATGCCTTTTGATCATATCCATAATAATTTCCGATTTTAAATACAGGTAATTCTTTCATCCCCCATGATCTCCTCCATGCTGAATTTATTACTATAACACGAGCTTATTATACCATATTTGTGCACTTTTGCTCTATATGTATCGTAATACATTTACTATTTAATTTAATAATTAATTTCCGCTAAGACCTATTTTCTATTTCAAAAAAATGCGATATAATAATTATAGATATATATAATAAACATGTTTCTGATATTTTCAATATATATAAAGGAGGCATCCCCATGGTATTGGAAAAACTGAAAAAGACAACACACACAATAGCGCAGGTATTCAGTGGCTTTACAGGATGTACGACTGGAGGCTGCTGTGGTGTTTCACTCCCCAAAGCAGATCAGGATGCATTAAAAAAGCTGAAACAACGGCACCAAAAGAACGGCGGGACAAAAACAGACGCCCCATAACAGATAGGCCAATGCCTACCGTGAAAACACAGCACCATATATGTTTTTCCGATACGGGGCATTGGCATTCTCTTTTTTTTATGGTATAGTAAGTAACACAGTATATACTTTGTATGCTGTACTACGTACTATATATATGGGGATGTAAAGGTCTCGACGTGGATGGTTGTATCATGAACAGCGAGCCGGGGTTTCATCTGCCCGCAATACGGTGAAACGTTAAATTAAACGCAAAAGAAGAAAATTTTGCTTTAGCTGCCTAATCGCAGCTAACGTCTCTTTCTGCTAATCCTGCGAGCAGATTGTAGACGCCACTTAGCGGGATACCATCTGGCGATGCCTGAACGCCGGACCGGGAAACTTACAGGCTGGAACAGTCTGGTTTGTCCTTGTACGAACGCTGTTTGAGATAAATAACAAGGTCTGCGCTCGGAGAAATTCATGGGGCGGCATTTACGGACAGGAGTTCGACTCTCCTCATCTCCACCAAGCTGACGTTGCTGAAACGTCCTCAGCCGGAAATATATGACAGGTCAAACATGTGCCTATTCTATATTTCCGGCTTTTTTCTATGTAAAATAGTTATATATTCTCTATACGAATAGACCGTCATGGAATGCATATTCATCGCTTTCCATGACGGTTTTTGATAGAAAAAACGTTACTTTTTTACATACAAGAAATGTGAATAAGACAATTTTTTGTTATTATTCCGGCCTTGGATAAAATAATAGAAAAATGATAAAAAATTAATGTCATAACCTTGTAAAGAAAATAACATACGTCCTTGTTGATTTTGTCTTGAATCGTTACAATAATTACATATGAATTATGACTGACAATTATACATAAACTCAAAAAACAGAAAGGGAGATTCGCATTGAATATCCATAATACCAATAATACGATCAAAACAAACGATGATGCTATGTCCCGCATCATTATGGAAAGTGTCCCCGGCAAACAAATCACACTGGCTCATATCATTGCCAGTCCTGATCCTATTTTATACCGCAAGCTCGGTCTGGACCCCAACATCGACTATCACAACGCTGCCATCGGCATTTTATGCCAGACGCCGTATGAAACAGCAATTATCACTGCTGATATTGCACTCAAGGCAGCCAGTATCCAATTGGGATTTGTCGACCGCTTCAGCGGTACCCTGGTCGTGACAGGCAGTATTTCCGATGTAACCATCGCCTGGGAACACTCGCTGGATTATGCTGTGAATGTACTTGGATTTGACGTCTGCAACATTACGAAAGCCTGATATATTCTTCAACTAATACAGAAAGGAGGATCTATATGCCGTGAAAAAGATCATGCTTGTAGGACGTACAGGGGCCGGAAAGACTACGCTGACACAGGCTCTGAAAGGGGAAAAAATCACATATCATAAAACACAATATGTCAATTATTATGACGTCGTCATTGATACGTCGGGCGAGTATTGCGAAAATCCCGCGCTGGCGCGGGCCCTCATCGTATATTCTCATGAAGCGGACATCGTAGGTCTGCTCGTCAATGCCGCAGAAGCCTACAGCTTATACAGTCCGAATATCGTTTCCCTCAGCACCCGTGAAGTAATCGGAATCATTACACATATTCACGATACCTATGCAAATTTACCCCAGGCGGCTTTATGGCTTGAACTGACAGGATGCAAAAAAGTTTTTTATGTAGACTCCGTAACAGGGGAAGGCATTCCTGAATTGCTGGCATATTTAAAAGAAGACGGTGATCAGCTTCCGTGGGACGAAAAATATGCACAAGAAGTCGAAAAAACTAATCCCCTGCCATAAGCAGGAAGTTCTTCTGAGGAGGAGTAACTATGTTTCCTTATTTATGTGAATTTGTAGGTACCTTTATACTTTTGCTATTAGGTAATGGCGTTGTCGCCAACGTTTGCCTGAACAAATCCAACTTCCAGGGCGGCGGCCTCTGCATGATCACCTGCGCCTGGGGTATTGCCGTCATGATTCCGGTCTATATCTTCGGTGCCTATTCCGGCGCTCATTTCAACCCGGCCGTAACAATCGGCTTGGCTGCCGGCGGCCTGTTCCCCTGGGCAATGGTCCCCGGGTACATCATTGCGCAAATGGCCGGCGGCTTCTGCGGCGGTGCGCTGGTATCTATCATGTTCCATGACCAGTTTGCCGCTACGGAAAATCAGGCAACCAAGCTCGGCGTATTCTGCACCGCTCCGGCTGTACGCAATATTCCGCTGAACCTGCTCAGTGAAATTGTCGGTGCCTTTGTATTATTATTTGCGATTATGGGAATCTCCAACGCAGCGGGCCTTCATCCGGCTCCCGGCGCAGGCCTTGCTGTCGGCATGAATAACCTGTATATTCTCGGCATCATCATCGGCATTGGTCAATCCTTCGGCGGTCTTACCGGATATGCTATCAACCCCGCCCGTGACTGGGGCCCCCGCACATGAAATCTGGCTGGCATCCGGCGGCAAAATCAACCCCGCCCGTGACTGGGGCCCCCGTTTGGCGCATACCATCATGCCGATTCCCGGAAAAGGATCCTCCCATTGGGGAGACTATGCCCTTGTTCCGCTGGTAGGACCGATTATAGGCGGCATTTTAGGCGTTCTGCTGTATCAATTAGTATTCTCCTTTGCAGGAAAATAAAACATTCCGGGGGCTGTTTCTTATGCGGAAAATCGCATGAGCGCAGCCTCTTTTGCATAAGCAGACCCGGTTCTGTACTAAATCAACCACACCATATATAAGGAGGCTTTCCATGCATCACACACTGACAGATTTTTTTGCCGCATTAGACACGCTGTACACAGACGGAAAAACAAAAGAAATTGAGGCGTTTCTCCGCCGTACCATGGAAGAGCATCGCATCTGCTGCGGCGGTCACGATCAAATTTTCACAGCCGCCCTCAACGAGCTGGGAACGTATTACCGCGGCGTCAGCCGTTACGAAGAATCGGCCCGGGCTTTTGAAGAAGCCGGCCGGGATATTCTCAGCTATGGTACCAAGGACACGGTAGATTATGCTACCAACCGCATCAACCTGGCCGGTACGCTGCGTCTGATGAAGCAATACAGCCAGGCGCTGACGTTGTACGAAGAAGCCGGCAATATATACACCCGCCTCAACGGCAAGCGAACCTATTATTATGCGGCCCTGCTGAACAACATTTCTCTGGTCTATCTGGACCAAAAGAACTATCAAAAGGCATTGGATTATACAGAGCAGGCCCTGCAGATTATTCGCATCCTTCCAGGCCACATGGAAGAACACGCCGTTTCCCTCATTAACCGCGGCACCGCATACTGGCATCTGGGTCAGGAAGAAGCGGCGGCCACAGATGCGAAAAAGGCCTTGTCCATATACGACGCTCTGTCGGAAAAGGGCGTCCATTACGCGGCGGCCTTGAATCTCTGCGGTACCATAGATATGAAGCGCGGACACTATGACCAGGCCTATCAGCGTTTCTGCGCATCCCGTGATCACACCTACCACCTGTTCGGAGAAAACGAGGAATACAAACAGGCCGGTGAAAACGCCGCGGCGGCCGAAAAAAAGATGCGTCAGAATGCCGGCCAGCCGGCAGTACCCGCAGATGCAGCTCCCACGCTCCCTGCACCTGCGGGAGCCGGACTGGAACTATGCCGGGCATACTATGAAGAAATAGGCCGGCCCATGATCGACAGCCAATTCGCCGCCGTTAAAGGCCGTATTGCCGTCGGGCTTGCCGGCGACGGCTCTGAATGTCTTGGCTTTGACGATGAAATTTCCCGTGATCATGACTGGGGTCCCTCATTTTGCCTTTGGCTGACCAACGATGATTATGCCGCCTTCGGACAAGACCTGCAAAAAGCCTATGATACGCTTCCCAAAACCTTCCGCGGCTGCACGCGGACGCTCGTTCCCGGCGGCGAAGGCCGTGTCGGCGTCCTGCGCATCTCTGATTTTTACCGACAATTTATCGGTCTGTCCCGTGCGCCGCAAACCATTGCCGAATGGAATAGCATACCGGAGTACTACCTGGCCAAAGCAGTAAACGGCAGTGTATTTACCGACCCATTGGGCCAGTTTACGGCTATTCGTAATGTCTTGCAGCAATATTATCCAGAAGACGTACGCCTGAAAAAAATAGCCGTCCGGGGCGCCTCCATGGCGCAAAGCGGCCAATATAACTACGCCCGCTGCCTAAAACGGAATGAAGTTGTCGCCGCCGGCTGCGCACTCTATGAATTTGTCAATTCCGCCGTTTCCATGGCGTATATCCTTAATAAAAAATACACCCCCTTTTATAAATGGGCGCACCACGGCCTGCAGTTCCTGCCGGTGCTCTCTGCGCTGCACGACAAGATCACCCGTCTGTGCACCACGCCGGACACGGCTGAAAAAACAGCCCTTATCGAAGATATCTGCACGGACATACGCAATGAATGGCGTCTCCAAGGTATCGCCGACGGGCCTGATGATTTTCTCATCACCTACTGCAGCGGCATCGTTGCAAAAATCAAAGATGACCGGCTGCGTTCTTTGCATATCATGCAAGAATTCTAAGGAGGCCTCAATATGACAGACTTGCCAACCAGCAAAGAAGATCTGATTGCCAAACTCATCCACATGGAATGGGATATGTTTACAGCCGTACACAACACGGCCGGCCGGGCGCTCTGCCAGGATGACAAAAAGACCTTTCTGATCATGCGCACCAGCCAATTTATGGCATGGGATGTGCCGACACTCTGCCGCTACTATTGCGATGTATATGACGCAAAAATCCATCAGCACAATCTCATGACAGACAAATACGGCTATATGATGGAAACCACCCACCCTGCCGAATACGCCGCTATCAAAAACGAACTACCCGCCATCAGCATGGAAAAACGGCAAATGATATACCAAATTCTCCGTCAGCAGCGACACTGGCTTGAAGCCACCGCCGGCGCGTATCCCAACATTCTCCGCAGCGGCCGGCCGATCCGGCAGTCGCAGGCCGCCAAGGGAGATACGGCCTTTGAAACCTATACGCAAGGCGAGCTCATGACCTACTCCATTGATACCCTGAACGCGCTGTGGGCACACATGCAATCCCTGAAAGCCAAAGGACGCAACCTGAATGAAGAAATCCTTCAATACACGGCCAAGCTGTACGGATTGAACGGTATTGCCGAATTATAAAACTATCTGACTCCAAGACAGGCGACAGATAGCGTCGTTCACCATAGCAGCCTGGTTATTGGCCCGCTTGAAAATAGCGGCTAATACCGTATAATACGAAAAGAGAAACTCTGCTGGCAGCAATGAAAAATAAGAAGACGAGACTGCAGTAAATACGGAAAATATTTTCCTTTTACTGCAGTCTCGTTTTTTTTATTGTCTGTACCTAATAGCCCTGGCAGCAAAAAGAGACCGTCTTGATACTGCTCCTCGTGAATTAGATTCCTGGTCTAGTTCATGGAGGGCGGTACATGATGCGGCCCTTGCAGAAAGGATGTAACGCAGGGCCTATATGATACGGCAGACATGCTGCGTATAAACAGCAAGTTGCCAGGTATCAGCAGATAACCTGGGCCGGCTATGTGGAATACCCATGTATACGGACTGCTTTGTACCGGTTCCTGTTTGCGGGCGCCATGAATGGACGCCCCTACGAAGGGCCGGGGACCGCAGGACCTCATAAGCACGGAGCGGTTGTCGTGATATCCAGCCGCGTACTGCCGGGGCCTTGACGATTCGTTGGGAAATCCCATTTAGTGAAAACGCGTAGGGATCGATTCATCGAGTCCGGCCCTGACGCCTGCAAGCTGCCGTACTTAGAATCGGAAGGTGGCTTGGATCCTCGTGTAGTCTCCCAGGCTGAAGTTTTCACTGCCGTAGAGGGTATCCCGCTTGCCGATGCCCTTAGCGTCGAAGGTATAAAAGGCTTCCAGGAGGATGTCTTTGGCCGGGACGTAGCCGCCGCCGACGGTAAAGCTCTTGATGCCGTCCAAATAGCGGTCGGGGACGCCTTCCGTACCGTTGCCGCCGAAGAAGGAGCCGTGCTGGAAGTATTTGTAGTCGGCGAAGGCATTCCAGCTGCCGGGTTTGTCTGTATCGGACTTGCCGATGTCGACGCGGGCCACCCAGAAGTGGGGCGTACCGCCACTGGCTCGGCCGCCGAAGTCAAAGGTGGAGTTGCCCGCTTCATGATTTTCGTAGATCGTATGACCATTCATATAACGGCCAAAGTCCGTGCGGTTCTGGCCATAATCTAGGGAGACCGTAGCCTTGTCGCCGACGTTCCACTTCGCACCGACGCCAAAGACGTTGGCCAACTGATCAAAGGAAGCGATATCATTCACATCGCCGTGGGCCGCTGCAAAGGAGTGATTGTCGTCGCCAGTGGAGCGCAGGTACCAGGCCATGACGCCGAAGTCCGGCGAGAAGGAATGCTTCGCCTGGATGTAGGCGGCCCGTTCGATGGCGGGAATCGTGTCCTTTTGCAAAACGATCCCCGTCACTTTCACACAAAGACCGGTCACGTTCCCTAACTCTTCTCTGGGCAGCACATTCTGCTGTCTCTGTGTCACTCGTATATTTTTCGCAATAATATCAAAATACGCCTTAGCAACCTGGGGTACTCCATTGATCAATTTAGCATGCTGTAAATCCGAATAATCATACCCTATGGAACTTTCCCCGTATGCACTTTCTATTATTGCATTATATACTGTTGCCTTTAATGACCCTTCCGTATTCAAATCCCATCCTACAAAGGTCCCACCATTTTTCACGGCTTGTGCTTCCGCTTTTTGCTGATACGAAGTACATATGGCATCGCCATGTTCAGCATACCATTTCTGCATGTCAGATGGGCCTTCCAACAAAATTCCATCATTATAATTTACCTTAAAATCTGGATTTTGCAGATAATCTGAAGCCTGCCCACCATAAAGTATGCCTGTTTTCGTTTCTCCTGTTTTTTGATCTCTATAAATATATGATAGGTTGGCCCTATTACACTATACGAACCACTCCATTCATCCTCAATAGCCGCTCCATTATAGGCCTGTTCCGCTATATCATGCATTCGTTTTATAATAGCCATCTTTTCTTCCGGAGTGGTTGCCTTTTTAAGCTGCTGTAAGAAGCTGATCGCATCCGGAGCCCCCGGAACAATCACTTCTCCCATTTCCCGGTCCTTCGTATCATAATCAATCCCAATAAACTCTTCTGCTGTCGGCGCCCAATAAAAGGTCTGCCGTGTCGCAGGGGTATAGGCCGAATCATTGATGCCGGTACTGGAGCTGAAATCGCCGTAGCCCAGGCGGATCTGATTCTTACCGCTGGTCCACACGGCGCGGCCGCCATCGTATCCTTGCCAAACCAATAGCCCGTGACACCCATAGCTTCCGTAAGACGGCCGATAGAGAAGTCCCACTTATCAGCATGCTGGGTCACATCCATATTTTCCAGACGCTGATGATTCAAGCCTTTGGCGTCACTGACGTCGTGCTTTGTATCGACGCCGCTCATACCAGATGCACTGCCCAGGACGGTAACATTCGTATTGTCGCCAATGCGGACATCAAAGCCGAGACGGAGACGCTGTTCAAAGCCATGTTCCTTTTGATCGAGCATGTTTTTCGCCGCATCGCCTACATGCGTCGTCGCCGTCACCGTAGCCTCCGGCTTGTCGCTGCCGCCATGGACGTTCCAGCGGGCTTGATAGTCGCCGATCAGCTCCACGCCGGGCTTCTTGTCCACAGCAAAGGGCGCCGTAATAAAGGCCTCGCGCTGTACGCTCTGTTCTGCAGCCGCACTTGCCGTTCCGCCTACACCGGCGTTCCTATCTTTCCCTGCCACACCCGTTCCTTGCCCTCTTGCAACGGCATTCGTTACAACGGCCTTTTTCTCTTCATCCTTCTTATGTCCATCGTAGCCAAACTTCATATTGAAACCCATTTTGTAGACCCGTTCCTGCAAGGCCCGTTCGTAGTCATGGTGATTGAAAATATTGTCAACGCCGAAATAGACGAGAGAGTCCTTGTCCAGCTTCTTCTGGATGATAACATTCCAGATGCCGAAGGTCTTCTTTTGGTAGGTCTGCTTGCCTCCTTCAGCAAAGTTGTATTTAATGATCGCCGAGTTTCCCGTAACGTCTCCGTTCGGATCTTTATAAGAAGTCATATAATTCCCGTTTCCGGCTACAGAATTGCTGTCGAGCATGTTGATGTAGTAGTCCCCCCAGAGCGAGCCGCTCCAGCCGCTTTTCACATTGTCATAGGAGATGCCGATATCGACCTTGTGCTGGGGCTTATCCAGGAACTGACGGGGCATGTCGGGATCGCTTTTGTTCACGGCATGGAGCCAGGCATAGCCCAGTTTCCCCTTCCAATGGCTGCCGAATTTCTGTTCTATCGAAGCCTGAAATCCCGTGATTTCCGCTTTGCCGATATTCTTGAAGCTGTAAATCATATCGAGTGGATTTAAAAATTTTCTAAAATTGCAAGTTCAAATTGAACACCTTTAACCAAATAATTTAAGCTGCATAGACGGTATCTAAATAAGCTTCAAATAAATCATCAGGCGTATCATACTCAAGGGACTTTCTAGGTAATGAATTCATATCCTCTGCAAACCAGAGAATCTGCTCAGCAGAGTAGTTTTCGATAGACTTTCCTTTAGGTACGTACTTTCTGAAAATGCGATTGTGACGCTCATTTTGAGCTCTCTCATAAGAGCTAT
>NZ_LEKT01000033.1 GCF_001045675.1 Megasphaera cerevisiae DSM 20462
CCCATAAAATACTTGCCGCCGATACTTCGGTGCAAATACTACATGATATTTACAATTCCATTTACTGTGTGATAGACTGTGTGTGTCATTCATCGAATGACCTCCTTTGATGTGGATAGGTTTGCAGTTGACGGACCGCATTCTTATCTTACCATCAAAGGTGTTTTGTTTTAAACCTTCAAAGACTCATCGCTAAAGCTTTTTGGAACCCCTGGTCTAACCAGGGGTTTTCTAACTATAATACAAAAAGACAAGATATGAGGGCATATCTTGTCTGAAAACATATTACCACTGAGGCGTTACAATGGGGCTTTGATGCCCTCTGTTGGCGGGTTTTTCATTGTGTTTTTTATGATGATGTTTTTTCGGGGGAGGATTCCGGTGGTGATGTTCTTTGTGGTTATCTTCATTATGCTGTTCCCATTGCCCGGATTGGTGAGGGAATGGCCGGGACGGCGCATCCGCAAATGAGACGGATAATCCCATTGCGAATATGCAAAGAGTTAGCAGTGTCATGATTTTTTTCATAAAAGAGGCTCCTTTCTAATGAGCAATTCAAAATACTGTATCTACTTGTTATTATACATTCAAAATATATCAGGATAAGCCCAAAATTGTCACAGTATCAGCACAATGGATAGGAAGGCGGCAAGGGATGGGTTACATGAGGCGCGAAATTCAAGGATGGCATTTGAAGTACGCTGCTGTGCTGCCGGGACCATATCTGCCGGGTGTGATGACAGCATATACGGCCATGTATTTTATTTTTCTTTCGATGGGTTCTATGATATAATAAACTCACTGATAACGTATTTAGGGAGAGGAGTTGGACCATATGAATGAAATCTTTTCCAGACGCAGTATACGTAAGTTTTTGCCTACCGTAGTGGAAGATGAAAAAATAGAAAAAATGCTGCGTGCTGCCATGGCGGCCCCTTCGGCAGGAAATCAACAGCCATGGGAATTTTATGTCGTCCGTGATAAACGGGTTCTTCAGGATTTATCGCACTGTAGTCCCTATGCCGGCTGTGCTGCCAATGCGGCGGCGGCGATTGTTGTCTGCAGCCGCGATACCAGCCAGCGGTTTCCAGCCTTTGTCAATCTTGATTTGAGTGCGTGTGTCCAGAATATATTGCTGGAAGCGGTGACGCAGGATCTGGGTGCTGTATGGCTGGGAGTTACGCCATATAAGGCACGGGAGATTATCGTTCGCCGGGCTCTGGGTATCCCGCAGGAATTGACGGCGTTTGCTATCATTGCGTTTGGCTATTCCAACGACAATAAGGATATCCGGACAAAAGAAGACCGTTACGATCCGTCACGGGTCCATTATCTCTGATCTCCGGGCAGATCGGATACGGCAGGTGCCTGTGCAGTGCAGGCCCTGCTTTTTTATTTTACGCAGGATTGCTGACATGGAGGCATATGATGTTTGATCTGGGTATGGGAGAAATTACACTTATTTTAGTTGTTGCCGTTGTGGTATTTGGTCCCGAAAAGCTTCCGGAGGTCAGCCGCGCGTTGGGAAAGGGTGTACGGGAATTCCGCAAGGCCCTGCGAGATGTCGAAAAAGCGGCGGAGCAGGATGCGGCAGCAGGGGAAGAAAGGGATAAAAGTCATGGAAAACAAGACGGATGATAACTTGCCTGTGCAGCAAAAGGGTGATATGCCCCTGAGCGGTCATTTGCGGGAATTCCGTTTTCGCCTGCTGATCTGTCTGGCCGCTGTGGCTGTTGCCAGTTGTATTGCCTATGCGTATACAGAGGATATTATCCATATGATAGCCAAACCGGCTGGAACGCTGTATTTTCTCAATCCTGCGGAGGTCTTTTTCTCTTATCTGGAAATATCTGTTTTTACGGGGGTGCTGGTTACGCTGCCGATTATTTTTTATGAGTTGTGGCAGTTTGTCCGGCCAGCCTTGCAGGCACCGGAACGGACGGCTGTTTTTTGGATTATTCCGGCGGCAGTATTGTTCTTTTATGCCGGGTTGGCATTTGCGTATTATGCGGTTTTGCCGGCGGCCGTACAGTTTTTTATGAGCTTTGCGACACCGTCGCTGCAGCCTATGCTGTCGCTCAGCGCATATCTCTCCTTTTTTATTGCTTTTGCCCTTCCCTTCGGTGTTATTTTTGAGCTGCCGCTGGTCATACTTTTTTTGGCTAAGCTTGGATTGGTTTCCTCTGTATTTTTGAAAAAGAAGCGGCGGTTTCTTATTGTATTTGCATTCATTTTTGCCGGAGTTGTTTCACCGACTACGGACGTGTTCACGCAGACGATGATTGCTATTCCGATGATTGTGTTGTATGAGGTTAGTATTCAATTGGTATGCCATATATTGCGAAAGTGATTTAAAATTGCATGAAATTTCATAAAATTGAAATAAAAAGCATGGCTTTTTGTGCTTTATAAAAAATGCCCTTTGGTGATACACCCACCAAAGGGCATTTTTATGCCCGATTATACGATAAAAAAAGCAAAATAAACAAAACTTCATATATTGCTGTAAAATATTTTTTTTTACGAACTTATTACCCGATCATGACACGTATTTTTAAAAGCGGCGGTATACTGCAATAAAACGATGAAAAGGAGGACTAAAGGATGCTGGAATTAAAGCATATTGTAAAAAAGTATGATGATAACGTAATATTAGATGATATTTCATTATCCGTTGAAGACGGGGAGATTATTTCTATCCTTGTTCCGTCAGGCGGTGGAAAAACGACACTGCTGAATGTGATATTAGGAATTACGCCGATCAGCAGCGGACAGATTGTGTATGACGGAACCGATTTGAGCGGCGTGTCCATGCAGAAGCGAGGATTCAATATTGTGTTTCAGGATTATGCCCTATTTCCCAATCTGACGGCCTATCAAAATATTGTGTACGGTCTTCGCAATACGCCTGGTATTTCCACCAAGGCGGAGGTTTCAGAGCTGATCTCCCTGCTGGATCTGCAGGAACATGTAAGCAAGCGGATCAGCCAGCTTTCCGGCGGTCAGAAGCAACGGGTGGCATTGGCGCGGACACTGGTCATGAAACCGAAAATACTGCTTCTCGACGAACCGCTGAGCGCTCTTGACGGTGTCATCAAGGAATCCATTAAGGAACGGATACGCCGCATCGCCCGGCAATACCATTTGACGACGATCATCGTCACTCACGACCCGGAAGAAGCGCTGACACTATCACATCGCGTGTTGATTCTGAACGGCGGCAAAATTGCCCAGTTTGACACGCCGGCTCATATCGTTCATGCGCCGAAGGATATCTTTATCGAAAAATTTATTTTATCACAGCTGAAAATCAAACGAGATAATATTTACCATCTGTTCCAGGAAGAGAACACAGGGAACGACGCTGCAGCTGTACACTAATGGGAGAAGACAAATGGAGAACGAGCGGATCGAACTGAAATGTATATTTGGACTCATTTGTATTATATTTGCCGGTGCCCTCTGCAGCCCTCTGATTATTCTGCTCAGCAAATCTTTTATCGGTGCCTCCGGCAAGCTGAGCTTGGAAAACTACGTCAGCGTTCTGCATAATGAAGAATTTATCCTATCGCTGCAGCACAGCTTTGCCATCTCCGGGCTGGAAGCGCTGATCACGGTTGTACTGGCTTTTTTACTTGCCTACGGCCTGCATTACACGCGTCTTCCCGGCTGGTTCAAGTCGGTGGTGCAGGTGCTTCTTATTCTGCCCATGTTTTTGCCGACACTGACCTACGGCTTTGCCGTCATTTACTCACTGGGCAAGCAGGGACTTATTACGCAGCTTTTGGGGCAGCAGCTGTTTTCTATTTATGGTTTTGGCGGTCTTCTTATTTCATACATCATTTACACGCTGCCGCCGGCTTTTATTTTACTTTACAACGCTTTTAAATATGTCGATAAGCATTTTATCGTCGTGTCACAGATTATGGGAGATCCGCCGCTGCGGACCTTTTATGTGACCAGCGTCCGGCCTATGATCGGGACGATTGCGGCCTCTTTTATCTTGTCCTTTTTTTTGTCTTTTACGGATTTTGGGATTCCGGCTTCTATCGGCGGTCAATATACCGTCGTGGCAACGGAACTGTATATGGTCATGATGGGGGCCATACCGGATTTTCAGTCCGGCTCGGCCATTGCTGTCATCATGTTGATTCCGTCCGTTGCAGCCGTGTGGCTGCTGCGGTTTTCCGAACGGTTTAACTTTCGGTATAACAAGATCACGGCTTTTGAAATTGGCAGGGATCGGGTGCGAGACGGGATATTTGCGCTGCTCTGTGTCATTGTCATTATGGCTATTCTGTCAGTATTTGCCATTATGTTTATTGTGCCCTTTATCAAAAGCTGGCCCTATCAGGTTGTCTTTACGACGGAGACGCTGCAGCGCATTTTGAGTGATAGTTCGATCAAAATCGTTTACATCAATTCCGTCATGGTTGCGGCGGCTACCGCCGTCATTGGTACGGTGCTGGCCTATATGGCGGCCCTGGTCAACGCCCGATCGCATCTTCCCGGTATCTGCAAGCTTTTGATGGATGTCTTTGCCATGGTGACGAATACCGTTCCCGGTATGGTCATCGGCGTGGCCTTTCTCTTTACCTTTACGGGCACGTCTTTGCAGAATACGTTTTTGCTTATTATCCTGCTAAACTCGATTCGGGAATTTACGACACCGTATCTCATGATTCAGGCCTCGCTGTCCAAAATCAATCTGTCCTGGGAAACGACGGGGGCGCTCATGGGTGATTCCTGGGCGAAAACAATATTTCGCGTTATTATTCCCAATACCATGTCGACAGTATTTCAAATGCTCAGCTATATATTCGTGCAGGCCCTCGTTACTATCAGCGCCATTGTTTTTATTACCGGTGCCAGAACAATGGTCATGACGACGAAAATCACGCAGGCCCAGTATTTTGAAAAATATGACGAAGTGTTTGTCTTATCCTTGCTGATTTTCCTGACCAATATTCTCGTCAAAATTATGTTTGACTATCTGGCCAATCACAATGATATTGTACTTCATATTAAAGTTAAAAGGAAATTTCAGGGACTTTCCAAAAAGTCTCCCAGATCAGGAAAACCTGCCCGTCTCCAAGCGAACGTGCAAGTACAAGAATATACGATTAAAAATATGTAAGCAGTGAAAAAGGAGGATTTTTCAGATGAATAAGTGGTATCAGTATGTTGTTGCAGGGTGTCTGGCACTTACCATAGCCGCAGGTATTGCCGGCTGCGGCGGCAGTGAAGGCGGCAGCGCCTCCGGCGGGGAACAGGTCGTTATTTATACAAACGCCGATCCGGAAGCGCAGGATTCGTTCAAACACGCCCTGGACAAGAACGGTTTTGAAGGGAAATATGTTATGCAGTCCTTTGGCACTTCCGAATTAGGAGGCAAACTCATGGCTGAAGGCAAGAATATAGAAGCCGACCTGGTCACAATGAGCACCTATTATATTGACTCAGCACAAAAACAAAATCATATGTTTGCTGATCTGACCTTTAACGCCAAGACCATTCAGCCCACACCGGCATACTATAAACCGACAACGGGACAGTTCGGAGCGATCTTTATCAATACCGAAGTGCTTCAAAAGGAAAATCTTCCGGTTCCGGCCTCTATTAAGGATCTGGCCAACCCGGTATATAAGGATAAAATTTCCCTTCCGGATATTATGGGGTCTTCCACCGCATGGCTGCTGGTGCAGGCCGTGTATGACGCCTATGGGGAACAGGAAGGCACAAAGCTGCTGAAGGAACTGGAAGAAAATGCAGGGCCGCATATGGAAAAATCCGGCTCCGGCCCGCTTAAAAAAGTCAAAGCCGGTGAAGTCGCCATTGGATTTGGACTCCGGCATCAAGGCCTGATGGAGCAGAACAAAGGATTGCCGATCAAGGTCATTGATCCCAAGGAAGGGAACTTCTTCCTGACAGAAGGTGTCGCTGTCATCGACAAGGCCGACAGTAAGAAAAAGGAACTGGCCATGAAAATGGCAGAATGCATCGTTAAAAACAGCCGGCAGGAATTGCTGAAATATTATCCCATGGCGCTGTATGAAGGTGAAACGGTAGACGAAGCCTTCAAACCGGCCTATCCGAAGCAGTTTAAAGAACCGCTGACTGTCGGTTTACTGAAAAAACATCAACAGCTGATCAAAGGGAAATAGGAGCGCAATCATGGATAAAAACACGTATAAACTATTGACTCCCGGACCGCTGACGACTACGGAAACGGTAAAGGAACAAATGCTTGCCGACCTTTGCACCTGGGATGAGGAATACAAGCAGATGACGCAGCAAATCCGGTCAGAGCTCCTGCACCTGGCTCATGCCGATTCAGCCTATACGACCGTGCTTATGCAGGGAAGCGGCACGTTTGGCGTGGAAGCCGTTTTCTCCAGCGTGATAGGACCGGCAGATAAAGTTCTGATCGCCGTTAACGGAGCCTACAGCCAGCGCATGACGGAAATTTGCCGCTATCATCAGATTCCCTATATTGCCGTGGAAACAGAATATGACAAAATTCCCGACGCCGGTGATCTGGAAACCGTTTTACGGGATGATCCGGCTATCACCCATATTACCATGGTGCACAGCGAGACGACGACGGGAATTTTGAATGATATCGCAGCGGCCGGTGCCTTGGCTGCGGCCTATCACAAGAAATTTATCGTCGATGCTATGAGCAGTTTCGGCGGTGTGGATATCGACGTGCCGGCAGTGGGGATTACATATCTTGTCAGCAGTGCCAATAAATGTATTCAAGGTGTGCCGGGATTTTCCTTTATTATTGCCAGAAAGGATGATCTGGAGCAGACGAGCGGAATGGCCAGAAGCCTGGCTCTCGATTTATATGCCCAATGGGCGGTCATGGAACGGGATGGCGGCAAGTGGTGTTTTACCTCGCCGACCCACGTCGTGGCAGCCTTTGCGCAGGCCCTGCGGGAACTGCGGGCCGAAGGCGGCGTCCCGGTACGGCAGCAGCGGTACATCCATACGAATACGATGCTGCGGGACGGCATGGAAGCCCTGGGCTTCCGTGCTTATATCAGCCGGGATGTGCAAGGGCCGATTATTACGACCTTTCTCTATCCGTGGGACCGGGCCTTTGATTTCCAGGATATGTATGTCTATTTGAAAAAACATGGCTATGTCATTTATCCGGGAAAACTGACGGAACAAGACACCTTCCGGCTGGGAAATATCGGTGAAATATATGAAGAAGATATCAAAAAAATTCTGCGTATTTTCGCGGAATATATGAAAGGATTGGTATAATGAAAATTGAAGGTGTTTTGCTGGATTGGGCCGGAACGACAGTAGATTTCGGATGCATGGCCCCTGTGCGGGCTTTTATGGATAGCTTTGCCGCCAATGGCATCACGGTCACAGAAGAAGAAACGAGAAAGCCCATGGGGATGCTGAAACGAGATCATATCAAAACGATGCTGTCCATGGATCGTATTGCGGCACAATGGCAGAAACGCTATGGCCGTTCGTGGGAACCGCAGGATATTGAAACCATATACAGCAGCTTTGAACCGGAACTGCTTGCCTCACTGGCGGACTATACCAAGGTTAAGCCCGGTGTTCTGAAGACCGTCACAGAATTGCGTGCAAGGGGGATCAAAATCGGATCTACGACAGGATACACGGATACAATGATGAAAATCGTCGCACCAACAGCGGCTGTTCAGGGCTATCAGCCGGACTGCTGGTTTTCCCCGGACGCGACAAACGGGATGGGTCGGCCGTATCCTTATATGATTTTCAAAAATATAATGGAATTGAAGCTGTCCGATGTCCGCTGCGTTATCAAGGCAGGGGATACCGTATCTGATATCGCCGAAGGTCGGGCTGCCGGCGTATGGTCTGTCGGCATCATAGACGGCAGTTCTGTCATGGCGCTGACTGAGGACGCGTTCCGCAGCCTGACAGAATATGAAAAAAATGAACGCCGTGAGGCCGTCAGACACACCTTCATGAATGCCGGTGCTGACTATGTTATTACCGATATTACTGAGCTGCCTGCCGTGATTCAAGCCATACAGCAGCAGTGACAGCCGTATCATAGTCTTTGCTGTGTGGGCGGCGAAAATAAAAAAGCAATATCCTGTGCGTGAGGCCGGGATATTGCTTTTTTTTAAGAGATTTTTAAAGAGATGGGTATGGTTCGATGGGAAGAATATCAATATGCCATATATTAAATAGATATTTATTTTAAAATTAGCGCTATGGCTGTGCGTAACCATCTATTCGTCAGGCGCCCTATCTTCGCAAGTTTGATTGGTACAGACTGCAAACAGTCATAAAATCAGAATTGCCAGGCATTTTTATAAAATAATCTCTTGCCTTTATACTGGAAATTATTTACAATATTATTAATAGATATATTCTATTAATAAACTGTATTCTAATTTAAGTTGACGAAAGGAGTTTTTTTCATGGATTTTGAAAAATTATATATTGATGGACAATGGATTTCCGGCGCGTCGGGAACCTTTATTGAAATTGAAAATCCGGCGGAAATGAAACCTTTCGCCCGCGTACCGGCGGGAAATGCTGCCGATGTAGACGCCGCTGCCCGGGCAGCGGCCAGGGCCTTTCCGGGCTGGGCAGCTACGCCGCTATCTGAACGGATCGCATTGATGGAAACCATGTTTGGTATTTTTAAAGAGCTGGAACCGGAACTGACGGACAGTATCGTCAAAGAATTGGGTGCGCCCGTATCCTTTGCGGCAGCCAAGCATGTTCGCTATCAGTATGTACGGACACAGTCCTATATCGAGCTGGCAGCTAAAGCCCCCTTTGTAGAGCATTTGCCCCAATCGACTGTATATAGAGAACCGCTGGGCGTTATTGGCTGCATCACGCCGTGGAACTATCCTCTGGGCCAGGTCGTCCAAAAGGTCATTCCGGCTATTCTGGCCGGCAATGCCGTTGTTCTGAAACCCAGCCAGCATACGCCGCTGGCGGCATACTGGCTGACGGATGCCTTTGACCGGGCCGGATTCCCGAAAGGCGTTTTCAATCTCGTTGCCGGCAGGGGCAGTGAAATTGGCAACGCTATGTGTGATCACCCCTTGATTGATATGATTTCCTTTACCGGTTCTACGGAAGCCGGCATTCTTGTATCCCAGCGCGCGCTGGGAACGATGAAGCGCATCAGCATGGAATTGGGCGGCAAATCGCCGTGCGTGCTGCTGGAAAGTCAGAACTATGAAGCGGCGATACGCATGTGTTTTGATTCGATCTTTTTAAATGCCGGCCAGACCTGCACGGCTTTATCCCGGCTTCTTGTGCCGCATGAAGACAAGAAACAAATCGAAGAGCTCCTGAAGCAAATCGTACCGGAATATACTGTAGGCGATCCTATGGATCCAGCCATCAAGATCGGGCCGCTCTCGTCGGCACATCAACTGCAGATCGTTCGTCAGTACATTCAAAAGGGCATCAACGAAGGAGCACGGCTTCTGGCCGGCGGCCTGCCTGACGAACCTGACCATGGCTATTATGTACACCCTACAATTTTTACGGACGTTACCAACACGATGACTGTGGCCAGAGAAGAAATATTCGGGCCCGTACTATGCGTTATTGCCTATGATACGGTTGAAGAAGCGGTGGCGATTGCCAACGACACGCCATACGGGTTGAACGGTGCGGTCTGGGGTCCCAAAGAACTGGCTGTCAAGGTAGCCCGGCAGATCCGCGCCGGCAATGTATATATCAACGATGGACCGCGGGATGTAGCGGCGCCTTTTGGCGGCTTCAAGGAAAGCGGTATCGGACGGGAAAGCGGTATTGACGGCATTCTCGAATTTACGGAACCGCAGGCCTTGTTTGATCAGGGCAACTAATTACGCGGCCTGTTTGCAATCGCTTTATAGGCAGTCAGAAAAAATGTTTCATGGATAGACGGGTAAGAGGCTTGAAATATCGGATCGGCATAGTAAAAGGCCGATTTGATAAATCAAACCTCTTTTCTTTATTCGTAAAAAATATTTATGAAATACGGCAAATGCACCTTAAAATAATACAAAATATTTAAAAAACACAAAAATAAAGTCTCTGGATTCGCTGCTGGACACGGCAGACCGGTATTTTGGAAAAATTGTGTATACAGTATTTATTGCGTATATGGAGACGGTTTCTCTTGTAATGTGTGGCTGTTTTGCTATAATTAAAAGCACAGTGAAAAGAAAAGGTACTGTTATGTATCGATAGTTCATTGTTATGACCTTAAAATCAATTAGCAGGAGGGTATTTTCATGAAAAAAATTCGTTCGGTTTTAGTTGCCAACCGCGGAGAAATTGCTATTCGTGTCTTCCGGGCATGTAACGAACTGGGAATCCGCACAGTAGCTGTTTACTCTAAAGAAGATTCGTTGTCGCTGCATCGTTTTCGTGCAGATGAATCATACTTGGTAGGTGAAGGTAAAAAACCGGTTGATGCATATTTAGATATTGAAGATATTATCCGGATTGCACATGAACATGATGTGGATGCTATTCATCCGGGCTATGGCTTCTTGTCCGAAAATGCAGATTTGGCAAAACGCTGCAATGAAGAAGGCATTGTTTTCATTGGTCCTAAAGTGGAACATCTGATTATGTTTGGTGATAAGATCAATGCCCGTATCCAGGCTAAAAAAGCTGGCATTCAATATATTCCGGGCAGTGACGGCCCTGTTATGAACTATGAAGAAGTTGAAAAATTTGCCAAAGAAGTGGGCTTTCCGATCATGCTTAAAGCGGTCAACGGCGGCGGCGGGCGCGGGATGCGCATGGTTGACCGCATGGGTGAATTGCGGGATGCTTATGATCGCGCCAAATCGGAAGCGCGGCTGGCCTTTGGCAGTGAAGATATTTATCTGGAAAAATGCATCATCAATCCCAAGCACGTTGAAGTACAGATCATGGGTGACGAACAGGGAAATGTAGTCCATCTGTTTGAACGGGACTGCTCCATCCAGCGCCGTCATCAGAAGGTCGTGGAAGTGGCTCCGGCATTTTCACTGCCAAAGCAGCTCCGGCAGGATATCTGTAACGCGGCCCTCAAGCTGATGCGCAACGTCAATTACGTCAATGCCGGTACCGTTGAATTTCTGGTCACGCCGGACGAAAAATTTTATTTTATTGAAGTGAATCCCCGTGTCCAGGTAGAACATACAGTAACGGAAATGATCACCGGTATCGATATCGTCCAAACACAGATAAAAGTAGCCGAAGGCTATGCCCTCGACAGCGACGAAATCAGCATTAAATCACAGGAATCCATTCACTGTCTGGGCAATGCGATCCAGTGCCGTATTACGACGGAAGATCCCATGAACAACTTTATGCCTGACTCCGGGAAAATCATGGTCTACCGCAGCGGCGGCGGCTTTGGCGTCCGTTTGGACAGCGGCAATGCCTATACCGGTGCGATTATTACGCCGTATTATGATTCTCTCCTCGTCAAGACGACGACCTATGGACTGACCCATGAAGGGGCCGTGCAGAAAATGCTCCGCACGCTGAAAGAATTCCGTATCCGCGGCGTCAAGACCAACATCGGCTTTCTCATCAACGTATTAAAAAGCCCGTCCTTTGTTGACGGCTCCTATAATGTCAACTTTATCGATGATCATCCGGAACTGTTCAACCTGCCTGTCGTACAGGACCGCGGCACCAAGCTTCTGAAATATATCGGCGACACGACAATCAACGGCTATGCCGGCTTGGGTAAACAGGAAAAACCGATCTTTGAACCGCTGGAAATGCCTGTGCCGGTAAAAGGAGCCTACCCTGACGGCACCAAGCAGGTATTTGAATCCATGGGAGCGGAAAAATTTTCTAAATGGATTTTGGATCAGAAGAAGGTTCTGGTAACAGATACGACTATGCGTGACGCGCATCAGTCTCTCCTGGCAACGCGCGTTCGTACGATTGATATGCTGCGGGTGATGGAAACGGCCTCCAAAAAGCTGCCGAATTTCTTCTCCTACGAATGCTGGGGCGGTGCGACCTTTGACGTTGCTTACCGGTTCCTCTACGAAGATCCCTGGGAACGGCTCCGTCAGATGCGGGCTAAATCCCCCAATATCCTGCTGCAGATGCTTATCCGCGGCGCCAACGCCGTAGGCTATACGAGCTATCCGGACAATGTTGTCAAAAACTTTGTTGAATTGTCAGCGAAAAACGGTATCGACGTATTTCGCGTATTTGACAGTCTCAACAGTCTGGACAACATGTACGGCACGATTCAGGCCGTCCGTGAAACCGGCAAAATTGCCGAAGTAGCCTTGTGCTATACCGGTGATATTCTCAATGCGAACCGTACGAAATATGATCTGGCCTATTACGTCAATATGGCCAAGGAACTTCAGAATGCCGGCGCTAATATTATTGCGATCAAGGATATGGCAGGACTCTTGAAACCGGAAGCCTCTTACCAGCTTGTAGCTGCTTTGAAGGATGCCGTGGATCTGCCGATCCACCTCCATACGCATGATGGTTCGGGCAATGCTGTCGGCACGCTGAGCCGGGCTGTAGATGCCGGTGTTGATATCGTTGACGCAGCGTATTCCGCTTTTGCCGGCGGTACCAGCCAGCCCAGCATGAGCACATTCTACTATGCTCTGAGCGGCAAAGACCGTCAGCCTGATCTGGACATCGACGCTATGGAAGAAATGTCACGGTACTGGGCGACGGTTCGTCCGTATTACAAGGGCGTGGACAAAGCAGAACCCTATCCAAATACAGAAGTCTATCAGCATGAAATGCCGGGCGGTCAGTTTTCCAACCTCCGTCAGCAGGCCAAGGCTGTGGGATTGGGCGAAAAATGGAACGACGTCAAAAAAATGTATCATCACGTCAGCATGATGTTTGGTGATATCATCAAAGTCACGCCATCGTCGAAGGTAGTCGGCGACATGACGCTGTTCATGATTCAGAATAATCTGACGGAAAAGGACATTTATGAAAAAGGTGATATCCTCGATTTCCCGCAGTCCGTCGTGGAATTTTTTGAAGGGCGCATTGGCATTCCCTATCAGGGATTCCCGGAAAAACTGCAGAAGATTATTCTCAAGGGAGGTCAGCCTTTGACGGAACGTCCTGGTAAAAGTCTGGCTCCCGTCGACTTTGAAGCGGTTCGTAAAAAACTTTCTGATGCCGGTTACAAACATGAAGATGAAGACATCAACGCCTACTGCCAGTATGCGAAAGTCTTCAAAGATTATAACGAAAATATTAAAAAATACGGTGATGCCGGCGTATTGGATACACCGACCTTCTTCTTCGGCATGCAGAAGAATGAGGAAATACATGTCGAAATAGAAAAGGGGAAGGACCTCATTATCACGCTGATCAATATCAGCGATCCCGACGACAGCGGTCTGCGCACGATCACCTTTATGTTTAACGGCGCCGAACGTGAAATTCAGGTGCAGGATAAGAGCATCGATATGAAAACCGTGACGAGAAGAAAAGCAGATCCATCCCGCCTTGGTGATATTGGTGCTACCCTGTCCGGTTCTGTGGTCAAAGTCCTGGTCACTAAGGGCCAGAAGGTCAAGAAAAGTGAACCTCTTGTCGTTACTGAAGCGATGAAGATGGAAACCACGATTACCGCACCGATGGAAGGTACGGTTGGAGAAATTTATGTATCAAAGGGGCAAGCTATCATCAGCGGTGACTGCCTCCTGGAACTAAACAAATAAGCTCGACTGCAATAACAGGGATTCGATATATCGGATCCCTGTTTTGCATAGGTAGACTTTTTCTATGATTTCAGGTACTATGAATACAGTATCAGAAGGAGGAATACTATGAATTCAGGAAACCATATGATTACGGTCCATTTGCTGGGAAAAAAATTTTCTGTTCCCGATGACCTCACAATCATGCGGGCTATGGAATATAGCGGGTTTCGCCTTATCCGCGGCTGTGGCTGCCGCAGTGGTTTTTGCGGTGCCTGTGCCGTCATATACCGTATTCAGGGACATACGGAACTGCGCTCGGCCCTGGCCTGTCAGACAAAAGTAACGGATGGCATGTGCGTGGGACGGCTTGAATCGTTTCCTATCAATAAAAAACGCTATGATATCAATAGGCTGCCGGCCGTCAATACGGTGATCGGACAAGTATACCCGGAAATATTTCATTGCATTCACTGCAATGCCTGTACAAAAAGCTGTCCGCAGCATCTTTCGGTTATGAAATATATCGCCGCCGCCAGCCGCGGCGATTATGCGTCTTGCGCGGCTGAATCCTTTCACTGCGTAAGCTGTGATATCTGCGCTTCCCGCTGTCCTGTCAAAATCAGCCACAGCGCGGTCGGTCTCCTGGCACGGCGTTTGACAGGAAAACATGCGCCGGTAAGCCGGCATTTGGAACAGCGCATCCGGGATGTTGAAGCCGGCGTCTATACCGGCCGGCTGGATCAGCTGAAGCACTTGTCTGTACCGGAACTGCAGCGCCTGTACAATGACCGTCATATTGAAAAGTAGGAGAAACGCATGATCTATACAGAAGAATTTGTCGAGTCCCGGGCACGGGTAGAAGCGACGCGGACACAGCGGCTGCATGAAGAACCACGCCGCTTTGAGGCCGACGAAAAAAGAAAATTGCTGCGGGAATTTCATCCTGATTACAGCCGCAAGGATTTTACAGTCCTGCAAGTAGGACCCAACAAGGGAGATAAAGTTCCCCATGAACTGGCCGATCTTCTGCAAGGACGGAGCCGGGTGCTGGATAGGGTAATCTGCTTGGAGCAGATTCGCTATGACACCGATGTACTGGTCATTGGCGGCGGCGGTGCCGGAGCCGCAGCAGCCATTGAAGCCCGCAAACAAGGAGCATCTGTCTTTCTGGTGACAAAACTCCGGCTGGGCGATTCCAATACGGGTATGGCCGAAGGCGGTATCCAGGCCGCCGATAAAGACGGCGACTCTCCTGCGATCCATTACTTGGATGCGCTTGGCGGCGGTCATTTCAAAAACGATCCGGAGCTGCTGGAACAGCTCGTTCTCCATGGTCCCGAAGCCATTCAATGGCTGGACCGGTTAGGCGTTATGTTTGACAAGGAACCGGATGGTATGATGATAACAACTCATGGCGGCGGTACGTCACGCAGGCGCATGCATGCCTGTGCCGATTATAGCGGGGCGGAAATTATGCGTGTTCTCCGGGACGAAGTGGAAGACGAGAACATCCAGATTATGCCCTACTCACCGGCTGTGGAACTACTGCTGGATGAAAACGGCAGTGCTGCCGGGGCCGTGATCTATGATTTTGATACGGAAGAATATGCTGTCGTGCGGGCCAAAAGCGTCATCATTGCTACGGGCGGCAGCGGACGACTCCATTATCAGGGCTTTCCCACCTCAAATCACTACGGTTCCACGGCGGACGGTCTCGTACTGGCGTACCGGGCCGGTGTGCCGCTTATCTATGCGGAGGCCGTTCAGTATCATCCGACCGGGGCAGCCTATCCGCCGCAGATCTATGGAGCCCTCGTAACGGAAAAAGTCCGTTCCCTGGGGGCGATGCTGGTCAATAAGGACGGGGCAGCCTTTCTGCATCCGCTGGAAACCAGAGACGTGGTAGCTGCTGCAATTATTCGTGAATGTACGGCCCGAAAAAAAGGCGTTTATGCCCTTCACGGCCCGGCCCTATGGCTTGATACGCCGATGGTCAATCTGCTTCACGGCGAAGGGACCATGGAGCGCAGCCTGCCGGCTATGATCCGCATGTATCGAAAATTCGGCATTGATATCCGCAAAGAACCGATTCTGATCTATCCGACACTGCATTACCAGAATGGCGGTATCTGCATCGACACAGACAGTGCCACGAAGATCCCCGGGCTCTATGCTGCCGGGGAGGACGTAGGCGGCATCCATGGGACCAATCGTCTGATGGGAAACAGCCTTCTCGATATTATTGTCTTCGGCCGCATTGCCGGTAACCGTGCCGCCATTTATAGCCGTACGGCCCGGCCGGGACGGCTGACCTTGGAGCATGTGCGGCGTTTTGAACAAGAACGGGCGGCGGTCGGTATAGACAGTGTTCTCCTATCGCCGAAGCTGCTGCCAAACTATACGCATGGCAGAGGTTTGGAAGGTTGATCGATACTGGAAAATGCTCTGCAGGGCAGCACCTTGCATGAAAGACCGCATAACGTATAAAAGAAAGAATAGGAACACAACGGCACGTGGAAACAGAACGGTTTCCATGTGCCGTTTCGTATTCAGTCTTATGACGAAACCTGTTTTTGGATCTGGAGTCTGTTGAAAGACTTTGCGGGAGTGATCAATCAGGAGACTGCGTGTATCTGTCAGAACAGCGTTCTCTGACAAGCCCTCCTAGCGGCACCTCTATCCATAGGCGGTGGTGTTTTGTAGAAACGGTGCTGCAAATATGTGCCCAGTCTGGCGGAAATCGCCGCAAAATGGAAGGATCTGCAGTGGGAATGCGGCCGGACAAGTTATACGGCGCCGTACCAGAATGTGACCATAGCCTCGGAGATCCTGCGCAAGAATCGTGTATAAAGGTTCCATGCAGAGAATCTGCCTGCCTGTTTTCTGATCTGGCAGTGAAAAAACAGGAAAATTTTTTATTCTCAATATAGGATAGGTATAGCATATAGAATGACTGTACACGCTGCTATTTTGAAAAAATGTCCAAACGGATCATTTTTATGTCCGAATGGAGTAGAAGGATTGGGCTGTATTTGATATAATGGCAAACAGAAAATGATTACTGGTATCGAAAATAGATACTATGTGGAAATGGAGAAGCCTTATGAACTATACAGCAGCAAGAATGCCTCGTCGTGCCTGGTATGCCGGTCTGTCCTGGGCTGTCGCACTGTGGCTGACGGCTCCCGTCATGGCGGCAGAAAGTCCAGTGGGGGGGGGGGGGCAATAATTCGGTAACGACACGGGATGTCGTCGTGGAAGCAGACCGCGCCAAAGAAGAAGCCAAGCTCGAATCCCAGCAGACGACTATCATTACCCGGGAGGATATCGTCAAGAAGCAAGCCAAATCCGTAGAGGATGTCATATTCAGTGAAACAGGCGTATCGCGGACCGTAGACGCGATGGGCCGTGTTGGCGTGTCCATTCGCGGCGCCGAACCGCGCCACACCCTGATCCTCGTGGACGGACAAGCTGTCATGGGGGACTTTGCCAAATACTCCTGCGCCGGGGACGAACTCCTGCGCCAGGGCACGGAAAACGTGGAGCGCATCGAGATCATCCAGGGTGCGGCCTCGGCGAAATACGGCTCCGACGCCATTGGCGGCGTCATCAACATCATCACCCGCAAGCCGGCGAAAACCGCCGGTATGGAAGTCAACGTAGAAGGCCGCCGCGTCAAGGGTGACAGCGACGTCTTCCCCTATCAGAATATTTTCCTCCGTGCCGACAGCGGACAAATGGGCAAGGTCCGGGCTACGATCTTTGGCAGCAAGCGTGATGTATTGCCTATTTATGATAACAGCGGCATGACCCTGCTGCCGCCCAGCATCATAACGACGGATTTGGGAAACTATAAAAATTCCCTGCGCTATTACGGTACCATTTCTAACGTAGGCCTGGCGGCGGAATATGACGTGAACGATCATAACACGATATCTTTTAATGCCAATCACTACAAGGAAGACCTGAAAAAAGATACGAAGCATACCAATACAATCTTTGAGCCCTATCAAAAGTTTAAGCGCACGGCCGACCGCAATACCTACGGCTTGTCGTGGAAGGGAAATAATCAGGGCAGTACGGACTGGAACGTAGAACTGAACTATGCCCGCATGAATGAAGACGATATTACCGTAACCAGCGATTATCAGAAATCCATTTACGAAGGCAAAAATACGCTGAACTATATCGACGATATCGATCACCGCCAGTACGACTTCAAGGCCAGCGCTAATACACAGGTCAATGACCGGCATATGCTGACTTACGGTGTGACCTATACCTATGAGAAGGGTGAAGGGAGCCGTCTGAAAGGTGCGCCTGATGCGTATCAGCAAGCTATCGATCCCTGGGACTATGATAAGAGCCTGGGTGTTGATGAGAAGACGGGACAGCCCAGTTCATCAGTTCATGATTATCAGTATACTAAAGGAAAAAACGGTATTCCTCAATGGGATTCTGATTATGAATACTATGGGTATGATCAGCATAATTTCCAAACAAGTATTCCTGATTTTACTTATCAGGATTTCTTGCGGTATAATACTGGATTTACACTAAGTACAGAAAGCGCAATCAAAGCAGATACCAAAAAAGATGCTAATGGTAAAACCGCTTGGGATCGGTATCAGGCGTTTAATCAAGAACTTAAATCAGAAGTTGGCAATACAGGAAAAAAACAAGTAAATGCTCTTAACTATTATAAAGACCCTGCGAGATATGGAATTGTGTTCAATGGTAAAAAATTTAAGGAAATTTATGATTCCTTACAAAATCAACAGACTGTGGGGCGGGCTACTATTCGCAAGCAAAGCATATTTTTTCAAGATAAGTGGCAGGTCAATGCCAATACTATCTTGTCGCCGATTATCCGGCTTGATCACAGCAGCCTCTTTGGCTCTACGGTGACAGCCAATATGGGTATGACTCATAACCTGAGCGGTAACAGCCACCGCCGCTTGAAGGCGAACTTCGGCACGGGATATACGGAACCGGGTATGGGGGAACTCTATTATAACTGGGAAATGTACAGCGGCAGTGCGGCAGGGATAGGTACGGGCCGGCTAGGCTGGTATTGGATCGGCAATCCCGACCTGAAGCCGGAAAAATCCGTTAATATCGACCTGTCTGTAGAAGGGGAAAATGCCCATACCTATGCCTGGGCTGGACTCTTCTACAACCGTATTCGCAATTATATGACCACCTATTTTACAGGGAGTCTCCTCGATTTTCATCCTGAAATTAATGAAAAAGATATATCAGGACAAGTAAAATTTTTAAACCCACCCGATATGATTTACAGCTTCAAGAATATTGGCAAGGCGGAAATCACGGGATTTCAGGCTTCGGTAGAACAGAAATTCGGCAGCCATTGGAAGGGGAAACTGGGCTATGCCTGGCTCCATGCCGTGAACAAAAGCGATCCCGACATGCCCCGTCAGCTCCTGGATAAGCCCCAGCACAAGGTCGATATCGGCATCTCCTATGACAATGTGAAAAGCGGCTGGAGTGGCTCGCTCTGGGGAGATTATTATATCAATATGCTCGACAGCAATTCTGTAGCCGGAAACGGTAATTATATGTCGTCCTGGGGTATAGATACAAATAATGATGGGAAAAGTGATAGTTCAAAAATTGAGTATAATTTTGCCGAAGGGGGTAAGCAGACCTATCAAAAGAAGATCTTTGGCATCTGGAATGTTATCATCCAGAAGAAGCTGGACAAGGATTCCCTCGTCTATTTCGGCGTCGACAATATCTTCAATCATCGCGATTACGACCGGGCCCTGCAGGAACGGGTCTACAAAATGGGCTTCAACATGAAATTCGGCTACGATGGCCATAAGAAAGAGGAAGAGAAAAAGACGGTTGTAACGAAGGCCGTTGCAGGGAAAGTGGTTGGAAGTGAACATGGCAATGCCGTTGCAGGAAGTGCAGTTGTAGAAAAGAACATACAGCGAGATGCCTTTATTACGGCGCCCTTTGACGTGGACAAGAAGCTTGGCGTCGAGCTGATCGGCGACTATCAGGCCCGCTGGAATGTCCACGGCAGCAGCGATAAATCTGTAGCTACGGTGACGGCGACGACTCATGTAGGCGATGCGGCGAAAAACATGCTCGATCAAAAGGGCCACGGCTTTGAACAGCGTCTGCGCCTGGGATTTGACGCCCGCATTGGTGACAATACCAATGTCACCGTTCTGGGAAGCGCTGCCGGCATGAGCGGCGTCGATACGAAGCACGATATCAGTGACTCTAAAGGTCTGAACCATCAGCGTTTAGATACCGTTGACGTGACCCAGCATGTCAACAAATGGGATTTCTCCATTGGCCGTCTTACGGAACCCATGGGCGTTACGGGCTACTGGTTTGGTAAGGAATACGACGGCGGCCGGGCCGTCTGGACCAGCGGCAAGAATCAGGTTCGCCTGGGTTACGGCGATTTCAGCTCCAGTACGGGCATCAATAATTCTGCCTATACCCATGCGACACGGCAGACCTTTTACCGGGCGCCCACGGCCGGTGAGTTTTTAGGAATAAATAGTGGGATGTTTATGTTGCCTTCTGATTTGCGGGTATTGGCCCCGATAGAAGGAGCAGGGGATACTATCAATTTTTATCAGCAATTAAAGGCGGCAAAGACGGAGAATGAACAGGCCAAAATTTTGAAGCATATGTTTGATCTGGTAAAGCAGGCCTATGGTGATACCTTTACAAATGATATACTATTAAATAATCCTAATGGTGGTAGCCAAATATTTTATAATCCTACGGGCCCCCAAATTAAGTATACCTATATTGATAAAAATGGGGAGCCACAACAAGATACGGCCTATGTATATATAGCTAAAACTCGCTTGCTGGATCCCAGCGCACTGGATGCGCCCTCGGAAAAAGCATATATGAAACAGTGGCTAGATACGGGAGATAACTTGGAACAGGCTGCCAAGCAGTATAATGCGGAATGGGAATCTGTACAAGAGAAATTGGTGCGGAAGGGCGCGTAAGATATTCAAATACAAGGCGGCGCTGTAACCAATTGGCAAGATTTTGTTTCCCAGGGTATAGCAGCAATGCCGGATGCATCTTCTGGTTCAGATATAGTTGGGGAAACGAAACAAGATGAACATGGAAACTATGTGTCAGACCGTATAATGACTAGCGATCGTGTTCGATCGTATTGGAATGCTTTAGAAACTTTCTTATATCGGAGTGATCAATATAGTGCATTGCCCCGTGAAAAACTAGGTAATGCAGCTGGTCTCGTTGTCAAGGTATTAGGCACGGTCCTGCAGAAAGACACGATCCCAGCTATCGAACGGGCAGCCTACATCCAGGCGAAGCATTCCTTCTCGCCGGACTTCGGCGTCATGGCCTGGTACCTGCGCTCCACCGGCGACGACAATCACTCCTTTGCAGCGGCCCACGGCGATGTGAATGATATCGCTTCCTTTGATCAGTTGGCCAACGTCTTTGGCGTCGGTGCGAAGTGGAACGTCGGCGACAAGGCTACGGTCTCCCTGGATTATGGCCAGAACCGCACGGACTTTGGCCGTTATATGAATGGTCATACGATCTACGAAAATCATGAAGCGGGCAACTCCACCTTTGACTTCGGCGGCCGAGCCAGTGGCGGTACGCCCCACTTCTGGGTGGCCCGCGTCGACATCGGCAAGTCCGATACGGACAAGCCCGGCAGCTGGAATGCCTTCGCCGACTACAAATACTTCCAGCACGGCTCCTTCTTCGGCGGCAACGGTACGGAAGGCGTGCCCGATAGATACCTCGACGGCATCAAGAGCTTCACCGTCGGCGGCGGCTACGTCCCGGCCAAAGACATCCTCCTGGAAGCGTTCTATACCTTTGACGCCAAGGGCATCGGCAAGCGGGATACCCTCTACGGCAGTGAAAACTTCAGCCTGGGGGACTATACGAGAATCCAAGCCACCTTCCGATTCTAAGTACGGCAGCTTGCAGGCGTCAGGGCCGGACTCGATGAATCGAGCCCTACGCGTTTTCACTAAATGGGATTTCCCAACGAATCGTCAAGGCCCCGGCAGTACGCGGCTGGATATCACGACAACCGCTCCGTGCTCATGAGGTCCTGCGATCCCCGGCCCTTCGTAGGGGCGTCCATTCATGGCGCCCGCAAACAGGAACCGGTACAAAGCAGTCCGTATACATGGGGATTCCACATAGCCGGCCCAGGTTATCTGCTGATACCTGACAGGCGGTTGTTTATACGCAGCACGTTTGCCGTATCATATAGGCCCTGCGTTACCTCCTTTCTGCAAGGGCCGCATCATTTTCTCAAAAGAGACCGGAACATGTACCGCCCTCCATGAACTAGACCAGGAATCTAATTCACGAGGAGCAGTATCAAGACGGTCTCTTTTTGTATTCTGGGGACGTATGTTTTTAAGCCGCCGTTGCGGGAACGACTGTTTCTGGGGCTGAATTTTGTGAGGCAGCAGGACCTTTGATGGATGGCGTTTGCGTTGTCTTAAGAGATATATACCAAACTTGAAAAAATATCAGTCTTTGGTATCCGGCTTACCTTGTTTCGTTCTTTTTGCCGTTTTGAAAAACAATGAAAAGAAGCACATTTTCGTGTGCAGATGAGATAATATTCTAATCCGCGCATGAAAAAAGACCGCAATACCAGGGGTATACGGCCTTCTTCAAAGTACTGATAACGTTGTATTATATAGTATGGTCCACGATTTTTCAAAGGAGCCCAGGAGCTCTTTTTTATGGAGGAAGCTAATATTTTATGGACAGGTTGGTATCTTCCCGGCGGTTTCTCCGAATGGTTAGACTGATACCCAGCAGAATACAGCCAGCTGCGAGAAAGACATATTTCATGCCAAAGAGGGTGGCGATGACACCGCCTAAAAGCGGTCCGGCAATGGAGCCGAGCTGCTGGGCCGAAAAGAGCATGCCGAAGACGCGCCCTTTGGTATGAGAATCTGTGTTCTCGGCCAGGATGGCATTGATAGAGGGATAGATGCCCGAGAAGAAAAGACCGATGGCAAATTGAGACGCCGCAAAGTAATACAGGTCGTCCGGCAGGGTTTGGATGAGGGCGCAGATTCCGGCAGTGACAAGGGCGATGGTCAGAGACTTATGAAAGCCGTGGTGCTGGCCGAAGCGTCCCCAGAGAGGAGCCGAAATGGCACTGGCAAAACCGCCGAGGGAGAAGACGAGGCCGGAAATGAAAATCAGGTTGTCCATAGGACCGGCCAGTACGGTAACATATGTTGTCAGAATCGGCTGTACAAGAAGAATGACCATTTGGACGAAGACTGCATAGATCATCATATTACGGATCAGGGGATTTTTCCAGAGGCTGGGCTGTTCGGCTGGAATCGGGATGCCGGCGCGCCGGGGTTCTTCTTCTTCGGGCGGTTCCTTGATAAAGAAGAAAAGTACGAGGAAGTTGAGCAGCAGTGCTCCCGCCGCCAGGAAAAAAGACATGCGCATGCCGAAAAATTCCGCCAGCATTCCGCCGAAAAGAGGCCCGATGACGCCGCCTGCTGTCAGGGCGCCTTGCATGATGCCCAGACAGACTCCCATCTTTTTGGGCGGCGCATATGTCGTCATGATAGCCAGCTCCATGGGCCACAGGCCGGAGGCAAAGCCCTGGAACATACGCATGAAGGTGAGCTGCAGCGGCGATGTGACAATGCCGCCGAGAAAGTAGCTGATTGCCAGTAGCAGGCTGGCTCGTATAGCCATGAGCCGTTTGCCTTTTTTATCGGCCAGACGGCCCCAGAGCGGTGCCATAATAGCACTGACTACAAAGGAAGAGGAAAAAACAATGCCTGACCAGATATTGACCGATGCGGCATCGACGCCCAGGTCATGAGTCAGATACATGGGCAGGAAGGGAATCAGCATGGTATAGCTGGCAGACATAAATACGACGTTGCAGGTTAAAATGGCTAAACAAAGCTTCCAGTTCATTTAATCACCCTTTTTTAAAAAGTAAGGTTAACAAATATTTTTAGTATCCAATTATGTATTATACGCTTCTGGTTCGGCGAACACAATGTATTTTTCTCGGGCTTGCCATTGCCGGTACCTGACTATATAATAAGTTATGGCTTTATGCAGCATTAAAATAGATGGTGCTGCTTATTTTTTCAGCAAAGAAGGAAACCCCATGATTGGATATCTTTTAAAACGACTGGCCGGCGCGTGTGTTGTCCTGTGGGTCATCATTACAATTACCTTTGGTCTTATGCATGCGATTCCCGGCGGTCCCTTTACACAGGAAAAGCAACTGCCGCCGGCGGTCATGGCGACGGTTGAGGCGCGATATCATTTGAATGATCCGCTGTGGGATCAATATCTGGAGTATGTGAAGCATGCCGCTGTTCTTGACTTGGGGCCGTCTTATAAATATCCGGGAAAGACGGTCAACGATATCATTGCCGAGACCTTTCCCGTGTCGGCAGAGCTGGGATTGATCAGCTTGTGTCTGGCCATCGGCATTGGCATCCCTGCCGGGATGGCGGCGGCATGGTATAAAAATACGCGGGCCGATTATGTTCTGATGATCGGCGCTACTCTCGGCGTGTCTGTGCCCAGCTTTATTATTGCGGCGCTGCTGATTCAGCTGTTTGCTTTTACGTGGCCTGTTTTGCCGGCAGCAATGTGGAAGGGGCCGGCGTATGCCGTGCTGCCGGCTCTGGCTCTGGCGGCGCATCCGACGGCGTTTATTATGCGCTTGACCCGGTCAGGCATACTGGATGCCTTGGCGCAGGATTATATTCGTACGGCCCGGTCGCGAGGGGTAGGGGAATGGTCTTTGCTGTGCCGCCATGCGCTGCGCAATGCCCTGCTGCCTGTGGTCAGTTATATTGGCCCGCTGGCAGCGGCGCTTTTGACGGGAAGCTTTGTCGTTGAGACGATTTTTGCCATTCCCGGCTTGGGCCGTCATTTTGTGACCAGTATATATAATCGCGATTATACCGTGATTTTAGGAATTACCATATTTTATAGCTTTCTTATTATGATGATGAATCTGCTTATCGACGTAATCTATCCTTTTTTGGATCCCCGTATTGCGTTGAAACAGGATACAAAGGAGGAATGACGATGGATGCCCGTGAGTTTGAGCCAATTGACCGGTCTGAGCGCGTGGAGCCCTATGTGCCGCCGCAGAAGCTGCGTGAACGAGGCTGGCGCCAAATGAAAAAGAACCGGCTGGCCCTGTGGGGCATGGTCATCGTCATCGTTATGACTGCCGCTGCCATTGCCGGTCCATGGCTGGCGCCATATACGTATGCCGATCAAAATCTGGTAGATGCCAATGCCTGGCCGTCGTCGGCGCATTGGTTCGGTACGGATTCTCTGGGACGGGATTTATTTGTCCGCGTCTTATACGGCGCTCGTATTTCTCTTTCTATCGGCTTTGCCGCCAGCTTGATCAATTTTTTCATCGGCGTGATTTACGGAGGCATTGCCGGGCTGGCCGGCGGGCGCACGGATCGTATGCTGATGCATATTGTCGACGTGCTGTATTCTATTCCCATGCTGCTGTACGTCATTTTGCTCATGGTCGTATTCAAGCCGGGTCTGGTCAATATTTATATTGCTCTCGGTATTGCCTATTGGCTGAATATGGCCCGCATCGTTCGCGGTCAGATACTCAGCCTCAAACAGCAGGAATATGTTTTGGCGGCCCGGTCGTGCGGCACTTCGACGTGGAATGTGCTGTGCCGGCACATGATTCCGAATTGTATGGGCCCCATTATTGTTACGATGACGCTGTCGATTCCCGATGCCATTTTTACAGAGGCTTTTTTGAGCTTTATCGGGCTGGGGGTATCGGCACCGATGGCGAGCTGGGGTGTCCTGGCTTCTGAGGGGATCAGCAGCATCCGTTCGTTTCCCTTTCAGCTGGTCTTTCCGGCAGTGGCCTTGTGTCTTACTATGCTGGGCTTTATGTTTCTCGGCGACGGTCTGCGGGACGCGCTGGACCCGCAGAATCAAAAGGAGGCAGGCCGATGAAACCGATATTGGAAATCAGCCATGTGTCGGTCGCGTTTCATACGTACCGCGGGCTGCTGGAGGCTGTCCATGATGTGTCTATTGCCGTAGGAGAAGGGGAAACCGTCGGGATCGTCGGCGAGTCGGGATGCGGCAAATCAGTTACCGCCCAGGCGGCGATGAAGCTGCTGCCGGCCGGTACGGCAGTCTATTCCCAGGGTCAGATATGCTGGGATGGACAGAATGTGCTTCCTTTGACGGAACGAGAAATGAATATGCTGCGGGGACGGGAAATGGCAATGATTTTTCAGGATCCCATGACGTCACTGAATCCGGTCTTTACGATCGGCAGCCAGATTTGCGAGGGACTGCGGCTGCATCAGCCTATGGAGTCCCGCTGCGCTGAAGAGATGGCTGTAGGTCTGCTGCGGTCCGTCGGCATTACGTCGCCGGAAAAACGGCTGCGGCAGTATCCCCATGAGTTGTCGGGCGGTATGCGCCAGCGATGTCTGATTGCCATGGCCCTGTCCTGTTCGCCGCGCCTGCTGTTTGCTGATGAGCCGACGACGGCGCTTGACGTGACGACGGAGGCCCAGGTATTGTCTCTGCTGCAGCGTCTGCAGCAGGATATGGGAATGGCGGTCGTTCTTATTTCGCATAATCTCGGCGTTATTGCCAGAATGTGCCGTCGTATATATGTCATGTATGCCGGCTGTGTTGTGGAGGAAGGGACGGCCTCGGAGATTTTCTATCGTCCGGCGCATCCATATACACAGGGACTGCTGGCTTCTCTGCCGGATCCGGATCATCCCGGACGGACGCTGACAGGAATTGAGGGGCAGGCACCGGATCTGTTTCATATGCCGTCCGGCTGCCGCTTTTTTCCGCGGTGCCGTCAGGCCATGCATATTTGCACGCATGCCGTGCCGCCGGTCTATACCGTAGGAGAAGGACACCAGACGGCATGCTGGTTGGTGTGCCCGGAGAGGAGGAGATCCTGATGGAGCTGATCGATGCCCGTCACATTACAAAGGTTTTTACTGTCGGCACGGATTGGCTGGGACGGCCAAAGAAGGTGCTGGCGGCTGTACAGGATATGTCTCTGGTGATTCATCAGGGCGAGACGGTGGGACTTGTCGGCGAGTCGGGCTGCGGTAAATCGACGTTTGCCCGCACGGTGCTGGGGCTATATGGCAAAACCGGCGGCACGGTGCTGTATAAGGGGCGGGATACGCGGGACCTGGCGGCCGGTGAGCTGTACCGCCGCCAGGTCCAGATGATTTTTCAGGATCCCTATTCGTCACTGGATCCGCGCATGACCGTGGAGGAGATCATCAGCGAGCCCTTGCGCAATTATCATCTTTGTGCGGATGGACGGGAACGAAGAAAGCGTGTCGCCGGGCTGCTGAATCAGGTCGATCTTCGTGCGGAGGCGGCCCAGCGCTATCCCCATGAATTCAGCGGCGGCCAGCGTCAGCGTGTGGGTATTGCCAGAGCGCTGGCGCTGGAGCCGGAGTGTATTTTTTGTGACGAGCCTATTTCAGCGCTTGATGTGTCGGTACAGGTACAGATCGTCAATATGCTGCGGCGTCTGCAGCAGGAGCTGGGGTTATCGTATTTGTTTATTGCGCATGATCTGACCATGGTCCATCATATGAGCCGGCGCATCGGTGTCATGTATCTGGGGCGTTTGGTCGAACTGGGACCAGGCAGCGAGGTGTTTTGCCGCCCACTGCATCCCTATACGCAGCTGCTGATTGCGTCTGTGCCGCGTCCGGATCCGGCAGATCCCGGTGCGCCTGACGCTGCCGGAGAGGTGCCCAGCCCGTTGGAGCTGCCGGCCGGCTGTGTGTTTCATCCGCGTTGCCCTTACGCAAATCAGCGGTGCCGTACAGAAACGCCAGTGCTGCGTCAGGTCGGGGCAGACCGGTTTGCCGCCTGTCATCAGGTACAGGGAGGCGATGCGCTATGATCCGGCGTTTTATATGCATGGGTTTGCTGATGCTGGCAGTTTTGTTTGCCGGCGGCTGCAGTACGGTCTCCCGTCCGGATACGGTGAGCTATGTCCTTGAGGCGGAGCCGTCCCGGCTGGATCCGGCTATGACGACGGCTTTGCCGGAAAATAATGTGGAGCTGCAGCTGTTTGAGGGATTGACCCGTCTGGATGAGCACAATGTACCCCAGCCGGCTCTGGCGTCTTCCTGGGATATTTCTCAGGATGGCACAACCTATACCTTTCATCTGCGAGACGGCATACAGTGGAGCGACGGCGCGCCGATTACGGCGTATGAGGTGGAATATTCCTGGAAGCGGGTTATGAATCCGGATACGGCATCGGAGAATGCGTATATGATGTTCTGTATCGATAAGGCGGAGGCGTATTTCAAGCGCCAGGTTTCGGCCGATGCTGTGGGCGTACGGGCGCTGGACAGCAAGACGCTGCAGGTACGCTTGAAATATCCTACTGCGTATTTTCTCAATTTGACGGCATTTCACTGTTATTATCCCGTGCCGCAGCGGCTGGCAGAGACCAGACCGGATACGTGGGCTTCCGATGCGGCGGATATGGTATGCAGCGGGCCGTATAAAATAACCGCGTGGCGCCATTCCAGTCAGATTGACGCCGTGAAAAATGACCGCTATTGGGATGCTGGCACCGTGCGTCTCAGCCATATAGAATTTCCTATCAGTGATTCCCAGGCGACACGGCTGACCCTGGTGGAAAGCAATCAGGCCAATATGACGGCTGAACCACCGCCGGCCGACCAGGACCGGCTTGAAAAACTGGGTCTCTATAAGGTGGCACCGTATCTCGGTATATATTATTATGTATTTAACGTGCAGAAGAAACCGTTTGACGATGTGAGGGTCCGCAGGGCCTTTGCCTTGGCTGTACAGCGGCAGTCACTGGTCCGGCATATTGTGCGGGCACAGAAGGAACCGGCCTATGCCTGGGTACCGCCTGGCCTGAAGGACGATGCGACGGGGCAGGACTTTCGCGAAGAAGGCGGCAATCTTGTGACGGAGAACCCGGCTGCTGCGCGGCAGTATCTGAAGAACGCCGGCTATGATGCGAATCATCCGCTGCCGGAAGTGACGGTACTGTTCAACACGAATGAAATGCACAAGGCAATTGCCGAGGCAATGCAGGCTATGTGGAGGGACAATCTCGGCGTCAGCGTGTCGCTCATGAACCAGGAATCAAAGGTGTTTTTGGCGGCCCGCAGTCAGGGAGAGTATCAGATTGCCAGGGCTTCGTGGATTGCTGATTACATCGATCCCATGACATTTCTCGACGTGTTTGCCGATACGGAAAATGATGCCGGCTATCATAATGAGCAGTATAACGCGCTGGTACAGAAAGCTAAGGAGACAAACGACAAGGGGCTGCGCATGCAGTATATGCATCAGGCAGAGAAACAGCTTTTTGACGACTGCGTCATTATTCCTGTGTATTATACGACGCAGCCTTATGTGGTCCAGCCCTATGTCAAAGGCTATCATTGGTCGCCGCTGGGGCTGGTGGATTTCAAACGGGCGTATATCGAACCGTAAGTAGTACGCGCATGGCGGCTGGTGCAGCGCATCGGGAGGAAATATACAATGAATATATATAGATTGGGAAAGCCCCTTTGTCCGGGAGATACCATCGGTGTCGTTGCGCCGTCGTCGGCGCTGGCAGAGGATACGCTGGAGCAAGGCCTTGCTATCTTGCACGGACTGGGGTATCACACGAAGCTGGGACTGTCCGTCGGAGCCCATTGGGGTTATTTGGCCGGTACGGATGCGGCGCGGGCTGCTGATATTCGGGCAGCCTTTGCCGATAACGAGGTGGACGGCATTATTTGCCTGCGCGGCGGCTACGGTGCTACGCGGCTGCTGCCGCTGCTGGATTATGAATGCATTGCGGCCCATCCCAAGCTGTTTGTCGGCTTCAGTGATATTACGGCGCTGCATACGGTGCTGCTGCAGCGCTGCCATCTGGCGCCGGTTCATAGTATGATGGTCATGCCTCTGGGACGCGGCGCGTCGGACTATACAGTGCGGCAATTTGCCGCAGGTTTGCAGGATCCTTATCAGGACGGCGCGTATGAGCTGCCGCCGGGCTGCCGGCTGGAGACCATCGTTCCCGGTATGGCCGAAGGGATTCTCTGCGGTGGCAATATGATGCTGCTGGCGGCTATGACGGGGACCCCGTATGCTCTTGATGGTACGGGCGCGATTCTACTGCTGGAGGAGGTCGGCGAAGAAGCCTATGCGCTGGACCGTATGCTGTGCCAGTTGGAGCAGTCCGGTCTGATTGAGCGGGCTGCCGGCATTATCTTCGGTGAATTTTCCGGGTGTACTCCTGTCGAAGCGGCACCGTATGAGTTTACGGTCCGGGATGTTATATATGAATATGCTGCGCGGTGGCAGAAACCGGCGGTCTGCGGCTTTCCGGCCGGACACGGTGCGGATAATGCCTGGCTGCCCTTCGGTCGGTCTGTACGGCTCAGTTTGATGGCAGATAAGGCTGACGTCGTCCGTCTGCCGGACAGGATATAAGTCAGTCTGTGAGGAGGAATCGAATGACGACGAAAGAATGGAAGAATCGGGCCTGCCGGCAGGTAGATAAATTGCAGCCTGTTATATATGGTATTGCCGAGTATTTGTATGCCCACCCGGAGCTGGGCGGGGAAGAACGGTTGGCTGCTGCGTATTTGCGCCGGATATTGGCGGATCATGGATTTACGGTGGAGGCTGTCGTGCCAGAGGCTTTTCCTACGGCTTTTCATGGAGTCCGCGGCCGGGGGCCTTTTCAGATGGGGTTCCTTGCCGAATATGATGCGCTTCCCGGGCTGGGTCACGGCTGCGGTCATAATCTGATTGCCGCCATGAGTGTCGGAGCAGCCGTGGCCTTTGCTGCCGCTGCCGGTGACCGGGCATCTGTTCATATATATGGCTGTCCGGCTGAGGAGACGGTGGGCAGCAAAGTATATATGAGCGAGCAGGGAGTGTTTGATCGGCTGGATGCGGCTGTTATTATTCATCCCGGGTCGGATAAGACGTGTATTGGTGGAACCTCTTATGCGACGCATCCGCTGCAGTTTGTTTTTTTAGGAAAGCCCGCTCATGTGGCGGACTCGTCATATCACGGAGTGAATGCTCTCGATGCTCTCATCGATTTTTACGGAAAGCTCAAAGACTATGATGTCAGGCTTACGAAGCGGCATATCATCGGAGCGATTATTACAGAAGGCGGTACGGTGCCCAATATCGTGCCGGAGAGAGCGGTTCTGAAGGCGACTATCCGTGCGCTGGATACGGATTTTTTAGAACAGCAGATGCTGCCGGAAATCCGCAGGATCGCACAGGAGGTTTCCGATGCTCACGGGACGGAGTTGGAGATGGTTCATTACGAACCTCTTTTCAAAAATATGGTCAATGATGCACGGATGGATGTGTATTTCGCCGAGGCGTTCAGCTCGCTCTATGAGGAGTTTGGTATCAGAGAGGACGATTATGCCGAAGGGTCTACGGATGTGGGAAATGTGAGCCATGTGACGCGGGTCTGCCAGCCAGAAATCTGTATTGGCTATCATATTGCCGCGCATACCCGCGGGTTTGCCGAGGCAGCCGGCAGTGAATTGGGCAGGCTCCAGGCCCTGACAGGAGCTAAGGCAATGGTCATGGCAGCAATCGATGTGATGAATGAAAAAGATTGGACAAAGTAGAAAATCCTCCCGGGACAGTCCAGATAGACTGTTTCGGGAGGATTTTCTACTTAAAGAGGCGATTTTTTACTTAGCAATGCATTTTCGTATTGCCGCTTCCAAAATGTCCAGACCGGCTTCGAGCTGGGCATTGGTCACGACGAGTGGGCAGAGGAACCGAATGACGTTGTCGTAGACGCCGCAGTTTTCCAGGATAAGACCCCGTTGGGCGGCTTCCTGAATTATAGTGCTGACCAATTCGGGATAGGGACGCTTGCTCTTTTTATCATGGACAAATTCCAGTCCCAGCATAGCACCCAGGCCGCGGTAATCACCGATAATTTCCAGCTCCCGCTGCCATTTTTTGTAACGATTGCAGACTATGCTGCCGATTTCCCGGGCTCGGCCGGCCAGGTCGTCGCGCTCCATGATTTCGATTACCTTCAGCGCTGCCGCGCAGGCCAGGGCATTGCCGCCGAAGGTCCCGCCGATGACGCCGCCGGGGACAGCAGCCATGATTTCTTCTCTGGCAACGACGGCACCGATGGGAATACCGCCGCCGAGAGATTTGGCTGTAGCGATGATATCCGGCGGGCAGCCTGCTTCTTTCCAGTATTCCGTGGCGAGCATGCGGCCTGTGCGGCACCAGCCAGTCTGGACTTCATCAGCTACGAGCAGGATGCCGTTTTCGTCGCAGACACGGCGCAGGGCTTTGATCCATTCTATAGGGGCGGGTACGAAACCACCTTCGCCCTGCAGGGGTTCGACGACGATGGCGGCGACATATTCTGCCGGCGAAGAGTACATGAAAACTTCTTTTAACGAATCAAGATAGTATTGGATGGCGTCTTCTTCTGTATATCCTTCCGGCTTTCTGTACAGATATGGGAATTCTGCCCGGTATATACCGTCCGGGAAAGGTCCCATGCCAAGCGCATAGGATTTTTTGGCGGTCATGGCCATGGTCATCAGAGTACGGCCGTGGAAGGCACCGGAAAAAACGATGATATTAGGTCGTTTGGTATACGCTTTGGCAATTTTGACGGCGTTTTCATCGGCTTCGGCGCCGCTGTTGATGAAAAATGTGCGTTTGACATCGCCCCTGACAGGTGCGATAGCATTGATTTTTTCAGCCAGCTTGACATATCCTTCATGCGTTACGATGTTGGCCATGGCGTGGAAATACTTACCCGCCTGATCTTTGACAGCCTGTACGACCTCTGGGTGAGAGTAGCCAATGTTGAGGACGCCGACGCCGCCGACCCAATCAAGAAAATAATTACCGTCCGCATCTTCAAGCATAGCGCCTTCGCCGCGCTGAATTACTGTTGGATATACGGTGCCGATGGCATCAGGTACAGCCTTGCGGCGTCGGGCCAGTAAAACCGCTGCTTTCGGACCGGGTACGGATGGTGTAATGATTTTAGGCAATTCTTCTCGTAACATGTTCAATACCTCCTGCGCAATAAAAAGACACACAAAAACGAAATAACTGGGCACGTCTTTGTGTGTCATGTATTTAATTCGCTTTTTATTATATTTAACAAGCAGTATTTCTGCAAGGGTTTGTGAACCCAATAATAAAAAACGTTTTTGTGCTGCCGGCATAAAAAGATAACATATGAATCGTAAGCAAACAGATGATGATACGGTGTATGCCGGTATTGCCGTATAGCGGAAACCAATATTTCCTTATCGTAAGCAAATAAAAATGGCAATATGCTGTATCTTATACAAAACGATAGCCAGGCTAGAGCAGAACATATTTATAATACAAATTTATGTTGATAAAAGAAAGGGGCACGGCAAAGTGACTATTTGCCATACCTTTTTGACAAATCTGCAATTTTGAGGAAATATATTGCTATTTGACAAATAGTGTGCTAAAATATAATAACCAGCTGTAGAGAGCGTGCGGATATAAAGTTGTAAATGTAGAAATGTCATGATTGAGATTGCTTTTTTGTGCTTTTTCTATGTTCTATGAATTTGTTGAAAACGTTTGACAAAAGAGAAAACAGGTGGTAGAATAACAAAGTCGTCTTCTTCAAAAGCACAATATGACAAAATGTGTATTGTGAGAAGAATGAAGAGCGACGATGTTCTTCGAAAAGAAGTGCTTGACAAACTCTCATGAGTTTGGTAGAATAAGCAAGTCGTCGCAAGACGGCATGACCTTTGAAAACTGAACAATGCAATAATTGAATTGAACGCCAGAGTGCGAGGTCTTGAAAACATCAAGACGTCAACAAGAGTAAGTATGAACCAAAAACAGTAAGAACGAGCCAAATGGCTCTTCATATATCATGGAGAGTTTGATCCTGGCTCAGGACGAACGCTGGCGGCGTGCTTAACACA
>NZ_LEKT01000034.1 GCF_001045675.1 Megasphaera cerevisiae DSM 20462
TCCATCATCTCTTTGATGGTACCGCCAAGCAGATCCTTCAGGGCATCTTGGATGTCATTTGGTTTCTCGATGGTATACTCTTGGAAGAGCTGCTGGATAATAGCCCGCTTCCCATCGGTCATTTCAACCTTGTGAATCTCTTTCCGCTGTTTTGCCATGATAAAAAGTCCTCCTATGATTAGATTGTACCATAGAAGACCTTATGACTTCGAGTGGAAGTTTGTTTACAGAGATTTTTTCATAGGCTCTCCAATGACAATGAACGCCCTATATTTCATCTTAGTCATACCTAAAAACAATGGATTTAAGAATGGTGTTAGCAGCATCATTACAATATATGTGGACATATACCAATATTGATTATATGTAACTGGAAATAACATGTGCACTAATGAGCCAATGGAAAATGGTTCTGTTTTAATCATGAATGCCACAATACCTAATACCACAGAATAGGTCCATACTTCAAACCATAATTTCACTATGCGTTTTGTGTGAAATTCCTTATTAATCAACAAATAACCACTTATCAAAACAAATGCACAATTACCTAATCCGCCTCCCACTCTTCCCATAGCTAAAATAAGCCAGTTAAAACTAAATGGCATTTGTGCCGTAATCGCCACAGCACCATGATCAGAAAAATGAAACATAATAATAAAAAACATACTAAAAACTCTGTAAAGCTCTATCCCCATATTTCTTGTCAAAACAAAGACCTCTTTTGCCGCAATATGGTTTTAGTATAACACATCATTTTCTTTTATTTAATACTTAATCTGCGGTATTACATCAATAGTGGAAGGTTGCACCGTTGCAGATTTACCATATACGCCACTGTTATAGCTTGCATCGAACTGTACTAAGATGGCTTTCTCCTTACTATTATTGCCAGTGATAACGTCAATATCATCCTTGTAACTTATTGACGAATTGATTGTTGCAAGACCTGAATATCCAAAACATCCATCCAGGTTACTTTCCACACCGTCAATGCCAACTAAGCCATTTGCCTTACCCGTTATATTTGGGATCCCGGCTTCCGTATATCCTACGGTTGCTGCACCTTGCCATATCCGTCCAATATGATTCGGTACCGTAAATGTTGTACTGCCGTCCCCAGTTCCGAATTGGTATTTGTTTGGCGATGATGCAGCCAAATTATTAGCTTGTGCCCATGTCCATAATGTTGCATACGTAACACGGCTATACGTTGAACCGTCCAAGGCAAGATAACCGCTTTCCACAATATATTGCTGTTGAATATGTCCTACTGGAGCCGTACTGGATTGCCCAATATACGGCAGATTTTCCCATGCTGTTATGCCGTCTCCTATTTTTATTCTTCCCGCATCAATTTCCACCCCAATTTCACCCTTGGCCAATGTAGGATTAACCGAAGTCCATTGTGCTGCTGTTCCCGTTTTATGCTGCACCACGGAACCGCTAAACGTGTGTTTTGTCAATTAGCTCACCGTCCCGCAGTCAATCACCAATGAATCACCGCTCATAATTACATTCGCTCCATCAGACAGGCCACCAACGGTTTTATTAGCAAAGTTTGTGTTAAAGTTGGCCGTCGCCCTGGCATCCGTGTAATATAAATTGGTGCCTTCGGCCACATTATCCGTAGTAAGAACGACAACACCTGTTTTGCCGTTAACCGACGTAACCACATCCGTGGGAGCTGTCAGCTGCACCCAGTTTGCCAAGGTAGTAGCAGGCAATGCTTTCAGCATAAAACTTCCGGCCCCATCTGTCCGAGCGCATACGTCCCCCACGTCTGCCGATAATGCTAACATGGCCGTTTGGGACGCTGCTGTATAAATTTCATTAATGGCCATCGCAGGAATGACACTTGAATTTAATTTGCCGTTGCTATCCAACAAAGGAACGTTTCCGGCTGCTACACCTACATTTTTTGCGGCTGCTGTCCCGGAATCCGTAATCTTTGATAATGTTAACGAAGGAACATCGGAAGCAGTTATATTGGCACCGGCTGTTACCCTGCCTTTTGCATCGACCGTAAGTTTTGTATATGTGCCTGCCGTAACGCCGCTGGATACCAAAGCAAGCGCAAACGTAACATTCCCAGATCCATCAAAATTATTATTGCCCGCAACATCCCCGCTAAATGTGAGGGTTCGCGCAGTCGTCAGGATATCCGCTTTCGGCACCTCTGCAACGCTCATCGTTCCATCACTACCCACTACTACTTTGCCACTTCCGGCAGCTTGTGATTTCACGCCACCCAGTAAGGAAATGGCTGCTTGTGGCAGCGTATAAATAATAGTTTCTATGCCATCAATTAATAACTGACCATTACTGGCACTGGCTTTTACAATCGTACCGGCATATGCTAAATCCGTCCATGGATTGACACCATCCCCAAATTTAAAATGTGCCGTATCCGATTCCAGTCCTAATTCCCCTTTAGCAAGTGTTGGGTTGATACTAGCCCAGTTTGCTTTCGTTCCATTTTTTAATTGTAATGTGACATCTGTTAATGTCTTACCCATTTGCTGTACCTCCTGTTATTGTATCTATTTCCTGATAGTCGCGTCCCACACAGTAATATTTACTGGCAGCTTCATCCCATCGATACGATGCGTTCTCACTCGTATCAATATAAATCTTTCCCATATCACCACGGTTTGGAAATTCATAAATACTGGAGCATTGTATAATTTTTGTATTATCTACAACACCAGCACTAATCGTACCATTAAGAATACTGCTACCACTCAACGTTCCCACTAAATTACCCATCAGAATGTCACCTCTTCCATGATTCTGAATAACGACGGCTGGATGATAGTATCCGTATATCCATTCGCCATCGTCAATTGCACATCATATACGTAATCGCCATAATCCCAGCTTTCCGTATCCGTTGGAATAAACGAAAACACTCCATCAACCAAATGTTTCTGAGTAAGATAGGCTGTATCAGCTGTCGTCTTTTTTACAGTCAGTACAACAACATCATCGGACTGTGGTGTATATGGATTGCCATCTTTATCGGCAACATCCAGCGGAAGAGGAGCACTATCACCCCTGGTAAGGTACACTTTATTATTTATGACCTTGAACATAGCTATCACCTAATTTCCAATTGCAATATAACGATATGCACCACCCGATGTTCCACCTGTTGACAAAAAGCCAGAATCTGTAAGATTTGCTGCAGCCCATTCAATTGGCCCTACTCCACCATCTGAAATAATAACTTCCATACACTGGTTCGGAAATTGAATTGGAAAATTAATCGTAGTTTTTGCATTGGTTGTAACACCAAATCCCCACTGTAAAATAAATCCACCCAGAACAGTACCAAAATTAATATAACCATTATTGTCAAAACTATATTTCATGCCAAGTGCTTTTAATAAATCAGCTAAACCCGTCCAAGCACCATTTCCCGTGAGTATATTATTTTGTTGTCCCTTAATCGGCTGTGGTACACCGCCCAATGCACCATCCGCTGATGCTGTCGCACCCGTAAATGCAGCAAGCAATGATAAAACCGCTTGCCATGTCCCCGCACCAGTCAGTACACTGTTCTGTTGCCCTTTGGTTGGTTTCGGTACTTCTCCCGCACCACCGTCAGCATTTGCTGTTGCCCCCGTCATAACAGTGGTTAATCCATCTACATATTTTTTTGTCGCAGCGTGCAAATCCGCCGTCGGTGCACCGGATAATATTAACGCTCCGGTCATTGTCCCGCCAGATAGCGGAAGATATCCTTTTTCAATATTATCCGTTATTTCTTTGATCCGCTGGTCATTGGAAAAAAGCTGCTGTAAAAATGCATTTTGCAGCACATATTTTACAGGATCATTTGCCATAAATTGGGGAAATGTGTTCGTTGCAAAGTCAAGCGTATTATCGATCGCATCGGTTGAACGTGCCTCGTTCCCGATTGTTGCCGGGAACAGGCTGCCCCATTTTGTCGCATCATATGCCATTATTATTTAACCCCCTTCTTCAACGCTAGCACTATAGGTATGTGTTCCATCAAATATAATATTGCCGTTCCAGCTATAGCCAAGATAAATGGTGTACCCAAGGTGCGCCGGTTTGTAGATTTCTATCTGCTGCTTCATCTTTACTAAGGCGGCAGCTTCAGCCGAACAATAAATAGAAAAATTGTATTTCGCGTTATCTTCGACAATATAACCACTCCCATACGTATTGACAATTTGTGTCATCGCAGCAACGGTACTCATTCCGGCCCCGCGCATTTTCAGCAGTATTTGATTGCGCCGGTACTCGTCAATTTCATCGGCAGCCGGTGTTAGATCAAATACGCGTTCCCACATGGACAGCCCCCATGTCGCCGTATCCACAAAAAACTGTGCAAAGATATCCTGCAGTTCTGTCCGAACGCGTTCATGTTCTAAACTTGACGCATCCGTTACGGCTTTAAAGTTCCCATCTTTCTGCAGGAATTCCGGCAAATATCGGCTGATATCCACCGTATTTTGCCGCATCCAATCCACATTAAGCAACATTGAGTGTCACCGTCCCTACCACCGGCAATTCGGTATCCGTAACGGGTATATTCACGCTACCGCCATTGATGGTTAATCCACTGTAATCTGTAACCCCTGTTTGGCTTAATAACAACGCTCCTATCTTTGCAATACTGACTGCAGACAAGCTAAAACCATATGTTTTAAAATAACTGGTAAGCGCTGTTGTAAAAGCGGTTGTTACGTCTGTTCCCGTTATCGTTGCCGATATATTAATGGCAAGCGCCGTCGGGGTATCCACCGTAACAGTCGCCCCTATAGGCCGCAATGTTTCAATATAGGCGGCTGTCGTTGCAATTAATGCTGCAGATGCGACCTGGTTATTGCTGTTTAATATCAGCACCTTGACAGTGCCGTTCCCATTCCAGAGCGGAAGGATTTTTGCCTGTCCTACGCCAGCCACCGCTAACGCCCATTCTTCATAATGATATTTATTCCCCGATGTGGACGGTGTGCGGACCTGCAGCAGATATCTGGCGAGTAAAGACGAATCTGTTTCTTCGTCATACCCTTCCGTAGCAGCCGAAGCATTAGTTACCCCGGTAACGCCCGGAATAGAATACGGTATGGACGTAATGGTATTCGCGTCTACATTGCCGGCGGTTCCTGTCGTAGTACACTGGACCGCAACATCAATCGTTCCTGCAGCCGGTATTGTAGCATCAGCCAGTGTGCGGAACTGCAATCCTTCCGCCGTAGCAAATAAACTGCCGGATATAATCTGGCTATTGGCCGTTCCTGTAACGGTTACTGTCGCCGTCGCTGACACCGCCGCTTTCCGCGTCACGCCCATTTCAGATGCCCGCATTGTCAGATAATCGCCCCACGATGTATCGGCAAACGCGGCCTGTATTAGTAAATTCATTTCGTTATATGCAGCGGCAAATTCAATGCTGTTAGCTGAAAGCATGTCCCCGTTAAACGTGCCTTCTATTGCGGATTGTGTATTCTTTGTCGTAGCAAGATCTGTTTTCAGCCGTGCTAATACATCCGACTGTGACTGTTGTTCAAAACTCATACAACCTCCTAACTGCTTGCAACCATACTGCCATACACAGTTGTAAGCGCAATTGTATATGATAAATCGTCTCCATCGATCGTAGCTTCCATAGAATCAATACTGGTAATGTATGGATTAATAAGCAGCGTTTCTTTGATATATCGTTCAATCAGCATGGCATTATACTCACTGTTGGCATAATCGCCAATAAAGGGTTCCAGTTCGATGCCATAGGCATTATCGTAAGCAAGATACCGCCAGCGTTCCGTCCGAAGTGCTTTATAAATCCACACTTGAATTGCTTCATTTTCCACAACAATCTTATGTTTGCCGTTTTCGAACAGAAAACAGTCGTGGTCAAAGTCCCAGGCGAACTCTTGAAATACATCTAATGTATCAGCTGCTGTAACACTGGATCCGGAAACAAATGGATTACTCATATATTTCACCTCTAGCCGTCAAGCCGTACAATTTTATCCAGGATAATATACTGCTGAATGCTGCCATCCTCTGACATCATCGGCATAATCGATACATAATCACCGGCAACCAGTGTATCCGTAAAAATAATCGTATCGGTATAGTCGTTATCGATCGCATGGTGATGCGCTGCATACTCGGCATCACCGCTGCCGCCGGCTGCGTCCTGCGTAGCACTGATAATATGTCCTTTACCCGCCCGTGTGTAACCGACCAGCAGATACTGGCTGATCCACAGTTCCTCTTTTTCCAAAACAATTCCGTTATAACTGACTTGGATATCCGGCGGCGACGCAATGATTTTTCCGACCTGGATGGATGGACTGTTGTTATTTTTACTGACACCTGCCATATCGGATAGCAGTTGACCGTATGGATTTTTGTGTTTCACAATATCACCCCTGGCTGGCTTTAATGATCTTTGTCGGCACTAACCCGCCCATTTCTGTATAATCGTCGCCATGCACCGTTAGGCCCTGCCCATTATTAGCACTGCTACTATTGCCGTAATATCCGCCGTTGCCGTCATAGATCACAACATGGTCATTATCACCATAGACGATCACATCACCTTTTTGTAGATTGCTGGAATCAAAATCCTGCAGCAACCCCTTGTTTTCTGCATCGCTTACCATTTGCGGAACGCCGGCAACCCCGCCATTATATTCCTGCGCCAAAAACGGACTATAATAGCCACCGATTTTACCGACAGCTTCTGCACAGCCATCTGCCCCATTATCCATGGTTTGACCGCCCCAAGCACTCCAACCATCCGCTAATCCCGCATCTACATTTGTATTATCCACACTGCTCACCCCATTTACAGTACTGGTATCAACCAATGAACCTGTTGTCGTTACATTACTAATCGTATTCAAATATTCAATATCAAGCTCCATCATATGCTTGCCGTTTTGGATAGTATGCTTATCACTTTTAATGGTAAACAGGCCCTTCATTTGCTCTTCCTGTATCGTAATTGCATACCCGGCAATGCATTGCACATTGCCAATTCCATTCAAGCTGGATTTATATGCAACTGACTTTAACATGGCCGTAGCTGCCGTTTTGGTGTCCTGCTTTTTATCGACCTTATAGACTTCCTGCAGTTTTCCATAGGCCGTGACATCGGAACTATTGCTGACCGTGCCAATCTGATCGCCGTTGTGGTCCACAATCATAACGGTATTTATCATGTCTTCAATACTTTCGCTGTGCTGCGCATTTTCGATATTCACGCTGTCGGATGCCGTGTAGTTTTCAACTGTTTCCGACTGCTCTACCACGTACAATTTGTCCTGATTAACGTAAAAATTATACTTTTTCTTATTCTGCGCGTATGCCAGGGCAAACGCTTTTTTAAGGATCTCCGTGTAGCTCATGTGATCGGCAATGAAATTCACCGTAACACCGATAGAAACAATACTACCGATCGTTAAGCTATTGTCATTGGCGACCCGCTGAATCACTGCATCTACGGTGATATTTTTGAATTTACGTGTTGTTTTACTCTTCGCCAGATAAATCAGCTTGTCATATGCTGTATATTCAAAGGTAAAATTAGCCGTATTTCGATTCCGGATAAACACGATGCCCCGGAACACCTCGACTGCCGTCGTATTCTGCACGGTGTCGTCCGTAAAGGACATTGTAATCGTATCCCCTACGGCAATATTCTGATTAATAAATCCCGTATCTTTCAAGTTATACGCTATCGAAAAGTCGATTTTGCGTGCTGCCTGCTCTGTATCGCCGGACCACACACAAGAAGTCACGTAACTGGATATATCTGTTGTTTTGCCGCTAGTACGACCTGTCCATGTAAAATTAAACACTGGTCCCGTTCACCTTCAATACACCCGAGCTCTTGGCATAGGTAACAATATCACCTACTTTGATACCTCCGGATTTAGCAAGTACTTTATACGCCGCAAGAATCTTTGAATCGTTTGTTCCCAAGCTGACTGTTTTGCCGACAGCACGCCCCACGACATCACCAATAGAATCCCCCGGATAGACAGTAACGCTCTGTAACACGTTTGATATAGACGATGCATCGGTACGGTCCTTTAATCCGGTTGTGCTGGATATTGTCGTATCGACTGCACCACCGATAAATTTATATTCCGTAAAATCAAGCGTAAAATATACGTCATTCGTGCCGTCATGCTCGCCCCATTTAAACTGATCAATGGATACGGCATAATTGACCGGCGTCCCGGCAATACTGACCCGCGCCGGCTTACCGCTTGTGCGCCAAGCATCAATCGTGCTGACATACGTATATGGATCGCTGGGTGTACATACGCAGAAAGGATAATCCTGCGCCGGGAGAAAGCTTAGAAGCTGCATATGCAGCAAGCCGGTCTTCCCAAGCATATTCAATTCCCCTAAGTTGTTGATATTGATGATTTCATTTCCCTGTTTTACATCCACATCGAACTTAGCAGGTGGAACGGGAAATTGTATGGTATCGCCATTACAGCTTAGGTAAGTTCTTGCGACCGTTGTCGAGTTACTCGCCGTTAAGCTGGACAATAGGCTGCTAAGAAAGCTCATTTACACCGCCCCTTCCGCATTGTTCATCGCATAGGCATGAAGCTTTTCTGCTAATTTCTTGGCGATCCGATCAATGTCGGCATCTTCCCGTAAAACGATAGTATCTGCCAGCTTCGCAATGGTAATACTGGAGCTGCCTTGCGCAGCATCGGCCTTCCCGCGCTGATATTCCTCTTTAAGCGAATTATCATGTGGGATTACTTGTGCTCCCTGCGGCAGGTTAACAACTTCTCCACCAATGTTCTTTTCATTAATAATCGCCGGGCCGCCCTGCCAAAACTCTGTTCCCTGTGCCAGATATGGGATATTCGGCTGATAATGCTTGCCGCCAACAACTGGAACCCAACTGGGGATATCCACTGACACATTATTGATGCCGCTGATCACGGCATTAATTGCTTCTTTGATGCCACTTAATACTGTTTCACAGATAGCCTGTATCTGATCGAAATAGCCTTCAAATATTTCGCATACCCCTTGCCATGCTTGTTCCCAATTACCTGTAAACACTCCAGTAACGAAATCGATAACGCCTTGGAACATTTCAATAATACCGGATATATGCGGGACAATCGCATTCACCGCCCACTCAAACGTATTGACAATGCCGGCCCATGCCGCCGCCATCGCTGCCTTTACCTGATCCCAATGTGTATATAACAAATAACCTGCGGCAATAATCGCCATAATAACCAGTAAAATAGGATTTGCCATTAAAAAGCTGGCGGCCTTACCAATAAGGCCAAACACAGACGTTAACTGTTTCAAATGCTTCCCCAAGAAGTCAATGGCGTCCCCAATATGCTTAATTGCCGGCCCGATAGAGTTTGCCATCCGGACCCAGGTTCCTATCATGGACATAGCACCGCCCATCGCAACAGTAACTGCGCCAAATATGATAACGAACTGAATAATATCTGCGATCACTTTCTTCTGCCCGTCGGATAGCCCGTTATAAGCCGCAACAACGGCTTTGATCATGGTTGCTGACTGCGTAAATACCGGTGCCAAGGCATCACCCACGGTAACCCAGGCATTGGCAAGATCTGTCATGGCCTGCTGTGTTTTTTCCGCCGGTGTCTGCATCTGCGAACACATTTTATCGAGTGTAGATTCGCTGCTGTTATTAATCTGATTCAGCATCCCATTCCATTCCGACACGCCGTCTTTGGATGCCATCATCATCGCCATTTTATAGGAATCTACATTTCGGAAGAGCGCCTTGAATTTGGAATCGTCACCCATTTTAGCATAGATATCCGCGATAACAGGGCCTAATCCTTCTGCCTGCATTCGTGCAGCAGAAACATCAATCCCCATTTGTGCTAACTTTGGCTGTGCCTTCGTGATAGATGTGATCATGTTATCCAATATTCCGCCGGCCTGCGATTCGTCATACCCACGGGACCGCATCATGGCCATTGTTGCCGTTAATTGTGTAAGACTGATGCCGGCTTGCGCCGCTTTCGGTGAAATCGCCGCAATACTGGTCGTAATCTTATCTACATCGCCATGGCAGGCCTTAGCTGCCGTTGCCAACTGATTGTAAGCAGTAGCCTGCTGCTCGGTTGTCAGGCTGTACGCTTTGCCGATTTGCGTACCCAGTTTTGTAGCATCCGCTAAGTCTAATTTCGATACCCGTGCGAATTCAGCAGTACTGCTCATCCAAGTCATAACTTCTGATTCCTTAACGCCTGCCTTTATGGCCTGCTGTGTGGCTTCCGCCACCTTGTCGTTGGCTATTCCGTACGTAGAAGATACCGATAGAATGTTATTTTTCAGCTTTGCTGCTGCTTCATCAGATACATCACCCCATATTTTAGTCTGGTTCACCGCTTCATTGATTTTCATGGAAGCGTTAAACCCTTCCTTAGCTGCAGCAGTCAGTGTCCCAACAACAGCCACATTTTGAAGACTGGCCATAGACTTGCCTACCCGCTGAAAATTTTTAGCAGTACGTTGATTAACCTTATTCATTTCTTCCATTTTGCTAACCATGGAAGATACGTGCGATTTGACGCCATTCATAGCAGCCTTAGAAGAATCCATAGCCGTATTTACAGCCCGCAGGGTAGGCGTGAACTGGTCTATTAATTTTAATGTGGCATCAATTACCTTTGCCATGATCACGCACCTCCATCCGGCGAACTGTTTTCCTTGCTGCGTTGTTGCATTTCATACTTCATAAAGCTGTACACAATCTGTTTTTCACCGATAGGAAGCCAGTACAACTCATGCGGCAGCTTGCCGTGAAACCGCCATGCATAATACAGCAGCTGGCTTTCTCCATCGGTTTCAATTAGTTTTTTATTGCTGTTTCGGTTTCATCAGTATCTGGTTCATATCCAGACAATTCATTGATCTTGCCGTAGATATCTGCGATTTCACCGGATAAGAACAGTTTAGCAACAAGATCCTTCGGCGTAGCCGCACTATAATACCGCAGCAATTCCGGACTTTTCATAGACGGTTCCTTAATCCCGTCAATCAAAGTAAGCGCCTGCAAATTAAACATCTTCAGATCTTTTACATTGCCCTTCCTGCCAAGATCTACACTGTTTTGCTGTATTTCCGTATATCGTTTTGCAGGAATAGCGCATAATTCCATCTCAAATTTCGTTTTAAGCAGCTTTGACAACCGCTTTACCTCATACTTTGCGGTCGGAAGCTCCGTTACTTTTTTAACATCAGCCTGTAATAGCTGATCAATCAATGTCGACATACTCATTCACTCCTTATTCATCCGCTGTATCTAACATATCAAAATCGGTAAATGTAAAGTTGTAACTTTCTTCACCGATCTTTTTTGCTGTCCAGTCGGCTAATGTTAAACTGTCAAATGTGGCGTCTTTTACCACAACACGTTCATTTCCGATCGCATCCGGATCCGACAATTTACTGATAATCGTGCAAACAGTCTGTTTGCCATTCTTGATGTTATCGGCCATTTTATCAATCATATAAGAAGACACGTGGTTCATTTTCAAGCTGCCTTTGCCTTCCCAACCGACAACCTTGAAATGATCTGCCCTGGTTTTGACGATATTCACGGGGACCGTTTTAAGGTTTGCAACAGCTTTAAACTCCGTAACCTGTGCCATGTAATCGCCATCGATCCACAGTTCACCTTCGGTGCCGTTCATAACCTGTTGTGCTTTCATTCCGTCCATATTCTCACCGCCCTTTCCGTTATATTGAAATATTCAACGTAATTGTTTCAATCGCATCCAAAATTTTAATAGCCGCTGCCAAGAACACTTCATCCCGGGTATTGGCTTCCTTAATTGCCTGGTCTTTCATGGCAGCTAATTCCGCTTTCGTATAATCGCCATTGGAAAGCAAATAATCCGTTTGGGAAGCCAAATCGATAGAACAACTATTCTTGCCGGGATCCAGCAGTCCTTCCAATTCCAATTCATCGAAATACCCTTGAATCGCACTAATCAACAAGCATTTGTTATCATAGCTATTTGCATATTTGCCGATATAGGAATCATTCGCTGTATCCTTAATGTCGTCATGGATCATGTCCATGCAGTCTACGAGCTTGATTTTCTTAAAGCTATCATTTTTGCCTTTGATTGTGGTAACAAAGCTGTTGACGCCACGTGCAATCTTATACTTAGTACCGTCAAACATGATGAATAATTCACCATTTCCAATCTTCGTATCCATCTGATCTTTTGTATATTTATCGCAGTCCACAACTTCGGAAAGCGGCGCAAACGTACAGGAAATGGTCATCGGCGTGCCGCAAATAATGCCGGCTATCCGGCTGCAGTATTGCGCGGTCGTATAGGTTTTGTCCGCCGTTACGATTTTGGTGTTCGTAAAATTAACAATACCTTCATTATCCGCAGCACAATTCGGCAACACAGCTTTGACTTTCTTATCTTTTGTCGTCCGAAGTCCTTTAATCCAAGTAGCGATCGTCATAACATCGGTCGCAGTAATATCCGGAATGACCAAATAATCCCAGGTAGCAGATTCCAATGCCAGCAATGTATCTGCGTATCCCGTTACCGTCGTACCCTGCGTATAGACAAGAATATGCTTCGGTGCCGTCTGATACCCCATCAGTGCTAGTTCGATTTGTTCCTGGTTATTAGCTGTCAGTCCTGACGGGATATCGTCTTCCGTATAAATCGTATACGGGTCTAAACCTGTTGCAGAACTGTTCGTAACAGAACTATCAGAAATAGCTCCGGTGCCTGTCGTCGTAAAAGCCGACGGCGTATTGCCACCCCCTGCTGTTTTTTCGGTAACCGTAATGGCATTGGTGTTCGCTGCCGCCGTATACAATGCATTGAGCGTCGTGTTGTCATTAATAGCCGTTGCTATATTGGCGGCAGTCGTTCCCGCATCAGTCCCGACTTCAAAATCGTTGGCATCTTCTTTTGCTGTCATTGCCGTAAAGGTAACTCCGTCAAAAACAATCGTATCGTTTACCGCAAAATTAGTTCCTACAACAACCGTACGAGAACCGGCTACGGCATTTGAAATATTATCCTTCAAAATCATAGCCACAATCCCACGTGTACTTCGTTCTACCGCTGTTGCCGATGTGCTTTTAAACGCAATGGTGATACTTGGTAAGCCTAAGCTCATGTTTCATCATCCCTTCCTAAAAAATAACCGCTTCTCGGCGGGCTAGTATGTATCTTTTATATTCGTATGTAGTTTTTCCATCAAATCATAACCGGCATTACCGGCATACCCGGTACCATCAAGGTATTCTGTGGCAATGCTAATCTGCAGGATGTCCTGATCTTCTCCTATGCGCTCCGAACTTATAGATTTGATGTGCAGATATCGTTCTGTACTGACTTGGATCCCTTTACCGAACAATTTCAGGATTGTATCCTCACAATCCAGGTATGCTAATTGTTTGTTTGATGCTGGATCCGCAAAAAACGTCAGTATAATACTCAACATATTAGAAGTAAAGTTTTTTGTTTCCGGACTACCCGATTTGACGAGCTTTACAAAAAAGCACGGTTGCTTGAACCCCTGCGTAATTTCATCCGTATAATAATGGGTAGCAGGCTTGGGATACGTCGTTTGCAACAGCGCAATCACGGCCGCTAATATATCTTTTTGCATTAGCATCTAATCACCCAACTTTTTACTGATATCTTTGTACAGCTTTTCCATTTCTTCCGGCAGCACTTCCGATTCCATATGCTGCGCTGTCTTTTCCAGAAAATGCTTGCCCTGTACAAATCCAACAACTTTTCCAGACTTTGTTTTCTGCACATGCCCTCGGTCCACTAAATGGAAATGCGGAGAATTAGACCAGATATTCATTTGCAAATCTTCACCGGTATACCCTTGTACTTCGGATTTCCAAGATTTATTCAGCTTTTTCTTCGTATCATGCCCCGAATCCGGTGAAGCTTCTTTTAATTCTTTTTTCATTTTGTTGCCGACACGCCGGAGATGCTTTTCGCAGGTTCCCGGAAATTCATTGGCAACTTCCGTTAACTGCTGTTTAAAATCATCCAGTCCTTCAAAGGAAAACCCATCATCCGACATGAGAAACACCTCGCGTTTTCTGCGTGCAGTAAATTTCCAGTACTTCATGTGCCATGTACGGATCCGTAATCGTTTGAATATCATATTGCTGCTGATGATATTCAATCGTCATACTGTCATCCACATTGGTATGATACCGAATCGTGATTTTAAACGGATTGGCGTCCTTTACCCGCTGCGCTTCATAGTATTCCCGCCCTCTTGCCGGTTCAATACGCGCCCAGGTAGAAAAAATGACAACCGGTTTCTGGCTATCCGCCCCGACCTCGTTGTCAACATCCTGATATCGAATAAATTGTACTTTGCGATCTAACGTGCCCGGATTCATGATGTCGTCACCACCGGATACGACTGGCATAATGCAATATGATGAATCAGGGCCGTAACGCTGTGCGGGAATTCACTCAGGTTACCGGGCTTTGTCGGATTTAGCGTCCGATTACTATACCAATGCGCAACCAAAAGCCGGATGCAGACATTCCAGACGTTATCATCCTTCGCGTATTGTTTCCCTGTCTGATTTTGAATGTACTCTACCGCCGCGTCCATTAATGATTGAATCAGTTCGTCGTCATCGACCATATCATCATCAATTCGAAGATATGTTTTTATCGCATCTACTTCCATTTCATCACCCCCTAAAAGGGAAAGACGGCGTTACCCGCCGCCTTTGCAATCATTATTTACTTGCCGCCGGTTTTTGGAGCAGAACAAGGCTGCTGGTATCAACAACTTTTCCGTCTGCCAGCATGATAGCTTTACGGACAATATCATCTGTCACGTAGTCTTCATACTGGCGAAGCGTTACGTTGAATGCCGTATTCAACACATAATCTTTCATGCGGAAGATAAAGGCAAATGTGGCACCGGCTGCCGCAGAATCGAAAGACGGCAGATAATCACAGATAATCACATCACGACCCAGCAATGTTTTGTTCGTCTTGCCATCAATGCCATAATTGGTACGAGCAATCGGTTGGCCGTTCGTATCAACGATCCCGATATAGTCCATGTAAGTCGCTTTGTTCATAACATACACAGAACCATTTTCATACGCAGACGGCACCAACCCTTCTACAGTTGTCATGATCTTATAATTCAATGCACTTACGGAAACCGGGGTAATAGTTGGCGTTGCCGTCAAGATACCGGTCGGCTGTCCGCTACCGCTGCCACTGATGATTGCCTGTTCCAGTCCAATTACCATGGCTTCGGCAATGTTGTTAGCAATCGCTGCTTCAAATGCGCTTAATGCCATAGCATCCAAATTCAAGCTGACACCAACCGCACAGCGCAGTTTATAGGCACCGAATACGACACTGCCAGTTGTTTTCTTCTGCACCGGCGATGTAGCGCCGTCCGCAACCCATGTGGCCGTAGGCTTCACACTAGACACCGGAATCGATAAGCCGGTGTTATATGCCGTACGAGTAACAAGCGGCAGGATCATGCCGGAAGACAGCAGCTTATCAATGATCGTATTGAGCGTAGTCGTAGGAATAACTGCGCCCGCATCAGATGATGTCGTTACATCACGATATTCCGGTGCCATCTTCCCTGTTTTGACATAATCAAAAAATGCTTTGCGGTATTCGACAGTATCATAGATATCCGCTACCGCTTTACGGGGTTCCTTTTTAGCGTCCGGTTTAGGAACAACATTAGCTGGAATCTTACCAAGATTAATCCCATTTGCAATATCCAAGCGAGTACGGATTTCTGTTTCTTCCTGATTCAGCGTTTCAATTTCGGATTTCAACGTTTCCAAATCAAGCGCGCTGCCATCTGCGTTCTTGCCGGTTTTTAATAGCGAACGAATTTCAATTTTCCTGTCCATAATTTCTTTCAATCGTTTATCCATATTGATTTTCTCCTTTGTAATTTCAAAAAATTTACTATACATACATGCCGGCTGTCCAGCTTTTCTTTTCGTCCGTCCGACCCGAAAAGGGCATTAAAACCTTATAATGTCATGAGATACAAGCGATCCCGCTGTTCCTTGTTTTGTTGTTCCGCTTGCTCTTTCTGTACCAGCTTTTCAGCATCCCGTTTCGCACTAAAATAACTGCGTGCAGATATAGCAGAGCCGTCGTCAACATCAATACTGGTACCGTCATATGCCGGCGTATCCACTGCCGACACATCCCATATTTTCTCAAATTTAAGAATACGGCGGGTACGCGTCTGTGAATCATAGCTGTCATTCGCCACCGTAAAACCAAACGACATTTTATCAATATCGCCACGCTGGATCAGGCCGTATACATCCTTGCCAGCTTGTATCGGTGCTAAGTTGGCTTTTATCAACAGCCCTTTAGTATCCACGTTCAAATCCAGCGTTTTATTCCGGGTCCGGGCAAGTACTAAAAAATCATCGCTGTGGTTATACTTAAAGGGAACGTCTGATAAATCCGCTCCTACAAACGCATCCTTGTCAATAACCTCATAATAATTAATGCCGTCGATGGAACATATTACTGTCGGCTGCTCTAATACAGCAGCATACCCCGTTACTATCATTTGATTGTCTTCCGGCTGATCTGCTACCGCAAGCGGTGCCGATCGATATTCTTTATTATTCATCGTCATCCTCCGTTCCTGTATTGTTAGTACCATTATTTGTATCTGGATCATCTGCATCAGGATCATCCGTATTTGTTATACCGGCTACCCCCTGATAGGTATTTTGTTTTTTGCTATCTACATAATTCAGCGAAACAAACCGTTTATCGCCGTCCGGCAAAGCGTTAAACCCAAAAATTTCCCGGAACTCATTCACGGTAAGGAGCCCTGTCTGCTGCAGCACCTGTGCCATAGCAACTTTCGATTTAAGCGAAGCGTATTCTAACCGGTTTGTCTGGAATATGATCTCGTTCCCATACCCCTGTTCTCGTTCCGTAAATAGTTTTGCGGTAAACTCCTGGCTCATTTGAATTGCTAACGGTTCAATCACGGATTCATAGAACGCAGTCCATTGTTCCTCGTTATAACTGCTGGTGATAATTTCGTTGCTCAGTCCAAAATACCGGTATATGTCTTCCCGGGCAAAGGCCATCTGCGAATGATCCGCTGTCTGGATATCAGAAGTCAGCTGATGATAATCCACCTTCGAATCCACTATGGCAACGCCGGTTCCTTTGTCTGCCGCAGTGAACCGGGAAGTAAAGTCATCCAATGTTTGCTGCTGATCTTCCGGTCTCATTACTCCGTTAGCTTTTAAATACCCACGAAGTTTCGTACAATTCTTCACGGCATTCTCTAACGCCTGTTTGACGGTATTTAAAATATTGAGCGGCGACCGGAGCGCCCGTTCGTTTCCTTCGCCGAATATATCGCCACGGTTGTAATATCGTCGCAGATGGATCAGGTCGGTATAAGGAACGGTAATCTGCCCTGCCTGAAAGAAGTCAAACCGGCAATACAACTGCCCCTGATAATTCCGAACCTCAATACCGCCGTAATCTAACGGGTATATGCCAATGATATTACCGTTACTATCTGTCTTCACATAGGCGAATGCATTATTGTACGCATATAGCTGCGTCACGATCTTATAAATGAAGTCGTATGTCGACATATATTCATTGGGACGTGTCGCCAGCAAACCATCCAAGCTGTCATTGGTCTTGACTACTTTTCCATCCTGGCGGCGAATATGTGACGGCTTTAATTTTGCCGCATTTTTGGCAATCGCATCAATGCAGGTCCGAACAGTAGCATCGTCATAGGTGTTTCCATCAAATGGTGCAAAATAATTGTCAAATCCGTTTAACAGTCGGTATTCTGTTGTCTGTATATCCGGTAAATAATCTTTTTTCCCAAAGATATTGGAAAACATGCTGCGTAAATGAAGCTTCACTATTTCACCACCTCTCAAATGATATTCAAATAGTCTTCCATATTGCGAAGATAGGCTGTAAAACTGTCCAATAATGCTAACGCGGCATCGTCTCTTGTCTTGTTGCTGCGGTTTTTACAAGGCTGATAATTCCCATTGATATCTTGCTTTACCCGTAGGTTCGCAAGGCACCACGCCAGTATCGGATTGTTGTTATATATGACGTTCTTTGCCCGCAGTTCTGCTTTTAGATTCTGTAGCGGAATCGATAATGTTTTCGCGCCCTGGATAACAATTTCCATCGTATGCTCGCCGTAGGTTTCTGTCATTTCCTTGGTAAGATACCCGGCACCGTAGGAATCATATCCGACTTTATATAAATAGATATCGTAGGACCGCTGAATTTCTGCAAACCAGTCAGCTATCATATGGTAATCAATCAAATGCCCGGGGCATATTCGTAACAGCCCGCGTTCTATCCATTTCCGATACGGTACTTTATCCTCGCGTTCCCGTTCGTCCAAAGCATCTTCCGTCATCCAGCTCATTGTAAGTACATAAATGTGAGAATCGTCCGGTATACGAAAAATCACACAGGCACTTGTCAAATCTGTTGTCCGGGATAAGTCAAACCCGCCAATACCATACCGCGGTTTTAGTTCTGCAATACTGAAGGTTGTTGTATTTTTAATATCCTGCCAATCCAAGTAGGACTGACTGCTGGTTTCCGGCACATTGAAATCTTTTGTCAGCAGATCCTTTACATCTTTATGCCCGGCTTTGGCACGGTTTACTTTTTCTGCCAGCTGCTGATAATCTTTGATCGTACCTAATCCCGGGTTTGCCTTTTGCCAGCAGGATGGATTCCGCCATTCTTCCTTATCATCCAATTCATAAATAATCGGCAGGAACCGGTCATCTACATAATCCGTAATTCCGTCATAGCCATTGATCGTATCTTCCGCCTGTTTATATTTCAGGTCATAGATATTCTCCCGGATAAAGCCGGCTGTACTAGCAATGATAATGAGTGGCTGCTGCCGGGCTGTCATGCCATCGGCAACAACATCGTATAAATTTGAATCTTTCCAGGCATGGAGTTCATCAATTAAGGCACAGGAAACATTCAGGCCATCCAATGTGTTGCTGTCTGATGCCAGTGGTTTATAGATGCCGTCATTAATACTGCAGTAGATATCACCCACCCGGCATTTACAATATTTATGGATCTCCGGTGATTTCTTTACCATGCGGACCGCTTCATCCCAGACAACTTTCGCCTGGTCCCGTTTCGTTGCCACACTATATAACTCCGGCGCGCTTTCGCCATCTGCAATCAACATGTACAACGATATCGCGGATTCCAGCGCGCTCTTTCCATTCTTACGGGCAACCAGCAGCAGCACTTCCCGATACTGCCGCAAGCCGGTATCATCCACAAATCCAAAAACAGCAGATATCAACGCTTTCTGCCAAAGTTCCAACTCCATGAGCTGGCCGCCGGTCTTGCCTTTGGATAAATGACAAAAGACCTCAATGAAGGTAATGGCACAATTGGCTTTTTCTTCGTCAAAATGAAAAACACCCGGATGATGTATTGTATCAACCAAGTGCTTGTATACGCGTTTCGTCTTATGGCATACGGTAACTTTCTGGTCCGTAATTTCATGATAGTATTGTTGGATGCAGTCCATGATACTCACTTCTTATGCATTAAAAATTTAGCCAGTTTATCTCCCGTCTGCTGCTGGGTTTGCGGTAGTTGATCCATCAGTAGCTTAATTGTCGCATTGTAATTTTTAATGATGGTGTTGTAGTTCTTGACAGCTGTAGAGTCCTTTTTCCCTGTCTGATTTGCCCCGTTGGTATACGTTTCCTCATACCCTTCAACGTCAATCTGCGCCCGCAATTCTTCCAAACTAACAGCCATCCATGCGGCATTATCGATTAGTTTTTCCACGTTTTTCTTTTTGGGCGGGTCAATATCCCTATATATTTTGCGAAGTTTGTTGGTTTCTTTTTTGACCAACTTCGCTTTTTCTTCGGATTCAAACATGTGCCTCACCACCTTAGTTTTTACTGATTTTACCTGGCTTTATCGATATTTAGAACATTTTGTAAATTTCTATCCGGATTTAGGACCTACACCCCTATGCAAAATGGATTTGTATTAAAAAGTAGGTGGGCTCCGGCCTCGAGAAATGCAGTTACAATCCCTACGCCCGGGGGGTTCCTTTCGTGACTTCGTCGTCCTCGGCACCCACCAGATTACCATATTCATCAAACTCTATTTTTCGTCCTTCTTGCGTGCCGTGAATCTTGTTATGGCACTCCGTGCAAAGGAACATCAGATTATCCCAGTTCAGAGTTATCTCCGGGTTGTGGATATTCTGCGGAGTCAAATGTGTTTTATGATGGACAATATACCCCGGCTTCCCGCATTTTTCACAAAGGTAAAATACAGAAGCTGCATACGCTTTTGAAACCTTACGCCATGCAGACGAATTATAAAACGATTTTGCGAATTCCCGTGCCATGTGAATATGCCTTTCCCGTTAACTACTTGTCAACGTAAATTCCATTTTAAAAAATCAAATGCTATATTATTTCAGTATTTTATTCCGTGTTCGATATGGCACCGGTGTATGATTAATATCTGTTTCGTTCGTTCGCTTCTGCCTATGCCGCTTATTTTCAGATGATATACATTTCCCATTCCGCAAAGTAAGCCGCACATTTGTGCAGAAGCCCCGATGATTGAAACGGCATTTTCGGTTGTCACAATCTGTCATAGAATCACCTGATTCCGGGCATCAAAAAAGCACTCAGGTTAGTGAGTGCTGAACTTTAAATTATTATTTGTGATTTAATTTATCAAAATTTTCATAGTATACATTGACAAAGAAAAATTTGATACATGACCCAAGTAACGACGTTGTATAAAGCAACGAATATACTGTAAGATATAAAATAAAAAACACCAATCCCCAATATATCCATATAAAGATACTACAAAATTTTGTTTCTAACTGATAAAAAGAAAATAAATAAAAAATTCCATCAAAACTAATTTCTCCAATAATTAAAGCACCACAGTAATAAAACGAATAAAGGATACCAACAATAGCATTAATATGTCCTTTTTCATTTATTACTTTTAAAGCCTTATGTGTAATAATCGTCGACATTAATGCCAAACCAGAAAACAAAAAACCAATAATGCCAATATAGGCTGGTATCGTTAATGAAAATAACGTTCTCAACATATCATTCAATATATCTATAGTTAAAGTGCTACTAAAAATAATCGTCAAAATGATTGAAAAAATAATAGAAACTTTACTTTCAGTTCCCCATAATTCACGATATTTTTTTGTTAATTTCATAAAAGATATAAATGAATGATTTTGACAAACATCTTCGATATGTATTACATCGTTCTTGTTCATTTCTCATCTAACCTCTGTCTTATTTCAGAAGATACAATTCCACTGACCCCCGCTCGGCCATATTCAGCTACTTCAATCAATGAATTTCTAGAAGAATCTTTAATATATTTTTTATATGGAGCCGCAGTATCGCTATTTACATTCTTTGGTTCTCCATTACTATCTTTTCCAAAAATTTTTAGATTACCATATCCTTTTGCAACACCATTAATAACTCTCTGAAATAATCCGGCTTTGATGTTTAATCCTTCCTGAGAATATGGTGCAGAAATAATTTGATGAAATTTCGTCCCATTTGTTTCTTTTAATTCCATTGCATTCTTTGCAAATAATTCGTCATACTCGCAGCCATTACTATTGGGCGGAATGAGAGTAATATTAACTTCTGAAATTTTATCCAATACTTTTATTTGAGCTCTTAAATCACCAATATTATTTTTTGCAAAAACGCGAAACATTTGTTCTCCATATATTAAATTAATAAGTTCCTCAAAATAATTTATAAATTTTTGGCGACCAAATTTTTGTGTAGGCACAAAAGCAACTATTTCTGTTTTAAAATCAAAATAAAAAGGAACCGCACGAGAAAGTTGTGATTGTGATAAACTGTCCAAATCGTCCTTAGTTGCATCGTACAATGCAATATCATCTTTAAAGATTACAATTAATCTCCCAATAATGAAGTTTTTATCATTAATTTTGTCAACATTTATAAATTTATATATTTGCTCGTCATTTTCTTTTGTTTGTTTATTATGAATTGTCTCAGCTACATGTTTGTCTTGCCATTCTTTTTCCATCAAACGTAATAATATTTCATCTAATTTCGATGAATCATCATATACTTGATAAATATCCTTATTAACACTAACTTTCGCAAAATACATAGTAGCCATTTTACAGTCATCCCCTAATAATTAATTTGTTTCCAGTATACATTAATTATTAAGGGAAATAAATGAAAAGATAACGTTTTATACCAAAAAGCCAAAAGAAGCACCCATTGCGGCATGGATGCTTCTTTCGTTATACGGGGTAAAAATAATGTTGCTGTCCGTCTAGCGGCTCTCGACATCATTTCACGATATCATTATACCACACAAAAATATGACATTATATGACATCTTTCAAATTCTGCAAAGCAGCACCGTGAACACGTAATGTATGCCTCCAACTATAATGCATCCCCACTGCAATTTCTTCCCAGCTCATACAGTTAATATACCGGTCGTACAAAATAGTTTGCTGATCGGCATCCTCCACTGTAGCAATCAACTTCTTGCCCTGTTCACGTAATCCAATCAGACGATCCCATTCGTCGTTCACGCGTTCCTCGTACGTTTCCAACCGAATATATGCATCGGATAAATCGGACTGTTTCGTACCGGTTACCCGTTCGTTCAGCTTGGCTCCTTTAAGATTTAACATATCGGCCCGGATCTGATCGCGTTCTCGTTCCACAGCACGCAATAATTTTTCCTGCCGTCGGATTTGATTCAAAAATTCTTTAGCTGTCATGTATTCATTCCCCTTCGGTTCCATTCTTTTTCCAATTTATCAAGGTATGCTCTTATCGGATACATCATGCCCAAATTCTCATAATAATTTACTCCTAAGGTTGCTCCACATTCCGTACATCTAATGGCATATGTTTCTTCTCTCTCATATCTGGCACCTATGATTTCTGCTTTTCCTCCGCAAAATGGGCACGGTTTTAAACCGTCCATTATTATTCACCCAGCTTTCCTTGTACCAAATGATCCATACTCAATTTTTTAAGAAGTATAAGCAGCGATTTTTCATATTTCTGTAAAGGCTGCTTTTCCTGATCATATTCCTGTTGGCTCGACCAACCGTTATCACCGATTACAGGACGTATGGCATATCCGTAATCTTTGCTATGTTCTAATGTGCATCCTGTTCCACGTAAGAAACACAAACATCCAGCAAACTCATCATCCTGTAACGCTGCTTCCATCATGAGCTGTACCCACAATTCATGATCCGACGGATGTATCTTTTCGTAATTATCTGGGTATGTCTCGATGGGCCAACTTTCCGGAAGGCGTGCTTTTTCGACTAACCGGACAATATCTACAACAAGACTTTTTACTTTGGGTTCCCGCTTTAATAATTGACTATCAGGCTGTTTCATTGCGGCAAGTACTTCTTCAAATGCAGATTGTGCCCGATTCATCATGCTATTGGTCATAATGTTTCTCATCCCAATCATGACCGGCGGCATTCCAGGTATATACTGAAATCAATATGCCGGAATAGTTTTTACTGTCTACCCACATTTTTTCATATACAGACTGTGCCACTTGACTATCATCTTTCCAATACCCGCATTCCGTCATGGTATCCAATACCAGTTTACTTAGATTGTCACAATCCGGCTTAGTAGTTTTCCATCCCCACGGCCCAAATGTAAGCTTTTTCCTGTCTGCTGTAAAATACTCATATCCGATTTTGACTTTCACCGGGCCCTCGAATGGTGTTTCTGGAACGTGTTTGCACAAATACGCTTGGAACAATTGCCGTACATCATTGACGTCCTGTTTAGTATAGACATATGGTTTTCCGTTCTTCCGTTTCCGGATTCCTTTTTGCTGTGCCGTAGCAGATGGAATTTTCAAAAGCGGTATCCAAATTTTTATCATCGTTTCGCTCCTTTCGGATTTTCATTTTTTATACAGTCGGGCCATAGTCCCCGTTGCGGAAAAAACAGGGAATCAGGGACAAGGGGGGATGTCAATCCCCCTTGTTCCCCCTGTTCTTTTTCGTAGGGGGACATAGTGCTGGACATCTGTATATATATAGGCAGATGTCCAGCACTTGTTCATTTCTGGACATCTGCGGTATTTACTGGTGTTCCGAGCGATATTGAGAATTTTTTATTTTTTTAGCAACACTTATTATCTCGTTAACCATCACACGCGTTGCAGATGTCCAATTCTCATTTAGATTCTATTTTTTGGACATCTGCCGCAGATGTACTAAACCGGACAGTATTTTTAATTGTTTATTATTTATAATATTTTTTATCAATTGTAATTTTTTGAAATTATTTCTCTCCTTTTCCGGTTTTATTTGGCTGAATAACTATTCCGTTTTTATAAGTAAAATTACCTATTCTTTTACTGTTGATGTCTCGTTTTACTGTTTTTTCATCCACTTCAAAATACTGTGCAATAGCATCGATCGTAACAATACTGTCTTCGGCGGCAAACTGGCACGCATCAAATGCCTCCTGATACCGTGATCTTCTTTCCGAAGCACTCCGTGTTTGGCTTTCCAGCCCTTTTTTACCACGTTCTTTTTGAGATAATTCACTTGGCGTCTTGGCATCCTGCAGCGTCCCGCTGCGGTCAATCTTGTGGATTGGATAATCGAACCAAACATTAAGCGGATCAAACGACTTAAATTCCCGCAGCGTTCCTTCAAGCCGCCATGCGGTACGCCCTAAACTATCATTCACGTCGAGCTGTATCATATCAATCAACGCGTCCGGATCACGGGCAAATACGCCGGATCCGCTGGCGCGGTCCATAGAACGCTTGGCCCCCTGCGCACCTTTACTGTGGTGGTGACAGTAAATGACGGCACATCCCAGTTCTGTACAAACTTTATCGAACTGATTGCAGAACATGGCCATCTGATCCGCACTGTTTTCATCCCCTGTAATGATCTTATAAATCGGATCAATTACGATGGCGATATAATTTCCTTTTTGCGCCCTGCGGATCAATTTAGGTGCCAATTTATCCATAGGAATTGATTTTCCGCGCAGGTTCCAGATGTCAATATTTTTGATATGATCTGCTTGTAAATCCAATGCCTCATATACGTCTTTAAAACGGTGCAGACAACTTGCCCGGTCCAATTCCAAGTTCACGTACAGCACACGCCCCATGGAGCAGGAAAACCCCATCCAGTTTTCTCCTTCCGCAAGAGCAATACATAATTCAATCAGTGCAAATGATTTACCGGCTTTAGACGGACCCGCCAGCAGCATCTTATGGCCCTGTCTAAGTACGTCGGCAATAAGCGGCGGTGACAGTTCCGGAAGGTTATCCCATTCCGACGCCAGTTGTTCTATATCCGGCAGGTTATCATTTACTTCTTCTACCCAATCATGCCATGACTGGAAATCAGACTTGCCGATATTGGTCGCAATCAGGAATTGTTTATTCCCGTCCCGCTCCACGCCCGGAAGACGTGACAATCGGGACGGATTACGGTTTTGCCTGTCTATTTCCAGTCCGTTCTTTTGGCATACCTGATAGAGGTAGTCCACACGCTTGCGGTATTCCTCATAATTTCCAGCATCGATATGGACAATGGCATGCAGTGACTTTTTCCCGCTGTGGACCAGACACGCGATGGGAAGTTCCAGTTTCGTCATAATGGCGTACTGTTTTTCGATATCCAGCGTATCCGATTCTACTAATGCGTAATTAAATGCGGTTATATTGTCATTGGATATGCCGTTACCATCGAGCGGGTTAAATCGTACCCATGCGCCCGCTTTCGGCGTTGTATCGCCAAATACAAGCGAAATATCCCCATTACATTTCCCAAGTTTATCAATGATTTCGCCTGCCGTCTTTTTGGCAATCCCTTTGGTCGGGAAATACCGTCCTTCTTTTTCCCATACATCTGTGACGTACCCAACAATATCTGTACTGTCGAATAACGTAGAAAGATACGTCGTAATATCATGTACCGGATCCCATTTTTTACCCGGATCCGTAATTTCTTTTCCTTCTACCCATTCGCTGTCGACAATGATATATTCACTGTCACTGCCAACGATATCGTCCCAGCTCAATACCCGGTCATCCGTAGAAGTCGACTTCCAGCCGCCCTGTTTTGCAAGTTCTGTGATCGTTGCGCCGGTAATGCCACTGCCGTTGGTGAATCCTTTCCACTTCGCGGCGCATTCGCCGCGGTGCCACCGCCTGGTATCTTTGGACGACCACGCTTCCCAATCGGAAACCGGATACCCTTCCTGCTTCAATCCCATGCCGACTTGGATCCATTCTTCATAGGAGCAAGAAGATGGTTCTATATAATTTAATAATGAAATTAAATTTAGTTTACTCATAATGAGTTCCTATATATTCGTCGAGTATTTGCATAGCCACATCGTCAATCCGATGTTCTGCCATTTCCACATATTCCGGATTTAATTCAATTCCCACATAATTACGGTTGTTGTGGATAGCAGCTACACCGGTAGTTCCACTTCCCATGAACGGATCGAGAACAATACCTTTTTCAGGACAACCGGCTAAAATACATGGCGTAATCAATTCTTCCGAAAATGTTGCAAAGTGAGCGCCTTTAAATCCTTTGGCGGAGATTTCCCATACATCACGTTTATTTCTTAATGGACGATAATCATACATGTTGCCTGACTTCGTTCGGTAAAATTTATCAGGATTTTCTGTATATTTTTTACCTCCATATCTTGAATTTATAACTGCTTTCATTGGATGGCTTGATCGTGGATGACGATTAGAACCTAATTGATTTTCAATATTTAGTTCTTTAACTCTTTTCTCTGTTGATTTGGAAATAGGTTCTTTTATCGCGTCATTATCAAAATAATATTTTGTCTGTTTTGTCATGAGGAAAATATATTCATGACTTTTTGTGCAACGATCGCGTACACTTTCGGGCATGGGGTTTGTCTTATGCCAGATAATGTCTTGGCGTAATATCCATCCGTCAGACTGCAGTGCAAATGCCACTTTCCATGGAATTCCAAGTAAATTTTTTCGTTGCATATCTGTACAAATTGGCAATGGATTTTCTGCTGAACCTTTATTAGATAACTGTTTTTCTCCGGTTGATTGCGGATAATTACTTGCTCCTTTTCCGGATCCAGAATAACTGTCTCCTAAATTCAGCCACAACGTTCCATCGTCCTTAAGAACACGTCTTACCTCATGAAAAACCGATACGAGATTATTGATGTACAAATTGTAATTAATTTCTAATCCTATCTGTCCGTCCATGCCATAATCACGCAATCCGTAGTATGGTGGAGATGTGACGCAGCAGTTTACTGAATTATCTGGAAACTGTTTTAATATTTCCAGCGCGTCACCGCAATATATTTTATTTTGTTGCATGAAATCACATCCTTATTGGTACTCCGTTTCGTCAAACCAAGTAGCTTCCATATCCGCCAGATGCAGTGCCGTTACCAATGGCGACTGGCGCTGCGCTGCTCCCAGTAATTGCAGTCCGCTATAAGAATCACACGCCATGTCAAACCGTCCCATATGCCAGCGAATGGCAAGCATTTCCTCATCCGACAACTCTATATATTTGCTTAATATCATTACGGATTTTTCGCCATGGCCTAAAGGATGGTTATCATTCCATACATACGTTGGATAGGATTCCCATCTGCCGTTACTATCTTTTCGCCATTTTGTTTCAATCTGATATGTCCCAATTTTACATACATCATGAAGAATGCCACAAATAAATAATGTTTCATGTGGGTATCTTTTAATAGAAAAATGAGTATCATTTCTTACAAGTTGATATAATCTCATGTAAACGTTAAGACTATGTTCAGCCAATCCTCCTGGATATGCACAATGATGTTTTGTAGACGACGGATCCGTAAAAAATGTAGATTCATTTAAGTATTCAATCATATTTTTAAGTTTTTCTTTATTTTCTAATCTTTTTAAAACGTAAACATATTCGGTTAAGATGGTTTCCCTTATATCTTTGATTTTAAAATCCTGTACTTCTTTGGGCTGTTTCATCCATTCTTCAAGATTCATATAGCCGTTCTCCTTTCCATACTTTCCGGAACAAATTTAGCTGGACTGACACCTTTTGGGATACGCCACCCACAGGCTGAAATACGACTGATCATTTTAGTAGCATCGGAAAACTGCCATGTCCCTACATGCTGGAAGCCTCTGCTCTCCAGCAGCCGTATCTGTTTCGGCGTTGCCAGTCCTGCGTCTTTGCGGGATGTTAACTTATCCATAATCATTTTTGCTTTTCCGGCATTTTCTACTTCGTCAGGAAAAATACCGAATTTTTCTAATACCTCTAATTGTTTCGGGCTTGCCGGTTCCAGTTCCCACGGGAAATTAGGCACATAATTGGCAAGGTCTTCCGCTTGGATACTCATAGCGAACTGCAGCGGATCCACCAATTTACGTTTGCGTTTTTTCATCATGGACAATTGTTCTGCCAACGCTTCTTCCCGTTCGCGGACGACATCGGTTTCCGCGTCCTGTTCCAGTTCTTCCAGTTCCATCGGGCCAGCATTCTCCGCCAGCTTTTCTGTCATTTTTTTTGCGATATCTATACTGCCGGTAATAAGGTTTGCCGGGCGGCATAGATCATGCCGTTCTGTCATCCATAAAAAATCTAGTAATAACAAATGGTCTTTGCCTTCATTCAATCGCGTACCCCGTCCGACAATCTGTTGATATAAGCTGCGGCTTTTCGTTGCCCGCAAACACACAATACAGTCTACCGAAGGACAATCCCATCCTTCCGTTAATAGCATCGAGTTACATAAAACATTGTATTTTCCTTGGTCAAAGTCTTGCAGTATTTCTTTTCGGTCTGTACTTTCCCCGTTTATTTCAGCCGCCTTGAAACCGTGTTCGTTTAATATATCGCGGAACTTTTGAGACGTTGCCACCAGCGGAAGAAATACTACCGTTTTTCTGTCAGCGCAGACACGTTCCATTTCTGCAGCAATGGATTCCAAATACGGATCCAGTGCGGTTCCTAAATCACCTGCTTTAAAATCTCCAGCAGACATTCCTACGCTGCGGATATCAATGTTAAGCGGAATGGTCTGTGCCATAATTTTACATAAATAGCCTTCTTTGATCGCTTTCGCCATACCATATTCAAATGCCAAACTATCAAAAAATGTACCTAAATTTTTCATATCAGCACGGTCACTTGTTGCAGTAACTCCTAATACATTTGCATTAGGGAAATGATTCATTACTTTCAAGTAGCTTTTTGATATAATATGGTGTGCTTCATCGACGATAATAGTATCAAAATAATTAGGTGGAAACATATTTAAACGTTTTTCACGTGTTAATGTTTGTACGCTTCCGACCACTACCCGATTCCACGACTGTAAACACGACTGTTCTGCTTTTTCGACACTGCAGCGTAGTCCGGTTGCTTGATAAATCTTATCGGCTGCCTGATCTAATAATTCACCCCGATGAGCCAATATAAGAACCCGTTCGCCTAATCTGACTTGATTTTCCGTTACTTTGGCAAAGACAATAGTTTTGCCACAATTATGGGTAATTGTAAAATCTCCCATGACATATCGATTGTTTCCATCAACTGTAAAACCAATATATTTGTCATACTTGTAATACTCGACACTAAATCCAGTTACTAATACATTCTTTTTTTGTTGTCTTTTTGGTGCTTTTTTCCTAAGTACTCTATTAGGGATAATGGAGCAATCACCACTAATACTTACTCGATAGTAAATCCCCGTAAAATTATTACATTGTTTTTTGCATGATTTAACATATGCAGCTAATCCAACAGAACGGCACATATAAGCTAAATCATCGGCAAGTGTTTTTGATTTAGATATAAAATCATATCCACTACACGTCAGACTTCCATCGCTATCAAGTAATCCTGCAATTACATCAAGTCTAGTTGTTATATCAGCCAGCTTATATTGAAATGGCACTGATTTATCATTTGATAATTTATGTCTTAATCCCAGTAAATTTAATTGTTTTATAAAATCGTTTCTTTTCCATTTTTCTTTACTTGAAAAGTGATAGGTAGTTGCTTTTCCAGCTGGTGTGGTTCTAATTGATAAATTATATTTAAGAGATTGTTCTTTTATTATTTTTACAACTTCTGGCTCAGGAGTAGTAATATTTACAGATGCACCGTTTAATCCCCCATCACCTAATAAAATTCCTAAAAAATAAGCATCAAGATCATAGTGGTAATTGTTATTTGAAAAATTTTCAATTGCCGAAGATCGTAATAACTTATATAAATGCTTTTTCGTTTTACTCCAAGATAACCATTCTTTTACAGTAACATCAATTATTTCCCTTCCCCTCGCCCTACTTGGACATTTGGGATGATTGTCTTGAGGAGTCCTAATAAGCGTAAGCATATGATTTTCATCAACAATAAAGGGATTTCCTTTTATAGGAATTATTCTATATAAACGGCCAGTTCCATGAATAATGTTAAGTACTTTTCTAGGATTCCCATCATCACCCATTAACATATCATTACTAGAAATATCTTCTACTTTTTTTATTTTCCCATTTGCTAATAGCAATTTTTGTCCAATAGCATGACACCCTGTTGCCATTACACATAGCGTTTTATTGTTGCCTTCGTCCCATTCATGCAGGACGGCGGCAACCGCCGCCTGCTGATAGGCTCTTAATTCCATTGTCATTAAAATGCACCCGGTTTCCATCCGGAATCTTCTTTATCGAAATATTTCTTGATGCGATTATATTTTTTTGACTTGTATTCCTCTGTATTAAGCTGAAATTTCCCTTCTTGTCCAACGGAGGCATCAAACGCCGCAAGATAACTCATATCTAAGGACTGCCCTTTTTTCTGAATGCCAACGGATCGCAGAAAGGATGACAGCCGCCATTTCATTTTTGCAGTCAGCTCAATAAAATCAAGAATCTGTGTTTGTCCTGCATCGGATTGCACAACAAGCGTAAGGATCACCTGTGGAATAATGTTGCCGTCTTTCCCCTCTTTTTCTTTCTTTTCATACTTAGCAACAGCAAAGTCGTAATTGCCATCTGGCAATAATGTGAACTCCTTACTTTCGACATCCTCTCCAACCTGTTCATTCCAATCAAAAACTTCTGTATTGTTTTCAGCCATATCAAATTACCTCCTAAAATGGTACGTTCTCTTTTAATAATTGGATTGCTTGAATTAATCCCTTATTCCATCCGGCAATTAAGCAGCCATTAACAAAATCATCCGGCAGGCTCTTAAATGGTGTACCGGCAGGAAAATACCCTTTATCATACACAGCGCGCATAATATCTTCTTGTGTGACATGATCATGTTCCATAAGCTGCCGAAGTGCCGGCGGAATAGTTTTCTGCTGCAGTTCCGGAATTGGATCTGATTTTGGCTTGTTCGGCTTGGATGTATTGGGTTCCGGCTTGGTGGCCGTTTCTTGTTTGGGCTTATCTGCAGCAGCGGGCTTTGTTGCTTTTTGTTCTGGTACAGGCGACTGTAAATTGCCCTGATATGCCGGATCCCCGGGAATAACCGCTGCAATAGCCTGATACTCAAACGGTAGTTCGTCCGGAAGATTGCAGCGGTTCTTTGCATCCCAGCAGGGATTATGTGTCGTATACATCACACGTTTGCCGCCGCTGACTTTCTTCTTATCCGTTCCTTTTTCCTCGTAGATAATATACTTATAATTGGCAAACAAAAGTATATCTGCCCATTCCTTAACAAGTGGCGTTGTCTGTTTATTCAGCTTTAATTCATAGCGGTCAAACGGCGGATCATTGGGACGTTCCTGTTTCCGGGTAGTCGAATGGGCTAAAATAACAACGTTTTTGCCTTTTTCAATACTGTCCTGCAGCAGATTTAAAAGCTTTCCAATTTGTTCTTTATTAAAGGTATACCCTTTACCGTATCCAAATGATTCAATACTGGATACCTGGTTTTCCTTGCAGATTTGCTCTAAAGACAATTGTTCCGTCCAGTCAATAGTATCCAGTACAATTGTTTTATAATCGCTGTTGGTAGCGTCTTTAATATCATTAATTACCGCTCCAAATGTTTCCGGTTTTTCGGTTCGATCACAATTGATCTGATTCGTGCCGCCTTCGACGTCAATAAATATAGGTTTCGGAAAATGGTTGGCAAATGTAGATTTGCCAAACCCTTCCGGAGCGTACAAAACAACTTTTACAGCTTTTTCTATTTTTCCGCTGATTACTTTCATGCAATTTTGCCTCCTTCATCACCGTCAAACAAGCCCATTTGTGCGCGATGACCAGCTATATACTGGTTTGCTTCGGATATAATAGCAGCAATATCCTGATCGATATTTTTGTTGTTTGTTGGATATAGCACATCCGATATGGTTAACTCCCCTTCATATCCGGTTGCATTTCGGATGGTACATTCCGGCGAAAAGCTTTTTAGATCTTCGTCCTTATATTTAAATGCAACAGAATGGATGTCCATGCGTGTATTTTCTGGAATTCCCATCACAGGATTGTATTGAAAATTTTTGAAATCATCCCGTAATTTACGCAACGCTTCTCCAAATTCCGGCCGCGGTGTTTCCTCGCATTTCAGCGAATATTCGGCATCATTGTCATCCATAAACTTAATAAATATCCTTGAATTGAGATATTTAACACTTTTTATGGTCCATTTCTCAAACATATGCGTTCCTCCTTTTAAAATTTACCAGGCTGCCATGTGGGTTTAGGTGCAGCATCTACAATTGGCTGTTCCTGTCCTTTGATATATCCATCTTCAATAATAATGCTGCAGTCATCCCCGGCAGTTACCCGTGTTGCAATGACCTGCAGTCCT
>NZ_LEKT01000035.1 GCF_001045675.1 Megasphaera cerevisiae DSM 20462
TGACGCAAGCTCTGATCGAAGAACGGTATTTTCTGTACTTATTACACTTCAATGTTTCCTAAGTATCAGTGAATATGGAACTTTACATAATAAAATACGAAAAGAAACTCGTCACTTAGCTAATCGTTTAAAAACCATTTCTGCCAATCAAATTCTTACAAAGCTTGGGTTTCCTGCTGGCTGGCATGAGACCACTGAAAAAATAAAATATTAATTATTATTCTAATGTTAGAAATCCCGCATCCTGCTGCGAACAGAATGCGGGATTGCCGAAGGAGAGGTGCTCCATACCGGCAAATATAATCCACCCTGCAAAGGCTGATTACAACTGCATTATACCACAATCAGCCCTATTTTATCAAAAAGGAGCTGATATTTTATGCGCGATTTAGAATATAATTTTACGTACAGAGAAAAGGACAAAGGATTTCAAGTCATCTTGTCCTACAAAGACAATAAAGGGAGGTGGCGGCAAAAATCAAGACAAGGATTTAAAACAAAAAAGCTGGCGAAGGCTGCCGGAGATAAATTGCTGGATGAAGTAAAAGAAAAGGCCCTGAACGTCGTGGATGAATCCATGAGGGATATTACACTACGTCAGGTGTTTGAGCTATTCCTGCTGGAAAACAACGCAGTTTTGGAGTATAACACACGAGCACTATACACGCAGGCACTCCAAGCATTTATAAAAATAGCCGATGTGCCCGTTGTTGAAATCACCCACTCTGACATTATTGACTGCATGGCACCTATGAAATACGCTGTCAGCACAAAAAAACTATATCTGTCCAAAGTAGGCCGGGTATTTCGATATGCCATAGAAACATTGGAAATACTTGCGGCTAATCCTGTATCCAAAGTCCCCAAAGAAAAGGACAAGCGGCAGAAAAAGACGCAGGTAATCTCTGCTGATGACTTTAAAATAATGCTTAAAAGTGTGCGTCAAAATAATTATACCGCTTATGTGAAGATTGCTATTGCCGGATATGCTGGCCTGCGATACGGCGAAATTGTCGGTTTGACTTGGGGTAACGTGGATTTGAAAGCTGGCATTATTAGCGTGACGGCTCAGCTATCTGCTACGGGTAAAAATCAGTATACTATCAAACCAACAAAGAGCATGAATGGGTATAGAGACATTCCTATCCCGCAAGAGTTAATACAGATACTACGTGCCTATAAAAAAAATAGTGTAATTCGAATAGATCGCAGGATTTTTGCAGATAAGACTAGTGAGGCAAAATACATTGATGCGCTAATATCCCGTATCAATAAAGGTACGTCTATTCATTCTCTTCGACACACTTATGCTACACGCCTAATAGCCACTGGGTTCGACGTCCGTACTGTGGCAGCACTTTTAGGTGATAGGGTGGAAACTGTTTTAAAAACATATGTGCATTACACAGACGAAATGCGAGAAAAAGCCAAAGAAAATATAAATAAAGTTTTTGCATAGTAATTTTTGACGAATTTTTGACGATTTATCAAAGAATTGCTTAAAATAGCGATTAAATCGGCGAAAACACATTTACAATACAAATGTCGTGCCCAATCTCAACGCGGACTGGAATGAGCTGGCCAATCCCGAATACAAGGACAAGCTTGCGATCCCCGATCCGGAAAAATCAGGAGCCTGCAAGGATTTTTTGGCCGGTTTTGTCAGTAAATACGGCTGGAATGCCTTAGAAGGAATGGCAAAGAACGGCATGAAGGTCCCCGGCGCCAATAAAGCCGCGCTTGAGGCCGTAACTACGGGTGAAGTTGGCATTCTCGTAGCCGGCGTCGATTATAATGCTTATTCTTCTATAAAAAAGGGCGAACCGCTGGCTATGTACTATCCTAAGGGAGGCACGATTGTCAATCCCCGTCCCGCTATGATTCTGAAATCTGCGCCGGATGCAGAAAACGCGAAAAAATTCATGGATTATCTTCTCTCCGATGAAGTGCAGCAAATGGTTGCGGATGCCTATCTCATTCCGGGCCGCAGCGACGTCAAGGCCAAGGAAACGCCGCTGGAACACATCCCGCAGATTCCCGCAGACTGGGATGCCATGATGGCGATGGCATCTGAAACCGCCGCAAAACTCAATGCGCTTTGCAAGTAAGCGAGGTCTCTTATGTTACCTATCCATTTGAAAAAGAACGCGGCCATTCCGCTGCTATCCGCTTTTTTCTTTTTTCTCATCGTCTGCCCCCTCGCCACCATTTTTATCAAGACGATCATTATCAATGATCGTCTTGATTTTTCATATACGGCGGCGACAATTATGGAAAGTCAGAATGCGGCCATGATCCTGAATTCCCTGCTGCTGGGCTTGCTTGTCGTCATCACATCAACGCTTCTGTCCATCCCATTAGCCTATCTGTTTTCCCGCACGACCTTTGCCCGCTATCAGATTTTTGACGTGCTTTTTCTTATCCCCTTCATGACTCCGCCTTACATCGCCTCCATGGGCTGGATTCTGTTCATGCAGAAACGCGGACTGCTGGAGCAGATTTTTCCCTCTCTATCCGGCGGCGTGGACTCCTTTTTCAGCCTGACCGGTCTGATCCTCGTTATGAGTCTGCACGTATTCCCCTTTATGCTGACGATTCTGAAAAATGCCATGACTCGCATTCCTTCCAGCATGGAGGAATCGGCTGCCGTGTTGGGAGCCGGTTTTTTCCGGCGCATGTGCCGCGTCTTTTTGCCTCTCCTAACGGGAAATTACGTTATTGGCGCATTACTGGTCTTCGTCAAAACCTTGTCCGAATACGGCACGCCCTATACGCTGGGACGACGCATCGGCTTTGAAGTATTTACGACCAACATTCACCGCTACGCCGCTGTCGCGCCCGTATCGTTTGGCAAAGCAGCCGTTCTGGCCTCGGTGCTGGTTTCGATCTGCCTCTTGCTCTGGATAGCGCAAAATTACGTAACGACCCATCACAGCTATCAGCTGATCAGCGGCAGGGGCTGCCGCTTGTCACTCAAAGACCTGTCCGTTCCTGCCAAATTGGGGAGCTGGCTTTATATTGGAATCATTCTGATTATTGCCGTCGGCATTCCTTATTTTTCCGTCATCATGACATCTCTCATCAAGCTGCGCGGCTTTGGCCTGACAGCGGGAAACTTCACACTGCAACATTATACGGCGCTCTTTACCGATACGGAAGACGCACTCAGCGCGATGGGAAATAGTTTGCTGCTGGCAGTCGCGGCCGCCACGATTTGCGCGTTTTTAGGAACGCTGGTGGTCTTAACCCTCCGCAGCTGTCACCGCAAGAGCGGCAGGCCGTTAGAAGCCGTCAGCCTGCTGCCGGAAATGCTGCCGGGCATTGTCATGGTCATCGGCATCATGCTCTTTTGGAATGACATCTATGGCATCCTGCCTCTCTACAATACTTTTGGCATATTGATCGTCACGTATGTCGTTCTGTTTCTGCCTTTTACGATCCAGTATGTCACATCGTCTTTTACACAGATCAACAATAGTCTCATGGCTGCCGGGCAGGTATTCGGCGGCACTCCTATCTATATTTTCCGCCGCATCACCTTCCCTCTTATTGCCAAAGGGATCGCCGCCGGCTGGATGATAACCTTTATCATTTCTCTGCGGGAACTTGTAGCGCCCAGTCTCATGGCTCCACCTAACACACTAGTCGTATCGACATATATCATGCGCGAATTCGAACAGGGCAGCGTCTCCCTCGGCATGTCCATGGCCGTTCTCTGCGTAGCCTTTACCGTTGCCGCATTGCTGTTCCTGACCCGTTACGTCAGGCGCCTGCCGAAATAAAACGTTCCCCGCACCCCTGCTGACAAGCTGCCCATACGGGTACCTGCCCCAGAGAATGCGGGGAACATTTTATATAGCAGCATTATTTCACGGCATACACACTGGGCACGCCGCCTACGTCAGCACATTTTGTATGACAACTGGGGCTGCTGCAGATCCAAAAGACACCATAAGGACCGCTGCGTTTTACAAAAAAACCTGTTTTACAACGCGGACAAGAATATTTTTTGTCTTTTTCTTCCAGAACCGGCATTTCTGCCGGCTCTGTATGCCGGCATTTCGGATAGTTGCCGCAGCCGTAAAAATCGCCATATTTCCCGTGCCGCCGCAGCATGAGGCTGCCGCATTCGGGGCAGGTTCTGCCCTCTGCCGGCTGCATAGCTGCCGTACCGGCCGCGGCTATCAGGGTTTCCAAAAAGGCAATTTGATCATGAAGAAAGGATTGCAAATTATCCTTTCCGGCGCTCATTTGATACAGCCGTTCTTCCCATACCGCCGTTTCATCGGGGTAGACCATAGCGTCAGGCAAGGCATCAATGAGCAGATAGGCATTGTCTGTGGGCTTTAGATATTTCTTTTTGCCTTCCTCCACCAGAAACTTTCGCTGGATGAGTTCATTGATAATCGTAGCCCGTGTCGCTTCCGTGCCGATGCCCTGCACTTCCTTCAGTTTTTTTTTCAGAGAATCATCCTTGACGTATTTATAAATTTCCTTCATGGCTGCCAGCAGCGTCGATGCCGTGAAGCGCGGCGGCGGCTTGGTCGCCCTTTTATCTACCTGTCCGTTTTGATAGTGCACGCCGTCTCCTTTGCGGACCACAGGCAGATCTCCCTTTATATCCTCATCGTCGTCCGTTTTATCGGAACGATACAGCTCCTTCCAACCCATTTGAATGACTGTCTTGCCATGAGCGGCAAATTGCTCTGCCGCAGCAGTCACGATGATACGGGTCTGGTCATATTCGTGAACGGGGTAGAATTGGGCAATGTAGGCCTGCGCAATGAGATAATATACATGCTGCTGCATTGCCGTCAGCTTGACAAAGGGACAGGCTACGGTCGTCGGGATAATCGCATGATGAGCCGTGATCTTGCTGTCATTCCAAGCACGGCTTTTAATAGATCCGTCGGCCTGTCCCACCCATTCAGCAATTTGTCCCGCTTCAATCCGTGCCAGATTGCCCAAAATATGGGGGACATCCTTACGCTGATTCAGCGGCAGATATTCACAGTCCGAACGGGGATAGGTCGTAAGCTTTCGTTCATACAGCTGTTGTGCCGTATCAAGGACTTGCTGCGGGCTGTAGCCGTATTTTTTCCCAGCCAGAACCTGCAGGGACGATAACGACAAGGGCAGACGCTGCGGTTCTTTTTTTCTGCTCTTCCTGCGTTCGGCAATGTGTCCTTCCGGCTGGGCTGACAGCTTTTTCAGAATCGCCTGTGCGGACGCTTCATCAATGCAGCGTCCTTCAGCGTCCAGACCGGCCTGCGTATCTCTGGGCTGCCACTGTGCGGTAATATTCCCATTAGGATGGTCAAACACAGCCTTGACGATATAATAGGTCACCGGCTGGAAATCGTCCAGCTCGCGCTGCCGCCTCACAACAAGCGCCAGAGTCGGCGTCTTAACACGGCCAATGGGAAACACTACACGGTGCCCCTGGCGGCGGGCCGCCAACGTATAGGCACGGGACAAATTCATGCCAATGAGCCAATCGGCTCGACTGCGGGCCAGGGCCGATTCCTTCAAATGAACAAATTCTGTATTGCTGCGCAGGTCGGCCAGGGATTCATGAATGCTTTTTTCATCCAATGCATTGAGAAGAATCCGTTCTACCGGCTTTTTATTCCCGACATAATCCAATATTTCATCGATAAGCAGCTGCCCTTCCCTGTCCGGGTCACCGGCATTGACAATCGTATCGGCCTCTTGAATCAGAGTGCAAATAAGGTTAAATTGCTCTTTGCTGTCCGGACTGACAAGAAGCTTCCACTCCTGGGGAATAATGGGCAGATCTGCGGCATTCCAGCGCTTGTATTTCAGATCATATTCCTGAGGCTCAGCCTGCTGAAGCACATGTCCGTAGGCCCACGTAACGATGCCGCCACCCGTTTTGATACATCCCCGGCCCTTTTGCTGCGGCTGCGGCAGGCATTTAGCCAATTCTCTGGCCATACTTGGTTTTTCCGCAATAAATAATTTCATAGTTCTTCTGCTTTCCCGTACGTATGCCATTTACAGACATTTTTACTAATGCATTTGTTAGCCACGTGTCAGCTGCCAGCTCATGCCTGCGCTGTCTTCTGCGCTGCACATTTTTTATGACAAATATAGTATATGATACCATAAAATAAGACATTTGTAATATACCAATCCCATGGAGCCTCAAAAAATTCTGCTTTTTATCATACAATCAACACATGCACGGCACTTTATTTCATGCGTTGGCTGTATAAGCAGCATATTTTATAAAATTGATATGTAGTATCATTTGACATCATTATGTTTTATGTTATACTGGTGGTGAGAAATCCTCATTTCTCAAATCATTTTCTGAAAATGCCGTTCACTTTTGTGGACGGTATTTTTCATGCCTGCCTGCAATTGAATTTTATGCACAGGAAAAGGGGACATCTGGATTATATACCCACGGTCATTTTACATTGCTCCATCATTTTTCAAGCATCACAGCCTGTAAAGGGGTTGCAACGAAATGATAGTTTCCTTCCATTCCGCCGCAGCCCCTTTCTTTTATTTTTTACACGCTGTGCGCTGTCATTTTTTTTCTCCGGCATATCCATCGAGTTTGGCAATCTGGCGCAGCCAGTTTTGAATATATTCCTCTGACCGTCCCTGGTCCCGCATCCTTTCAATTTCCTTTAGCGTAATCGGATCCCGCAACAGCTGCCGGACTCCCCGTTCCAATTGTCGGTCCTCGGACGCTTCCATGCCTACCGCCTCCTAATCCAGCCTTTCCTTTCAGTCCCGCTGCATCGCCGGCAAGGATCTGTCTCCACGGACAGGCATTCCTACCTTTGCCAGCTGGCCTGCCGCCTCAATGACCCGGATAAAAGCCGGCGGAATTTCCTTCCTGCTCAAAGACTGCCCAATAAGCCGTCCCAGAATAACGCCTTTATTGCTGTACAGCCAGGAGAAATAATACACATACAAAGCCTGGGTATTGCGGGCATTGGCGTGCCATAAGAGCCGCGGCGGATAGTCATGATAGTTGATATCCAATTTACGGCATGCTTTTTTTATCATATCCGATGTTGCCTTGGCGTGATCGCCATTGGCCGCATTGATGATGCGGTCCAGCTCACGGCGCTTTCCCCCGTCAATCAAGGTTTTGGTCAAGTCCATTTCAAAACAGATCTCATCTGTAAAATAAACGTTTTTTTCACCCTTCCGGCTCCCCTTGACATCGGCATCGTACAGTGCCACCGTAGGAATTTTAAAATATTCCAGCAGCTTTTTAATTTTGGAAATAGAGCTTTCACCACGGGCATTGATGAGGCAAATGCCATAATAATCAAAGAACAAATCCAGCGTGGCTCCAAAAAGCTGAAAGCAGCCATACTCTGTTTCTCCTTCTACAATGAGTACGCTTCGGGAATAGAGCGCCTCCTTGACTTCCGGAAAGTGCATGATCAAGTGCTTTTCAATTTCTTCATTAAAATGAAATCCGGCACCGCAGGCTGCCCATACGGCACACTCCCGGTCCCGATAGAGACGGATGATATTACGATAATCATCGACGAGAGAATCCGTAGAATGCGTCACAATAAAAAGCTGACCCCGCAGTCCGTCAATACCAAAAATATCCTTGAGCAATTCACAAAAACGACTGTCTTCATTGTTGAGAAGTTGTTTATAATAATTTAAAACAGAACGCTGCATATACGGATGAAGATGGATTTCCGGCTCATCAATGGATACGATAAGCGGCAGATACCGCCGTCCTTTTTGATTCACGATCAGGTTGCTCTCCATCGGTACGGCACGGCTCTTGGACATGATGTAAATCTGCGTAATAATTCGCAAAGCCACCAGGGAAATAAATTTCATATTATCCGCCCGGGGGCGATCCTGCCGACTCAGCAGCTTGGACAACAGAAAAATATTGACATAATAAGACGAATCCAAATTACCGACCCGGACTTCATGACGGATAAAATTCTGCGCCTCCGGCGTCAATCCCTGCAAGTGAGCCGCGCCCCACTGAGATAGCTTGGTTTCCAGAGCCCGGTAGACGGTTGCCGAAACCATTTCATCCTCCGGATTGACAAAGGAATAGGAAATATACCGTATGCGCCGCATCGTATTGAGAGGCAGCTCTTCTCCCGTATCGTCATCATATACGTGCGGAAAAATTTCCTCTACGGGTTTTTCCATTCGTATCCGTATAGTCTCCTTGTGCTCATCGGGAAATCCCACAAAATATTCCTGATGATTGCGCAGCAAATGGAGTCCCATCGTAATGATGACCGGCAGAGACACATCTGCATAATCTTCCTCCGTAATGCCGCTTCCGGCACTCATACGAGACAACAAACGCAAAAAGCCACTTTTACCGATAGCATTTTCACCGACCAGGTAATTGGCCTTCTCATGAAAGGTCATTTCCACATCCTTGAAATTACGGTAATTTTGTATCCGCATATATGTTATATTCACACGCCCACCTCCTGCATCTTCTACTTAATAGTATTCGACAAAAAAGCTCTGCTCCCTGCCTGGGCAGGTGCAGAGCTTGAGATAAGCTGTTTATTTTTCTTCCAGAAAGGCTTCGGCTTTAACCGCTTCTTCCTCATAGGTCAGCGTATGTCCGGCAATACCTTCTTCAGAGGCTTGTGCGGCTACGGATGCCGCGACAGCAATCGTAACCCTGTGATCAAAGGCATCCGGCAAAATATAATCAGCACGCAGACCATCCTTTTGCGCCACAAAAGCCAGTGCCCGGGCAGCGGCAAGCTTCATGCCTTCACTGATATCCGAGGCATGGCAGTCGATGGCTCCGCGGAAAATCCCCGGGAACACCAGTACATTATTGACCTGGTTCGGAAAATCAGACCGTCCTGATCCGACGACAGCAGCACCGGCTTCCTGCGCTTCTTCCGGATAAATTTCCGGGATCGGATTGGCCATGGCAAATACGATGCTGCCCGCAGCCATGGAGGCAATCATATTCTTGGTAACGAGGCCGCCGCGGGAGACACCGATAAAGACATCCTTCCCGGCCATTACGTCTGCCAGCGTTCCTTTTTCGTGACGCATATTCGTCTTTTTCGCCATAACGGCCTGGGCTTTGTTTAAAGCCGGATCGCCGTCACAAACAGCGCCGCCCACATCGCACAGCGTAATATCCTTAAACCCGTATTCCAGCAGCAGATTGGCAATACTCAAGCCAGCTGCGCCGGCACCGTTGATAACCACCTTAACAATCTTTTCTGATTTACCCAGGAATTGCAGGGCATTAATGACACCGGCCAATACGATAATAGCCGTCCCGTGCTGATCGTCATGAAACACTGGGATATTCATGGTATCCCGCAGGCGCCGTTCGATTTCAAAACACCGTGGGCTGCTGATATCCTCTAAGTTGATGCCGCCAAAGGACGGTCCGGCCAGCTGCACAAAGCGAACAAATTCATCCACGTCCTGTGTGTCTACACAAAGCGGCACGGCGTTGATACCGGCAAATTCACTGAATAGCAGGCATTTCCCCTCCATGACCGGCATGGCTGCGTCAGGACCGATATTTCCCAGTCCCAGAACAGCGCTGCCATCCGTAATAACAGCAACATCGTTGCCTTTGCCCGTGTACGTATAGGCCAATTCCTTGTCATCGGCAATTTTCAGGCACGGTGCAGCAACACCCGGCGTGTATAAAATGGACAGCGCTTCTTTTGAATCTGCCGGCAGCTTGCTGTGAATGGTCAGCTTCCCATGAAGCTGCGCATGAATCTGCAGTGCCTTTTTAAACTTATCATCCTTATCTGTCAAAACGATTCCCCCCATACTAAAATTTATCGTTTATATTGTTTGCACAAAGCGGATAACCACTTGGCAATATCAAATTTTAACATACCTTCGTCCATTTGCCAATGCCAATTTCCCTGCGAAACACCGGGAATATTCATTCGGCAGGACGACGGCAGACCCAGCAAATCCTGCATAGGAATGACTGCCGTTTCGGCACGGCGCCGGTACACATAAGTGATAAGGGCTCTTACGATTTCCTGCGGCGAGGTATTTTCGCCCACGTGCATGGCCTGCCGCACCTGCAGCTGCTGGGACGGCGTCAAATCCTCTGTATACCAGCCCAGAGTCGTATTATTATCATGAGTGCCCGTGTAGACCAGGCAGCTGGGTTCCGTATCCAGGCTGAAGACTCCGTCCGTCCGTTCAGTCATATGAAATTGCAGGACCTTCATACCCGGCAGACGCAGTGTCTCTCTCAGTTCACAGACATCATCCGTAATGATGCCCAGATCCTCCGCAATGAGGGGAATATGGCCCAGCTTTTGATAGACCGCCCGAAACAGTTCGAGACCGGGACCTTTTTTCCATACACCGTCCTTTGCGGTTTCAGCTTGTGCCGGAACGGCCCAAAATGCTTCGAAGCCACGAAAATGATCAATGCGCACTTCATCGACCAGGGTCATACCAAAGCGAAAACGCTGCACCCACCAATCATACCCATCTGCCGCCATCGTTTCGTAGTCGTACAAAGGGTTGCCCCAAAGCTGGCCATCCGCACTAAAATAGTCCGGCGGCACACCGGCAACAGACACGGGCATGCCGTTCGCATCTAAATCGAAGAGTTCCTGATGGGCCCAGCAGTCTGCGCTGTTATGAGCCACGAACATAGGTACATCCCCAATAAGGGATACACCGTTTTCATGGGCATAATCCCGTATGCTCTGCCACTGCCGTCTGAAAATATACTGCAAAAATTTAAAATGGGATATGGCTCCTGATAATTCTCTTTGATACCGCCGTACAGCCGCTGCCGTATGGCAGCGTATATCATCAGGCCAGCCAGTCCACGGCCGGTCTTCAAAAAAGCCGCTTACGGCCCGGAACAGGGCATAGTCGTCAAGCCAATACGCATTGTTTCGGCAAAAAGTGTCAAAGGGCCCCCAGGGAATGACCAGCCGGGCATTATGGGACAGATCCCACAGAGCTTGCTTCTTGCACTGCCAGGCTTCCTCCCACGTCCGGGCCTGACGCGCCTGTTCTTTGAAATGCTTTAGGGCACTGCCGGACAGCCAGCCCCAATCGTGCAGGACGTCCAGAGAAATAAGCCGTTCATTGCCGGCAAAGGCCGAGCTTGAAAAATACGGGGAATCACCGTCAAGGGGCGGTGTCAGCGGCAATATCTGCCAGACACTCTGCCCGGCTGTTTTAAGAAAATCGATAAACCGATACGCAGCCCCTCCTAGGTCGCCGCAGCCGTATGCAGACGGCAGTGACGTAGGATGTAAAAGCACACCAGCCCGTTTTTGCTGTGCTTCCGCGCCCTGCAGGATCACCGCACGCAGCGGCGGCAGTGTCAATGTCAGCCGGCTGTTGATAGTCTGTACCGGCACCATACGCGGCGTCAAGGCATTGGTGAGTCTGCCATATGCCAGCCCTTTCGTATACATACTGATCGTACGCAGGGCTGTCGTATTACGGTTCATGGCAATGATAAAAAAGCCGTCCCGCGCTTCCCTGCCGAATACATCACGACCGCCTTCGATGACGCGTGCATAAGCAAATACATCGCCGTCCGCATACAGAAATATAAATCGCCCCGTCTGCAGGGCATCCGTCCGGCGGCGCAGCGCCGTGAGCCGCTTGGTCCATTCCAGCAGTTCCGTATTCTCGTGACCCCAGGGATAGGTACGGCGGTTATCCGGATCTTTTTTCCCGGTCACGCCAACTTCATCACCGTAATAAATACACGGGGCTCCGGGCATCGTCATCTGCCATAATTCCATGAGCCGCATCCGTTTTTCAGCAATACATTCGGCTGACTGTGTCGCCGTATCACCATCCTCTCCCAATACCGTCAAAATACGTTCTATATCATGACTGCTGACCAAATTGAGCATAGCATAGAAATATTCCTGCGGATAATTTTCAATCATATGCATCAGTTCTGCCCCCATACGGCGGGCATCCTTATGGCCCATAATGAAATCGACGGCAATTGTCCGCAGCGCATAGTTCATAGCGCTGTCAATATCATACCCGCACAAGTATTCCCGCTGCTGGCTATAACTGATTTTATTGGATGCATCTTCCCAGACCTCTCCGATGAGAACTGCCTCGGGATCTTCTTCCTTCAAGGTCTTATAGAAATTACGAAGAAACGGAACCGGAAGTTCATCAATCACGTCAAGCCGCCAGCCGCTGATTCCCTGTCTGATCCAGTAACGGAGAACACTATCTTCATTGCGGATAATAAAATCCATATACGACGGCGTCGTCTCTTCCACATTTGGCAAATCCATAACGCCCCACCAGGATTCATACATATCGGGATACCGGCTAAAGCGATACCATTCATAGTAAGGAGATTCTTTGGATTGGCAGGCACCGACACTATCATAATGCCCAAACCGGTTGAAATAGATGCTGTCCGCCCCGGTATGACTAAAAACACCGTCCAGAATAATACGAATTCCTTCTTTTTTAGCAACGGCACAGAAAGCCGCAAAATCTTCGTTCGTTCCTAAAAAGGGATCTACCTTATGGTAATCGGCCGTACTGTACCGGTGGTTAGTGCAGCTCTCAAAAATAGGATTTAAATACACAGCGGTTACGCCGAGGTCCTTCAGATACGACAATTTTTCACGAATACCCGCAATATTGCCGCCAAAAAAATCATAATACATAATATCGCCGTTCTGCGGATTTTTCCAATACTCGGGCTTGTCGTCCCAGACGCTGTGAATCACAGCGCCTCGTTTTCCCATTAAATCGATTTTTGCATCTGCCGACCGATAAAACCGATCCGGAAAAATCTGATAGACAATAGCATGTTTGAACCATTCTGGTGTAGTTGCGTTTTTATCGCGCACCGTGATCTGGTACGCTGGCGGTACTTGCTCTGACACCGCACCGATGCCGCCGAGCTGGTCGCGGTTATTGCCGTAATACCACGTTTTACCGTCGCATTCCACCATAAAATAATACCACAGGAGGCAGCCTTTTTCCGGCATGGTCAATATTGCTCTGGCCGTATTTTCTTCCCATTCCATGGGGACAAAGGATTCACCGGCATTACTTTGCCAGAGGCGCACTTTTACCCGGCACGCCGACCTGATTTTTTCAGCAATGCGCAAACGAAGAATGATCGTATCCCCAGTTGCCGCAGCGCCGAACACAGAGCGAAAATAAAATTCATGCGAATCATGATATAGTCCTAAATCCATGGAGTTCTCCTTTTCAGAAAATCCCCCGCCACAATAAAACCGGCGGGGGATATACAGGGTATCTGCTATTATTTCTGCAGTACTTTTTTATATAACTCAACATATGCCTGTGCAGATCGTTTCCAGCTGTTGTCGCTGTCCATGGCATTTTTCACCAACGAATCCCATACGGCAGAATCTTCATAAAATCCCAAAGCCCGCTTTGTCGCAAACAGCAATTCGTGCGCATTAAAATTCACAAAGGTAAGACCGTTGCCCGTATTGGCATACTTGTCAAAGGGTGTAACCGTATCCTTCAGACCACCTGTTTCACGAACCACAGGCACGGCACCGTATTTCAAGGCAATGAGCTGGCTCAGCCCGCACGGCTCATACCGCGACGGCATGAGAAATATATCCGCGGCAGCATATACCCGATGAGCCAGTCCTTCATCAAATAAGATATTGGCTGAAACCTTGGTCGGATGACGCTGTGCCAGCTCCTGGAACGCGTCTTTATACCGTGCTTCTCCGGTGCCGACAATGACCAGCTGTACATCATCCTCTACCAGTTCCTCCATAATGCATGTCACCAAATCCATTCCCTTGTCTTCCACGAGCCGAGAAACGATGGCAATCAGGGGAATACTCCGCTTGACCGGAAGCCCCAGCTCCCGACGCAGGGCATCCTTGTTGACCCGTTTGCCGCCGCGGGCATGGGCCGAGGTATAGTGCTGCTTTATGTACGTGTCCGTCGCCGGATTATACACGTCCTCATCCAAACCGTTGCTGATGCCAATTAATTTATCCATACAGCTGCGGATGTAGCCGTCAAGCCGTTCCCCATAATAAGGATAGGTAATCTCTCTAGCGTAGGTCTGACTGACCGTCGTAATATAATCGGCATAGACCATGCCTGATTTCATATAATTTACGCAACCGTCACATTCCAGGCTGCCGTTATCAAAAAGCTCCTGCGGCAAGCCGATAATATCACGCATGATCGTAGGCGGATAAATTCCCTGATACTTCAGATTGTGGATCGTATATATGACCTTTATATCCTTATAGAAGTCATCATGACAAAAATCTTCCCGGAGAAATACCCCCATCAGACCTGTATGCCAATCATTGCAGTGAATAATGTCCGGCTTGAAACCAATTTTGGGAAGCATAGTCAGCACAGCACGGCAAAAATAAGCAAATCGTTCGTCATCATCGTCATATCCATACAGACGATCCCGTTTAAAATACCATTCATTGTCAATAAAATAGACCTTGACTCCGCCTGCATCCACCTCGTCCACGCCGTAATACAACTGCCGCCAGGACAAATTGACAATTCCTGTCGTCACCAGCTGCATGCTTTGTTCCTTATCCTTATCAATCAGACTATATTTGGGAATAACCAAGCGCACATCCATTCCCCTGGCCGCCAGCGCCTTCGGCAAAGCCCCCATTACATCGGCCAAGCCGCCCGTTTTGATAAAAGGCACAGCCTCTGATGCCACAAATAGTACGTTTACCATGCATGCTCCCTCACTTTCCTCTTGAACCAGTATCGTTCAATTCATTTTCGTAAGTATACGCTGCTGGCAGCTTATTCGGCTGTCGGTACAGTCGGTTCTGTTTTCTTTTCCGTCGCCTTCTTCAAAACCGGCTTTTTCTTACGGCCCGGCGCAGGTTTTACAGCTGACGCAATCTTTTTCGCAGCAGTGGCATGTACCGTTTTTTCAGCCGGTTCAGCTTTTCCTGTTTTCTGTACTGCCTTGTTTTTTTTCACTGTTTTAGCCGTTTTTGTCTTTTTGGTCTTTACCGCGGCCCGGACTCCCAATTTAAGGGATTTTTTTTTATCCGCAGCCGGCTTCAGCCGCAAATAAATCGTTGCCAAAGGCGGCAGCGTCAATTCCAGTGATTGCTCCATGCCGTGCAGCGGAACCTGCTGCGTCATAAAATCTCCCTCATTGAGAACGTCAGAACCCCCGAACACTTCGGCATCACTGTTGAAAACCTCCGTATACGCACCTGACTTCGGTACGCCGAAGCGATAGGAATACCGCACGACGGGCGTAAAATTGCATACCACGACCGTCATGGAGTCATCGTCCGCACCGCTGCGATAAAAGGCAATCACGCTATTATCACGATCATCGCAGCTAATCCAGGAAAAGCCGGACCAATCACAATCTTCCTCCCACAGCTCCGTATGGGCGGTATAATAGGCATTAAGGCTGCGCACATATTCGTGCATCGCCTTGTGCATCGGATATTCCAACAGGTGCCAATCCAGGCTGTCATCATATTTCCATTCAATGAACTGCCCAAAATCACTGCCCATAAACAACAGCTTTTTCCCCGGATGTGCCATCCAATACCCATAAAATGCCCGCAGACCGGCAAATTTCTGCCAATAATCACCCGGCATCTTGTCCAGCAGGGAATGCTTTCCATGCACGACTTCATCATGAGAAAGAGGCAGAATAAAATTTTCTGAAAAGGCATAGCACAAGGAAAAGGTAATCAAATTATGATTATCCTTGCGAAACAAAGGATCCATAGACATATACCGCAGCATGTCGTTCATCCAGCCCATATTCCACTTGTAATTAAAACCCAGGCCGCCTACTTCCACGGGCTTCGTCACAAGCGGCCAAGACGAAGATTCTTCAGCAATCATGAGCGCATGGGGAAATTCCCTGAAGACCGCCGTATTCAGCTTGCGCAGAAACTCAATAGCCTCCAGATTTTCCCGTCCGCCGTATTTATTGGGCTGCCAGTTACCGTCTGGATGTCCATAGTCGAGATACAACATATTCGCGACGGCATCAATCCGCAACCCATCTATATGAAATACGGACAATAAAAACAAAGCGCTGGAAATAAGGAAGGACTGCACCTCCGTACGGCCATAATCGAAATTCATGGTATCCCATTCTTTATTTTCTGCCAGAATTTCATTGCCCGATTCATAGCAGGGCTGACCGTCAAACTGCCGGAGGCCATGGGCATCACGGCAAAAATGGCCTGGCACCCAGTCGAGAATTACACCGATATCATTACGATGGCATAAATCGACAAAATACATAAAATCCTCCGGCGATCCGTAACGGCTCGTGACGGAAAAGTATCCCGTCGCCTGGTAGCCCCAGGATCCGTCAAAAGGATATTCACAAAGCGGCATAATTTCAATATGCGTATAATTCATGCTTTTCACATATTCCACCAGCTGATCTGCCATTTCGCGATACGTCAGCAAGCCGCCCCCGGCATCACGCCGCCAGGAACCCAGATGAACTTCATAGGTCAGCATGGGCCGGCTGTACGAATCATACTCCACACGGCCGTTCATCCATTTTTTATCCTTCCAGGCGTAGTGGAGCTTACATATTTTTGAAGCTGTATTCGGACGAACTTCCGATAAAAACGCGTAGGGGTCACTCTTTAAAATGACATCTCCCGCCGCCGTCGTAATAGCATACTTATAAATTGTCCCTTCAGCGAGCCCTGGGATATACGTAATCCAGATGCCGTTGCCAGCGTCACTCCGTTCCATGGGGTTGGCATCTGCATTCCATTGATTGAAATCGCCAACGACGCTTACCTGCCGCGCATGAGGGGCCCATACGGAAAACCGAACGCATGATCTGCGGCGGATTACGGTGAAATGAGCGCCAAACAAGCGATAACTGGAATAGTTGGTGCCCTGGTGGTATAAGAATGTGCCATAGTCATCGATTGCACTGAGTTTCATATCGAAAATTCCCCCTGACTATTTCAAATTTTGACTGGCTTAATATGCCAAATATCAGATGCATACTGCTGAATCGTCCGGTCACTTGAAAAATATCCTGAATGCGCAATATTGACCGCACTGGAATGAAGCCATTTTTTTCTTTCATTGTACCGTTCGGAAATTTCCTTCTGTGCATCACAGTAGGCAGCAAAATCCTTTAACACAAAATATTCATCGTTGCGGTCCAGCAGTGATTCATAAAGCATACCAAACGATTCACCGCCAATGGAACCGTCGACGAGAGAATTCATGAGATGACGAATATGGGAATCTGAGCTGTACATGTTCCAGGAGGAATATCCGCCGTTGACGTAGTAATCCATGACCTCATCTGCCCGCAGTCCAAAGATGACGCAGTTATCGTCGCCGACTTCACGGTGGATTTCCACATTGGCGCCATCCATCGTTCCCATCGTAACGGCACCATTCATCATAAATTTCATATTTCCCGTACCGGATGCTTCCTTGCCGGCAGTAGAAATCTGCTCACTTACATCCGCCGCCGGAAACAGGATTTGTCCCAGAGATACATTATAATTTTCCAAAAACAGGACATGCATCTGCCGGCTGACGCGGCGGTCCCGATTGACCATGCCGGCCACAACGTTGATCAGCTTGATAGTCTGCTTTGCTTCTCCATAGCCGGCTGCCGCCTTGCCGCCGAACAGAAAGGTTCGCGGCGTAATGCGCATTTTCGGATTGGTCTTCAGCAAGTAGTACAGGTGCAGAATATGGAGGATGTTTAACAGCTGCCGTTTATACAGATGAATCCGCTTGATTTGTATATCAAAAATAGAGTCGGCAGGAACGGTGACATTGTATTTCTGCTTAATATACGTTGCCATAATATCCTTGCGGGCCCGTTTCACTTCACCCAGCTGCTGCAGAAACGCGGCATCTCCGGTAAACGGTTCCAGATCAACCAGCTTGGCCGCGTCAAGCCGCCAGGCGTCGCCGATTGTATCATCAATGAGAGATGCCAGCTGCGGATTGGACTGAATGAGCCAGCGCCGATGCGAAATACCGTTGGTCTTATTGGAAAACCGGTCAGGAAAGCATGTATAAAACTGATGCAGCGTCGAATCCCGCAAAATCTGTGAATGTATTTCAGCCACGCCGTTGATGCTGTGGCTGCCCAGTACAGCTAGATGGGCCATATGCACCTGCCCATCCCACAGGACTGCCACATCCCGCGCCCTGGCTTCATCCTCGGGGTAGAGTGCACGCACTTCCTGCAGCCAGCGGTTGTTTATTTCTTCTACGATCAAGTAGATCCGGGGCAGCAAAGACTGGAACATAGGAATGGACCAGCGCTCCATCGCCTCCGGCAAAATCGTGTGATTGGTATATCCTACGGTGCGTACCGTAACGTTCCACGCCGCTTCCCACGATATCCCCTCTTCATCCATAAGGATGCGCATCAATTCAGGAACGACCAGCGCCGGATGCGTGTCATTGATGTGAATATTGATATACTGGTCAAAACGGTACATACTCTTGCGGTATTTTTTCTTATAATGGCGGACAATGCTCTGCAGCCCGGCAGAAACCATGAAATATTCCTGCATCAGCCGCAGCCGGCGTCCGTCCTCCCTGCTGTCCTCCGGGTACAGAAAGCGGGAAATAAGCTGCACGTTCTCCTTGTACAGGAAAGCCCGATGCCGGTCACCGAGAGTCAATTCACGATACATATCCTCCCTGGAATATTCAGCCCGCCACAGACGCAGCGTATTGACCGTGTTATTGTGATATCCAATAACAGGCACATCATAGGGAACCGCACGTACGGAGGAATATTTTTCATATACGCATTCCAGGTCACCATCTTCTGTAGGACGCATATAGGCATTGCCGCCGAAATGAACGTTGACGGCCTTATCTACTTTTTTGACTTCCCAAGGATAGCCGTTGACCAACCAATTATCCGGCAGTTCTACCTGCTGGTCATCGACAATTCTCTGATTGAAAAGGCCATATTGATACCGAATGCTGCAACCGTGTCCTGGCAGATGCAGCGCTGCCAATGAATCAATAAAGCAGGCTGCCAGCCGTCCTAAACCGCCGTTTCCCAGCCCCGGATCCCGTTCCTGCGGAATGATATCTTCCAGATCCCATCCCAGGTCCTGCAAGCCATCCCTGCATACTTTTTCCATGCCAATACCGATGAGGTTTGATTCCAGCAGTCTGCCAAGCAAAAATTCAATAGAAAAATAATAAACCTGTTTTACCTTTTTTTCAGCATACACTTTGTTTGTACGGATCCATTCCTGACTTACCAGATCACGCACCATGTACGCAACGGTCTGATATACTTCATTCAGCGTCATATCCTGCAAATCTTTTTCCCATAACACATGGGCTTTTTCGGTAAATATTTTTTTGAATTCTTCCTTATCCTGCCATGTTTTCATCGTTGTTTTATACCCCTCTTTAAATAACGCTGCATTTCCCAATGCACAATGGGTTTTCCTTTGTGCCGGATAACACAGCCTCCGGCTGAATGACAGTATTTTTGTCACAAGCCACATAATCAAGCTGCGCATCGTCACCGACCACGGTCCGCTGCATAATAATGCTGTTGCGGATCACAGCATTTTTACCTACCCGTACCTTGCGGAACAGGATAGAATTTTCCACATGACCTTCGATAATACAGCCGTTGGCCACGAGAGAATTATGGATATGCGCTTCTTCCATGTATTTGGCCGGAGCCTCATCCTTGATTTTCGTATAGATATGATGCTGTTTGTCCTTAAAGAACAAATCACGCCATACCTGCATGTCCAGCAGATCCATATTGACTTGAAAATACGCGTTGACAGAATCAATGCGTTTTGCGTATCCCTGATAATTATACCCAAAAATACGCAGGCGGTCCACATTTCGCTTCAGTACATCCGTAACGAGGTGCGTATAGCCTTTTGCATACGCCCGACGGATACAATGCTGGAACACTTCACCTTCAATGATAATGCCCCGCTGATACAGATTTTCACCAGCCTGTATTTCCGGTTTGGCATCGATTCCGATAACCCGGTTCTGCTCATCAACGATCAGCGCATAGCCTTCTCTGCCGAAAGCATATTTCTGCTTTTGATAAATCATGGTGGCATCGGCATTATGGTGACGGTGAAAATGAAGAACCTCATCATAATCAATATTTTGAACGGTATCGCAGCCGGTCAGCAGGACATAACGCTTATTACCCCGTTTAACAAAAAGAAGATTTTTATAGTAGGAAGAAATATCGCCTTCTACCGGATGCTGAATATCCTCCAAATCCTCCGGCATATAAAACAGTCCGTCGCCTTTACGGGCCAGGCCCCACTCCTTGCCTGACCGGATATGATCCAGTACGGATCGCGACTGCGGCGATAGCAGGAGGCCTACGTTGGCAATACCAGCGTTGACCATATTCGACAAGGTAAAATCAATAAGACGGAATTTTCCGCCTACAGGTATCGTAGCCAACGGCCGTCTATCATTCAATTCGCGAAGCGGGTTGTCTTCTCTGAGATTTACTAATCCGATGATATCACTGCTCATACTGATCCCCTTCCTTTCCCGGCAGCCCGTTTTGTTTCTTTTCTTCCCAATACGGCAACAGATCCGTCTTCATTATGTACGACAACATTTTCATGAATAATGCATCGCTCTCCGATAATAGCCTTATCGACAACCGCATTCGCCTTGATTACTGTTCCCGGCATAATCACAGAATTAACGACCTTCGCTCCTTTTTCGATGATAACGTCATAGAAAATCACCGAATTGACAACCGTCCCCAATATAGCGGAGCCTTCAGCAATCAAAGAACTCTTGGCACTGCCGTCCGGTCCGATAAAATGTGGCGGCATATTCTGATTTCCCGAATAAATGCGCCATTTCTGATCGCTCAGATCCAGCGGCGGATCATCGGCAATGAGATCCATATTGGCCTGCCATAGGCTCTCAATAGTCCCGACATCCTTCCAATACCCTTCAAAGGGATAAGCATACAAGGGAACCTGATCTGCCAGCATGGATGGAATTACATTCTTACCAAAATCATGATCGGACTTTTCATTTTTTGCATCTGCTTTTAAATATTTTTCCAGTACGCTGCGATTGAAAATATAAATTCCCATAGATGCCAGATTACTTTCCGGCTTGACCGGTTTTTCCTGAAACTTATTAATGCGCATCGTATCGTCTGCTACCATGATCCCAAAACGGCTCGCTTCATCCCAAGGCACGCGAATCGTCCCGATCGTGACCTGGGCGCCATGCTTTTTGTGAAACGCCAGCATCTTGGAATAATCCATCGAATAAATATGATCGCCCGATAAAATGAGAACATAATCATCTCCGACCATATCGACGAAATTCAGATTCTGGTAGATCGCGTCAGCCGTACCGCGGTACCAATTGGTCCCAGCATCACTCGTATACGGCGGCAGCACGAAGGTGCCTCCCGTATCCGAATCCAAATCCCATGAACTCCCGTTGCCTACATACCAGTTCAATTCCAACGGCTGATACTGCGTTAAAATACCAACAGTCCCGATACCGGAATGGCGGCAGTTGCTAAGAGGGAAATCAATAATACGGTACTTCCCCCCGAATAACAGTCCCGGCTTGGCCTGATCTTTAGTCAGAACACCTAATCGGCTCCCCTTGCCGCCGGCAAGAATCATTGCCAGACAATTGGATTTTCTCATGTATTTTCCTCCTCACGTTAAAGAAAATCCGAAAAATCAACGATACATATGTATGTCCCTGATGATAATACAATATACGTTGGATTTTCTTTGCATTTTTTTCCGTCCATTCTTACTCATACTATGAATAAATTGTATATAGTAATTATATACTAATTTCTCAGAAAATTTAAGAGGAAATCCTGCGGTACGGACCATTTTTTAGAAAATACTTTGCACATTTTACCAGTACGTTACTTTGCGTTTACCTAATTTGTCTGAATAAATTCAACAATTTTTGACGAAGCTGTTGTCTGTCCCAACATGTACACAAGATGTCAGCATACTATATTGCTGCAGATAGGCCTGCCATCTCCATGGCATCCGGGATCCGCCGAAATGTTACAGATTTTTCACAGTGACAGTGTATGGTTCTGATTTTGTGAACTTCCGATGTATCCGGCTATGCTACACATGATATCCCCATCAACAAGTGTGATCTCTATGCTACATATTTCCCCCCAAAAAAGATGATCGGGATGACAAGGTCATTGAAAAAAAAGAATCACAGTACGGGTGCCGGCGATATTTATAATGGGATTATTTTCCAGTTTTGCCGACGTGCCGGATACGCCACCGCATCCCGGCCAACAGTACCCTCATCGCAAAATACCGCCGCAAGAAGAATGCGCTACATAAAAATGACCTTCAGGCATTTGTCTGAAAGTCATTTTTATTACATTATTAATTTATTTTTTTATTTTACGCGCATGCAATTTAACGCGATAGGACCTGGGCAAAGCATGCAAGCCTTTATATCTATTATGCAACTTCTCAAAACATTATGTCTTATTATGTTACGTAATAGAAAATAAAGATGTATAATTAGGTCATAAAATATAGGCTGCGGCGCTGATAATACCCTCAGCCGATGAAACACTCCTCTTTTCAAAAAATCAGCTTGTCACTACTGCAAGATTAAAACCGACAGAACATAAATCAATCGAAAAACGAACATCTCCAAGATCGTATTATCACAACATGCACCAGAAGAATCAGTTGCGAGCTTGACACAGCATCCTATCATGTGAATAGGTTGTACTGCTGGATTTATATCTCTATTTTGAACTTATTACAGGCAATAAATAAAGAATCCCATTACTGGCCCCTACCAGTAACGGGAAAAGCGTAACCACTTCGATCAAAACTGATTACGCTGCTATTGTAACACATTATGTTATTACTGTATATTGAAAGGAGATCATTTATCATGACAAAAGAAACCAGAAAACGGCTGCTTACCAGAAAAGAATTAGAGTCGATGCATCCGGGCAAGGCCATTGAAGAGTATATAGCGCATACAGATATCAGCACAGAAGAATTGGCCCAAAGATTAGAAATAACTCCCGCGGCGCTGCAGCGCATTCTCCATGGGGAGGCCGGCTTATCCCGTGATATGATGCGAAAATTGTCCAGAGTAACAGATACGCCTCTTGATAACTGGATCGAAATACAGCGCCGGTATGAAGACGCCTTGGATAAATTTACTACTGAGGAATATGGACTGGAATAAATGAAAGCATCGGCATGTCTGAGAGAGACATGCCGATGCTTTCATTTATACATGCAATACATATCATTAATATGTTATTCATAACGAAGCGCATCGTCATACGTCAGGATCTCCGTCTCAAAAGGCAGAGACAAAAGAAGTTCCCGAGCCGCGGCCGCCGTGTCCGGCGTCGACCGGACAAACCCGATTCCTTTTTTTCCGTCCAGAGCCGTGACAGCCCCCACATATTCGGCTCCCTCCAATATTCGTGTAACGAAGGTCATTTTTTCAGGGGGAATCCTGAAATACACCCAATCCGCGTCAAGCATGCGCCGCCGCCTTTCTGCGCATCATAGACCACGGTTCCAGCGGCGTATCCAGATATAGACCCACAAGCTGCCGGGGGTGGGGAGCCGTCGTGATCTCTGTGCCCTTTTCGTCAGTCAAATACGTAATGACATGACGCACCAAGTGTCCCTGCGGCTGCAGAAATTCCACGGCCTGTCCTACCTTGAAATGATTGCGCTGTTCAATCCATGCAATATGCCGGGCCGCATCGTAAGACCGGACCACACCGATGAATTCGTAGGTCTGCGTATTGCTGGCATGACTGTATACCTGATCCACCTCTGTTGGCCGGGACACGGAAAAACCGCGCGTATATGGCCGGTGCGAAATTTTCTCCAATTCCTCCAGCCATTCAGGAAGTACCGTAAAGTGCTCCGGATCGACTTCATAGGCATCCAGCGCCTGACGGTAAACCTTGACAACCGTTGCGACATAATGGATGCTTTTCATCCGTCCTTCAATTTTCAGACTGCATAAGCCCGACGCATATAACTCCGGCAGATACGGCAGCAAACACAGATCCTTGGAATTAAAAATATAAGTTCCCCGTTCATCCTCGACAACGGGAAAATACTGTCCCGGCCTCTTTTCCTCGACAATATTGTATTTAAACCGGCAGCACTGCACACACTGCCCCCTGTTGGAATCCCGGTTCTGAGTAAAATAGTTGCTCAGCAGACATCGTCCGGAATAGGAAATACACATTGCGCCATGGACAAAGCCTTCCAATTCCACAGGCACCTTGTCATGAATTTCCTGTACATCCTTCAGGCTCACTTCCCGGGCCATGACGACCCGTTTCGCCCCGTTATCATGCCAGAATTTGACAGATGCCCAGTTAGTCGTATTGGCCTGCGTCGAAATATGGATGGGCAGCTCCGGCACCAGCTGCCGGGCCATACTGAAAATACCCGGGTCCGCAATAAGTATAGCATCAACCGGAATAGCTGCCAGAGATTGCAAATACGCTGGCAGGCCCTGCAAATCCGCATTATGGGGAAAAATGTTGACGGTCACATAGATGTGTTTTCCCAAAGAATGTGCATAGGAAACAGCTTCTTTCATTTCTTCAAGAGAAAAATTATCACTGAAGGCCCGTAATCCAAATGATTTTCCACCTAAATACACGGCATCGGCGCCATACAGCAAGGCCATTTTCAGTTTATCCATACTGCCGGCTGGAGCCAGCAATTCCATTTTATGCATTATTTCATATATCCTTTCCACCGGGATACGGTCATCCCGTCCCCATTTTCAAAAAAAACAGTTTCAAACAGCGAGTCATCATTCATAATACCTAAAAACTCGTGAAGCCGGGCGACGGCCGTACGGTGTTTGTGCGGAACCGCCCCTTGAATATAGATCATATCATGGTACCGCATATTATCTGCCACAATAATCGCCTGGGGAAGCAGCTTGGGAATAATTTTTTTGATTTGACGCGGATACTGTCCCTTGGGTCCATCCAAAAAGACAAAGTCCCATGGCCCTTCCAGTCTATCAAGGAGCGCTGTGCCATCTCCGTTTATGACCGTGACAGCGCGGCTGTACTGGGACTGGTCAATAAACTGTCGGGCAGTCATGGCCCGCTCCGCATCCAGCTCCAGCGTAGTGATCATACCGCCCTCCCGCAGATACGGTGCCATCTGCAAAGCTGAATACCCAATACAAGTGCCGATCTCCAAAACATGTCTGGGCCGGGCAGCCGCCAGAATATTTCGGAACAAGGGCAGCTCTGCGCCACGCAGAATAGGCAGTTCATGCTCCCGGGCATACTGCTCCATATCACGCCACAAACGGTTCACGGCATATGCTCCTGTACATTATCCATATGTCCGTCATAGGTCATGGAAAAATAATTATGCCCGTTCGCATCAGCAACAAAATACAAGTACGATGTATCCGGCACCGTAATAATCGCCTTCATGGATTCCATGCCGGGATTACCTATGGGACCTGGCGGCAGACCTTCATACATATACGTGTTATACGGTGAGTCATATTGCGTTTCTGCAATGCTGTACGCGGCTTTATGAGAACCCATGGCATAAGAGACAGACGCATCGGACTGCAGCTTCATGTGTATGCGCAGCCGGTTGAAAAACACAGAGGCAATAAGCGGCCTGTCTTTTTCATATTTTGCTTCTTTTTCTACCAGGGAGGCCATCGTGACAAATTGATATATCGACAAATTATGTTGAGAAATTTCTTTTTTCATATCACCGGTCAGGTGATCATCAAAATTTTTCAGCATCATTTTGATAATATCTTCGGCAGACGCATTATTGGGAATGAAATAGGTATCGGGGAAGAGAAATCCCTCAGTCGGAAAGGTGACCGTGCGATTTCCCTTCATATACGGGTATAAATCATCACTGCCCTTTGCCGCTGCCAAAAAATCCTCCTCCGTCACATTCCCGCCCAGTTTAGCCACTGCCTGCGCAATCTGACGTACCGTATAGCCCTCTGGAATGACCAGCCGTGCAGCCTCCGATTTTCCGCTGGTCAGCTTTCCCAAAATAGTCTGAAGGCTCATCGAAGAATTGATCGTATATTCTCCTTCTTTCAAGTTTTCAGCCTGACCGGTCACACCAGCCGCAATCCGAAACCACAAGGGACTGGAAATATACCCGCCCTCATGCATTTCTTCAGCCACATCTGCAGCCGTCATATTGCTGAGCACATGCACATACCCGCTTTTGCGGGGCAGCAGTATATTAGGTCCATAGTACCCTGCCAGCCCGCCTGCAATAACTAAAAAAAGCACACAAAAAACAGCACTGCCAACAAATATACTTCGTTTGCTGGCAGACACTGCTTCATCATGTACTTCTTTGACTTCGTCTTCTATTTTCTTTTCTATCTTTTTTAAAAATCTTTTATTCGTATCCATACGCCATATTATACAATATTAAAGTCAAATTGCCAAATTTCTGCATAAGACTGGCTGGTCACGCTTAGTTATCTCCATCATGATCGTGATCGTGGCGATCCTGAGGAGGCATAGGCGGTCTTTGCGGACGGACAAAAATTTCCTTCAGCGTATCCTCTGAAATGCCGGTCTTATCCGGCAGTGAATCCATAAATTCCCGGTGTTCTCTCATCTGTCTTTTATGGAATTTCTTCATGGCATCCATAAGCTTCGTGGCCTGATCGTCCGTGATTTTTCCATCCCGTACCATCTGCTGAATACGGTGGGAAAAAGCAAATTTCCCATGTCCGGGGCCAAATCCCGGCTGCGGCCCCTGCACTTCCATCGGCGGCATCGGCGGCATTGCTTCTGCATCCTGTGCGGATACCATCGTATATGGAGCAGATGCGATACAAACAACAGCACCTAATACAGCAGCTGATATCATCTTTTTATGCAGCAATTCATTCCATTTCATATATACCCATCTCCTTCTTTGTTGTACAATATATCATCTCTATTGAGAATACCATCAGTATACATTAAAAATGTTACAGCTTTGTCACACAAACGTCACGATATGAAAAAATATATACTACTTTCCCGGTGCCCACGTCCTGTTTTGCTGTGCCATTTCCTCTTTTCTGCTCAGATCCTGAGCCTGCTGCTCCGCGTTATACTGATCTGTTGCTGCTTGGATAGCATTCTGCAGCTGCTGTGCCGTATCGGGATCTATATTGCCGTCCTTAGCCTTCTTTTTAGCCTCATCAAAATTCTTTTGCGCCTCTTCCACCTGCGCAGCCAGACGTTTGAGTTCTTTATTTTTTATTTTCTGCCGGACATCCGACTCCAGAGAAACATCTGCTGTCGGACGAACATCCACATATACTTCAAAAAGACGGTTCCAAGGCAGGGTTACATTGACAGTTTTAGGATTGACACCCAAATAGGTAGCTGCGTATCGCTGAATTTGTTCCTTTGTACGGCTCTGTAATTCAGTCATGACGGTAGGATAATATTTTTTCACCGTACCGGCTTCGATCTTCTGCTGCATACGATAAATATAGTCACGTACATTAGCCTGATACGCCCAGTTATCCAAATACTGCGTCGTCAGCATATTGGCATGGGCGTCTGCCGTCATATATTTAGACAACACGCCTTGTGAAATACCGTATCCGACAGAATTGCTGGCCGTGTTCCAGCCGTTATATGCAGCCAGACGATACAACATCTTGTCCCGGTACAAACCATAGACCAGCGTATTATCCGAGCCGTTGGAAAAAGCCATATCAACAATACTCACGGGAATGCCATCGTTGACAGCCTTTTCAATCTGTGTCAAAAACTCCTGCGTGGATTGAAGCATGATGGGAAAATTTTCAAAATTCCCAGATTCGCTGGTAGAAGTCGTAAGCGGGGTATTGACAGCCAACAGCAAATCAGGTCTCTCTGTATTTGTAATCGTACCGCCAATAGCCTCTACATGCGCCGCAATGGTCTTCCCAACAGCTTGTCCGTCGTAGCTGGGAACCGTTTTTTCACCGCCGCCTAAGGGATATATAATCGTGACCTTAGGATGGTAATTATTAAAATCATTACTGGCTCTTGTAATAAGAAGCAGCCCCAATTGGTCCGCTCCGGGAAAGGAGCCAAATACCGTTTTAGGAATTTCGGCGCCGGACATTTCCAGATATTTCGATTCCAGTGACGACTGGGTATTGACAGAATTATCATCATGACCAAGACTAAAATATTTAAAAGTGCCATTCTTTGCATCCTGAATCAGCCGGTAATTGATCATCATATTTTTATGACGGCGGTTATACCAATCCTGCAGATACTCCATAGGAACACGCCGCATAATGGCAAACCAATTATCCCGTTCCTGCGGATTCAATCGTTCCGTATCCATTTTGGCCTGCAATGATGCCAGCTGATACATATCGGTTCCAAAGGTCAGATAATAATCCGGTTCCACGCCCTTGCCGCCGGCCCAGGGACTGCGCATAACCGTACTAAACGCGTAAATAGGAATATTTTTATACTTTTGATGAAGTTCCTCTACCCGTTTCAAGCGTTGTACCAGCGTATCCATACTCAAATTATGTTTTCTAGAATCGACAAGTCCGCCATAGACCAAGGAATCGACAGATAGCACCATTGCATCTGCCTGACCGGCATTATTAGCGACCCATTCGGCCAGCTTATCCGGCGAGCCCTGAAACTGTGCCCCGGACAAAATTTTTTCCGGCGGCGTAATGACCGTATATCCCGCATCCTGCGCCGTCCCCACCGTATAGGCAAAATCGACGGGACGATTATCCTGCGGCACATACAAAATCGTTTTGGCCAGTGCTGACGGCCCGATGCAGGTCAGCGCAGACACAACAAGCATTCCCACTATGTTTCGTAATATTTTCAATACTACCACTCCCTAAAGAATAATTGCTAGTATTGATTATAACAAATTTTCCACAAAAAAGGAATTTAGAAAAACTGCTCGCGTCTTTTTCGTTTGACCCGGGGCAGATTCAAATGAAAGAAAACTGCTACCAGGCGGATCGCAACCGTAAAGATAAAACCAATAACAGCAGCCGCATTCAAAGACATTTCCAACGAAATAAATAATAGGTACAATACGACAGCACCGCTCAAAGACGCCGTAGCATAAATATCTTTTTTGAACACACCGGGTATGCGTCCGGCCAACACGTCACGTATAACGCCTCCGCCAACAGCGGTCAATACCCCTAGCGTAATGGCCAGCGTCCAATACTGCGGATATAGATAGCATCCCAGCAGTGTCCCCGTCACCGTAAAGGAACCTAAACCGACAGCATCACAGATCAGATAAAAATGAATAGAATACCGCATCATATGCTGCCACTTTCCGCTGTTGATGTAACGAACACTGATACTGGCCAGGCACAGTGTCGAAATAATAAGCCAAAAATACATACTTGTCCGAAAGGCCGACGGCGGAATTTCGCCCAATATAATGTCCCGAATAATCCCTCCGCCGACTGCCGTTGCCGCTGACAGGACAAACACCCCAAATATGTCCATACGTCGTGAAATAGCGACGAGAACCCCGGATAAAGCAAACGCCACTGTCCCCAATACATCAAAAATCTGCCACCATAATGATTGCATATCCCCAATATGTCCCCCTTTTTCTGTCCCTCTTGATAAATCAGCAGCGGTATGCTGCTATTCTTTATATAATACCGTACCTGCTTTCAATATGCAAAATGCCAATCTTTCTTTTCCGACAACCATAGAAAAAATTGACAGATGCCGTATACTAAAAGAAAAGGAGTTGATTCACTTGGAACAAATAGAAAACAGACGCAGTGTCCGTAAATACCAAAACACAAAAATCGAAAACGAAAAACTCACCGCCATATTGGAAAGCGCCCGTCTGGCCCCCTCCGGCAGCAACACACAGCCTTGGACATTCATTATTGTAACGTCGGACGAAACCAAACGGCAGTTGGCCGCTGCCAATCATCAGCAGGCCTGGATGAATACAGCCCCCGTATTCATCGTATGTGTCACCGATATCAGATGCCGTATGCCGAACGCATCCCTTTCGCTTGATGAAAACAGCCCGGAATTCGAGCTCAAACAATGCATTCGCGATACCTCCATTGCCATCAGTCATCTGCTGCTGGAAGCGCAGCAGCAAGGATTGGGAACCTGCTGGACTGGCTGGTTTGAACAAAAAGACGTACGCCCTGTACTGGGGATTCCCAAAGATAAATACGTATGCGGTATTATAACACTAGGTTATGCAGATGAAGCCCCCTCTCCCAGACCCAGGAAGGCACTGCGGGAAATCGTACGATACGAAAAATGGTAGCGCCAACACCCGGTACTCTATCCGGCATCTTATGTTTCTGACGCTCACCGATTGCACAGGCCCAACATATCCTGTAAAATAAAGACGTATGCAGCATGATCATGCTGCAACGACAGAAATCGAGGAAACAGTCATGACAAAAGATGAATTTTATATGGGAAAAGCGCTGGAAGAGGCTGCAACAGCATACGCTGTCGGAGAAATTCCTATCGGCGCGGTTATTATTTATGAAAAAAAAGCTATCGCCAGAGCCTATAATCTGCGCGAAAGCCTGCCCTGTGCCACCGCCCATGCAGAACTGCTGGCCATCGAAAAAGCCTGTCGCGCCCTAGGTCGCTGGCGTCTTACAGGCTGTACGCTGTACGTTACCGTCGAACCTTGTCCCATGTGTGCCGGAGCCATCGTCAACAGTCGGCTGGACCGCATTGTATACGGCTGTGCCGATCCCAAAGCCGGTGCCGTCCGCTCGGTTTTTCAAATCGTCGATACACCGGCACTTAACCACTGTACTGCCGTCACTCAGGGCATTCGTGAGAAAGAATGTGCCCGCCTTATGACGGATTTTTTCCGGTCCCGGCGACAGAAATAACAATATCCCGCACGCACGATACCCCCATGCAGAACAAACTGCTGCATGGGGGTATCGTATATTGCAAAACGAATGATCAGCAGACCACCACAATGTACAGCCAAATAAACAAGATCGATTTTATTCTCTTACACTCATCCGGATATATGTCCGTATGAACTCATATAGCTGTCCTTTTCGTTAGAGAACAACGCGTCTACGCCGCTGATTGCGCCGCCCGTAAAGGTAACGCCCACAGAGGCGCTTTTACTGCTATAGTTGTTCGTTTCGGTCTGCGTATTCGTACCGGCATCCAGGATGATATTATGGGACGCTCCCAGAGTGACGTCTTTTCCTTGTATCGTTTCGCCTGTGGCATGGATATTGCCTTTCGCCATGTCCTTGCTTCCGGCGAGGATAGTTACGGTGCCGCTGCTGGACAGACTGCCTCCGGCATACGTATTCGTATCGGTGCCGTATTCCTGTTTGAACGAGCTGGAACCCAGTCCGACGTGGATGCCGCCCTGGGCAGTTCCATTCCCCATACCCATGATATCCTGGCGCAGATCTTTTCCTCCTTCAAAGAGTTCCAGAGACTGCAGTGTTTTGTTGTCCCATGTCTGGGCTGTACGGACAACACTGCAGATATCTAGATAACACTGATAGCAACCAATCATACTATCAAAACAAACTCATTCGATAGTATGACTACTAAGTGGATATATATGTTTAACATATTGTTCGATAGGAAACATGAAATCTAGTTCTAATATATCTTTCGTTTTAAACAGAGAACAATTCACTATTTTTGTTAATACATCCAGTAATTGCTGCCCATCTTTTTCAGCATTCCAGCATTTTTCTCTATTCCAACTAGCTCTTACATAACCCCAATTCAGCCGCCGTTGTACTTCCATTTCACTCCACACACTTGGCGATTCATTGGGTTCCAATATAAGGGATCGAGGAATTTATTCGTTTCGTCCCGTTTGACCTGGGTGATGTCCTGACTGTCGGGCTTCGTCTGGGACGAGCCTTCATAGGCGCCTACGCCTAAGGACGACGGATGGTCCAGGGCAAGCTGCGGCGTCATGAACAGTTTGTCCTTATAGCCGCGGCGTTTGGATTTGTGCGGCCAGCCCCGTTTATACGTATGGCTTCCCTGGGTGGTGCCGAAGGTGACGGTCCGTTTCTGGTTTTCCCTGGCGCTGTTTTTTACAGTACCGTTTTTGGCTGTCAGCGTTCCGCCGGCGGTGATCTGGCTGTTTTCATTGCCCAGGTCCCCATCGATGGTCATGTCCCGGCCGCTGCGGATGACGCCGGCATGGGTCGTCTGCACTTTGTCTTCCGAGGTCTGGGATTGAGACTGGATGATGGTGTAGTTGTCGATCTTCTGGCTGCCGATCGCCCCCAGGCTGGCATTGTGCGCTTCGGCTTCTGTATTATGGGCCGTGATCTTGGTATTCAGTTCGTCCAGCTTGCTGCTGAACTGGGTGTCCCAGGCCGTTTGCTCCTGGCCGGCTGCCGTCGGTCTGGCCGTGGTCATGGCCGTGACGCCCAAAGCCGTAAAGATGGGGTCATTCCATTCGTAGTTGGCAATCTTAGCGCCTGCGGGGTGGGCCGGGTCCGGCTGTTCTCCCGGTGCCGGCGCTTCGACGATATCATAGGCCGGTTCGTAGATTTCCATGGCTCCGGCATGGTGATAGGCGCCGTAGCCGCTGGTGAGATTGGAGAATTCGTCTTTGTCGAAGGCGTGGCCTTGTTCGGAATGGCCGGCCTGGTCAATGCGGATTTTATCCGGATTCGTCACCCAGTCACTGCCGACGCGCTTGGCAGAAAAGGCGTCATTTTCATTATACACAGCGGCAGCCTTAAGCGCCAGGTCTCCCAGGCTTTCGATCTTCGCGCCGCGGTTGCGGATCGTGCCTTTGGCGGTCAGGGTCATGGCATTGCCGCTGTATAGGAGGGCGCCGGCGCTGTTCAGAAGGGTATCGCCGGTCATT
>NZ_LEKT01000036.1 GCF_001045675.1 Megasphaera cerevisiae DSM 20462
GTCAGCCACAGTGCGACAGCCCAGGACAGACCGGCATACCAGGCACGACGAGGCATTCTTGCTGCTGTATAGTTCATAAGGCTTCTCCATTTCCACATAGTATCTATTTTCGATACCAGTAATCATTTTCTGTTTGCCATTATATCAAATACAGCCCAATCCTTCTACTCCATTCGGACATAAAAATGATCCATTTGGACATTTTTTCAAAATAGCATAGATATCATATGCCCTGTATGCTGTCTTTCGTCTGTTTTGAGAAAATATTTTTTTTGTAATTTCTGCGTTTTTGGTATGTTGCGCAAGAGCGGGTACCATGATTATGTGCTCCTGACGAATTTATACCGCGTCCCCATTTATTGCGGATGTGAAGGGCGGGCTGATTTCTTGAATGAACTCCTTGCGAGAAGGCGGGAGAATTTTTTCTATATCTGCAAAGCTTGTAACGCGCTACATGAGTGGGTTCTACAGCCTTTGCCTGCACCTGCAAATAAAAGCCCTGTCCATAGGCTTTTACGCGTTTGGGACAGGGCTTTTAAGCTGTAAAAACAGGGTCTGGCTTATAAACTGCCAGGGATATGCCGATTCATTTTTTGCCGCAAGGCCGTCGCTTCCTGTACGGCAATCATGCCAAGGCATACAAAAATACGCCGTTCCGTTCTTCTTTTGCCAGTCGTCCATGATGCACCAGGTATTCGATATGCGCCAGGGTTTCTCCCATAGCGAACCATTTCTGCGTCGGTGGAAATTCATTCCACTTTTTGCCGCGCATAGACCATGTCAGATGCGGGGCTATTTCAAAGGCAGTCATATGAGGCTGCGTCTTCACAATATCAAGAATCTCCTGCAGGCGATTCCGATGATGTTCTTTGATTTCATCAATACGTCCGGCAATAGATATATTTCCTTTACGATGACCGGGCAGTGCCAATTGCACCGGTAACTGATATACCTTATCCAGACTTTGCAGATATTGTTCCAAGGCATCGCGCATATTGGACCAGATCTGAATATTAGGCGTAATATCAAACAAAATATGATCACTTGTAAAGAATATTTCTTGTTTGGGCAGATAAAGACAGCAAAGTCCTTTCGTATGGCCCGGCGTATGAATAACGTGAAAATCTGTATCCGCCAGACGAACCATATCTCCATCGCTTACCGTTTTGACAGAAAAATTGATTTGCGGTGAATATTTTCGAGCCTGATTGGAAAATTGTTTCTCAATATCCGCCGCCGGCATTCCTTCACGCATAAAATTCTGTTCTGTAAATCGCCAGGTCGTGCCATCTGCCGAATCCTTCAAATAAGTATAGTCGATCCCATGCATATAGATAGGACAGCCCGCCGTGGCAAAGGCCCCTACCAGTCCCGTATGATCGGCATGCAGGTGTGTCAGAAACAAGTCCGTACACTGCAGATCAACGTCTAATTCCTGCAGGCCATCGAACAACGCTTTTTGGCATTCCGGACGGTTGAAGCCCGTATCAATGACAAGATTATGCATTTTTCCTTTAACAACATATGAATTAAGATATTTCAATGGATTATCCGGCAAATCAACTTCTATCTGATATATGTCGGGATTGTGAAATAATTGCTGAATCATCGTATTCTGCCTCTTCTCGCTGATATTTGTATTTTGACCGCCATATATACGGAAACACATGTATGTATTATATCAAAAAAAACAGAAAAAGACATTACATGCTGCGAAAAGGATCGCACCCTGCAATGTCTTTCAGTATTTCCATCTATTCTGCTTTTTTCTTCTTTTTCGGATTATATCGGTTCATACCCTTATCCACGCCCAGCTCCAGACAGCCCTCCACCGCGATGGCCGCAGCTTCCAGGCCTTCTGCATACGGCTGAATCAGCTCGTCTGGAAAGGGGGTCAATACATGATCGACGACATCATGATGCGGCAAGGGTCTGCCAATGCCGACACGAAATCGGATAAAATCAGTACAGCCATTGGCCAATAGGCTTTTAATGCCATTATGTCCGCCATCACTGCCGCTTTTGCGGATGCGAATACGGCCTACTGCCAAGTCCATATCATCATATATAACGTACACATCAGACTGTTCCACTTTATACCAGCGCATAAGCGGCCCTACAGACTGTCCGCTGTTATTCATGTAGGTCTGTGGCTTGACCAAGATAATTTTCTCGCCATCTATCATCGTTTGGGCAATTTCCGCATCCATCTTATGCTGCCATGTCGTAATTTTCCAACGTGCAGCCAGATTATCAATGACACGAAAGCCCGTATTATGTTTCGATTTTTCATATTCATGGCCGGGATTTCCCAAGCCTACGATCATATGCACAGTGACTTTATCCTTATTTATCAAATAAACGACTTACAGAAACATCATGGAAAATCCGCATGATAGCTTCTCCAAGAAGGGGCGCAACAGAAAGCACCTTAATTTTGTCGATCTTTTTTTCATCCGGCAAGGGAATCGTATTGGTAATAATAAGTTCAGAAATAACAGATTTTTTAATGCGGTCCACTGCCGGATCGGTCAGTACAGCATGGGCACAGGCTGCATATACACGAGAGGCGCCTAATTCCTTCAAAGCCTTAGCACCGCCGCAGAGAGAGCCTGCCGTATCTACAATATCATCAATAATAATACAGGTTTTGCCTTTAATATCACCAATAACATTCATGACCTCCGCCACGCCCGGACGGGGACGTCGTTTTTCAATGATAGCAATAGGCGCATTGATGCGATCGGCCAGATCTCGTGCACGGGTAACTCCTCCTAAATCAGGGGATACGACAACGATATCTCCCATATCCATTTCTTCTTTTTTCTGATTCAGATATTTTGCGATAATAGACGCAGAGCCGAGATGATCTACAGGAACATCAAAAAAGCCTTGAATCTGACCTGCATGGAGGTCCATCGTAACAACGCGGGTAATGCCGGCAGTCGTCATCAGATCAGCAACCAATTTAGAGGTAATTGGTTCGCGGCCCCGTGTTTTACGGTCTTGACGGGCATATCCATAATATGGGACAACAGCTGTAATATGTTTTGCTGAAGCACGTTTCAAAGCGTCTGCCATAATCAATAATTCCATCAGTGTGTCATTTGCCGGCTGGCATGTCGGCTGGATAACGAACACATCCTTACCGCGGACACTTTCATCAATCAGGACTTGGATTTCACCATTGTTGAATTTGCCAACAAAAGCCTTTCCCAGTTCCAATCCCAAGTAATCGACAATTTCCTTTGCCAGCTTCGGATTGGCATTTCCTGTAAAAATTTTCAGCTTTTTCCCGTCTTCGTAACTCATGTTGAGCCTCCTAAATAGATTGTTTTAAAAGTATAATATATGTATTCGATATATAACCGATAAACTCTACTGGTATGCCAATGGCATGATATTACTTTTTATAGGTATTGTCCTTTACCCAGCCTTCAATATTGCGCTGCTTAGCACGTCCCACAGCCAACGCGCCTGCCGGTACATCCTTTGTAACCGTTGAACCAGCACCAACATAGGCATATTTACCTACAGAAACGGGGGCAACAAGATTACTGTTGCAGCCAACAAAAGCATGGTCGGCAATCGCCGTCCGATGCTTATTTTTTCCGTCATAATTGACCGTAATGGTACCGCAGCCGATATTCACACAGCTGCCGACATCACTGTCACCGATATAGCTCAGATGCGGCAGCTTTGTGCCGTCTCCGATAATAGAATTCTTGACCTCCATATAATTGCCGACCTTCACATGATTGCCGATCGTCGTATCGGGCCGAAAATGAACAAACGGGCCGACTTCACAGCCATTCTTTATTTCACAATCATGAGCATACGTAAATTGGAGATGATTTCCGTTACCCATTTTGACGTTAGTCATGCGAACGTATGGGCCGATCTGACAGTCCTCTCCAATGTGGGTGTCCCCTTCCAGAATCGTACCGGGATACAACACGGTATCGCAACCGACAAAAACCGTCGTATCTACATAGGTATTGTCAGGATCAATTACAGAAACGCCTTCCGTCATGAGCTCATTCAACTTGCGGCAGCGCAGCACCTGTTCCGCTTCTGCCATCTGCTGACGGGAATTAACTCCCAGCGTTTCCTTATAATCGGGCGCAGCAAAAGCACTGACGAGTTTCCCGGCAGATACAAGCATACCGATAATATCCGTCAGATAATATTCTCCCTGCGCATTGGTATTGGTTATTCGGTGGAGCATGTCCCAAAGCAATTCCATATCAAAACAATAAATACCCGCATTGACTTCATTGACAGCTAATTCCGCCGGTGATCCATCTTTTTGTTCTACAATCTTGATGACTCGTCCTGCGTCATCACGCATCACCCGGCCATAGCCAGTCGGATCCGGCATATGCGTCGTCAGTACTGTCGCCGCAGCGTGTGATTTTTCATGCTGCTCCAACATATATCTAAATGTGTCCTTCGTAACAAGCGGTGTATCGCCGCACGTAACAAGCAGCGTACCGGCAGCACCTCTAAGCAACGTTTCAGCCTGCAGCACCGCATGGCCGGTACCCAGCTGTTCGGTCTGCATGACCGTTTCAGCCCGATCACCCAAGTATTCCTGAACGGCCTCGCCGCCAAATCCGACAACGACGATCTGTCTTTGCATTCCAGCCGCTTTGACAGTCCGCAGCACCTGTTCCACCATAGGAATTCCTCCTACCCGATGGAGAACTTTAGGAACTTTGGACTTCATCCGGGTTCCTTTTCCTGCAGCTAAAATGAGTGCAATAGTATCCTTCATTCAGTATAAGCCTCCCTGAAACCACTAACTATAATGTCCTTTTCAGGATAACACAAATAACATGGAAAATACATAGTTTTTTTACAAAAATACGATAAAATTCGATTTAAGCTTGAGAAGAAATAAAAGGAGAGGCACACGCCTCTCCCTCCTCATACGACATCATGTTCAATTCTACAGTACTTACAATACATAGACGACAACACTTCTTCTGCCAAAGTTTAACGCTTCGTTGGTTGAATCCATAGCTAAATCAATACGATTCCCGACAATCGATCCGCCGGTGTCCTCGGCAACGGCATAGCCATATCCTTCGATATACAGCCGTGTCCCCAGCGGAATAACGCTGGGATCTACAGATACCATGCCACGCTGCAGCCGCTGTCCGCTTGCGGTATAACCGCTGTTTCCCGGATCCTCTGCGGTATATGCCGTAGCATCCATAACAATGGACCTTTGCCCGCTGCCGTAATCGGCTTCATCAGGAATTGGCCGTCCACTGGCTTCTGAAAGAGCCGCCATGGTCTGTGGACCTACGACGCCATCTACGTCCAGTCCATGATCTGCCTGGAATCGTTTGACAGCGCCTGCCGTTCCACTCCCAAACACTCCATCTGCTCCGTTAGACAAATATCCTGTATCCATAAGCATATATTGCACACTCTGTACAGCAGATCCACTCATTCCCATTTCGACTTTTGCACAAACCAGTGAGGAAAATGCAAACACAAATATCATTGTACACAAAATCAGTATTCGGTTCCTCAAAAAACCACCTCTTTAAAAGCATCAAAACTTAAAATTAATTACGGAAGAATTATACCAAAAATGAAGATATAAGTCAAAATTTTTAGTATTTATGCTTCATTTTTTATATTTTTATTCTCTATTATTGACATGTCCGTTTTCAATATATAAGTTAATATCCCACTTCGGAAATGGTTTTTTAGTACCTGGTACTATTTTTTATAATTATTATGCATTTTCACTCTTTTTCTTGTTCCACCAGATTTCTCACTGCTTCCGCTCCTTCAACCGAATCCGTCAACACATATATATAGTCGCCGGCATGCAGACGCGTATCAAAATCAGGGATAATTTCTCCTGTGCTGTTTTTAATATCAATAAGCGCCACATGCCCCGGCCAGGAAATACGTCCGACATATTTGCCATCAACGGCACTGCCGCTGGAAACGATCAGTTCGAGAACATTTCTTCGTTCCTCTGCAGAAACCGGTGTTTGTTTCTTGGCAAGCGTTCGTTCCAGCAGCGCATCATAAATAGGTTGTCCCTTGCAGCCTTGAGCAACAACAAGGGCAATCATGGATGCCGTACATAAAACCAGCAAATGTTCATATGAGCCGGTCATTTCCATAATCAAAATAGTTCCCGTAACGGGCGATTGGACAGAGGCCGCAAAAAAAGCCGCCATGGATATGACAACAATATTGGACAAATAATAGGCTGATATAATCCCCAGTTGGATCAATACCATACCAACAACGCTCCCAGTCAATGCTCCGAGGACAAGCATGGGAAGGAAAAAACCACCGGGCACGCCGCAGCCATAGCTGATAAGGGTAAACAAAAACTTGCCAATCAGCAGTGCCAGAAACAGTTTCATGGATAAGGGCAGCGTATACAAGCTGTTGATCAATTCATTGCCGCCGCCAAGGACCTGCGGAAAAGTATAGCCCAGCACACCGGCCACAACAAGAGCAAAAGCAATGCGCATATAGCCGTTGCGGAAAACAGGCAGATTGTAAAAAGAACGGACGCCTAAAAGTCCCTTATTAAATATAACACCCGCCATCCCAATAACAATTCCCAAAAGCACGGCAATCCACATATAGTGCAGCGGAAACGGCGGCAGCATACCAAAATGAAAAATAGGTTCGCGGCCAAAAACAATGCGGCTTACCATAGTGGCCATCAAAGCTGCGGCCATCGCCGGTGCCAGAACCACGCCGGAAAAATTGCGATGCAGCTCCTCCAATGCAAAAATAACGCCGGCCAGAGGGGCATTAAAGGCCGCCGCCAAACCGGCGCTGGCACCGGCAGTAATCAAATAGCGTTCCTCCATGCGTGTGCGTCCCAAGCCGCGGCTCAGGCCCTGCGCTGTAACAGCACCAATCTGAATAGACGGACCTTCTCTGCCAAGGGATAGTCCCAGGCCGATACCCACGATGCCGCCGATCAGCTTGACCCATAAAATACGCAGCCATCGCATGCGAACAGCTCCTAATATAACTCCTTTGACCTGCGGAATGCCGCTGCCGCCAGCATTTGGTTCATGCTCGCTGAGGCGCCACAATAACCATGCCGCTGCCAGCAGCAAAGCAAACCACAGGACATTTGCGAGAATATTCCCAGGCATTAATATAGTTTCATATAATTTTTCCCTATATGCGGTTCCTGCATCCAGAGTCCAGCGAAAAAAGCTGATAATACTTCCTGACAACACGCCTACAAAAGCTCCTTCGATAAACAGCCGCAGTCGAAACCGCGGCCAGTGACTCAATGTTTCTATAGCAGAAAAAAGCTGTTTATTAATTTGCATATCTATCCACTCCCAAATAATACTGTCGTCATTATAGCATAGACCCTGTGCCAGCGGGTAGAAAAATTTAAACGTTTTCTAAATATACTGAACTTTTACATACATCTATTGCCTTTTCTGATCTGACGCATTATTATAACAGTATTATATAAAGATATGCTTACACAAATCGTATAGGAGTTCTTAGCCATGCCTACTTTGCCGAAATTCCGGTTTTCCCGCTATATGCGCAGCCGCCGCGGAAAATGGATTGCTTTTGCCCTCGTCTTTCTATTATCCTGTGCTGCCATTTATGCGTTCAGCCATTCCAACGTCACGCAAAAGCATCAGGGAGATCTCGCCCAAGCTTCTGTTCAAGCATACCATATCACGCGAAAGGATATGATGCGCAAAATTTCTTTATCGGGACAGACAGTCCCGCTGGCGCAAGTTGATTTATCGACAAAATATGCCGGCAATATCGCAGCCGTCAATGTACAGCTGGGGGACGTAGTAGCGCCCAATCAAATTTTACTCGTTCAAGACACAGAAGATACCAGTCTTACCTTACAGCAGGACCAAGCCGCACTTTCGCAGGCAGCCGCCGACACCAAGGCGGCACAATCTCAATTTTCCTCCGACCTGCAAAGGGCGCAGGTCGATTACGCCACGGCAAATATGAATTACAACCGATATGTCATTTTGAAAGAAGAAGGGGCAGTCTCTCAAAAGGATCTGGATACCATGTATCAGGCCCTCATCGTAGCAAAATCCGCGCTCGACAATCTTCAATCACAAAATGTGGGCGATACACCGGCAGTTATCGCCGAAAAATATGCAGCTCAGGCTAAGGCCAGTTATGTAGTAGACAGCATAGGCAAGCAGCTCACAGATATGACGATACGGGCTCCGCGTGCCGGAGTCATTACATACCGCAATGCAGAAGTCGGCGCCATGGCAGCTGCCAATACCAAGGTTCTGACAATTACCGATACCAGCGGCATGTACATAGATTGCCCGCTTTCAGAGGCTGATGTAGCTGCCATGCAAGTTGGAATGCCCGTAACGGTCTCTATCGAATCGCTGGCCCATACCTATAATGGTACGATTACCTACGTCAGTCCCGCCATGGATCCTACAGCAAAAACATATATTGTCCGGATTACCTTAGCGCAGCCTCCGGCCACGCTGCGCGGCGGAATGTTTGCTCAGTCATCCGTGGATGTACTGCAGCGACAAAACACGTGCTTTGTCCCTAAGGATGCCTTATCCGAGCAGAGCGGCGTGAGTCAGCTTTATATGATCAGGCCGGATAATACCATTGAGATTCGCACCGTAAAAACAGGGCTGCGCAATGACGACTATGTCGAAATTACGGAGGGCGTATCTGATGGCGATACCATTGCCACCACCAATCTGGCCCGCTTGAAAAACGGGACCGCTGTTACTATCGAACAAGAAACCAGGTGAAGGCATGAATCTGACTAAATTTTCCATTGACCGCCCTATCGGAATCTGTATGGCCGTTGCCTTTTTCGTGGTTCTCGGCTTATTCAGTTTTTACCGTATCGGCGTAGAACTGCTGCCGGCACTGAATACGCCGTATGTCACCGTATCCGTCAATTACGATGGAGCCAATGCAGAATCTATTGAGCAGCAGGTCGTAAAGCCTATGGAGGACGCGCTGTCATCCGTATCCAACCTGAAACATATGACCTCAACAGCCTCCTATGGACAGGCACGTATTACCTTGGAGCTGGATTTCTCTGCCAATGCGGATGCCGCGGCGATCGATGCAACGAAGAAGATTAATGCCATTCGCGGCAAGCTTCCTGACGGCATTGATGAGCCGGTCGTCATTAAACGCGACGTGAATGCCACACCCATCATGTATGTTGCCGTCCAGTCCGGCAAGCCCCTTGATGATATTTATTCTATGGTAGAAAACGACTTCCAGGACGTTATTCAGCAGGCTGACGGCGTATCCGAAATGGATTTGAACGGCGGCAGAGATAAAGAAATCGCCGTGGAAATTGATAAAGACAAGCTGATTCATTACGACATGACCTTGACCGAGGTTGTCAACGCGCTGAAATCAGAAAATATCCTCATGCCGTCCGGCACGATTTATTCTGATGCGACGACAACAGATGTGCGAGTCAAAGCCCAATATACAGACGAGCATGAAATTTCTCAAATTCAGGTCACAAATGCTCAGGGCGTAAAAATCCCCTTGACCGCTGTTGCCACTATTAAGCGTCAGGATCAGCGCGTTACCCGTTATGCCCGTGTCAACGGTACCGATGCAGTTGTCATGGCGATTTACAAAAACAGCGACGCTAACGTGGTCTCTACGGTAGATAATATCAACAAAAAGTTAGAAACACTCCGTCAGGACAATCCGGATTATACGTTTACGGTCACAGATGAATCGGCCTCTTACGTCCGCAATTCCCTGAACAACACACTGCACACGCTTATTGAAGGGCTTATTACGACGGGAACGGTTTTATTTTTTTTCCTGCGCGGCTGGCGGTCCACCTTGGCTGTCATGATCGCGATTCCTACGTCTCTTATTGCCACATTTTTTGTCATGTATATGGCTGGCTTTACATTCAACATGATGTCTCTTATGGGTATGGCCTTGTGCGTGGGCATTCTTGTCGACGATTCCATCGTCGTGCTGGAAAATATCCATCGTCACCTGATGAAAGGCGAACTGCCCCGAGATGCCGCGCTGAATGGACGAATGGAAATAGGTATGGCAGCTATCGCTATTACGCTGTGCGATGTCGTCGTCTTTCTTCCCATCGCGTTTATGACCGGTATGGTAGGCCAATATTTCAAACAATTCGGGCTGACCATCGTCTTTGCTACTCTTTTTTCCATGTTTGTTTCTTTTACACTGACTCCCATGCTGGCATCTCGTTTATTCCGTCTGGGGTTAAAAATTCCCGACCGGCCGTTATGGCGCAGAATGGATACTATAGAAAACTGGGCCAGAGATCACTACTCACAAATTCTGATTTGGAGCCTGGATCACAGTAAAAGACTGTTTATTCCGGTTTGTATTTTTTTCTTAGCCGCTGTTGCGCTCATCCCCAGCGGCCTTGTCGGCTCGGAATTTATGCCGCAGACTGATGAAAGCGGCTTTCGCATTACCCTGCAGCTGCCAACCAACGCCAATCTGGACCGCACCGACAAAGCGACACGGCAATTAGAAGCGTATTTAAATACGCTTCCTGAGGTTACGTATTATACTGCGATGGTCGGCGGCCGCAGCTTAAATGAAGCCAATATTCAAGTTACGCTGAAAAACCGTCAGGACCGGTCTCGTTCCATTTGGCAGATTACCAATGACGTTCGTGATTTTGCAGCCCAAAACGTGCTGGACGGAGATGTCCGAGTCAAAGAAAACCAAGCCTCCGTATCCGGCACCTCCGGCGGCTATGGCGGTGGTTCCGGCAATCTCCGGCTGGAGCTGCGAGGAAAAAACACAGAGGAGCTGATCAGCAAATCGCGGGAAATTCAGAAAATCATGCAAAACGATATTACAGGCGTCCGCGATGTAAGCAGTTCCTATGAAGATGGCATGCCGGAATATCAACTGGATATTGATCGTACTAAGCTGAAGCAGTACGGTACCTCTCTGGGAGATTTGACTAATACATTTTCCAATGCTATCAGCGGACAAAAAGCCGGTGTTCTTGCCAACGACCCCAAAAATGATAATAACGACACAGATATTTATGTCCGTCTGAAAGGATCTGACGGCTTCCATATTTCCGATTTGGAAACGATTCCCCTGAATGCTTCTAACCGCCTTATCTACGTCGCCGATGTCGCAAAGGTCCGGGCAGAAACTGGCCCGGTCACCATTCGCCGTACGGATAAGGAGCGAAGCATTACGTTGGGAAGCACCTTGCAGGGCCGGCCTTTAAACGACGTGATTCAAGAGCTTACCGCAACCTTGAACGGCATGGATATGAAAGGAATTACGTATCGCTTCACCGGCCAGGCCGACCAGATGACTACGACTTTTAAGGATCTCGGCGAAGCGCTTCTGCTCTCTCTTATTCTGATCTACATGATTCTGGCCATTTTGTATGAGTCGGTAAAAACACCATTTATCCGTATGCTGTCTCTGCCGCTGGGCCTTATAGGATCATTATTTCTTCTTTTCCTGACGAATAACACGATCAATTTATATTCGCTTATCGGTATTCTCGTCATGGACGGCATCGTGGCCAAAAACGGCACGCTGCTGCTGGATTACACGCTGACGCTGATGGGACACGGCATGGATCCCCGCAGCGCAATCATAGAAGCGGGGCGAGTGCGCCTGCGCCCTATTTTCATGACAACCTTGACTATGATTGTCGGCCTGCTGCCAACAGCTCTTTCCATGACTGCCGGTTCAGAAACGCGTTCCAGCATGGCCGTCGTCGTTATTGGCGGTCTGCTGACCTCGACAGTGTTTACCCTGGTGATTATTCCCATTATTTTTATCTTTTTAGAAACACACAAGATTTCTCTTCCTTTTCTACTAAAAAAGAAAATTTCCGGCAACCATAAATAAAATCTGCAAAAAAATCCTGCCTGACAGCAGGATTTTCATTATATATTATAGAAATAAGTATAAGTAAATCCGAATTGCATAATACGATGCTCAAAAGGAGGCGTACGGCAATGCTCGATACTTACAAACCAACCTTCAATATACATGAAGCGGTGCGCAAAACACTGCCTTATATGATGGAAATGCGGGAATATTTCCATGCTCATCCTGAATTGAGCGAAAAAGAATTCGATACCTGCAAAACCATTTTTCAGGAATTATCTCTCATGGGTATTGAAGACGTAAAAATTATTGCCGGTACCGGCGTGACCGGTTTGATCCGCGGCAGCTTGCCCGGCCCGATAGTGTTGCTTCGTGCCGACATCGACGCACTGCCGCTGTCAGAAAAATATAACTGCCCATACTCTTCTCTTGTAGACGGCGTCATGCATGCCTGCGGTCATGACGGTCATGCCGCCAACCTGCTCGGCGTCGCAAAGATTCTCCATCAACATCGGGACTGCCTGCGCGGTACGATTCGTCTCGCGTTCCAGCCGGCAGAAGAAGGAAATGGCGGCGCTGCCCGCATGATCGACGCCGGCATTCTAAATGATCCCCGCGTCGAGTATGCTTTGGGGCTCCATGTCGCAGGCGGGCTGCCTAAAGGCTGTATAGGTCTCCGGCGCGGTGAGATTTCAGCTTCCTGCGATGATTTTACGATTACACTGCATGGTCAGGGTGGTCATGGTTCGCAGCCATCTGTCTGCGTCAGCCCTATCCAGATGGGCGTGGATATCGTTCAGTCTATTGAGAATTATGTGTATAACCGCCGTGCTGACGGCGATGGTGTCGTCCTTACCTTCGGACAGTTTCAGGCAGGTCACAGTCCCAACGTGATCCCCGATACAGCAGAATTGAAGGGCACGCTGCGGACGTATACCGAGGCAAAGAGAAAGGATATTCTAGCCAAACTTGACCGCATACTTCAGTCCGTCACGGAAATATACGGCGGCACGTATGATCTGCATATTGTTCCTTTCTCGCCAGTATGCATCAATGATGAAACCATAACAGCCCGGGTTGAGGCTATCTTGAAAGAACAATGCGCAGACCGGATAGATGTTATTTCTATGCAGCGCGGTTCCGGTTCAGAAGATTTCGCCTATTTCAGTGCCGCTGTTCCCAGTACCTTTTACTATGTCGGCATTTGCGGAGATACTCCCGTCCTTGGTCATTCCCCGGATTTTCACTGGGACAGCAACGCACTCAAATACATGTGCGAAACCATGCTGAAAATCGTCTACTATTTCAAGTCATATGCATAATCTGCCACACAGTATATATGCTAATAGCATCATCAAAACATTTTATAAAAATACAAAAAGCCGGCTGCAAGAGCCGGCTTTTTTGCATCTCCATGAGAAATTTTTTATTTTTTTGTCACCATCAGTACGGTACCGATAATCAAAGCTGCACCAAGCCCTTCCGCCGCACCGAAGGTCATACCGAAAATCAGCATGGACAATACAATTGATGACAACGGTTCCACTGAATTGAGCAGGCTGGCTTCACCGGGACTGATATATTCCACACTTGACAGGTACAGCCAAAAGGCTACTGCCGTGCCGAATACGACAACAAAAGCAAACGCCAAAACAGCCGCCGTATCAAAGTATCCCACAAATATCCAAGGCCGGGACACCGGCGAAAATACAATGCCGCCTGTCAACATTCCCCATCCGACGACTAGGGAAGACCGCCACCGCCGGATGAGCCCTTTAGGCTGAACGGTATAAAAGGCAGCCGCTACAGACGAAAAAAGGCCCCATGTCAAGGCCTGCGGCGACACAGACAAAGTGCCCCACCGGCCTTGCGTCACAATCAAAAAAGTACCCATGATTGCCAACCCCACGCACAGGCATTGCCGCCGCCCCGGCAGATGCCGTCCGGTCAATGAATCCCAGAACAGAATCAGAATGGGCATCGTATATTGAATAATCGTAGCCGTCGGTGCATTACTGAGATGTATGGCCGTAAAATATGTATATTGGACGCCTAACATACCAACAACGGAAAAAATGAGAAGCCGGACGGCTTCTCGTTTATCCCTCCAGATAGAAAAAATATCTCCCTTATAGCAGGCAGCGTCATATGCCAACAGAATAAGTCCCGCAAGAATCATACGGCTGGAAGCAAACCATTCCGGCGATACACCCCGGTTCTGCAAAAGAAATTGGCCGGCAATTCCGGATGCCCCCCAAAACATAGAGCCGACAACAGCCAGTACATACCCCTTGGCCCGAAAGGATCCGGCATGGGACAATTGCAAAATCATAACACACCTCCAATAGGAGGAGTGTATCATGGATATCTCTAAAAGGCAATAAATCCAATTATTTTTGACTGAAATTTCCCTATTTCTCTTGTTTTCATCTGCATTGAGATATAATATATAGTGTAACGGTAATTTTTCACTAAAAAGAGAGGTATCCCATGGTTTTCTGGTTCATCGTCGAACATACGATGCTGCCTATTTTTCTTCTTGTCCTGATTGGCTTTTTTTTGGATAGAAAATTCGGCATTGATGTCAAAACGTTATCTAAGTTTATGTTTTATCTGGTTATCCCCAGCTTTATTTTTACCAATGTATACACTACTGATTTCCCGCCAACCAGCACCAGCATGATCGCTGCCCTGTTTATTTTTATGATCATCTGTTTTTTGCTGGCCAACGGTATCAGCAAGCTTCGTCACTATGATCCTGGCATGCTGCAGTCCTGCCGCAACGCACTTATGTTTAATAATACCGGTAACCTCGGTGTTGCCTTGATTATCCTGGTATTTTCTCACGCTCCTTTTGTCGTAAATGGTCAGACACCGTATCTGGCAGAAGCCATGGTTGTGCAAATCATTATTTTTATCGTTCAAAGCGTTGCTTTAAACACATTGGGCTTGTACCAGGCAGGGCGCGGCCGTCTGTCAGCCCATGATACGCTGCGCGTCATGTTCCGTATGCCCATGATTTACGTTCTCGCCGCAGCGCTGCTCATTCGCTATATCGGCTGGGATGCCAAAGAATTTTTTTTCTGGCCCATTGCGGAAATGTCCGGCAAAGCACTTCTCCCCGTAGCCATGGTCAGTATCGGCGCACAGTTATCCCAAACCAAAATTGAATGGTTCAACCGGGAGGTCTGGATCGTCAGCCTGCTGAAGCTGTTTGTACTTCCCCTCATCGGCTTGTCTATGATTTATATTGCCAATGCGCTGATTCCCGGCACCTTTACAGCCGTGAGTTCAACAGTTTTTCTGATTTACTGTGCCATTCCCACAGCGGTAAATACAGCTTTATTTGCTATGGAATTCGGCAATAATCCGGACTATGCCACACAGATCGTTATGAACACTACGGCATTAAGTGCTGTTTCGTTGACTTTTTATATTTTTTTAGGACATATTCTATTTGTGTAAAAACAAACGTAATTGCAAAGCGATCTTTAAGTTATTATATAAATTTAATATTTTTAATATTTTTCAATATAAAAATAACTTAAGTCATACAACCATAAAAAAAGTTATTGACATTTTATAAATTTCCAATTATAATGTAACACATCAATAGAATCATCGAGAAGGCAATGCAGCCATGATACATCAAGGTACCTGATTGTATCATGGCTTTCTCTATTGGTAACAATAAAATACCATGCAGACGATGACGTCTTTTTTCTAGAATAAATTTTATTTTTTATTCTAAAAAAGGCGTCATTTTTTTATTTGTCAGAGGGGAGACGGTTCGTATGAAAAAATTATTGTCGATTTTGCGTTTGACACTGCCATGCATGCTTTTGGCCGCGCCATCCGCGCTGGCTGCCGACTCGGGAGCCGCTCAAATAGATACAGGTGATACTGCCTGGGTCTTGATCAGTGCGGCGCTGGTATTCATCATGACGCCGGGACTTGGATTTTTCTATGGCGGCATGGTTCGCAGCAAAAATGTATTGACGACTATTATGCAGAGCTTTTTTATCGTGGCTATGATTTCAGTAGAATGGATTATTCTTGGCTATGCTATGACGTTTGGCACAGATATTAGTGGATTTATTGGTTCTTTAGATAAGGTCGGTCTCGCCGGCGTAGGCTCTTCCATTCTTGAAAATGGCACGATTCCTGAACTTGCCTTTGTTGCCTTCCAATGTATGTTTGCCGTGATCACACCGGCGCTGATTACAGGCGCATTTGCCGAACGTGTCAAATTTCAGGCATTTGCTATCTTTATTCTTTTATGGGCTATATTTATTTACAATCCTATGGCACACTGGGTATGGGGCGGCGGCTTTTTGGCCAAACTAGGGGCGCTTGATTTTGCCGGCGGCCTTGTCATCCATATTCTTTCCGGCGTATCCGGCCTGACATTGTGTCTCCTCTTGGGCAAACGTCATGGTCTTGGTAAAATTCCTATGCTGCCTCATAATCTGCCTATGACCGTTTTAGGTGCTACCTTGTTGTGGTTCGGCTGGTTTGGTTTCAATGCCGGCAGCGCCCTTGGCGCCAATGCCCTGGCTGCCAATGCGTTCGTTACCTCCCAGGCAGCTGCCGCCGCGGCAACCGTATCATGGGTGTTGATCGAATGGATTTCGAATGGCAAGCCAACCGTCCTCGGCGCTGCTTCCGGGTGTATTGCCGGGCTTGTTGCCATTACGCCGGCAGCTGGCTTTGTAGCTCCTATGCCGGCGATCATCATCGGTGCTGTAGGCGGCGTTATCTGCTATTATTCCGTCGCTCTTTTGAAAACAAAATTGGGCTATGACGATTCGCTGGATGCTTTCGGTATTCATGGTATCGGTGGTACCTGGGGTGCTGTAGCAACCGGCCTCTGGGCTACAACAGAAGTCAATCCGGCAGGTGCCAACGGCTTGTTTTATGGTGAAACACACCTTTTATTTGCACAAATCGTGTCAATTTTCGTTGCCTATGCGCTGGCCATTTTCGGATCCTTTATTTTGTTTAAAATCGTCAACTCCTTTACCTCTATGCGTGCTGATAAATCGGAAGAAGTTACGGGACTTGATATTACTGAACACGGCGAACGCGGCTATAATCAGGCAATTATGAGTGGCAGTCCGTTTGAGGATACGCTAAGTGCACCGCTCAACACATCTACTATTAATGATATTGGTATGAATAACCACAACTTATAGGGAGTGATTCATATGGATAGAAAAATAACTAAAATTGATATCGTCACACGGCCCAGCAAGTTGGAAGAATTGAAAGAAGCCTTAAACGCTATCGGCGTCATGGGCATGACCGTCAGTCAGGTATTTGGCTGCGGACTGCAGAAGGGATATGTAGAAGTATACCGCGGTCAAAAATATAACATCAATCTGCTTCCCGGCATCAAAGTCGAAACGGTCGTATGCGAAGTACCCGTCGAAAAAGTAATTGAAACGGCAGAACGCGTCTGCAAAACAGGCAAAGTCGGCGACGGCAAAATATTTGTATATACTGTCGAAGATGCCGTCCGTATTCGCACAGGGGACAGGGGACCATTGGCTATTATGGACGAAAAAGAATAATACATGGTATAATGCGAAAAGGACACTTCAAAATGAAGTGTCCTTTTCGCATTATACCGCATCTACGGCTTGTTTGACCTTTGCTGCTAATCCCGGTATCTTAGCAATTGGGATGGAACAGACACCCAGACGCACTCCCAAAGCCAGCGGCGCTGCATAAATGCGCTGGCCTTGGAGCTGTTCACAAACAGCCTGCGAGGCGACGGTCGGAACCGAGATAAAGAACCCCGTCTGATAGGGTACAACTCGTAAGCCGCATTGTCCGGCTTCTGCCATAAACACGGCAGCTCTCTGGCGAATTTTTTCAAAAAATGCCGCGCGTTCCGCATCAATCTGCTGCTGCAGCCCCGTATCACCGCGAACTATCATCAACAATGTCATAGCTGCCCGATTGACATTAGACCAGGATGTCCTTGCGGAATACCGTCCCAATTCCGCAAATTCGCGGATAACCTCCCGGCTGGATGATATTCCCACCAAAGCTCCGGCACGCTGTCCATATAAAGTGTATCCTTTGGACATACTGTAAGCAAACATAGTAAAAATATGTTCAGGAAGATTACTGAACAGTCTCATGAATCTGCGCGTCTCATTTTTATCACCGGCAAAGGCAATATACGCAATATCAACAAGAATACTGATACGTTTCCCTTGTTTTTCATGCAGCCTGCACACCTGCAGGACTTCCGTCCAATCCTGGCAGGACATGCCAAAACCTGTCGGATTATTGGCAGGGGTATTCAGAATAATCAAAAGGGAATCCTGTTTTCGCAATATATCTGCTACAGCAGAAGAAAAAGACTCGATGTTAAAGGCCTGATTGCCATCGAACAGGGCAAATGTTGTAAGCTTCCGTCCGATCTCACTGCACAAACCGTCATATACACCCCATCGCCAATCTGCTGCCAGTACGCATTCTCCGGCCTCCGAATAATTAGCAATGGCAATATGAATCGCGCCTGTTCCACCGGCAGTCGCTACCGCATCTGCATATCCTTCCGGTATTTGATTTTCAAAAGTTTCGCTAATCGCAGCCTTTCGATATCCTTCCAATCCAATCGGCGGTGCATATGCAATAAAATCACTCATCGGAAGGGATCTGTATATTTTTTCCACAACAGGCAAGCAACCCAATTTTTCATCATCGCCGGCATAGCAGCCGACAGTCGCATTGACGATATGTTCCGCCCCGTATTGCTGAGCCGCCGCTCGCGCAGCCGCACTGGCACTAAAAATCACATCATTTAATTTCTTGCCTTCCCGGCTGGATGCAGCCATAAAAGTAGCCATGTAACAATCCCCCTGTTATTCCAATTTAAAATTTTGCTTATTCTTTTATATTATACGCTTCTTTCAATAGAATGAATATATATTTCAAAAAATAATAATGAATACATTGCCGGGCAATATTGACAGAAAAAATAATCCGATCTTGCCCGGCATATACTGCTGATACCGCCGTTTTATTTCATGACTATACTAAAATTTATATACAATTTTCTATTCATTTAACTGGTATTTACATAGTGTCTGTATACTATGTATGAGAAATCATTCTTTTGATTCTGATCTGCTCCTAATGCCGTCAGCGGCAGATATCTCCTATATACAGGAAGAGGATGGTAATTCGCATGATAGAAGACCGCAGTATATTATGGAAAAAATTCATGGACAATCCGGCCAAAATAGGCAGCTGCACGCCGAGCTCCCACTATTTAGCCCAAAGACTGCTGGCACCTGTTCCCTGGCACAGCATAAATACAATCGTCGAACTGGGAGCCGGTACAGGAGTATTTACCAAACACATCGCGGCTCATAAAAAATATGGAAGTACCTTGCTTATCGTTGAGCAAGACCCACTGATGCGCTCCTATTTAGAGCTTTGTTTTCCCCTTTGTCATTTCGGCAGCCATGCCGAGAATTTGCCCTACCTATTACGCGGACTCGGTCTTGCCCACGCAGACTGCATTCTTTCCGGCCTTCCCATTTCAATATTTAAAGCAGAACAAAGAACCATGATTATGAAGCGAATTCACTCGTCACTATCAGAAAGGGGAATATTCATTACCTTTCAGTACTCTCCTATGATGTCCCCCCTGTTCCGACATTATTTTCGACAGGTTCACATACAATTTGAGCTGCGCAATATACCGCCGGCATTCCTTTTCTACTGTCAAAAATAAACGGCAGCGAAGTCCTTGTCTTCGCTGCCGTTTTTATTCCTCTTTATCACAATTTTCCTTTTCAACTAATTTCAGTTCCGCCATGGTAATGCCCTTTAACGCCAAGAGCTCGCTGATTACAACCCCTTCATCAATATAGCAGGCAGATGACACGTCTATTTTTAATTCTGCAGACGGACCTTCCTCAGCAGACACCGTTTGAAAGGATTCCATTTTCAGATGACGTTCCTGAAAAAAAGTACCCAGACGGCGGGACTGGCCTACTGTATTTTTCATCACGATATGAAACATATAGTTCTTCCGGTAATGATTGTTCAGCAAAGTATCCATACGCATAAAAATAGTCAAAATTATAAAAATCATCATTGTCGCTGCCGCAGACATTTCCCAATAGCCGGCTCCGACTCCCAATCCAATAGCCGCGACAGCCCATATACTGGCTGCCGTAGTAAGACCGCGTACATTTCGTTCTTTTTGGTTTGCCAAAATAGTTCCGGCCCCTAAAAAGCCAACTCCGGAAATGACTTGCGCCGCAATGCGTTCCGGATCCGCATTTGTATACCCATAAACAAAATTCCACTCCATAGCAATGTTGATGGATATAATCATACACAAGCATGAACCGACACATACCAGCATATGTGTCCGGAAGCCGGCAGCCTTACTTTTAGCCTGCCTTTCGTACCCAATAATACCGCCCAGCAGCACCGCCACACATAAGCGGATGATCCCGTCTGCCATACTGATAATCATATAGATCATCTCCATTTATTATTTTTAAACTCTTTTATCTCTCTTTAAAAAAAGTTAATATATATGTATTATAATATATGCTAAGATATAGATGCATAGAATACCGCTATGCCATGTCTATCATCTATTATATATATTTTTAGAAAAAGAGGAAGTGTATTATTATGGGTAAACGGATTTTTTTTATTGATAACCTCCGTACCTGTGTTATTCTTTTGGCCATTATCTGTTCTGCTGCCAGTGAATTTATGATCTATCCTGACAGCCATGCCTATCTATTAGCACAAACACGCAGCTGGGGAGCTGACATATTTATTTCGTGGAGCGCACAGATTATACTGCCTGTACTCTTCTTTATCAGTGCCTTCTTTGGATCGTCGTCACTGCACATTCATGTATCTCGTGTATTTTTCAAGGAAAAATGGATACGGCTGGGCTGGCCCTGGTTGTTTGGCGTTCTGATTCTGGCGCCGGAGCCGGCATTTTTTTCTTACCTTAATCACGACAGCACCATCAGCTTTACAGATTTTTACCTCTACCACTTCTGGAGTGATGGCTTTAGTCAAGGACAGTTTTGGTTTTTAAGTTTATTACTAGGCTTTTTTCTTCTTCTCATAGCTGCCAAAAAATGCAGTCATGCCTTCCTGCAGCGCAAACCTGCCTCGATCCCCGGGCCTTTATTCTGGACAGGAATTTTTATTCTTCACTCACTTGGATTGTACATTACACAGTCTGTATGGAGCAATCATTGGATCAACCTGCTCTATGTATTTACTTTTCGGGCTAATTTTCTTATTACTTCTCTTATATACTTCTTTCTGGGTGTCCATGCCTATAAATACCGTTGGCTGACGCCTCATGGATATACGCCATCCGCAGCCTGGCTTCCCGTTTTTTTGATTATTTCGGTTATGTATGCCTGCCTCCTGTCCGTCTATGCGGGGCCGGCATTGCCAGTTCTTTCGGCCGCTGCGGCATCACTTTTATCGCTGTCAGGATTATTGGCTTTGACTGCTGTTTTTGCTAAATGGGGCAATCAGAATACCCGTTTCACCATTACGCTGGCACATATTTCCTATCCACTGTATTTCGTAAGCGAAACACTGCTCCAAACTACGGCTTACTTTCTGCAGCCACTGGCACTCGGAGGTTGTTTTAAGATTATTCTTATTCTGACATTGACATTTATTTACGGATATTTGATTAGCAAATACGCGTTGATTCATCTGCCGTGTTTTAAGAAGCAGTATTTTATATAGCCGTCCCCCTACCGTCCGTGTCGCTTTTTATGATATGATATATGGTATGTCATGCAATTTTTTTTGCGCAAAAATTTAAGAACGGGAGTGCTTACATGGATACATTATTGCAGCTCATGGAATCGTACGGATACGTTGCCCTTTTTTTTGCAATGGTTGCAGAAAATGCCAATATTCCGATTCCCAGTGAAGTTGTTCTCGGCTTTGCCGGATTTTTAATTTCTCAACATATTTTTGAATTCTGGACCACTTTCATTGTCGCCTGCACTGCCGGCGTCGTCGGATCCATTATCAGTTACTGGCTAGGCTCATACGGTGGCCGCCCGCTCCTTTTAAAATATGGAAAATATATTTTTTTTAACGAACGAAAATTTAATATGGCTGAAAAAATGTTCAATACATACGGCGGTATGGCCGTATTGATCTGTCGCTGTCTTCCCGGCGTACGGACATTTATTTCTTTCCCGGCCGGAGTCGCCCGATATCCATTCTGGCGCTTCGTGCTCTTTACGATTATCGGTACGATTCCCTGGACCTTGCTTCTCGTATGGGCCGGTACTGTATTAGGCAGCCATTGGCGTGATCTGATTCAGTATAATCATATTTTCCTCATCGCCATTATTGCAGTATGCATTATCATTGCCGCTGTCTTCTTTTGGAGACGGGCCCGCCGGAGACACGTATAATGAAACAGTTACTGTATAAAAACCGCTGCGGTTTGACATTAATCTTGATGGCAGTGCTCATCCTGATTCCGTTTCTAGGCATGACACCACTGATTGATCCTGATGAACCCGTATATGGTGAAACAGCCCGGGAAATGCTCTTATCAGGAGACTGGCTGTCTCCGCATATTTTCGGAAAATTTTGGTACGATAAACCCCCTCTGTTTTATTGGCTGGAAATGCTGTCCTACGGCACCTGGGGAGTTTCTGACTTCACATCCCGTCTCCCCAGCTCCCTCATGGCAATAAGCACTGTTTTCTATGTATACCTGCAAGGCAAAGATTTGTTCAACAAAAAAATTGCGTTCATCGCATCTTTTCTCCTCCTGACCAGCCTCGGATTTATTTACGTCGGCAGGGCCGCTATTACCGACATGACGCTGATGCTGACGCTGACTGTCACCATGATTTCCTTTTATCAGGAACGCTATTACCTGGCGTACGGATTCTGCGGTCTGGCACTGCTGTCCAAAGGCCCGATCGGATATGCTTTTCCGGCGCTGATCATGCTGCTGTACATCCTGCTCTGCCATCACTGGCACCTTATTCGAACAATGAAAATTCCGCAGGGCATTCTTCTGGCGTTTGCCGTAGGTCTTCCCTGGTATGTATTCATGTACCATGTGCACGGCGAGGCATTTCTTGATACTTTTATCGGCTACCATAATATTACCCGCTTCGCGGCTCCGGAGCATCCCGGTCAAAATAGCCTCTTCTTCTTTATCCCTATTTTTCTGGGCGCTATGCTGCCTTGGACGGCACTGATTTTTCCAGCCATACACCGGCTGATGAAAAAGCGGGACCCGTTCAAAGATACGCTGATCTTTTGCCTTATTTGGGCAGCGTTTATCTTTATCTTTTTTTCCTTGTCCAAAACACAATTAGTCACCTATATTGCTCCCATGTTTCCGCCGACGGCATATATCATCGGCTGGTACCTCTACCGCTGCTATACAGAAAAAAAGCTGCCTTGTACCGGTGTCGGCATTTCTATCCTGGCAGGAATGCTCTTGCTGCTTTGCAATGCTATTCCTCTAAATGATGGGGCCGTTTTTTTTAAATCCGCTATTTTCTGGGCCTCTATTCTTTTATCTGCTGCCGTATGCATACCAGCCGCATTCTTATATTGGCAAAAATGGAAAAAGGCCTTTGCCTCTGCCGTATTGCTGATGACATTATTTACTTGGTCCGCCTATGGCCTTATCCTGCCAACGCTGTCCGACCATATTACCTCCTATCGGTCAGCACAAATTCTTCACGACGTGTATGACGGCCATTCTGAACTATACGTCGAAAAATTTATTCGTCCCGGCATTACGTTTTACTGCGGCTTATACGGTACAGAATGGGAAGAAACACAAAATATGAATTTTTCGGATCTTTTGGCATCACCGGAAAAAACCTATCTGATTATGACAAGAAGCTCATATGAAAAAACAGCAAAAACGCAGCCTGTCATTTACCAGTATGGAATTGCCGCCGAAATGCCGACACAGCTTATTCTCATCAATCATCCATAGGAGGGCCATTATGAGGCACCGTACGTTTCTTCTTTGCCTGGCTGTTCTGTGTTTTCTTTTCTTCTTATTGGGAAATGCAGGATTGGCCATTACCGATCCCGTTGAATCCAATTATGCATTAACGGCTAAAGAAATGGTCGCATCCGGAGACTGGCTTTCTCCTCAAATTTATGGCATATACTGGTATGACAAGCCTATCTTTATTTATTGGATGTTGTGTTTGTCTTATTCTGCCTTTGGGTTTACAGATTTTGCGGCTCGTCTTCCCGGCGCATTTTTCAGTGCCGTCTCTGTGCTGCTGGCCGCCTGGTATATGCTGCGCCGTACCCAAAGACTGCTGGCCGCCGCTTTATTGGCGGCTATGACCACTACCTCGCTGGAGGTTTGGGCTATCGGTCATTCTGTTATTACCGACCAAATGCTTTTTTTCTTCACAAGTGCTACTATGTTTTTTACCTATATTGGCCTGACAGAAAAAAAGCCGGCCTATATACGGGGAGCCTACGTGATGGCTGCTCTGGCCGTTTTGACCAAGGGCCCTGTAGGGATTGTTCTGCCTGGTATATTTTTTCTTATTTTTATCGCTATCCGACGTAATACTACCTATGCCAAACGGCTATTCCCCCTGGGAGGCATCCTTTTATTTTTCGCCATATGCCTTCCCTGGTATGGTATGATGTATGCCCGGCACGGCATGGATTTTATCAACGGTTTTTTAGGCTTTAACAATGTTGTACGGGCCACTATCTCAGAACATCCGAAAATGAATGTGTGGTATTATTACCTCCTCCTCGTTCCGGTCAGTCTCCTGCCATGGACCGGGCCATGCCTTTACGCCCTATGGAAACGACGCCGTTTTTCCGACGAATATGTCTACATGACACTTTGGGCCTTGGGAACTATCATATTTTATTCTTTGATGGCAACGAAATATCCGACATATTCGTACGTTGCCAATATGCCTTTATTATATTTAGGCGCTCTGTATTTACATGCGTTAGGCCAGAAAACATCGCGTCGCCTATGGTTTCTGGTTACTGGCCCTGCGCTTTTTTTCTGGCTGCTGCTTTTTTCTGCCGGGATCGGTATAAAGCCGGCGGACTTTACTTTGCATAGTCTTACGGAGTTGCTTATATTCATCCCTATAGCAGCCGCGATTCTGCTCCTTGCGCAATGGAAAAGAGCTTTTCCCGCCATTCCTGTCATCATCACAACCGGAACCGCGCTTATATACCTGATCCTAATGTATCAGGTACTGATTCCTTTTTATGCCTATCGGTCTGCGACCGCGCTTCTTCCTGCAGCATCATCATTCCATGGGCAGCTTTATTTCTTTGAAGAGTATCATACCTCTTTTGTGTATTATACTGGCCTACCGGCAATCTACACGGCTCCCAGCAACTACGACGACAACGTCCGGCTGAACCGGGATGAGATTTGGTCCAAAAAACATCTCTTTCCTACCGAAGAGGCTGACGTATTGATAGATCGGCTCCGGCGGCATGAACCGGTATGGCTGATTGTACCGGATAGCAAATACAAACATTTCATGCAATCTGAATTTCACGATCTGACCCGGCCAGTAGGCGCATATGGGGAATATCATGTATTTACATCCTTATAGGAGGTCACATATATGACTATTGATGATTTTATCTCAAGTCTGCAGTACTATCACCGGGACGGCGTCTTTAATCCCTGGAACGAGTTTGACAGCCGCTGCGACATCGATGAAACCGCACCTCTGATCCGCCGCCGGCAGCTGCGGTATTATTTGCAGCTCCGTGTCAGTCAAGCCCGATATCTGTTGATCGCTGAAGCCGCCGGCTATCAGGGCTGTCGCTTTTCCGGCATCGCCATCACTTGTGAACGCATGCTGCTCAATGCTCACAAAAAAATCCCCGCATCCTTTATTTTTGACTGTGCCGGCCAGCGGACCAGCCGGCCTGACTGCGTCTATATGACCAGCAAGCCGCAGTGTCTGCACGGCATGAATGAACCGACAGATACTTACGTCTGGGGTGCTATTGCCGATAACGGCTTGTCTTCATCCGATGTACTGCTGTGGAATATTTTCCCATTTCACCCGCATAAGGAATCTCCTTTCAGCAATCGTACCCCGACAGAGGCAGAGCTGGCAGAAGGTCTGATTTATACACAGCAGCTCCTGACCTTGTGCCGTCCCGGAATCATGATTGGTGCAATCGGTCAAAAATCGGCTCAAACTCTTTCAGAAGCCGGCATACCTGCCGCGGTAATGCGGCATCCGGCCAATGGCGGCGCCAGCTTGTTCCGTCAGCAATTTGCACAATGGGCGGCCGGCATAGCAGAGTTATGATAATAACTCATAGAATCAATCTCTATTTGTTATTATTTTATATTTTAGCTAAAAAAAGTTTAAATTGTTAATGAATATACTAGTTTCCGCATAAAAGTTGTTGCATTTCGTATATAAATTGTTTATAATCATATACACACCCATATTCGAGCCTAAGCCCAACGCTTCGTATTGGCAGGCTCGTTTTTCATATAATAAAAGGAGGAGTTACGATGTACAAAAAATTGCGTGACTTGCCGGCACCGCAAGGACTTTATGATCCCTCATTTGAACATGATGCCTGCGGTATCGGCTTTGTTGTGAATATAAAGGGAAAAAAATCATACAATATTATTGATGATGCCTTGACAATTCTGGAAAATTTAAAACACCGCGGTGCGGAAGGTGCAGATGCCCAAAGCGGCGACGGGGCTGGAATCCTCATTCAGATACCACACCAGTTTTTCTGTCGTGAATGCGAAGTTCTGGGATTCTCGCTGCCTGATGAAGGAGAATACGGCGTTGGCATGATTTTCGCTCATCGCTATGAAACCTTCCGTCACAAGCAAATAGAAGCTTTTGAAAAAATCGTGCGGGATGAAGGACTGTCGATTCTTGGCTGGCGTGATGTCCCTGTTGACGAAAGTCTTATCGGCAGCATTGCCAAAACAATCCGCCCCCATTTTCTTCAGGTCTTTATCAAAAAAAGTGCTGACATCACAACACAGATGGACTTTGAACGAAAACTGTATATCATCCGCAAGCTTGCTGAAACGGCGATCGTACCTGCCAGTCAGGAAAACGGCACCGACTTCTACATTGCCAGCCTGTCCTCCCGCACAATCGTATACAAGGGTATGCTGACCTCCGTCCAGCTCCGCCATTTTTATCTGGATCTTTCGGATCTTGATTTCACAACAGCGATGGCCCTTGTACACTCCCGCTTCAGCACCAATACCTTTCCCAGCTGGGCGCGGGCGCATCCGAACCGGTATATCGTCCACAACGGGGAAATCAATACGATTCAAGGTAATATTAACTGGCTGAATGCCCGTGAAAGTAAATCCAAATCAAACTTTTTCCCCGATATGGAAAAAGTATTCCCAGTTGTCGATGCTACTGGCAGTGATTCCTCAATGTTTGACAATTGTCTGGAATATCTTTACATGACCGGACACTCGTTAGCGCATGCTATGATGATGATGATTCCTGAACCTTGGGAACGAGATCCTCTTATGAGTGAAGAAAAGCGTGATTTCTACCGCTATCACAATTTCATGCTTGAACCGTGGGACGGCCCGGCCGCTATCGGCTTCTGCGACGGTATCGTTATCGGTGGTATGCTGGACCGCAATGGCCTGCGCCCGGCACGATACTATATCACCCGCGATGACCGGGTCATTGCCAGTTCTGAGGTTGGCGTCGTCAATATTTCACCGGAGGACATTTTATATAAAGGACGTCTGGAACCGGGAAAAATGCTTCTTGTCGATACAAATCAGCAGCGCATCATTGATGATGACGAAATCAAACATCAAATTGCCACAGAACATCCGTACAGCCAATGGTACAAGGAACACATTATCAACTTGGATGAACTCATGGCGGGGCAGAATATCGCTAACAACGACGCCATCATTCCCTATGATCTGCCGGAACAGGAAAAAGTGTTCGGCTATACCCAGGAAGATATGGACAAGGTCATCTTGCCCATGGCCCGCGACGGCAAGCATGCCATCGACTCTATGGGTGTCGATGTGCCGCTGGCCGTATTAAACGATAAACCTCAGCTTTTATATGATTACTTTAAAGAAAACTTTGCGCAGGTCACTAATCCGGCCATAGACGGCGTCCGCGAAAATATTGTCATGTCTACCTCAGTCATGGCCGGCAATGTTGCCAATATCATGGATCCCAACGAATCGGCGACAGCCGCTTTATACCTGACAGGTCCGATCCTGACCAATGAGCAAATGAATGTGATCAAATCGCTGATGACATCTAAGCTCCGCACAGCTACGCTTTCTATGCTGTATCCTGTCAACAGTGGGCCCGAGGGAATGGAAACAGCCATTGAATCCTTATGCATTGATGCTTTAAAAGCTATTAAAAACGGCGCGAATATTCTTGTGCTTTCTGACCGCGGCGTTAATTCCCGCATGGCCGCGATTCCAGCACTGCTGGCATCGGCAGCGCTGCACCATTATCTGATCAGCAAAACAGTCCGTTCCGACGTAGGACTTATTTTGGAATCGGGGGAACCACGCGAAGTTCATCATTTTTGTACGCTGATAGGCTATGGAATTACTGCCATTAATCCATATATAGCTTTAGAATCTATCAAAGAACTGATCGCCCAGCGCAAACTGGGAAAAATGGACTACGAAACAGCAAAAAACAACTATCTCAATGCCGCCGTAAAAGGTATTCTTGCTGTTATGTCTAAAATGGGCATTTCCACCGTCCACAGCTATCATGGCGCACAGATATTTGAAGCGGTTGGCATTAAACAGGATCTTATCAACACGTATTTTGTAAACACGCCGTCCCGCATCGAAGGTATCGGCATTGCCGAAATTTCCCGGGAGAATGCACTGCGTCATCAATTGGCCTACACTGGCAGTGACAAACTGGACCGCGGCGATTTCTATCAATACCGTAAAGGTGGTCAGCCTCATATTATTGATCCGGAAACCGTACAGCTGCTGCAGAAGGCCTGTAAAACAAATGACTATACCGTATATAAAGAATACGCTGACAAAGTCAACACTTCTTCGATTTTCCGTCTCCGCGATTTACTGGATTTTGAATATCCTGCCGGCTGCAGCATTCCTATTGAAGAAGTCGAATCCGTCGATTCCATCGTCAAACGGTTCCGTACCGGTGCCATGAGCTACGGCGCCCTCAGCAAGGAAGCCCACGAATGCGTTGCCACGGCCATGAATCGGTTGGGAAGCATGAGTAATACCGGTGAAGGCGGCGAAGACGCTGCCCGTTTTGACACGGAAACCAACGATAAAATCAAGCAGGTCGCTTCGGCCCGTTTCGGAGTCACCAGCAGCTATCTGATTCACGCCGACGAGCTGCAGATCAAATGCTCACAGGGTGCAAAACCAGGCGAGGGTGGTCACCTGCCCGGCAGCAAAGTCTATCCGGACATCGCCAAAACCCGACATGCCACAACGGGCGTCGCTCTTATTTCTCCGCCGCCGCATCATGACATCTATTCTATTGAAGATTTAGCTGAATTGATTTTCGATTTAAAAAATGCCAACCGTAATGCTCGTATTGGCGTAAAGCTGACAGCTGGAGCCGGCATCGGTACGATTGCCGCCGGTGTCGTAAAGGCCAAGGCAGACGATATCGTAGTCAGCGGCTACGACGGCGGCACCGGCGCTTCACCGCGCACCAGCCTCCGTCATGCCGGCCTGCCTTGGGAAATCGGACTATCCGAAGTACAGCAAACGCTGCTGCTGAACAAACTTCGTGACCGCGTCACGTTGGAGGTAGACGGTAAACTCCTGACAGGACGGGATATCGCAATAGCCGCCTTATTTGGTGCAGAATTATTTGGCTTTGGTACAGCGCCGCTGCTGGCCATCGGCTGCCACATGCTCCGCGTATGTCACTTGAATACGTGCCCTTACGGGGTATGCACACAAGATGAAAAACTGCGCAAGCATTTTAAAGGAAAGCCGGAATATATTATCAACTTTATGCGCTTTGTCGCTCAGGATCTGCGGGAAATCATGGCACGTTTGGGCTTTCACAGCATCGACGACATGGTAGGCCGCTATGACTGCCTGAAACAAAAGGAACATTTCAATAACTGGAAGGCCGCTACGGTCAATCTGAAAAATCTCTTGTTCCGTCCTTACACCGATGCCAGCATTGGTCATCATTTCATGATGCCGCAGGACCACAAAATCAATTCTACGCTCGATATGACTAAACTGATCCGGATGTGCCGTCCGGCTCTGGAGGAACAAAAGCATATTCGCGCCCGTCTGCGCATTAACAACACGGACCGCGTAACCGGCACTCTGTTGGGCAGTGAAATCACCAAGCGCTACGGAGAAAATGGTCTGGCGGAAGACACAATCAAGCTGACCTTTGTAGGCTCCGCCGGACAAAGCTTCGGAGCCTTTATCCCTAAAGGACTGACGCTGTCTCTTGAAGGTGATGCCAACGACTATCTGGGTAAAGGCCTGTCCGGCGGAAAAATTGTCGTTTCGCCGCCGCGCGAATCTATTTTCCCGGCAGAAGACAATATCATTATCGGTAATGTCGCATTTTACGGCGCCACCAGCGGAGAAGCTTATATCAATGGCACAGCAGGAGAACGATTCTGCGTCCGAAACAGCGGCATTAACGCCGTCGTGGAGGGAGTCGGAAATCATGGCTGCGAATACATGACAGGCGGACGTGTTCTTATCCTTGGTAAAACAGGACGTAACTTTGCAGCCGGCATGTCCGGCGGTATCGCTTACGTCTACGACCTGGAACCAGGGAAATGCAATACCGATCTGGTTCGTCTGGAAGACTTATCCGATGAGACAGAACAAGCTTTTGTCAAAACCATGTTGGAAAACCACGTCTCTTATACGGACAGCAACTTAGGACATATTCTTCTGGAAAATTGGGATGACACAGTAACACACATTACCAAAGTTATTCCGGAAACCTACGAAGAAATGATTAATCTCATCGCACAGGCCGAAGCGGAGGGCCATACAGACGAAGAAGCACATATGATTGCCTTTGAAAAAAAACATGGCAAACAAAGTAAATAATGTAAACTGCACAAACCAACAGTGTGCATAACTGCAGTATTCATCAGTGTTTCGTAGTATAATAAGTGCATGAGTATGGTGGAAAACAGCTCAAAATCCTTGCACACAGGTGATATAACATGTATAAAACTCCTTCTAAACAACTTTCCTTCGAAGATTTTAATCAACCCTTGGGATTGCACATGGATCCGAACAATCGCTGGATCAAGAAAGCAGCATTCATCCCATGGGATCTGGTAGAAAAGAAATATAAAAAACTGTTCAAAGGATTCAAGGGCCATGTAGCGAAGCCTGCCCGAATGGCATTAGGCGCGTTGCTCATTCAAATTGAATACGGGTACTCGGATAAAGAAACCGTTGAACAAATCAAGGAAAATCCCTATTTGCAATACTTCTGCGGTTTACTGGGCTATGAATATAAAGCACCGGTTGATGCGTCTGCCATGACACGGTTTCGTAAACGCCTGACGCCGAAGCGGTTGGAAGCCATCAATAATTTCATTATCCAACAGGCAGAAGCTGCCAAACAAGCACCGCAGCACATCGAAAAAGAAACAGACAAGAAAGATGACTCTCTCATCATGATGATACGCCGCCGTCTACCTCCGACAAGGAAAGGCCGCTGATTGTTGACGCTACCTGTGCGCCATCTCATGTCAAGGTATCCCAGGGACATGGAATTGTTGAATGAAGGACGAGAAAAGTTGGAACATATCATCACCGTGCTGCATACTCCCACTGATGGAAAGAAACCGCGAACCTATTGCCGCAAAGCCCGGAAGGACTATTTGAACATCATCCGCGCCAAGAAAAACAAAGCAAAGAAACTGCGGCATGGCATAGGCAAGCAATTGCAATACCTTGCCAGAGATCAGCGATATATTGCTGATCTGTTACAAGATGGCAGACAGCTGGCACACAAGTATCAACAACAGTTAAGCGTAATTCAACAGATGTATGCGCAGCAGAAGTACATGTATGATCATCAT
>NZ_LEKT01000037.1 GCF_001045675.1 Megasphaera cerevisiae DSM 20462
ATCCGTAGAGGATGTCATATTCAGTGAAACAGGCGTATCGCGCACAGTAGACGCGATGGGCCGTGTTGGCGTGTCCATTCGCGGTGCCGAACCGCGTCACACCCTGATCCTCGTCGACGGACAAGCCGTCATGGGGGACTTTGCCAAATACTACGGTGCTGGGGACGAGCTCCTGCGTCAGGGCACGGAAAACGTGGAGCGCATTGAGATCATCCAGGGCGCGGCGTCGGCGAAATACGGCGCGGACGCTATTGGCGGTGTCATCAATATCATCACCCGCAAGCCCGCGAAAACCGCCGGTATGGAAGTCAATGTAGAAGGCAGCCGTGTTAAGGGAGACAGCGACGTCTTTCCTTATCAAAATGTCTTCCTCCGTGCTGACAGCGGACAAATGGGCAAGGTTCGGGCTACGATTTTCGGCAGTAAGAGAGATGTATTGCCTATTTATGATAACGGTGATTTGAAATTATTGCCACCCAGCATCATGACGACGGATCTAGGCAATTACAAAAATTCCCTGCGCTATTACGGCACTATTTCCAATGTGGGGCTGGCGGCTGAATACGATGTGAACGATCACAATACGATTGCCTTCAATGCCAATCATTACAAAGAAGACCTGAAGAAGGATACAAAGCATACGAATATGATCTTCGAACCGTATCAAAAGTTCAAGCGCACAGCCGACCGCAATACCTACGGCTTGTCGTGGAAGGGGAATAATCAGGGCAGTACGGACTGGAACGTAGAACTGAACTATGCCCGCATGAATGAAGACGATATTACCGTAACCAGCGATTATCAGAAATCCATTTACGAAGGCAAGAATACGCTGAACTATATCGACGATATTGATCACCGCCAGTACGACTTCAAGGCCAGCGCTAATACACAGGTCAATGACCAGCATATGCTGACTTACGGTGTGACCTATACCTATGAAAAGGGTGAAGGAAGCCGCCTGAAAGGTGCGCCTGATACATATCAGCAAGCTATCGATCCCTGGGACTATGACAAGAGCCTGGGTGTCGATGAAAAAACGAGGCAACCTAGTTCGACTGTCCATGATTATATTTATATAAAAAATAAAAACAACATTCCTAAATGGGATTCTGATTATGAATATTATGGCTATAATATTCATAATGCTAATACACAAATGCCGGATTTTACGTATGATGATTTTCTACGATATGATACTGGGGGTTGGTTTAGTACAATAAATGCAATTGCGACGGATACTGCGAAGGATGCGAATGGCAAGACTGCTATGGAGCGATATATGGCTTTTTATGATAAATTAAAAAAAGAAGGGGGGAATGTTGGTTTACCTGCAGTGAGTCCGATTTCTTATTATAGAGGTGACAATGTTTTTAATGGAAAAAAATTTCAAGAAATATATATAGACCAGAAAAATCAACAGACTATTGGAAAAGCCAACATCCGTAAACAGAGTGTATTTCTTCAGGATACGTGGCAGATCAATCAAAATACTATTCTGTCGCCTATTATCCGCCTCGATCACAGCAGCCTCTTTGGTTCCACCGTCACCGCCAATATGGGCATGACCCATAATTTAAGCGGTAACAGTCACCGCCGTCTGAAAGCGAACTTCGGCACAGGCTATACGGAGCCGGGTATGGGCGAACTCTATTATAACTGGGAAATGTACAGCGGCAGTGCGGCAGGGTTGGGGACAGGCCGGCTGGGCTGGTACTGGATCGGCAATCCCGATCTGAAGCCGGAAAAGTCCGTCAATATCGATCTGTCTGTGGAGGGAGAAAATGCCCATACCTATGCCCGGGCCGGATTATTCTATAATCGCATTCGCAACTATATGACCACCTATTTTACAGGAAATCTTCTCGACTTCCACCCTGAATATAATGAGAAAAATACGGCTGGTCAATGGAAATTTATGAATCCGCCCGATATGATTTACAGCTTCAAAAATATCGGCAAGGCGGAAATCACGGGTTTTCAAGCCTCTGTAGAACAGAAATTCGGCAATCACTGGAAGGGAAAACTAGGCTATGCCTGGCTCCATGCCGTCAACAAGAGCGATCCCGATATGCCCCGCCAGCTCCTGGACAAACCCCAGCACAAGGTCGATATCGGTATCTCTTATGACAATGTGAAAAGTGGTTGGAGCGGTGTTCGTTGTGGGGAGATTATTATATCAACATGCTGGACAGCAATTCTGTAGCCGGTAACGGCAATTACATGACCTCTTATAAAGATCCGAATGGAGACGTTACGGGAAACTCAGCGATTATTAAATACAACTTTGCCGAAGGAGGCAAGCAGACCTACCAGAAGAAGACCTTCGGTATCTGGAATGTCATCGTCCAGAAGAAGCTGGACAAGGATTCCCTCGTCTATTTCGGCGTCGATAATATTTTCAACCATCGCGATTATGACCGGGCCTTGCAGGAACGGGTCTATAAAATGGGCTTCAACATGAAGTTCGGTTACGATGGACATAAGAAAGAGGAAAGTAAAAAGTCCGTTGTAACGAATGCCGTTGCAGGATGGCAAGGAACGGGTGTGGCAGGGAAAGATGGGAACGCCGGTGTCATTGAACATGGCAAGGCCGTTGTAGGCGGAACGGCAAGTGCGGTTGCAGAACAGAGTGTACAGCGCGATGCCTTTATTACGGCACCCTTTGACGTGGACAAGAAGCCCGGCGTGGAACTGATCGGCGACTATCAGGTCCGCTGGAACGTCCACGGCGGCAGCGACAAGCCGGTGGCTACGGTGACGGCGACGACCCATGTAGGCGATGCGGCAAAGAATATGCTCGATCAAAAGGAACACGGCTTTGAACAACGCCTGCGCTTGGGAGTTGACGCCCGCATTGGCGACAATACCAATGTCACCGTCCTGGGCAGTGCATCTGGCATGAGCGGCGTCGACACGAAGCACGATATCAGTGACTCCAAAGGCCTGAACCATCAGCGTCTCGACACTATCGACGTGACTCAGCATGCGGACAAATGGGACTTCTCCATTGGCCGTCTTACGGAATCCATGGGCGTCACAGGCTATTGGTTTGGCAAGGAATACGACGGTGGCCGCGCCGTCTGGACCAGCGGCAAAAATCAGGTCCGTCTGGGCTACGGCGATTTCAGCTCCAGTACTGGCATCAATGATTCGGCGTATACCCACGCCACACGGCAGACCTTTTATCGGGCGCCGACAGCTGATGAATTTGTAGGATTTCCATATTATGGAAAGGAAGAAACGATTATAGAAAATGCACCGGATACAATCCAGTTTTTTCAGCAATTAAAGAATGCCAAAACCGTGAAGGAACAAAATGCTATTGTCGAGAAAATGTATAAATTGATGAAAAAGGCTTTTGGTGATAATTGTTTAGATCCCCAAGGACAAAATAGAAATATTATTGTGCAAGGTGGAAAAGCCTCATATATTTATATAGATAAAAGTGGGATTCCACAAATGGGGACCATAAATGGTCATTCAATTAAAATCAGATGTGAAAGTGCACCAGTTGAACTATTAGAAGGAGATGGGACAGCATTTATTCATAGTTGGATAAAACAAAATCAGGTGGATTTAATGGAGGAATATACTGCTTCCGCACGGGAGTATTGCAAAAAAAATGGATATGATTTTGTGGGATGGAAGACGTCTACTTCTCTGATAGATGAAATTGATCATTCTATGATTAATCGTAATTATACAATCAATAATGGAGTGCCCATAGGTCCACTGGTGGCAAACTCTAGTATAAAATTATCATGGGTTGCCAAACAATATTTTTCTAGTATTAACTATAGTTTAAATTGGTTAGTAACCCAGGGGAGTAAATTACCCATAGAAGTATTGGGGAATGTAACGGGTCTTTGTGTGAAGGTAAATGGTACTGCTCTACAAAAAGACACGATCCCGGCCATCGAACGGGCCGCCTACATCCAGGCGAAGCATTCCTTCTCGCCGGACTTCGGCGTCATGGCTTGGTATCTGCGCTCCACCGGCGACGACAATCACTCCTTTGCAGCGGCCCACGGCGATGTGAATGATATCGCTTCCTTTGACCAACTGGCCAACGTCTTCGGCGTTGGTGCCCAGTGGCATGTCGGCGACAAGGCTACGGTCTCCCTGGATTATGGCCAGAATCGCACGGACTTTGGCCGTTATATGAACGGTCATACGATCTACGAAAATCATGAAGCGGGCAACTCCACCTTTGACTTCGGCGGCCGAGCCGCCGGTGGTACGCCCCACTTCTGGGTGGCCCGCGTCGACATCGGCAAGAGTGATACGGATAAGCCCGGCAGCTGGAATGCCTTCGCCGACTACAAATACTTCCAGCACGGTTCCTTCTTCGGCGGCAACGGCACGGAGGGCGTCCCCGACCGCTACCTCGACGGCATCAAGAGCTTCACCGTCGGCGGCGGCTACGTCCCGGCCAAAGACATCCTCCTGGAAGCGTTCTATACCTTTGACGCTAAGGGCATCGGCAAGCGGGATACCCTCTACGGCAGTGAAAACTTCAGCCTGGGGGACTATACGAGAATCCAAGCCACCTTCCGATTCTAAGTGCGGCAGCTTGCAGGCGGCAGGGCCGGGTTCCATGAATGGAACCCTACGCGTTTTCAATAAATAGGATTTCCCTACGAATCGGCAAGGTCCCGGCAGCACATCGTGACAACCGAATCATGCTCATGGGGTGCCCCTGTCCCCGTCCCTTCGTAGGGGCGTCCATTCATGGCGCCCGCAAACAGGAACCGGTACAAAGCGGTCCGTGTACATGGGTATTCCACATAGCCGGCCCAGGTTATCTGCTGATACCTGGCAGCCTGCTGTTTATACGCAGCATGTCTGCCGTATCATATAGGCCCTGCGTTACCTCATTTCTGCAAGGGCCGCATCATTTTCTCAAAAGGGACCGGGAGATCGGTCCCTTTTTGTTGAATAGCCTGGTAGGCACAGAAAGCAAAAAATGACATGACATAGTGACCTTTTTACTATATCCTGTCATTTTGCTATCATTACGATTGCAAATAGAGAAGAATCGGTGTCCGATCACTGAATGCAGCTGTCAAGCAAAAGCAGACACAAATAAAAAACACATTCAAAACCCCAATTCGGTCTTGTACTGGATTGGGGTTTTGAATGTCCGTTGGCGCTCCGGTTCTTGACATGGAGCGAATTATGGTATAATGAGAATGAATCCTTGAGAAGGCGCGGGAGGCGTAGACAGAGACCGGATTGGTGTGCAAGAGTCCCGGGTATCTGTTCTTACAGCCTTTTTTACTCGCTTACCAAGCTGCTCCAAAGAGGTGCGATAGATAAGCAGAAAAAGCACTGACCAGATATGTTTTAACGGCGATATATTGACAGTGGCTGCAGGGCATCGTATAATTGGTTATACCATTAATGGTATAACCAATTATACGATAGAGGGATGGCTATGGAGTCTAAAAAGAGTGCCAGAGAGATTGCGGCGTCGTATCTGCTTTCACAGATCAAGAGCGGCGTGCTGCATCCGGGCGATAAAATCATGAATGAACGGAGTTTGGCACAGCAGCTGGGAATCAGCCGCGTGCCGCTGCGAGAGGCGATCGTATCATTGTCGGCGCTGGGTATATTGGAATCCCGGCAGGGCAATGGTACTTTTGTTAATCGCAGCCGGTCGGCAACGCTGGCACAGATTATCATGGCGTATGGATTATTTGAACATGCCCTTGTGGATGAAGTATTTGAAGCGCGAATTTTGTTTGAAGCCGATGCTGCCAAGCTGGCGGCGGTACACAGGACCCCAAAGGATATGCAGCTTTTGCATGATATTATGAAAAAGCACGGAGCGGCGGTGGACTTGTATTATGCCGGGACGATCTCTGTCGAAGAAATGCTGGAGTATGACGGGGCGGTTCATTTGGGAATTGCCGCTGCGTCGCATAATCACTTTATTGTACAGATGGTGGAGGCTGTTCGCTTGGTCACGCTGGACAAAGGATTGTTTCGGAGGGAATATACGCTCAACACCCAGCATTTCAGGGATTCCGTCGAGAGCCATCAGCGCATTGCTGACGCAATCGGGCAGGGTGATGCCGGCGCGGCCTACGATTTGATGCAGGCCCATATTCGTCATGTGCAGGCCGCATTGGATCTGGATGTGTTCAGGCGTATGGAAAAGGATTGACAGGCATTCGAGAAGGAGGAATTTTTATGTATGATGTGACGCTGCAGAACGGTGTCAGTATGCCGGTTCTGGGATTGGGAGTATATAAGACGCGCACGATGGAGGAAATGCAGCATGCTGTAGATAGTGCTGTCGATGCGGGATACCGGTCATTTGATACGGCTCAGATGTATCAAAATGAGGAACTTCTCGGAGCGGCTTTAGCGCATGCCTCTATTTCCCGGAACGACATGTTTATTACCAGTAAAATTGATCTGCCCAATATGAGCCGGGACGGTGTGGCTATATCGTTTGCTGAAAGTTTGAAAAAATTGCAGACGGTATATCTGGATTTGCTGTTGGTGCATTGGCCAGGCCAGCAGCCGCTGCGGCTGCAGGAGGTATGGGCGGCTATAGAAGATTTGTATGATCAGAAAAAAGTCAGAGCTATCGGGGTGTGCAACTGCACGGAAAAGCATTTGGACTGGATCCGGGAGACTTGCCGTATCCTGCCTATGGTCAATCAGATAGAACGGCAGCCCTTGCTGAATCAGAAGGTATTGTTTTCATACTGCCGCCGCTTGGGGATTCAGACAGAAGCATGGTCGCCGCTGCTGAGGGGCAATTTTAATATCCCGGAAATCGTGTCTCTGACTGACAAGTATCATAAAACGGCGGCGCAGATTATTTTGCGGTGGGATATTCAAAGCGGCTATGTCGTTATTCCCAAATCAGTTCATCGGGAACGGATTTTTGAAAATGCCGGAATTTTTGATTTTATGCTTGCCGAAGAAGATATGGCGTTGATTGATTCATTGGATACAGGCTATACGACGGGATGGGATTTGGATACCTTTGAGTATTGAGGGAGGAGACTATGATATTTGCCAACAGCACGTGGAAAATCACCTTTGTCGCCGTCCTGATAGGAATCGGCATGGCTATGGCCGGCTGCGGCAGTCAAGCTAGTGAAAAAACAGCGGCCCCTGCCGCTGTTGGGGAAAAAACGCCGGTCCGATCCGAAGGAACCGTCGATATTTCTTTTTTGTATACGGCACAGAACGGAATTGCGTCCAATCAATTTGCCGTATGGATAGAGGATTCGGAGGGGAAGTATATTAAAACATTATATGTTACCCAGTTTGCCGGTACGGGTGGATATGCCAAACAGCAAGATGCCATCCCGATGTGGGTTGCTAAGTCACAGGTCAGGGAAGGGAAGACTGCAGAGATAGATGCCGCTGCCGGTGCTACGCCCTTGCCAGGTGATCAGAAGTTTGTCTGGGATTGTACCGGCAAGGATGGGCAGCCGGTACCACAGGGGGAATATATGTATGTCGTGGAGGGATCGCTGCGATGGAAAAATCATGTGGTCTATTCGGGGACTATTCAGGTAGGAAGTACACCGAATGCGTCTAAGGCGACGGCTCAGTATGAAGGTGGCAGTACAGCTGAACGAGGCATGATAGGAACTGTTCAGGCCGTGTATACGCCGGCTGCGAAAAATAGCTGATACGATAAAGCAGCGCGGGGAAGGTTTCTCAGCGCTGCTTTTCTGCTGTACCGGCAACACCGGTAATGACCGGCGCCCGGTAATAATCCAAAAGGCCCTTGCGGCAGGCCGGCGAGTGGAAACAGAGCGATTGTATATCCGTGCTTTTTATATCATGCGCCAATACTGTTTTTTCCCAGGCGGCAAGCGTTCCTTGTGATTTTCCGGGATGGGTGATGATTGGCAGGAATGCTTTGGCCTGCCTGATAAAGGCGGCGCCCTGCGGCGACAGTCCCAGCAGACGGCCGTACGGCGGCCCCGCCTGTCTGAGCGCCGCCATATCCTGCCGGGGAATAGCAAGAACCGTATAGGCGCCCATGCGTTTCAGGCGACTGCAGGAATAACGACGTGTTTTGAGCAGTGACAGGGCCTGCGGCCAGGAAGCGGCCTGTGTCAGGCAGCGGTACCAGCGGTTTTCCAGTCCTTCGGAAAAAGCCGGCAGGCTCTGCAGCGTGTGAGGCGTAAGGGTGCGTCCGCAATATAGCAGCAGGTCTTCGTAGCGCCTGTAGTCGGTATAGCGGCCTTGTGATAGAAGGTCCCGAATGTCACCGTATACGGCTTCCGGCACATAAGGACGGAGCGCACCCGCTCCGTCGCCGCTTGTGATCATACGGCGCAGGGCCGAGGCGCTGGCAAAGGAGCCGGCTGTCTGCAGAGTGTCATGCCGGACGGTACGGCTTACGGGGACAAATTGCATGCCCGGCGCGTAGCGCAGTATTCCCTTGACGTATTCCAGCGCCAGCAGTGCATTGGGATGGGCTAAGAGGGCGCTGATTTTGGGCGGAACCTTGCGGGAGATTTGGTCTGTCAGGTATTGACCATAGGTACGGCCCCTGTCGTCGACGACGGTTTGGTCAGCTAGGGTCAGCGCTGCCCGGGCGAGGATGTAAAAGTCGCGGGCCGTGCCCTGCTCGACGCCGCAGGACAGGTGGGTGCAGCCCAGTTTTCCTGCGAGCCGCACGGCACCGGTTCCAAAGGCTTCGGCACTGGACAGGGCACAGAGTGCCGGCAGCTCGATGACACAGTCGGCACCGGCATTCAAGGCCCAGGCCGCGCGGGTCCATTTGTCAAACAGGGCCGGTTCGCCGCGCTGGACAAAGGAGCCGCTCATAATGACGGCAATAACTGCATCAGAGCCAAAGGTACCGCGCAGGTTTTGAATCATATATTTATGTCCGTTGTGGAACGGATTGTATTCAGCAATAACGGCAATAGAATTCATGCGTTCTCCTGTGTATAAGGATATAAAAGAACTATACATTATTATAATTATTATAATATAAGTCTGGCAATAAATATATCACATATCTGCCGGATTTTTCCTTTTTATCAATACGGGAATATGCTATAATAATCATAGTCTGTAGAAAGCATGATAGGTGATTGTATGAAAATGTGGAAACGATTCGCGGCAGTAGTCCTGACGGCGGCAGCCGTCCTGCTGGCCGGCTGCGGTAATGTAACGATGCTGCAAGAATACAGTTTTGGGTATGTCCAGCTGAAAACAGGAGATTCAGAGGTATATCTCATGAGTCCCTTTGATCTTGCGCACGTACAGCGTCAAAACGGTGAGGGCATGATGTATGTCAATAATGATAAGCATATCAACATTATTGTTGTGTCGGAGCCTTCCAGCGAGGGAACACCGCAGGCGATGGCGGAAAAGGATGTTGCGATGCTGAAACAGACACCGGATATTACAGATCTGCAAACGAAGGTCGCTGATGCGACGGTGAGCGGCAGAACGGCGGTGACAGGGGTATATACCTATGATGAGCCACTGAACGGTCAGAAAGCAAGCCTTGTCGTAAAGAGTCTCTTCTTTGAAGATAATGGTCAGGTTTGGCATGTCATGTATATGTATCGGAAGGGCGATGCAATGGGTGAAGAAGTGACAAACCATATTTTTGGCCAGCTAAAATAATTTAGAAAAATGAAAGAGGGTACATTTCATGATCGTATTGGTTGTAAACTGCGGCAGCTCGTCCTTGAAATACCAGTTGGTAAATATGGACAATGAAGAAGTCATGGCAAAGGGGTTAGTTGAAAAAATCGGGCTTCCTGATTCTCAGCTGACGCATAAGTGGAATGGTCAGAAGAAGGTCGTTCAGCAGTCCATACCGGATCATCAGGTGGCGGTCAAACTGGTGCTGGATAGCTTGACTGATGCCGGCTGCGGTGTCATCAAAACTATGGATGCGATTGATGCGGTAGGCCATCGGGTCGTCCATGGAGGAGAAGAATTTGCCTGCTCCACGCTTATTAATGATGAAGTTATGGCGGCTTTGGAAAAATGCTCTGCCTATGCGCCGCTGCACAATCCACCGAATATTATCGGCATCAATGCCTGCAAGGCGATTATACCTAATGTTCCGCAGGTAGGGGTCTTTGATACGGCGTTTCATCAGACTATGCCGCCTAAGGCTTTTATGTATGGCCTTCCATATGAGTTGTACAAGGAAGATGGTATTCGCCGGTATGGCTTCCACGGTACGAGCCATCGTTATGTAGCCGGTCAGGTTGCCAAGGTGATGGGTGTTCCCGTTGAAAAACTGCGCATCATCAACTGCCATTTAGGTAATGGTTCTTCTTTGGCAGCTATTAAATATGGCAAATGCATTGATACGACGATGGGTTTTACACCGCTGGCAGGCGTGCTGATGGGAACCCGCTGCGGAGATATTGATCCGGCTATCGTTACCAGCGTCATGGAAAAACATGGCCTTTCCACCAAAGAAATGGATGCGTTGATGAATAAAAAATCCGGTGTTCTCGGTATTTCCGGTGTTTCCAGCGATTTCCGCGATCTTGGCGATGCAGCTTCCAAGGGCAATGAACGAGCCCAACTGGCTCTTGATATGTTCCATTATCAGGTCCGCAAACTCATTGGCGCATTGGCTGCTGCTATGGAAGGTGTCGACGTCATCACCTTTACTGCCGGCGTAGGCGAAAATGGGATTGATGATCGGGCCGCTATCTGCCAGGGTCTGGAATATCTGGGTGCCAAGCTGGATGCGGAACGGAATGACGTACGCGGTAAGGATACGCTCATCAGTACGGATGATTCGACAGTCAAAATGTATGTCATCCCGACGGACGAAGAAATCATGATTGCCCGTGATACGAAGGAATTAGTATCTAAATAATTGTGATCAGTGCAAGTATTGTGGAGTGAAAAAACGTGAATCTGTTATATTGGGATATAGACGGAACGCTGCTGAATACTGGCCGGGCAGGGCTCTACGCCATTGAGGAAGTGTTTCACGCCATACAGGGAGATGCTGTGCCGGTACCGCATATCACTGCCGGCGGACGGACAGATAATTATATTTGTCAGCAGCTGTTGTATAAGGCTAATGGCGTGATGCCGACGGATAAAGAAGTCAGCGCGTTTTGCCGGGGCTATGAAACGCATTTGCTGAAATGGCTGAAGGCTAGACAGGAGGAAGGCGTCGTGTTTGCGCCTGCCAGGGATTTACTGGTGTTTTTTTCACAGCGCCGTGAGTACCGGCAGCTTCTCCTGACGGGAAACAGCCTGTATGGGGCACGCATGAAGCTGGATTTTTTCGGCCTTTCCCAATATTTTGATTTCGAACACTCGGGCTTTGCCTGTGATTTTTACTATCGCAATGATCTGGCACGTCATGCCTATACTATTGCTGAAAAAGCATGGGGCGATCAGATTGATGAGGTATATGTCATTGGTGATACGCCATATGATATTCAGTGCGGCAAGGCTATCGGAGCTAAGACGATATCTGTGGCGACAGGGCATTATACGTGTGAGCAGCTGGCTGCGCATCAGCCGTGGAGACTGTTGCCGCAGCTTCCGGAGCCGGACTATTTTTTGAAGCTGCTGGAAAGCAGCCGCTGATCAGGTTGTAGTAAAATAACGCTCTCTGAATTCTTAGAAATTCAGAGAGCGTTATTTGCTTTTTATTGTGCGTTTGGATTTTGCCTGAATACATCTTGGCGGAATACAGGCTATTTATTCAATTTCCACGTATTTTCCAGGACACGGAAGTTGAGACCGTTCCATTTTTTCTGGATATCGTCCATCGTCACATAGGTAGCATACAAGAGATTATTGTGCTTTTGAGAGGCTTGTTCCAGCTGGGCCATGCGCGTCTGCTGGATGTGGGTTTGTTCAGCCAGCTGGCTGACCTGATATTGCAGGACTATGATCCATATCCCTTGAATCACAGATAATGCGATAATGGAAAAGAATACTGCAGCAAGGAGCTTTTCTGTTCCCAGCAAGGATTTCCAACGGCTGAGAAGTGATTCTTTCTGCAGCGTAAATTCGTGATCCGGATCTTCCGGCTGGCCGGATATCCGATGGGGCGACAGAGAAATAATGCACCGGATTATCTTTTCACATACATGCAACGATGGCACTACCTTTCTAATATGAATTTACAAGGCTTAGAGATTGGAAATAACTCTTGCTTTATTCCGGACAAAGTCAAGCCATAACTGTGCTGCATGAGACAGGTAATGTCCGCGTTTCCAGATAACATACAGTACATGCATGATTTCTGGTTCTACAAGAGGGCGGACGACAACGGATTCGGAAACGCGGGGTGAGCTTTCTTTTGTCGGGCACAAGCGGCTCGGCAGCAGAGCGACGCCCAGATTTGCGACGACCGTCTGAATCATGAGGTCACGCTGGCTTGTTTCAAAAACGATTTTGGGCTGAAAGCCTATTTTTTTACAGTGCTGAATGATTTCGTCATGCAGGTTGAAATCATCACGGTATAATACCAGCGATTCATTGGCCAGCTTTTTCAGGGGAATCGTTTTTTCCTTGCTCAGAATATTATCCCGGTGGATGATGACGTTCATCGGGTCCTGCGTTAGAAAGAAGGATTCAAAATCCTTTTCCTTGGGCTGTGTGCATACAATGCCCAGATCGATAAGCCCTTCCTGTACACTGATTTCGACTTTTTTAGAGCCGTGTTCATACAAGTCCAGCTCGATCTGCGGATATTCCTGTTTGAAGGCTCCCAGCAGATTGGCGAAGATAGGCGCGCCGGTAATAGGGGGAAGGCCGATGAGAACCGTACCTTGTTCCAATTTGAACTCATTTTCGAAATCTGTTTTTAAGTGTTCGAACATGAACACGACCCTTTTAGCATGCGTAAGAAATATAGTACCGGCATCAGTTAATTCTACGGCTTTCGCGTTACGCATGAACAACACGACTCCCAGTTCTTCTTCCAGAGCCTTGATGGTGCGGCTGATGGCGGACTGCGAAATATGCAGGGTTCGTGCGGCTTTACTGAATGATTTTTTGTCGGCAACTTCTACAAAATATTTAAGATGATGAAAATCCATAATGCCACCTCCTGTATAATAAATACTCAAACGGTATACGTTTACAAAATAGCACAAAACAATGTTTAAAACGGTATCACAATCCTATTGAATTTAAATTTTCTAAGGAATATAATTACCTTGTAGGAAAAAGTTACAAAGTCGTTCGGATGTGATGGTCAGAGATCAGGAATGTATTGATGTGCAAATTTGTAATACATCGTCCACATAATTATAGTATTACATATTTAGAATAATATCAATACTTTTTTTGAATATTATCTGTACCTTCCTGTTTAATTTTCACTTTTTAAATAAATAGGGCGTGTATGACCTGGCCTATGTATAAATGTAATCATGGAATACATCCTGGATTGCACTTTTGGCATGGGTCATGTGAGTGAGCATGGAATGTCTTTTAACTTTGTCAACAATATAGGCATATCCTATATTGAAGGTTATATATTTTGATAAGGAGCGTGTTTTATCTATGAGCAAATTTAAAACCATGGATGGTAACGAAGCAGCTGGATGGGTATCCTATGCATTCACTGAAGTTGCCGCGATTTACCCGATTACGCCGTCTTCTCCTATGGCAGAACATGTCGATGATTGGGCTGCAGCAGGCATGAAAAACCTCTTTGGCAACACGGTCAAGGTCGTTGAAATGCAGTCTGAAGCTGGTGCAGCTGGTGCATTCCACGGTTCTTTACAGGCTGGCGCTTTGACAACTACATATACGGCTTCACAGGGCTTCCTGCTGATGATTCCGAATATGTACAAGGTTGCCGGTGAACTCCTTCCAGGTGTATTTCATGTTGCTGCCCGTGCATTGGCAAATCATGCATTGAGCATTTTCGGTGATCATCAGGACGTCATGTCCGCTCGTGCCAGCGGCTGCTGTCTTTTGGCGGAATCCAATGTACAGGAAGTTATGGATTTGGGCGGTGTAGCTCATCTGGCTGCATTGAAGGGTTCTTTGCCGTTCATCAACTTCTTTGATGGTTTCCGCACGTCTCACGAAATTCAAAAGGTCGAAGTCATGGACTTCGAAAATTTCCGTAAATTGATCGATTGGGATGCTGTCAAGGCATTCCGCAACCGTGCGCTGAATCCGGATAATCCGGAAATCCGCGGTACTGCTGAAAACCCGGACATTTATTTCCAGCATACAGAAGGTGCTAATAAATTGTATGACGCTATGCCGGATATCGTAGCTGACTACATGGATAAAATTTCTGAAATCACGGGCCGTACATACAAACCGTTCAACTACTATGGCGCTCCGGATGCGGAATATGTTGTCATTTCCATGGGTTCGCTGTCCGACGTTGCAAAACAGACTGTAGAATACCTGCTGAGTCAGGGTGAAAAAGTCGGTGCGATCAACGTGCATTTGTATCGTCCGTTCTCCAATAAATATCTGGCATCCGTTCTGCCTAAGACGGTCAAGAAAATTGCGGTTATCGACCGTACAAAAGAACCGGGCTCCCTCGGCGAACCACTGTACCTCGATATCGTAGGCTTTGTCAAAGAAGAAGGCCTGGATATCGACATCGTGGGCGGCCGTGCCGGTCTTGGCTCTAAAGACGTTCTGCCGGAAGATTTCCTTTCCGTATTCAGTGAACTCAAAAAAGCGCATCCTCTCAACGGCTTTACGCTTAGCATCGAAGACGACGTTACCAATTTGTCTCTGCCGCGTGCTCCGAAAATGCCGCTTGATACAACAGGTCTTACATCTTGCAAATTCTGGGGCTTCGGTTCTGACGGTACTGTCGGTGCCAATAAATCAGCTATCAAGATCATTGGTGACCATACCGATATGTATGCACAGGCATATTTTGCATATGATTCCAAGAAATCCGGCGGTGTAACGATTTCACATCTGCGTTTCGGTACCAAACCGATTGATATGCCGTATCTGATTGATGCAGCTGATTATATTGCCTGCCATCGTCAGTCTTATGTACAGCGCTTTGATCTCCTCCGCGGCATCAAAGACGGTGGTACATTCATGCTGAACTGCACCTGGTCTGATGAAGAACTGGAAAAGGAATTGCCGGCTAAGATCAAGCGTGCCATTGCTAAGCATCATGTTAAATTCTATACCTTGAACGGTGATGCTATCGGCCAGAAGCTGGGCTTGGGCACACGTATCAACATGGTTATGCAGTCTGCTTTCTTTGCTTTGGCAAAAGTTATTCCTGTTGAAGATGCAGTAAAATACTTGAAAGACTCCATCATTACCAACTATGGTAAGAAGGGTCAGAAAATTATTGATATGAACAACGGCGCTGTTGATGCAGGGGTTGAAGAATTCCATGAAGTCAAATACCCGGCTGCATGGGCTGACGCAGTGGATGAAGTTGTTGAAGGCCGTCCGGCTACGGAATACTTCACAAAAGTTGCTGCTCCGATACTCGGCCAGGTCGGCGACGATCTTCCTGTATCCGCATTCAACGAACGCCTGGATGGCACGATGCCTTCCGGTACGTCCAAATTTGAAAAAGCAGGTCCGGCGCTTCATGTTCCGTCCTGGAATAATGAAAAATGTATCGGCTGCCTGCAGTGCTCCTTTGTCTGCCCTCATGCAACGATTCGCCCGGTTCTGACGACGAAGGAAGAAACGGCCGCTGCTCCGGCAGGTTATAAAACCGCTGTCAAAGCTAAATCCGGCAAAGAATATGATCTGGCTATCGTAGTCGATCAGCTCGATTGCCTGGAATGCGGCAGCTGCGCAAATGTCTGCCCGGTACAGGCTCTTACGATGGTACCGAACAGCGATGAAGAACGCGCTAAGATGGACTTCTGGTATTATGGCACGGAAAAGGTAGCTCCCAAGGCTAATCCGCAGAACAAGAAAACCGTTATCGGCTCTCAGTTTGAAACCCCGCTTCTTGAATTCTCCGGCGCTTGCGCAGGCTGCGGCGAAACACCGTATGTCAAGGTTGTTACACAGCTCTTTGGTGATCGCATGATGATTGCCAATGCAACAGGCTGCTCCTCTATCTGGGGTGCTTCTGCTCCGGTTGCTCCGTATACAATGAATGCAGCTGGTCATGGTCCTGCATGGGCTAACAGCTTGTTTGAAGATGCGGCTGAATTTGGTCTTGGCATGTTCATGGGTGTTGACAAAGTACGTAAGGACTTGTTTGACAGCGTGGAACAGGCCAAAGCTGTGGCATCTCCCGAACTTCAGGCTGCTTTGAGTGATTGGGCTGCTAACCTGAATGAGGGCGAAGGTACTCGCGAACGTGCTGATAAATTGACGGCACTTCTGGAAGCTGAAGCTGCGGGAAAACCAATTCTTGAAGACTTCCTCGATAAGAAGCAGTTCTTCGTAAAACGTTCGCAGTGGATCATCGGTGGTGATGGCTGGTCCTATGATATCGGTTACGGCGGTGTTGACCACGTGCTGGCACAGGATCAGGACGTAAACATTCTCGTACTGGATACAGAAGTGTATTCCAATACAGGCGGCCAGTCCTCCAAAGCTACGCCATCCGCAGCTATTGCTCAGTTTGCTGCATCAGGCAAGCGGACGAAGAAAAAGGATCTCGGCATGATGGCTATTTCCTATGGTTACGTATATGTCGCTCAGACCGCTATGGGTGCTGATAAGAATCAGCTTATGAAGGCACTGACAGAAGCTGAAGCTTATCATGGTCCTTCCCTCGTTATCTGCTATGCGCCTTGCATCAATCATGGTATCCGTAAGGGCATGGGCAAGAGCCAGATGGAAGAAAAACTTGCTGTTGAATGCGGTTATTGGGATCTGTATCGTTACAACCCGGATCTCAAGGAAGCAGGCAAAAATCCGTTCAGTCTTGATTCCAAAGCTCCGGATTACAGCAAATTCCAGGAATTCCTACAGGGTGAAGTTCGTTATGCGTCCCTTAAGAAGGCCTTCCCGGAACAGGCTGATGCACTGTACGCTAAGACAGAATCGGATGCGAAAGCACGCCGTGACAGTTATGTACGTTTCCAAAAGGCATTTGCAGACTAATTGGTGTCTGACATGTATTGCCTGATTTGATATAAAGGAAAAGACTCCGTATACGTACGGGGTCTTTTTCTTTATGTAAAAAATAATCATTATATTTTAGACAGATGTAAAATAAATTTTCCTATATTTGCTAAGCTTTTAGTGAAAATATCTTTATTTTGAGAATAGAACGTGGTAGAATATGTGTAAGGTTATTGATAGTGATTATTTATGAGAATGGATAGTGGTATCATGCAAAAACGCTGGCATATGCTGCAGGCTGATAAAAAAATTATACAGGAATTGGTGGAACAGCTTCATATTTCACCGGTGCTGGCTCATGTTCTGGTCAATCGGGGCATAGAGACACCTGCAGGGGGATCACGATTTTTGTTTGATTCACTGGAAAAAACATATGATCCGTTTGCTATGAAGGGAATGGAACAGGCGGTGCAGCGGATCGGCCAGGCCATCGACAAGGGAGAGCGCATTACGATTTACGGTGATTACGACGTGGACGGCATTACGTCGACGTCGCTGCTGTATCAGGTGCTTTCTGATCTGGGAGCGGCGCCGTCCTTTTATATACCGGAACGGCAGGGCGAGGGCTATGGCCTTAATAGTGAGGCGCTGCAGCTGCTGGCAGACCGGCATACGGATCTTTTGATTACGGTGGATTGCGGTATTTCTTCTTATGATATAGTAAGCCAGGTTACCGATATGGATATTATCATCACAGATCATCATGAACCTCCGCAGGATATTCCGCCGGCCTATGCCGTTCTTAATCCTAAGCAGCCAGAGTGCCCGTATCCTTTTAAGGAACTGGCTGGGGTTGGTGTGGCATATAAAGTATGCCAGGCTCTGTGGTCCCGAAGACTGCATGATGCTTTGCCAGGCTATACGGAACTGGTGGCTTTGGGGACCATTGCCGATTTGGTGCCGCTTACTGATGAAAATCGAATTATTGTGCAGGATGGTCTCAGACGTATGCGCCAGGGACAGAATATAGGTATTCAGGCGCTGCTGAAGGCGGCTTCTCTTACGGGGGATGCCGTTTCGGCGGGCCGTATTGCCTTTACCGTGGCTCCCCGGCTTAATGCGGCCGGACGGATCAGCCATGCCGGGCAGGGTGTACGGCTGCTGCTGGAGTCCGATCCGGAGAAGGCGGCCCTGCTGGCAGACGAGCTCAGTGAATTGAACCGGGAACGACAGGAAATCGAGCATGATATTGCCCGGCAGGCCATCGCGCAGATCGAGCAGCAGGGGCGGCAATCAGATGGTGTTTTGATTGCATTTGGCTGCGACTGGCATGCTGGCGTTATCGGGATTGCGGCGTCACGGCTGGTAGAGAGATACTATAGGCCGTCTTTAGTCATCAGCGTTCATGATGGGATAGGGAAAGGATCATGCCGCAGCATCAGTGGTTTTAATATGTATGCCGCTCTGCAGTATGCCGGTGATCTGCTGATCCAATATGGCGGACATCCTATGGCGGCGGGTTTTTCTGTTCGGGAAACGGATATTGAAGCTTTCCGGCAGCGGCTGAATGAATATGCGGCGGCTCATATGACGGAGGAAGCCTATATTCCTTCTGTTTCCATCGACATGGAACTGAAACCTAAGCAGGTTACTCTAGAGCTGATCGCCGAATTAAGCCGTCTTGAGCCGTATGGTATGGGCAACAGCCGCCCTGTTTTTTCTCTTTACGGCAGTACGGTCGCAGAGATCAGGACTATGGGGCGGGATAAACAGCATCTTCGTATTACGGTTGCGGGCCGGGATCGGGCATATCTGTCCGGCGTAGGCTGGTCCATGGCAGAGCGCTGTGATAAAATCAGGAGCGGAGATAGCGTTGATCTGGCGTTTCAGTTGGAAAAAAATGAATTTAACGGCCGTTCGTCGCCGCAGCTGGTGCTGCAGGATATTCACGAGCCTGCGGCAGATGTACACCTTGACAGAACTATCATGATTGATATATATATGGCTTTAAAAAAATGTATCCCTGACTGGGGCATGCCGGTCCGGCAGCTGCAAACGCGCCTGCTGCCGGCAGAGTTTGACCGGTATGGTTCCCATACGATATATGCAGCTGTTTTGGTTCTGAAAGAGATCGGAGTGTTGAAGATTCGGCAGAATAGTGATGGTCCCGCGTATTATTTTCCGGTACTTCACGAAAAAATGTGTCTGCATATGTCGCCTACGTATAAGAAATACGGCAAGGTCTGAGGGGGATTTTTTATGGAATTTAATGATAAGGATAAAGCGTTTCAGCATTTGCTTGATACGATTCACAGTTATCAGCCGGAGGAGACTTGTGAAGATGTAAAAAAAGCGTATGCGTTAGCGGAAGAGGCCCACAAGGATCAGCGACGGGTCAGTGGTGAGCCGTATATTCTTCATCCACTGGCAGTCGCGCAGATTTTGGCTGAGATGCAGATAGATACCAAGACGATTACCGCTTCTTTGCTGCATGATGTTGTCGAGGATACCGCCTATACCTTGGAGGATGTGCAGAATTTATTCGGTAAAGAAGTAGCTTTTTTAGTCGATGGCGTCACTAAGCTGAGCCGTTTGGATTATCGTACCAAGGAGGATCAGCAGCTGAACAGCATGCGTAAAATGTTCCTGGCCATGGCCAAGGATGTGCGCGTTGTCGTTATCAAGCTGGCCGACCGGCTGCATAATATGCGGACGCTGCGGTATATGCGCAGTGATAAGCAGAAGCGGATCGCGCAGGAAACATTGGAGATTTTTGCTCCTTTGGCACATCGCTTAGGGATTTTCAATATTAAATGGGAACTGGAGGATTTATCCTTTCGGTATCTGGAACCCGATAAGTATTATGATTTAGTTGATCAAATGAAGCAAAAGCGTCACGTGCGTGAGGAAATTGTCAATGAAGCGATTGAAATACTGCAAAAGGCGCTGACGGATTCACATATTCAATTTGAAATTAATGGCCGGCCCAAGCATTTTTACAGCATTTATAAAAAGATGAAGAAGGATAATCGCGATTTGAGCCAGGTTTATGATTTATATGCTATCCGTGTTATCGTCAATACTGTGCAGGATTGCTATGGCGTCTTGGGAATTGTTCACAGCCTGTGGAAGCCGCTGCCCTACCGCTTCAAGGATTACATTGCCATGCCTAAGCCGAATAACTACCAATCACTGCATACGACGGTTATCGGTACACGGGGGCAGCCTGTGGAAATTCAGATCCGTACTTGGGAAATGCATCATGTTGCTGAGTATGGCGTTGCCGCTCATTGGCGGTATAAGGAAGGCAATGCGAATGCCGGTAAGAATGAATTTGATGAAAAGATGGGCTGGCTTCGGAATTTATTAGAGTGGCAGGATACGAGTAATCCGAAGGAATTTGTCAATGCATTGAAGCTGGATGCTTTTTCCGATGAAGTATTTGTATTTACTCCCCGCGGGGATGTAATTGATCTGCCGCAGGGGGCTATTCCGATTGATTTTGCGTATCGGATTCATACGGATGTAGGTCATCGGTGTGTGGGAGCCAAAATCAACGGCAAGATCGTGCCGCTGGATTATGCGTTGAAAAACGGCGACATTGTTGAAATTATTACCTCCAAGGTAGGAAAGCCCAGTCTGGACTGGCTCAAGATTGTGGGCAGCTCGGAAAGCCGTTCCAAAATACGAGGCTGGTTTAAGAAGGAAAACCGGGAGGATAATATACTTAAAGGCGCTGAAGCGCTTGAACGGGAATGCAAGCGTCTGGGCCATGACTGGAAGGCTCTTGACACGGCGGGCCGTCTGGCCCGTGTAGCCAAGCAGATGAATGCTGGTTCTGAGGATGATCTCATGGCAGCTGTGGGCTATGGCGGTTTTGCCGTCAATACGGTCCTTATCAAGCTGCTGGAGCTGCACAAAAAGGATGTGCAGAAACAGGAGGAAAAAAGTAATTTAGCCACGATTGAAAAGCTCAAGCCGAGAAAAACGGTCAAGCGGAACGGTACGGGCATTCTTGTTAAGGGCGAACCGGGTCTGCTCGTACGGCTGGCTAAATGCTGCAGCCCCGTACCGGGCGATCCCATCATTGGCTTTATCACACGGGGACGGGGGGTATCCGTCCATCGTGCGGACTGTACCAATATCAGCAACAGTCAGAATGATGTGGATCGCCTTATCGATGTCGAGTGGGATTATGGCGGTACTGAAACATTTGAAGTCAATATGGAAATTGTTGCGTATGACCGTACGGGTATTATGGCGGAGATCATGGCGGCGCTGGCCGAAATGAAAATTTCTGTTCTCAGTGTCAATGCCAAGGTCAACGATACAAAGAATGTGACAATTCATTTGGGGGTCAGTATTAAGGATTTGGCACAATTTGAGTTTGTTGCGACGAAGATTCGCCGGCTGAAGGATGTATATACCGTAGATAGGTATACAGGAGGTCAATAATGAGAGCAGTAGTACAACGGACGCTTTCTTCCAGCGTTACGTCTGAGGGAGTGGAGACAGGCCGTGCCGGCGCTGGCCTGACGGTTCTCCTCGGTGTAGCCAATGAGGATGATGAAAAAGACGCGCAGTACATGGCCGATAAAATCGTCCATATGCGTATTTTTGAAGATGATCAGGGCAAGCTGAATCGGTCACTGCTGGATATAGGTGGGGATATGTTGATTGTTTCGCAGTTTACCCTGTATGGGGATGTCCGTCATGGCCGGCGCCCCGGATTTGTGCAGGCCGCACCGCCGGTACTGGCGGAGACGCTGTATGAACAGTTTGTGGCTTGTGTTGAAGACATGGGAATCCGTACAGCCAGTGGCCGTTTCCGGACGGAAATGGTGGTGTCATTGGAGAATTACGGACCCGTAACGCTGTTAGTCGACAGTAAGAAAGTGTTTTAAGGAGGGATTTATATGAGCATGAAATATATGACAATGATGCTGGGACCGATTATGACGAACTGCTACATTGTCTATGACAGTGAAACGAAGGATGCGATGGTCATTGATCCCGCTTGGGATTATGAAAAAATAGATCAGGCGTTGGGAGATCATCAGTTGAAGCTGCAGCTTATTTTCTTGACCCATGGACATGCCGATCATATCGGCGCGCTGCAGGAGCTGCGCAATTACAAGCACGTCCCGGTGTACATCGGTGAAGGTGATGTGGATTTGATTTCCAATTCCCGGAATAATCTTTCTGCTTTTATGGGAAAGCCTATTGAATGCACGTCGCCGGATCATATTGTCCATGATGGGGAAACCTTACAGCTGGGGAACCTGACTTTTACCATCCTCGAAACGCCGGGGCATACGCCGGGCGGGCTCAGCCTGTATGGAGGCGGCGTTGTATTTTCCGGTGATACGCTGTTCCGGTATTCTGTGGGAAGAACGGATCTGTACGGCGGGTCTACGGCGACTCTCATCGACAGCATCCATCGTAAACTGATGACGCTGCCTGATGATACGGTTGTACTGCCCGGTCATGGTCCGGCGACACAGATAGGGGAAGAGCGAAGAAATAATCCGTATTTAGACGGAGGATGGTAGGATATGGCCATGTATAAGGAATCGCAGTTTTGGCTGCGGATCGTTCTGGCGGTCCTGGCCGGCGCATTGTTTTTGTCTGTTCACGCCATCTATTGGCCGATTATTATCTCTCTTATTCTTACTTTCATCCTGATGCCGCTGCGGGATTTGGTTATCAGAGTGCTGAAGAGGATAACGCGGCGGCAGGTGCCGGTGGATATCGCGATTCTTCTTTCGTTTTTTATCTTGATTATCATTATTACAGGGGTGACCAATATTATTTTGAGACCGTTGGTCGTGCAGGTCAATTTACTGGCGGCCAACTTCAATAATTTGGTAGCACAGACCGCAGCCCTGGCGGCGCATTTGGAAAACGAACAGACGCAGTTTTACATTCCCGATCAGGTAAAGGCGATTATTAATGATGCCTTTGTCAAGATTGGTAATTATGGAGCTGACGGCGTGTCCAGTCTGATCAAGTCTGTTTTTGTAATTGCCGGTACGGTTGTTGAGTTTTTTGTTGTGCCGTTTATTACTTTTTATTTTATGAAGGATGGCGGGCGCATGATACATTCTTTTGTGCGCTTATATCCGGAAGGCTACCAGTCTCAGCTGAACGAAGTGTTCAAGGAAATTCAGCTTGTGCTGAGCCGGTATATCCGGGGGCAGATTATTATGAGCTGCATTATTGCTGTTTTGACCTTTGTGGGAATGTGGATTATGGGAGTTCCCTATCCTATGGTTATTGCGCTTCTGGCGGCCATTACGGAATGGATTCCTATCGTGGGACCTATTGTGGGTGCGATCCCGGCTATTTTGCTGGGGGCTACCGTAGATTTGACTCTGTCTGCCAAGGTGTTGGTTTTTTATATCGTCATCCAGCAGATAGATAGTCATCTTATTATGCCCCAGGTTATGGGGGCTGTTATCAGCTTGCACCCGGTCGTCATTGTCATTGCGCTTCTTATCGGAGGCACTCTCTTTGGCGTGGCCGGCATGATCCTGACCGTTCCTGTGACAGCAGTGCTGCAAATCATATGCAAGCATTTATGGTTCTATAGTTTATACAAAGAAAAGGCGATGAATGTAAATGGAAACAAATAAAGAAGAAATCATGAAAATTATGATGAAGCGCATGAAGGATAAGATCAAGGATAAAAAGTATAAAATGACCTCACAGCGACAGGTGATTCTGCGAGCTTTTGTAGAAAGCTCTATACGGCACATGAGCGCTGAAGAGGTATTTGAAATGGTGAAAAAAATCGCTCCGGATATCGGTTTGGCAACAGTATACCGGACGCTTGATTTATTTACTGTCATGGATCTTTTGAAAAAGCTTGATTTTGATGATGGCTGCAGCCGTTATGAATTAAACGATCGTGATGATGAAGGTCATTTTCATCATCATCTTATCTGCCTGGGCTGCGGCAAGGTATGGGAATGCCAGGACGATTTACTGGAAACGCTCGAGTCTATTTTGCAGAAACGCCTGCATTTTCATACGATAGATCATCAGCTGAAGGTCTATGGATATTGCGAAGAATGTGAAAAGAAACGGGAAGCTGAACAGCAGGCAGCTCAGCTCGAACATGACCGCTGAGAAAGAAGATCAGACCTATGTATATACGGGTCCGGCTGAATATCATTCTTTAATAGGTCAAATCATGGCTGCTCTCGGTTACATCGGCGGGCATGAGTCAAAGGTTGCCGGCGCAGCGATCCAACTCCGGCGGCGGGAGGATGGAAGGTGGCTTTTATCCTGCACCTATGGCGGAAAAACGGAGGCATGGCAGTCAGAGGCCGTGCTTTTTCGTTCCGGCCACGAACGCTCGGATATGAAGGATTGCCTGCTGCACTGGCATCATCGTTTTACCGGCGGGCCGCAAAGTCCATGGGGAACCCTGATCGGAGTGCGTCCGACCAAGCTGGCTCATCATTTGATGGATAGGGGAATGGGGGCGCAGGAGGCTGGAGCCGTCCTGCGCCGTTCCTATGGCGTGGCAGTGCCGACTGCCCGGTTTATTGCCCGTATGGCGGCGCTGCAGCGGCCATATGTAACGGATTGCCGTAAAGAGGCAGCTCTGTATATCGGCATTCCCTATTGTCCCAGCCATTGTTTATACTGTTCCTTCCCTTCACGCCTGATCGGTGCGGCGAGGCCGTCATTTCTAGAGGCTTTTGCTGCTGCTGTGGAAGCAGATATTGAGGATATACAGCAGTTATGTATGGACTATGGACTGCATGTACGTACTATATATGTAGGCGGCGGCACGCCTACGTGTCTGCCGCTGCCGGCGCTGAGACGCATCCTGAAGGCTGCGGACAGAGCCTTTTCTCCAGTCGAGGAGTGGACTGTCGAGGCAGGTCGTCCCGATACGGCAGCAGATGATATGCTGTGTCTGCTGCGGGAATGCGGCGCCGATAGGATTAGTGTCAATCCGCAGACCATGCAGCAGTCTGTTTTGGATGCCCTGGGGCGATGTCATCGCGTGGAGGACGTTTACCGGATGTATGAGGACTGCCGGGCTATCGGCTTTCGGACTGTCAATATGGATTTTATTGCGGGGCTTCCCGGGCAAACCCTCAGGGATATGCAGGAAAATATGGAAATTGTTTGCCAACTGCACCCAGAAAATGTTACAATTCATACGTTGGCATTAAAAAAGAAGGCACCTTTATTTCACCATCCTCTGCGACAGCAGATTCCGCCTTCCGAGACGGTGGGCCGTATGCTGGCGGTGTGCAGCCAGGGGCTGCAGAAAGCTGGCTATATACCTTATTATATGTACCGTCAAAAATATATGGCGGCAAGTTTTGCCAATGTCGGATATGCATTGCCGGGATATATCGGCAGATATAATATCGAGATGATGGAGGAACGGCAGACCATACTGGCAGCCGGGCCCGGCAGCGCGACCAAATTTATTTGCGTTGACGGGCATAGTCTGAAAAAAGTATATATGCCTAAAGACGTCGATACATATATGCAGGTTCTGCGGGAACGAATGAAGCAGCGCCGGCATTTGTGTTCTATCATATATGGAGGAGAGGATTGATAATGGCAATTACTGCACCTAGAGGTACGCAGGATTTCCTGCCGGAACAAACTGCGGAATGGCAGCTTCTGGAACGGAAAATACGTCAGATTTGCTCGCTCTATGGATTTGGCGAGATTCGTACCCCCTTGTTTGAAAGTACAGAGTTATTTTTGCGCGGCATCGGAGAAACGACCGATGTCGTTACCAAGGAAATGTATACATTTAATGACCGCGGCGGCCGCAGCATGACACTCCGGCCGGAAAACACGGCTTCGGTCGTACGGGCTTTTCTGGAGCATAAATTGTACGGAGATCCCCAGGTACATAAGTTTTATTATATGGGGCCTATGTTCCGGCATGATCGCCCGCAGGCAGGCCGGTACCGTCAGTTTAATCAGTTTGGCGTGGAGGAAATAGGCTCCAGGGATCCGGCTGTTGATGCAGAAATTATTGCGATGGCCTTTCAGTTATTTCGGGAACTGGGTCTGACTGATCTGGATCTGCACCTGAATTCTGTAGGGTGCCCCAAATGCCGGCCGGTATATCGTCAAAAACTGATCGAATTCTATGCTGATAAAAAAGATATGCTGTGCGACGACTGTAAAGCCCGACTGGATAAAAATCCTCTGCGAGTGCTGGACTGCAAGGAAGAAGGCTGTAAACAAGCGTCTGTCGGTGTGCCGGAGCTGACCGATAATCTCTGTGATGACTGCCGTGACCATTTTACCAAGGTACAGCAGTATCTGACGGCGGTGGGAATTCCTTTTACGCTGGATCCCCGTCTGGTCCGTGGTCTGGATTACTATACGAATACGGCTTTTGAAATCATGTATGCGCCTCTCGGCGCCCAGAGTACGGTTTGCGGCGGCGGTCGCTACGATGGTCTGATCGAAGAGGTCGGCGGACCGTCTACGCCGGGAATTGGCTTTGCCATCGGTATGGAACGGCTCCTGCTTACTTTGAAGGAGCAGGGACTGCTGCCGCCGCCGCAGCGCAAGCGTCCCGTATTTATTGTGGCTTTGGGAGATGCGGCAAAGACTGCCGCTTTTACTATTCAGCAGCAGCTCCGTGAAAAGGGCATATATGCAGAAATAGATCTGATGGGCCGCAGCATGAAAGGGCAGATGAAGTCGGCTAATAAGCTGGAAGCGGATTACACCGTTATTATCGGCGAAGATGAGCTGGCCGGCGGCCAGGTTCAGGTGCGTGATATGAATACAAAGGAACAGCTCAGCATCCCCATGAACGGGATCATTGAATACATGGAAACACATAAGAAGGGATGATTAACTAATGGATACAATGGAAGGATTACACCGCTCGCAATACTGCGCAGAGGTCAGTGAAGCGGATAATGGCAAAGAGGTCGTTTTATGCGGCTGGGTCGAACGGCGGCGCGACCACGGCGGATTGATTTTTATTGATCTCCGGGATCGCACGGGCATCGTCCAGGTCGTTGCGTCTCCGGACTATGAAACGGTGTCTTTCAAAAAAGCGGAACAGGTCCGCACGGAATATGTTCTCGTTGTCCGCGGCGTAGTCCGCATGCGGGATACGGATACGGTCAATCCGAAAATGAAGACCGGTACGATTGAAATCCGCTGTGAAGAACTGCGTATCCTTAATTCTTCCAAGACCCCGCCGTTCTATATTGAAGATAATATAGATGTTGATGAAAAAATCCGTCTCAAATACCGGTATCTGGATCTGCGCCGTCCGGAAATGCAGAATAACCTTATTATGCGTCATAAGGTCAAGCATGCGATGCGTACCTTCCTGAACGAACATGGCTTTATCGATATTGAAACTCCAGAATTGTGCAAAAGCACACCGGAGGGCGCTCGTGACTATCTGGTTCCGAGCCGTGTCAATGACGGTAAATTTTATGCGCTGCCACAGTCGCCGCAGATTTTCAAGCAGCTTCTCATGATTTCCGGCATGGACCGCTATTATCAGATTGCCCGCTGTTTCCGTGACGAAGATCTCCGTGCTGATCGTCAGCCGGAATTTACGCAGCTGGATATGGAAATGTCCTTCATGAATCAGGAAGATATTTTGCTCCTTGTTGAACAGATGGTGCATTATATTTTTAAGGAAACACTGGGCCATGACGTAGCACTTCCCATTCACCGCATGACTTGGGACTATGCTATGGAAAATTATGGGTCTGATAAGCCGGATATTCGATTTGATATGAAGTTTACGGATATTACGGACCTTGTCCGGGATACGGAATTCAAGGTGTTCCGCAGCGTTGTCGACAACGGCGGTCAGGTAAAAGCTATCAATGTCAAAGGCTATGCAGGCATTCCCCGGCGTGAACTGGACGGTCTTGTGGAATACGTCAATGCCTATGGCGCCAAGGGGCTGGCCTGGATATGCTTCATGGAAGACGGCACACTGAAATCTCAGGTCAAGAAGTTCCTCGGCGAAGAGACTTTGCAGGCAATCGGTGAAAAATGCGGCAGTCAAACCGGTGACTTAGTACTGATGATTGCTGATAAGCCGGCTGTCGTAGCTGCGTCTCTCGGCGAACTGCGCAAGGAAATGGGCCGCCGTACAAACAGTATTGACGAAAATAAATTTGCCTTCACTTGGGTTGTTGATTTCCCTATGTTTGAATACAGCGAAGAAGAAAAACGCTATGTCGCTATGCATCATCCCTTTACGGCGATTCGCGATGAAGACCTGGATAAGCTGGAAACCGATCCCGGTCACGTCTATGCTAAAGCCTATGATTTAGTGCTGAACGGGGTGGAATTGGGCGGCGGCTCTCTGCGTATTTACCAGCAGGATATTCAGCAGCGCGTATTTAAGGCTATCGGTCTGACACCGGAAGAAGCGGATCAGAAATTTGGCTTTCTGCTGCGTGCTTTTGAATTCGGGGCACCGCCTCACGGTGGGCTGGCCTTTGGCCTGGATCGCATGATTATGCTGATGCTTAAACGCAAATCCATCCGTGACGTCATCGCGTTCCCTAAGACGCAGAATGCTATTGATCCCATGAGTGAAGCGCCGTCGGAAGTGACTAAGAAACAGCTTCATGAATTGCATATTCAGCTTGAAGAAGACTTGGTTAAGAAATAAATCGTATATGCAGCAAAAAAGGTATCGGAAATATTTCCGATACCTTTTTTGTTGGTAATGTTGTAGAATAGAAGGCAGTAAAGAAAAAACGACAGCAGTGAAAGGGGTGATCTGCGACGGCAGCGCTCCGTTCACTGCCGAATTATAAATTAAGGAGCAGGGGAAATTATGCATATTCATTATATAAAGGCCGATCCAAGCGGCAACACGACAATTTTTGTGTTTGATACAATAGCCGCAGCGCAGCGCAGTATTGTAGCGGCAGAGCTGCTGCGGCCGGAGTGCATCGGTGCTGAACAGGTCGCATATATATCCGTTCCGGAGAAGAGAGAGGAGCCCATCCGTATCGATATGATGGGTGGTGAATTTTGCGGCAATGCATCACGTTCTGCGGCGGCCTATGTCCTGATGCAGGATCAACAGGAATGGGGGAATTATTTGGTATCTTGTTCCGGGTGTGATACGGTACTGGCCGCTCATGCCCGCCGTCGCGGCGAGGGGATTTTTGACGCGTTCATCGCTATGCCCTTACCTGAGGCGGTGGAGGCCGTTATTATTGAGGTGGACGGCCTGCCCAGCCGATTCTTTCGTGTGGCCCTGCCGGGTATTGTTCATTTTGTTCACATGGTTACGGGGATAGATCGGATTGACAAGGAAGTCTTTTGGAAGGCTGTCTGCAGCTATGCGGCAGATGAAGCATTAGCGGCCTTTGGTCTCATTTTGTTTGATCCGTCGCAGCTGAAAATGATTCCTGCTGTGTATGTGACGGCGACGGATACTCTGTATTGGGAACAGAGCTGCGGTTCCGGGTCGGCTGCGGTGGCTGCGGCTCTGGCCTGCATGGGAAAGAAAAATGTATCCTGCCGCATCCGGCAGCCGGGAGGAGTCATTGAAATTACCGCTTCCTGGGCAGCGGATGGCTTGAAGAGTATTTATATCGGTGGCCCTGTGACCTTTAATGTACCGGGAGATATTTGGCTCGATATATAGGACAATAGCGCGGCAGAAAAAAGCTTTTTGATAGAAAAAAGGTTTTCCGGCGTATTATTTTTTTATTGAGGCGGCCGCGGAGAAAAAGCAATGGCGGAATGGAGGAGGCGGACTTAGTGTAAAATAGTTCTCGGTAAGATATTGCAAAAAAAAGAAAAGACCTAGATAATAGATATATTGCCTAGCCAGCAAAATATATCACAACCGAAGGTCTTCTCATGGAATATATTATAGCAGAAATTATCAAAACAATAAAGGAATCCGATACCGCGATCATACGCGAAACAAAATTATTGCAGCTGTTTATGCGGATTTTCACAGAGGCACTGGTTTGTGCGTTAGAAATCATGGATACAGA
>NZ_LEKT01000038.1 GCF_001045675.1 Megasphaera cerevisiae DSM 20462
AAGTTCAACCTTAAGCAACTGGTTGATGGCATCTTCAAGTTCTTGACGAAAGACATCTTCAACAGATTGTTTTTCTACTAGCGCTTGCATGAGTTTTGTGTTAAGATTTGACATTAGGGAACCTCATTTCTTTAGTGTCTTTGTTAGCACTTAACACTATACAGGAATGAGGTTCCTTTTCCTATGGGCCTCTTAGAGTTTACACATAAAATTTTATACTATCCCATCATATTTAAGCCATTATATTAAGTATTATAAAAATGTGCATAATTTAAATATTTTCATGTAAATAATAATAAAAATCATTATCTTGATTATTTTTATATATAATATACCATGTATTTGATATTTTTAATCTTTTTTATGTCTATTGCAGAAAGACAAACATTTTCATAAAATAAAAATGCAGAACCGCCAACGTCTCGGCGGTTCTGCTGCTATATTCTTCCGTCATTATTCTATTTTTTTCCTGTTATGCCACCATGTGACGGCGTAATTTCCCCAATGCCCGGTACAGTCGGGAAGATATGGTACGGATAGGTAGTTTTTGCAATGTTGAAATTTCTTGAAATGACAAATTTTGATGATATCTCAAGTGAATGATATGCCGTTCTGCCGCATTTAATTTACGTAAGTTTTGTTCCAGCTGTTTTTTCAATTCATCACTCAAAACATAGTCTTCGGGCTTTAAAATATAATGCTCAACAAGATTTTCTATGATGTCTGTCATCTCTCCGCCCGTATCATCTACTTGAATAACACGGAAGTCACAATCATCTTTTCTATGTTTCCGTTCCAATTCCAATGCATTATGAACACAGCGCGACAGTAATTTAACTAAATTCGTATTCTCTTGGGATATATCGCAGGTATGTATGAACTGGATAGCCGCAGTCTGGGCAATGGATTTTGCTTCATCCATATCTGGAAACGCATATAAAAAATTATAATGATACACATGTGTCCAATATTGTATGACACCTTTCACATGTTCCAATATGCCTGAAATAGGTTCGTGATTACCTGCCTGTACATGTTGTATTAATGGGCGAATCGTCTGGGTCATGATATCGCTCCTTTCTATAATATAAAATAAGCAACACTGTATATGGACATGAAAAAGCACCCTGAACCGGAATACGGTCCAAGGCACTGCTTCATTATGCGTCGATGGATTCGACTTGACGGGTTACGATGCGGCTTTCTTTGAGGGAAGCCAGATCACCGTCTTTTGTGGCAAAGACTTTATTATCAATAATATTCTTTGCCGCAGCCTCTACCGCTGCCCTATCCAATCCGTCCTTCGGATCTTTCAAGGCATACGTCACGGCTGTGCCGGCAGGATCGACGAATTCGAGCTGCAAGGTTGTAGTTTTTGTCGTAATCATAAAGATAGTCTCCTTTCGCTAAATTTTTTTTTGTTCTTAGGCAGAAATTTCATTTTCTGTCACTTCAACAATTTTGCTGACAGGATCATTCTGCAGCGTAGCAATCGCTTCGGCAGCTTGAATGATGTTCGCTGCTTCAACGTTTGCCTTCAGATTCGCCAACGTGATCTGACGAGTCTTGTCCTTGCCGCCGTCATCCGTATAGGATACGGTAAGCTTCAACTTACTGGATACAGCAGTGCGTGTTGCCATGTGTCACTCCTCCTTTCATTTTGAAAAAAATATAAATATATAGTATCTCTTGGCACACTCGCTAGGCAGCTCGCTGCCCTATCATGGCCGGATACTGGATAATCCCCGTGGCAATAGCTGACGCTACCTCTTCCGCACACCCCAGGTAGCGCCTGATATCATAGTCGTTATCTATAAAACAAACTTCTGCCAGCACAGCCGGCATAGCAGTGCGGCGCAGAACGAAGAGACCCGGTCGTTCCTTCAGTCCTCTGTCGGGCAGACAAAGGACTGCTCTGATGTTGGACTGAATACAATGCCCCAGCAGGAGACTGTCCGGCGTACCACTGACTAAAGTCTCCGTGCCGGTGGCCCGCATATTAAAGGCATTGAAATGAAGGGACACAAATACATCTGCATCTTTCTCGTTTGCTTCGCTGCACACCGCATCCAGATCATCACGCTGACCGCAGATGACAGCTATACCGTTCCGTTCCAGGCGTTCCTGAACCAGACACCCCAGATCATACGCCAAATCGCATTCCCGTAATGCTAAATGAGCATTCACCGCACCACTGTCGAGCGTTCGATCATGCCCGGGATTCAAATATACTTTCATGTGTTTCTCCTTTCGTGATGACATCTTGTTCATAAACAGTATCACTCCATTACGCTTTGATTTTCATACGGATAGCGTCGCCCATAGCTACGCCGGTGATATGTGTCTGCTGCGCCGCCAGACAGGGACAGCGCGGTGCGGTGCCGCAGGCCATATAAGGGCGCATAGGCAGAGCCAGTGACAGCAGGCGCCGCATGATATATACGACCCGCCGCCGGTCCAGATTTCGTAAAAACGATACGATTGACATCCATGATCTCCTTTCTTATCTATTATATATTTACGCAATTTTGCGCATAACCAGCTCTATATTTCCTTCTGTATTCAGCTTCATATACGTACGCCAACGGCTGTTTTGGGCTAGTTCCCGTACTCTGTCTTTTTGACAGTTCATGATTTCCAGCCAATTTTTCCGGATCGTATCATCACTCATTTCCGGAAAAAAGGTATGGACAAATTCCCGTACTTCCGCCGTTATATGGCAGTTTATCACTCTTTTTCCCTCATGCCAGGATATTTTTACCGCTTGGGCCTGCTGCAATGTCTGCCGTTTCACATACGGCAGCCGTGGCTCCGGATGATACACAGATGCCTCCCGATAGATCTCCCGTCTCATTTGCTTCCATTCTTCCATAATTTCTGCAATAGACGGTGCAAATTTACACCGCTTGCTGAGCCGTTCAGCCAGTTTTTTACCATGCTCCTCCGACAGGGCCACCGGAAGTGATTTTCGTACTATCTCCGCATACGCTTTCGACTGATTCATCTGATTCCCGTACACATGATTCAAGCATAGCAGCATAACGCTGGATCCGTTCATTTTCTTTTGACTCCTTTCGTTGCGAAGTGCCGTTGCCGTTCACTAAAACGGCCTGTATATATTTCACGTGCGGCGCGTGATGCTCATAGGCAATGTCAATGGCGTTCGAAAGAGAGCCGGCTCCCCAATACCGTTCCAGCTCCAGCAGCTGGTGTGCGCAATCAGCGCCTATCTGACCAAAATACTGCCGGTATTGTTGAATACAGGCATGATCCTGCCAGCGTGCAGGGCTGACCGGCAGGACAGCCTTACTCGTCATCAATGGGGGCACATCAGAAATGCCAGCGTCTTCTGTAGCATTTGCTGCCTGATCCATACCCGCCGCTTCACTATCTATCGCTGGCGCCTTCACGCCATCAAGTGCTGCCGCGGGGGGCGGCAATAGCTCCGTGATTTCCCTCTGACGCCGGCGGCATTTGGCCACACGCTGCCGCGTCTGTTCGCGGCGCGCCTGATCCTTATCACAGCCCTGCATATCCTCCCAGTCCAGGAGTTGAATACTGCCGGTGTCTGTCCGTCTGATAAACTCTAATTCTTCCAGACAGTCCAGCGCCTTTTCCATGGTCTTTGTGCGCCGATGAAGATAATGGCCCAAGTCCGTGCTGGTCAGCGGTTCCTGCTCCGTCACGTACACCCAGCCGCCGTGATTGATAGCGCCGGCGAAATCCCGCAGAACAGACAAGACCAAATGATACGTTTCCCCGTTAGACTGGCGAAGCATGCGCACCACGCGAGGATCACTATAAAAACCTACTTTTATTTTCAACCACTGTAATCGTTTCATCGGGTCCGTCTCCTCTTTCTGAAAAGTTCCTGAGTATGTCCCTCTATCTATATACACTTTTTTTGAGGTCTTTTTATTCATTTTTTTTTACTTTTTTCGAAAAAAATATGACTTTTGTCAACACTAATTTAAGCGTATTTCTCTCATTTTTAATTTTATTTATACTTTTTAAGCATTTTTATTAGTAGTTTTTGTAATTAAATGAATAATCCTAAGGTTTGATGAACTTTATTTTTTATAAAAAAGCACAAATATCCTTTATACGTACACAAAAATTACCTAACGGAACTCTATATATCTTTTCTCTTTTCTTCTTATCTCTTCTATTCTAATGCGTTACACAGCGTTACATCACCCCCAGCAAAATCCCAACCCGCCCATACCTATGCCCTATGCCTGCGCCCTGTACTTTTTGCCATCGCCTGTGCCCTGTGCTTTTGCCATCGTAGGGGCCCCATTCATGGCGCCCGCCACACAACCACAACCCCGAAATCCACCATCTTGGATATGTCCAGATCGCCGGTTGATATACATGCGGGGCTGATAAATCCGCCCCCTACAAGGGCAAGATCTGGGACACTGCAACCTACCGTCATGAACACAATGCAATACGCCCCCATCGTAGGGGCCCTATTCATGGCGCCCGCCACACAGTACACTCCGTCATTACCCGTCTATAATCTCTAAAGAATATATTATAATCCAATCCGTATAGTATATCCGAATAAGAAGGCATAAAAAAAAGACTTCCCGCTGAACACAATCTCGTATACAGCAAAAAGTCAGATTCTATTATAAATGTAGGCGTAAGACAGACACAATCCCACCATCCACCATCCTGATCATGTCCAGATCGCCTGCCGGTATATTGCGGGGCTGATAAATCCGCCCCCTACAAGGGCAAGATCTGGGACACTGCAACCTACCGTCATGAACACAATGCAATACGCCCCCATCGTAGGGGCCCCATTTATGGCGCCCGCTACATATCCACAACCCAGTAATCCACCATCCTGGTATGTCCAGATCATCCGTTGATATACATGCGGGGCTGATGAATCCGCCCCCTACAAAATCAAGATCTGGGACACTGCAACCTACCGTCATGAACACAATGTAATACGCACCATCGTAGGGGCCCCATTTATGGCGCCCGCACATATCCACAACCCAGTAATCCACCATCCTGGTATGTCCAGATCATCCGTTGATATACATGCGGGGCTGATGAATCCGCCCCCTACAAAATCAAGATCTGGGACACTGCAACCTACCGTCATGAACACAATGTAATACGCACCATCGTAGGGGCCCCATTTATGGCGCCCGCACATATCCACAACCCAGTAATCCACCATCCTTTTAAATCAGTTCTTTTACATACTATAAAAATGCAGCTCCTAAATCGTCCCGGCGCAGAGCATAATCTACAGTAGCTTTCAAATATTCCAAGCTACAGCCCACATCATAGCAGGTGCCAACCAACGGATATGCACATACAGTTTCCCGTTCTACCAGTATATTCAACGCATCTGTCAATTGTATTTCCTTATTAGAATGTGGTGCAACGCGCTGCAGTGCCTCAAAGATATCCGGATGGATAATATAGCGGCCCATCGCCGCATAGCAGCTGGGCGACTGGTTTCTATCCGGTTTTTCAACTATATGAGTAACCTGGAGCAGGTCACGTCCCTCTTTAGGCACTCCCGCAATCATACCATATGACGACACATCCGACAGCGGCACCTGCTGATATCCCAGAAGAGTTGTTCCCGTCTGATAATACACATTCAGGAGTTGCTGCAATACCGGCTCCGTTTCCGTATATATCAGCGTATCCCCCAGCAATACAGCAAACGGTTCATCGTCTATAAAATCCTTGGCACATAAAATAGCATCTCCCAACCCACGCATATGCTTTTGATGGACATAATGGATATTGATTTCAGAAATTTGCTGTACCATATGTAGCAACGCGTTTTTTCCTTGGTGCTTCAACTGCGTTTCCAATTCTAAATTCGTGTCAAAATGATCTTCAATCGCTCGTTTTCCATGGCCGCTTACAATCAATATTTCTTCAATACCGCTTTGCAAGGCTTCCTCCACAATATATTGAATAACCGGCTTATCCACAATAGGAAGCATCTCCTTCGGTGTCGCCTTGGTAGCCGGTAAAAATCCCGTACCATACCCTGCAGCCGGAATCACGGCCTTTCTAATTTTTTTCATACCCCCACCACCTTTATTGATACTGTTTTACAGCAGTCAGCGCACTGGCAATGACATCATCCATATCGTAATACTTATATTCAGCCAGCCGTCCCCCAAACACAACCTGCCGTTCCTGTTTTGCTAATGCAGCGTATTGCCTGTACAATGTCTGATTTCTATCATCATTGACCGGATAATAGGCTTCCTCTCCCGGTTTCCAATCCGTCGGATATTCTTTGGTCACATACGTAACAGGCTGCGTCCCAAATTCAAAATGCTTGTGCTCAATGCTGCGCGTATACGGCGTTTCTCGATCCGTATAATTCATGACGGCTACGCCCTGATAGTTTTCTTCCTCCAACCGCTCTGTTTCAAACCGCAGCCCACGATATTCCAATTGTCCCAGCCGATACTGAAAATATGCGTCAATAGGGCCCGTATAGATAATCGTATCCGCTATATCATTAAATTCCTCACGATGTTTATTATAATCTACCCCAGTACGCACCTCAATACCCTCCAATAGCGCCTCTATCAGCACAGTATAACCCCCCATAGGGATACCCTGATAGCGATCATTGAAATAGTTATTATCAAACGTATATCGCACGGGTAAGCGTCGGATGATGAACGCAGGAAGGTCCGTACAACTCCGGCCCCATTGTTTTTCCGTATAACCCTTGATAAGTTTTGTGTAAATATCGGTGCCAATCAGAGAAATGGCCTGTTCTTCTAAATTTTTAGGTTCACCTTGAATGGCTGTACGCTGCTTTGCAATCTTAGCCGCTGCCTCTGCTGGCGTTACGACGCCCCACATCTGGGAAAAGGTATTCATATTAAAAGGAAGATTGTATAATTCTCCCTTATAATTCGCCACCGGTGAATTGACATAGTGATTAAACTCTACAAACTGATTCACATAGTTCCATATAGCCGTATTTGAAGTGTGAAAAATATGAGCTCCATATTTGTGAATATGAATGCCGTCCTTTTCTTCACAATACACGTTGCCGCCGACATGATCCCGTTTTTCAATAACGAGACAAGACTTTCCCGCTTTTTTCATTTCATGGGCAAAAACACAGCCAAACAGACCACTGCCTATAATTAGATAATCGTACATGACCCTGTGACCTCATTTATTGAGAAACATAATGTACACTGCTACATAATAAATAATACTATTATACACTTTCATGAATCTCACATCAGACAAAGTCCGATATGAGATTCAATTTAAATGCTCAATACCCTTTAACGCTATTCAGACTGGCTTAGCCACTGAACCTTTAAACCTTTCAAATCGTTTTTTATATCTTTTTCTACCAAATCTCATAGAATGAATTCTGCTTTCTGGATATATCGGTTTTTAGAATTCATTTGCATCTCAACAATTGATTAAAATCTTTGAAGAAATGCGTTTAGAAAGATTTCAAACTACTTTCCACTATATTCATACAAGTATGTGATACTACGAAACATTGCTTAATACTGGAGTTATGCACACCATTGATTACGCAGCTCACATTACTTACCAACACGATATTTATAAGAAAAAGAATACTTTCGCCAGCATTTGACAGCAACTTTTCTAATTACCGGATTCAACACCCCATCAATCAGATGATCAAACAAAAAATACCTACGTTTATTAAAAAGCTTTTTCTTCAGCATCTCTTCTTTAAACTGATTCCAAGTCATAAAACGTTCCCCAGCACTCCATTGATAAAGAAACAAAGCGAAATTAAAAAGAAGCGTGTCATATAAGACGCTTCGCACTTCTTCCTTTATTCCAGTAATAGGACATTCCGTCACATAACATTGCTTCATATGAGACAATATGGCAAGAAGTTCCTTGGGAAACGGACCTGTTTTTAAGGAATTACTATCCGAACTAATATGTTGTCGCCAGCGAACACATTCTCCATGTAAAAAGATCAAATCGCCATAACATCCCACATCATACATAAAAATAATGTCATGTAATTTTCCATATAATTCCGGGTGGTATTCTACTTTTTTATAAATACTGGTTTTATAAATCGCACAACAGAATGTTGGCCTATTTATGAGCAATTGTAGAAAGGCATTTCTAACTTTAGGATAATAAAAATAAGTATCAGGAAGAAAGTCCCAATTCACATTATCCACATTGTAAACCGCATGTGCCATTCCCGTGGACATAACAGCATTTTTATTTTTATGCATCAATTGCATATTTCGATCTATATATTCAGGATGTACTGCATCGTCATCATGAAAAACTGCAATATATTGATTGGTTGCAAATTTCTGTGAGGCCTTGAAGTTCCCCGCATTCCCTATATTTTTCTCATGTGTAATTATGTCAATTTTCCTGTTCGGATACTTTTTTTGAATTTCAGAAATCACACCTTCACACCTAATGTATTATCTGTTGATGCGTTATTTAAGATAATTGTTTTTCTCCATGTGGCATTTGATTCAAAAATAGCGCTCAGTGCTATTCCTAAATACTGACTACGATTGTATGTCAGTACCATAACATCTAATTCTTGATAATCCATTATTCTTACCTCTTTTTAGCAAATTTCTCTCCCCATTCCTTGTTGGGAGGCGTAAAAAAAGCTGCATAAATCCGCTTTATAACTTCTCTAGCTCTCGAACTGCGAGGAACTATTTTGACGAATCGATCTCCTATTTTTTGTATCCATAATCTATTAATTCCCAATTCGCCACGAACCGAGTTGACGGTTAGGCGACGTAAAATTTCTTCATAATATGGAGAGGTTCTAGCATATTTCCACCAACAGTCTCCAAAACCAACCAAAGGATAGTCCCACGGCTTAGGATAAGCAGCATAGTGGATAATATATGGATCCTGCATCGATTTTTTCCATAATTCAATCTTATTAATGGTATTATGTGAAATATGCTCTACAGATGCCATCCTGGGCGGAAAGAGATTCCACCTAAGATCTATATGATGGATATGCCCGTCAAAAAGCATATTCAATGCATCCTGTTCAGCACACCTGAAATAATATTTCTGCCAGAGTGCCATAATATTATCCATCGTAAAGTCCCGCCTGATATTTACATTATTAAAAACCAATACATCAGCATTCACATAACCATCCGGATTGCATAATCCTAATTCGTCTGGAGAAATATCCATCTTAAGTCGCCCTAGATATCCAAGATCTATCGCGCCTGCTATATATTCATTATGCTTCATAGGACAATGCAATAATTCCATTACATCCTTTTCAATAACAATATCAGCGCCGAGGTTGAGAACTCTATCATATTTTTTAAATATCCACGGTAAGGCCATTCTAAAATAATTTATCGTTAAATATTTATATCTACTTTTTTCAACATATTTTTTTACATAGCTTGTAGGATCAAAAAAACGCAAAGATATATTTTTCCTGCCTGCAATTTCCATCTGTAGCAAATTACAATCATAAGCATCAATCTCATTAGTTAAAATTACAATATCATAAAATTCATCTTCATTCGTATGCTCTACTAATGATTTCAAGACAACATCTTGATACGGTACAAAAAAACTACTAGATTCAAATACGATTGCCTCCTTAACATTATCAAAGGCTGGGTAAAGTTCATCTACATATCTTGATTTATCTAACTTTTCTAATTCATAAAGGTTATCTATTTTTCTCACCCCACGAATCAATAATTTTCTGTATTCCCTCTGCAAAAAGCACTTTGGGTCTCCAACCAATAGACATTATTTTATGAATATCTGGTGAAATACCAGTTTTTCCGCTGTCATTGTGACCTAATGCTCCAAAGTGTAACTCACTATTAGATTTTGTGATAGATTTCATTTCCGTAATATATTCACGAAGCCTACGAGTGTCTTCACTGCCAAAATTATAAATTCCATCCGGTTGATTTTCATCCTCTAAAAGTTGATACATGCCACGCACAGCATCACCAATATATAAATAATTCCACATCTGTAGCCCATCTGAAAAATCACAGAATTCGTTTTGCATCATTTTAGGCAATGATGACATAATTAGAGTCTGCTCAAAATCACCTGGTCCGTACAGACTAAAAAATCGCGGTTCCAGCAATCGTATCCTATAATTATGACAAACCTCTTTTGCATAGCAGAAAAATCCATACTTCTGCTTACCATACTGCGTAGACGGGCTTGAAAGGGTTGCTTCATTTATTATTCCATCTACATCACCATATTCGGCCTGTGATCCAGCTATCAAAAAATTTTTCACAGACAAGTTTACAGCAGTTTGCAATGCCTTAACTGCACAAGTATTATTATCCATCTGTAAGTTTTTATCATTTCTTTGATGACCACGTGTACCATTCCATGCTAGGTGTACTACAGTATCCACATCTCCAGTTATTAATTGTGGTAATTTATCATAATCATTCATGTCAGATTCAATTATATGACATTTCAACTTAAATTTATCTAAAAAATCTGCTCTTTTTGAACTATTTTTTCTCAAAACAGCGATTACTTCTATTCCATTCTGTAGTAATTCTTTTATTAGATGCTCGCCAATAAAACTGGTAGCTCCTGTTATTAGTACTCGTTTCACTTTATTCTCCTAGCATCTCTAACATCATTTTTTCCAAACCATCGGCATCATAGCCAAAACTATGATACAAATATGGGGCATGAGCCATTGCAACAAATTTATCAGGTATACCAGCAATAGCAAAATGTATACCGATTCCTTTCTCCGCTAAAAACTGACCAATATAAGTACCTAATCCCCCAAGGACATTATGATCCTGCGCTACGATAATATTTCCAGTCTTGGCAGCATCCAAGACTGTCTCTTTGTCTAAAGGCTTTATGGTATGCATATCAATTACACGTACACTTTTTCTCGTCCTAAACGCGATATTTTTAGCAGCTTCAATTGCATATTTGACAGTAATACCGGCACAGATAAATGCACCATCGTCTCCATGCAGGATTTCTGTAGCTTTGCCAATCTTATAATCGTAATCTGCATTATAAATTCTAATAACTGGCTCAACACTACTTCTAATATAAATAGGGCCATTGTAACTGAGCGTCTCTTCAAGCATTTTCTGTGCTTCTATTGCATCACAAGGCTCTAATACTGTCATTTGAGGTATGCCACACATAATAGCAACATCCTCAATACTCCAGTGTGTTGCTCCCGAAATTCCACCAGAAACACCTGCATAAGTCCCTATCAACCGCACATTCAAATTTGCATAAGCTACATCGGTTCGACACTGCTCACAAGCCCGCATTGTAATAAACGGAGCCATAGAAAAAGCATACGGTATGAACCCCTCGTGTGCTAATCCTGCTGCAAAACTTACCATATTTTGCTCTGCAATACCGAGATTGAAAGTACGCGTGGGAAATTCTACTGCAAAATCACGATTGCGACATGTTCCACTTAAATCAGCATTAACAACCAAAACTTTTTTATTTTTGCATCCAAGTTCTTGCATATAATGCCCCATAACATCACGCAGGAAATCTTTCTTGGATAAATCTAACGTTATCATGCCTGCGCCTCCGTTTTCTTATATACATTTTCTAATTCATTAATACATTTAGTGTATTGTTCTTTTGTTATTTTTCCAGCATGCCAGCGAACTTGATTTTCCATAAAAGATACACCCTTACCTTTGATAGTATGACAAATAAATACTGTGGGTATATCTGAGTCTGGTGATGGAAGATTATCAAAATGCTTTTTTATCTGTGCCACATCATTACCATCGAATTCTTGGACATTCCACCCAAAAGCACGATATTTTACTGCAATATCCCCTAATGCAGTAATTTCATTCAACGAGCCATCCGCCTCAAGACCATTAAAATCCACAATAGTGACAAGATTCCCCAATTTGTAATGAACAGCATTCATGGCCGCTTCCCAAATAGAACCTTCTGATTGCTCTCCATCCCCCATCACGACATAAACACGGCTTTTATGATTATTTTTCAAGCGTAACGCAGCTGCTATCCCACACGCAATGGGAAAGCCGTGTCCTAGGCTTCCCGTTGAAACCTCTACATATGGATTAACTAAATTACAAGAATGCATTGAAAAACGGCCTTCATCTGTAGCATATTCTCTATATACATTCTCTGTTGTAAAACACCCTATTGCCGCCTGATTAAAAGTGGTAACAGCGGATGCATGGCCTTTAGATAACACAAAACGATCACGAAATTCATCCTGCACATTTTGAGTATTATATTTCATCTGATATTGCCATAATACTGTCATAACGTCAGTTATTGACAAATCCCCACCAATATGAATGGACTGTATTGAACACAATTTCAATAAATTCTTGCGAATTTCTAATGCTGCCCGTTCTATTTCCGATACGGTTTTTAACATAATACATTTATCCTTTTCATAATCTTTCTGAATTTAATTTTACTGGATTACTGCTTCTTTTATAATTCTGATCATATAGTCTAATTTCTCGTCTGTCATCCCCGGATATACGCCAACCCAGAAGGTATCATTCATAATGCGGTCTGTATTCTCCAGACTTCCAATAATGCGATATTTTTCACCGTTAGCACGTATTGTATCAAAGCACGGATGCTTGATTAAGTTACCAGCAAATAACATACGAGTCTGCACACCATGCTGCTCAATATATGATATAACCTTTTTACGATCTACACCATTTTTACATGTCATCAAAAAGCCAAACCAGCTTGGCTTAGACTTCTCACATGGTTCCGGCAAAATCAATTCATCTTGTACATCTTGCAAACCATTTAGTAAACGATTAAAGTTGTAGCGGCGGCGTTTAACAAAACTTGGAAATTTCTCAAGTTGTGCACAGCCAACAGCAGCCTGCATATCCGTGATATTAAGGTTCAGTCCAAAATGTGAATAGACATATTTATGGTCATAACCTCTTGGCAATTCACCATATTGACCATCAAAACGATGTCCACAAAAATTATCATGACCAGATGGGCAAACGCAATCACGTCCCCAGTCGCGCATAGAACGCATTATCTTGTTCAGTAAAGAATTGTTCGTATAAACAGCCCCTCCCTGTCCCATCGTCATATGATGCGGTGGATAGAAGCTAGAGGTACCCATATCACCAATACTGCCAGTAAATTTTTTTCCCCCATCTATGGTATACAAAGAACCTAAAGCGTCACAATTATCTTCTACTAACCACAGATGGTGTTTGTCACAGAACTCTTTAACTACTTTTAAATCGAATGGATTTCCCAATGTGTGCGCAATCATAACTGCCCGAGTTCTTGGAGAAAGTGCTTCTTCCAGTTTTGTAACATCAATATTGTATTGTGGAATTGTAACATCTACGAATACAGGTACTGCGCCGTAATTGATAATTGGAGACACTGTTGTTGGAAAACCAGCCGCTACCGTGATAACTTCATCACCACGACAAATACGACGCGTTCCAAGTAATGGAGATGTCAATGTCATGAATGCCAAGAGATTGGCCGAAGATCCCGAGTTAACAACAGAGGCATATCTTACACCTAAATAGTCCTTTAATCCCTTTTCAAATTGATCAACATAACGACCAGATGTCAGCCAAAATTCTAACGCACTATCAACAAGAGCACACATCTCTTTATAATCATAGACGCGAGATGCATACGGGATATGATCACCTTCATGATAAGATTGGTCTTGCTTATGATAAGTATCACAGTACTCTTTGACCATCCCTAAAATTTTATCATGCATTTCCTGCTGGTTCATTCTTTTATTCCTCCATAAATTCATAAATCTGTTTCTTCATCAAATCAGAAATATTATCATGATTTCTCCATGCTTTTGCCCATTCTACTGTTTTTTCAAGAGCTTTAGTGATATGCCAATGTGGTTTCCAATCAAAAGTATTCTTTACTTTTGAACAATCCAATTTTAAGAAGCCCGCTTCATGAGGTCCTTCTACGCTAACATCCTTCCAGCTTATACCATTACTCCAGATACGGCAGAATAAATCTGTCAATTCTCCAGTAGTAACACAATCGCAATCATCCGGTCCAACATTATACCATCCAGAGTATTTAGGTTCTGTATACTGTGCTTCCGCAATCATTAAATATACATATAATGGCTCTAGTACATACTGATAAGGACGCGTTGAATAAGGATTACGAACTTCAATACATTTTCCTTCATAAGCTGCACGGATACTATCCGGAACGATCCGATTTGGCGCAAAATCGCCCCCACCTATAACATTTCCGGCACGGGCTGTAGAGATGGCTACCCGGTCATCACTAAAAAAGCTTTTCTGATAACTATGTGTAACAAGTTCTGAACAACTTTTGCTGTTAGAATAGGGATCATATCCATCAAGAGGTTCATTTTCACGATAACCCCAAACCCATTCGTTATTCTTATAGACCTTATCTGTCGTTACATTAAGAAAAGATTTCACAGAATCGGATTGACGTACACACTCCAAAACATTTACTGTCCCCATGACGTTTGTTTCGTACGTGCCATGTGGATCTCGATAACTCTCTATAACAATGGGCTGAGCTGCAAGGTGTAAAACAATTTCCGGCTTAGATTTATCAAACACTTTTTTAAGAGTTTGATAATCGCGGATGTCTCCGATAACAGAGTGCATACCGGCTTCTACACCAGAAACACGAAACACTTCAGCACCTTTACTTGTTGGTGAAGAAAGCGCATATCCTGTAACATTTGCACCAAAAAGTTCAAGCATTTTACAGAGCCATGTACCTTTAAAACCTGTATGACCGGTTACAAATACATTTTTCCCCTTATAAAATTCTGGATGTAACCTCATCTATCCCACACTTTCCATGGCGCCTTTTCGTTCTTCCAAAGTGTCTCTAATTCTAATTTTTCCCTCATGGTATCCATACACTGCCAAAACCCTTTATGCTGATAGCTCATAAGTTGCCCCTCGTCAGCTAAACGGCGCAATGGCTCTTGCTCGAATACACACGCATCATCTGTGAGATAATCAAAAACCTGTGGCCCAAGAACCATATATCCTGCATTAATAGGTGCACTATCTTCTTTCGATTTTTCCCGAAAAGAATGAACAGCATTATCTCCGCCAATATCAAGAACTCCTTTAGACTGATCTTGCCATACAGCGGTCAGAGTGGCTATTTTGCGGTGAGAGCAATGGAATTTGACAAGTTCTTTTATATTGACATCACAAACACCATCACCATATGTCATCATGAAGATTTCATCACCAACATACTTTTGAATTCTTTTAATTCGACCTCCTGTCATTGTTTCCAATCCAGTATCCACTACTGTTACACGCCAAGGCTCCGAATGCTGTTCTTGAAGGATAATATGTTCTCCATTTCGGTAATCAAAGGTAACATCACTTGTATAAATAAAATAATTTTTAAACCAAGCTTTTATGTAATCCTGCTTATATCCAGCACAAATGATAAAGTCATTAAATCCATAATGCGAATACTCTTTCATAATGTGCCAAAGAATTGGTCTGTTACCAATTGTCACCATAGGTTTTGGTTTAAATTGACTTTCTTCTGAAATACGAGTTCCCAAACCGCCAGCTAATAATACTACTTTCATCTAAGCATTCTCCTTTTCATTCTGAAATATAACGGTTTGATCTCCGTCTTTAAGTAATCTAAAAATTTAGCAAGAATTTGAGGCATTAGATGGTACAAATACATTTTTCTATAAAATCCAGGCAGAACATCTATTTCTTGCTTATATTTGCGCAACATCTCTAATTTCAAATTATCCATTGCTCTAAGATTAATCAAATAGTAATTGCTGACTAAGGCATCCTTTCTAAATACCTTAATAATTTCTTTCTTTACATCATCACTATAAAATGAGGATAAAAGCTCAATTCCTTGATTAAATTTGGTAAATGTATATATATAATAACATTCATCTTTTGACCACCAGTGATCTTTTTTTACAGGATTATTCTTTACATGATCTGTATAAATAATCCCTAATTTGACTTTTTCCTGGCGTTGTGCTGAACATGCTAATAAATCAAATAATGAACAGGCAATCCACCAAGGTATTTGATGCATTCTATATTTTTTCAAAATACCATTCTTATAGCATTTTTGAAAATATCTCACTTGAATTATTTGAGCGCCCCAGTATGTCAGATGTGAAAAATATTTTTTTGCGTATAATCTGATATCCGAGCATTCGTAAATCTGTTCATACATGTAACCCTTATCTTGTCCCATATGTCCAATACGATTAAGGCTCTCTACATCGACTACTGTATAATCACTTATTTTTTCTCGAAGGAGTATTTCCATCTTATTAAAATCAATAATATTTCCATCCCCCATCAACCAAAAATATTCTGTACTCACATTTTCAAGAGCATTCATTGTCTTATCGCCAGCAGATATAGCTGAAGAATATCTATAATAGGCAAAAATATCTTTTCTTTTTTTCTGATAAGGCAATACAAAATTTTCGATTTTACCATCTGGACTACTGTCATGAATTTCAAATCGAAACAAAATTCCTTTATACGGATCTATACTTTTTTTAATGATTTCCTTTATGCAGGCATATCGGTTAGTTGGAATCACAACAGTAATAATTATAATCACCTATCTCTCGTACATCCTGCAGATTCGCTCTGTATCGCCTATATCTTTTATTCGTCCATGATCAAGCCATACCACTTTATTACAAAGTCTCCTTATCATTCCAATATCATGCGATACAAGAATAACTGTAGTTCCATTATTAATCATTTCTTGAATTCTTTTCTCACATTTTTCTTGAAACTTATAATCACCTACTGAAAGCACTTCATCTACAATAAGAATATCTGGTCGCACTTCTGTTGCTATGGCAAATCCCAATCTAGCATACATACCACTAGAAAAATTTTTGACAGGAACATTAACAAAATCTCGCAGTGCAGCAAAATCTAAAATCGCGTCAAAATGTTTCTCAAGAAATTTTTTACTATGACCTAAAATAGCGCCGTTAAGAAATATATTCTCCTTAGCTGTAAGTTCTGGGTCAAAACCAGCTCCCACCTCAATTAACGGAGCAATACTCCCCTTAACAGTTACTCTGCCTTGAGTTGGCTTTAAAACCTCAGCTAGAATTTTTAACATTGTTGATTTACCTGCGCCATTGAACCCAATAAAGCCAAAAATGTCTCCTCTGTCGATAGTAAAGGAAATATCATGTAAAGCAATGAATTCATTATAAAACAATTTTCCCTTTATCAATTTGACAACATACTCCTTAAGTGTATCGACCTTCTCTTCCATAAGGTTGAACTTCATGGTAACATGTTCTACATTGATGATTGTTTCTACCATGTTTTCCTCCTCAAATATATAAAATAAATTGATTCTGTACCTTACGAAAAATTAAAATACCTGCAACTAAAAACACCATTGCTATACCAAAGCAAATTCCCATAGTATGTAATTCTGGAATTCCGTCATTATAAACAACTTCTCTGAATCCCTTGACATAATAATAAAGGGGATTTATAGTTAATATCCATTGATACTGCGCGGGTACAATGCTTTCAGGATAAAAGATTGGGGTAGCATAATTCAAAGCAGTTAACAATACCCCATAAAGGTGATAAATATCTCGAAAATAGATCACACAAGCCGATAAAATTAAACCCACCCCCATGCAGAAAGCTAACATCAATATTAAAGGTATAATAAAAGAAATAATTCTCCAAGTAGGTGTCTGACCAGTGTATAACATCATTATGACAATTGCTGGCACTGTAAAAAGCAAATTAACACAACTAGACATGACACGTGAAGCAGGGAATAGATATTTAGGCACGTAAACCTTTTTTATCAATGCACCATTTTGAAGAATAGAACCCATCGCAAAATTTGTTGATTCAGCAAAAAAAGTAAATGCAACTTGTCCAACTAAAAGATAGAGTACATAGTTTTCAATAGCAAATCGGAATAAAGTAGAGAATACCATTGCTGTGATAATCATCATAAGTAATGGATTTAACATACTCCATAAGACACCTAAAACACTACGTCGATATTTGGTTTTAATATCACGTTCCACTAGGACACATAATAAGTATTTATACTTTAAAATTTTTTTTAATGAAGCTAACAAGTTTTCTGTCTCCTATCTTCCATTATGGATATGAATAAATTTGCGTATTAAAAAGGCGCTACTCTTTTTAAGCCAGTTCTGGTTTTCCATAAAGGATACATTTTGCTCAATATAGGAAATCTGGTTCTTCTCCAGCCAGACATCAAGTAAACGTTCTGCAACAAAGCCGAAAACTCGCTGTTGATAGCGGTCATAGCCTTGTAGGTTCAAATATTTTTCTAACGTTTCTAAAATACCAAATAACCATGTCATGTAAGAATCGAGCAAATCCCGTCGCATAACAAACATATTAAACATGTGCGCCCATGTACGACTCATGACTTTTTCAAAGGAAGATACATAAGCAGGATATGTTTCTCTTATAATCTTTTCTGTCATATCCAAGCCTTCCTGATGATGTGCATGATTATAATGAGAGCGATTACTTTCTATGTAATATCTGCGCTTATCAGACACTACAACGGAATATTTAGCTAGCAGTATTTCCCATTCCGAAACTGTCAAGATTTGCCGCTTCTTGTTATCAATATTCCGAACCTCTTTTCGTGTGAAATATCGCCGGTAATGAACCATACCAATGTAATCGGACCTTACATTTTTCCATGCCCAATACATACCTGTTAGTTCACAGAAATTAGCGTTTTTAGAACTAATGTTATCACCGGTATTATCTGCTATATATCCCAAGTCAGTTTTTCCTTCTGCACCAACTTGCAGGGGAAGATACACCGGATCATCTGGCATCCAATAGTGTTTATGCGTTGCAACAATAATTTTGATATCCACTCACATTCACCTTTCAGATCATACCTTACGTTTTTTATATCGCCGTTTTTGATCGCCGTTTTTTATGATTATCGGCGATAATCATAACTGCCACTATATTGTAACACTAATACGCACCCTTTTTCCCTGCTACAACCTTGATCGTCCGCCAAATCAGCACGATATCAAACCAGACGTTCCAGTTCCGCACATACCACGTATCCATTTGGACACGTTCGTCATAGGAAACATCGTTCCGACCGCTGGTCTGCCACATGCCGGTAACCCCAGGGCGCACCATATAGAAATCTTCGATATATTTGCCATATCGGGAAATTTCCTCCCGAATGATGGGGCGGGGACCTACGAGACTCATATCTCCCTTGAGAACATTGAAGAGCTGCGGCAGCTCATCCAGACTGGTTTTGCGCAGGAAGGCACCGCTTCTGGTAATACGCGGGTCGTTTTTGAGCTTGAAGTCCATGTCCCATTCTGCTTTAGCCTGCGGATCCGTTTCCAGTAGCTTTTTTAGTTTGACGTCAGCATCCACACACATGCTGCGAAATTTGTAACACGAAAATTCGTTGCCGCCTCTTCCGATACGGCGATGTTTGAAGATGACCGGGCCTGGTGAATCGGTGTATATCCATAAGGCAATCCCCATAAACAATGGCAGCAGACAGAGAACGCCCACACTAGTACAGAGGATATCAAATATCCGTTTAAACAGGCGATTGTACCGGCGCGCTAAATTATTGCGAAAGCTGAAGGCCACAATATGCCCGTCAATCAGACTTTCCATATCGAGCGTTGCCAGCGGCATACTCCCCATATCGGGAACAAAGGAAATTTTTTTGACCAAGGGCTGCAGGCGGTACACAATCGTTTGGATATTCTTCGTATCAAGTCCTGGCGCAATGACCATAATATATTGCACTCCCGTATGCCGTATCACCGCTTCCGCATCAGCAAAGCCGCCTAAATGAGGCATCATGGCAACTACCTCAGGATGGGGGGTATGATCCTCCAAAAATCCGACAAATTCATACCCAAGGCCAGTGTCTTTTCGAAAATAGTCCAATACGATGGATGCCGTTTTTCCCGCTCCCATGACCAAAATAGGAATCTGCAGCATCTCCACACGATTCAGGCATTTTTTGATGATATAGCGACCTGCGATTAAGCATAAAAAAGAGAAGATAGCCAGCAGACCGACAAACAAGCGGGACGTCGTATCCGCTGTATGCGCTATATACATGACAATAATCAATACGGCCATGGCATATATCGTAACGTTGAATATATGGGATATCATGCGCCAAAATTGCATACGCCGTGTGTACAATCCATTTACATGCATAAATACAAGGTATACCACCGGCACAATAACATGAAAGCTCAGCCATGATAGCTTAAATACCGTCGTCGTAACAAAAAAATTCCGCAAGCCACATGAAATCCACTCTGCAGCCAATATGGCAACATAGTCGACCACCATCAAGACCAGCGGTAAGAGCTCCGAACTGTATTTATTCTTTAACGAAATAGCAGAAACAGACTCCCGAGTTTTTATCATTACAGATTTCACCCAATCTCAGTTTAGTATAGCACCACATCGCACCCATGTATTCACATAACGACTGACACATATCATAATCAATTATATATATCCATAGATACCATATGTTGTTCCTTATCATTATACCGTCAAAGAGCGCTGTTGTCTACCATATAGCCCTCTTGCCAACACAAAAAAGCAAAGAGCCTCCTTTTCAGGATACGCTCTTTGCTTATAATCAAAGGTGATGAGTACTCAATAAGCCGAGTTTTGTTCTGCCTGCGCAGACGCAATCATCTATCTAGACATGCCATTGCTGACATGTTCAAGCGACACAACCCGGAAGGTCGGCGGGCCGCCTCATCCCTCCCCTATTCGGTCTTGCTCCAGATGGGGTTTACCTAGCCAGTAAGTCACCTTACTGCTGGTGCGCTCTTACCGCACCGTTCCACCCTTACCACTTGCGTGGCGGTACACATTTCTGTGGCACTATCCCTAAAGTCACCTTCGCCGGACGTTATCCGGCATCCTGCCCTATGGAGCTCGGACTTTCCTCTCAGCCATATGGCTCAGCGATTGCGTTTCCTACTCATCTGCTCTAGAATAGCATACTATCCGGTCAGGGTCAAGATTTTTTTTCTATTATCCCCTATCTTTTTATGTAGTATAATGCTATAATGAGTAAGTTACACAGAAGGAGGATTACATGTTAGAAAAATTCCAAAATTTAAATATTAGTGAAGTCATTATCCAAGCGCTCAATGAAATGGGTTTTGAAGAACCGACGCCGATTCAGGCCGAATCTATTCCGGTCGCATTGTCCGGAAAGGATATGATCGGTCAGGCACAGACAGGGACGGGCAAAACAGCCGCATATGGTATTCCTGTTTTAGAAAAGATATTGGCCGCTGATCCGACAAAGGACATCCAGACGGTTGTCCTATCACCGACTCGTGAACTGGCTATGCAGGTCGCAGAGGAACTCAATCATTTGTCCCAGTTTACATCCATTCAGGCCTTGCCTATTTACGGCGGCCAGGATATGGAACGCCAGCTGCGCCGTCTACGCAAATGCCCGCAGATCATCGTCGCCACGCCGGGTCGTCTCATTGACCACATGAAGCGCGGCACCATCAACTTGAGCCATCTTTCCACCATCGTCCTCGACGAAGCGGATGAAATGCTGGATATGGGCTTCATTGACGATATTAATCTTATTATGTCGGCCACACCGGACACACGGCAGACCTTGCTTTTTTCCGCAACCATGCCAAAACCGATCCAGCAGCTCGCAGAAACCTTTCTCCATGATCCGCAGATCATCCGCATGAAGAACAAGGAAGTCACCATTGAATTAATCGAACAGTCCTATATCGAAGTGCCGGATCGCCAGAAGTTCGACATTCTTTGCCGTCTTCTCGATCTGCAGGAACCGGATCTTGCGATCATTTTTGTTCGCACCAAACGTCGTGTGGATGAAGTATCTGAAGCGCTGAAAAAACGCGGCTATTCTTCTGAAGGCATCCATGGGGATCTGACGCAGGCCAAACGGGATACGGTGATCCGGCAGTTCCGTGAAAAGACCATTGATATCCTCGTAGCGACTGATGTAGCAGCCCGTGGTCTTGATATCAGCGGTGTAACTCATGTTTTCAACTACGACTTGCCGCAGGATCCGGAAAGCTATGTCCATCGTGTCGGCCGTACCGGCCGGGCCGGACAGAGCGGTGAAGCGACAACCTTTGTGATTCCCCGTGAAATGGAACATCTGCGTGCCATTGAACGGCTTATCAAACGCCGCATTGCCCGCCGCAAAGCCCCAACCTTCTCAGAGGCTCTCGAAGGAGCACAACATGCCGCAGTACACAACCTTATTGCCGCAGCGGAAGAAGGCAATTTCGGCGGCCATAAAGAAAATGCGGAAGAGTTGCTTGCCAACTACGATTCTGTCGCCCTGCTTGCAGCCGCTATCAAACTCCTGACAAAGGAACCGGATATGACTCCTGTCAAGATTACGGAAGAAGCGCCTTTGCGGGTTCGTCGTGACCGCCGGCCCAAAAGAAGCGGCAATCACCGCAGCGGTGACCGCACTGATCGTGGTGATCGCGGTGACAAAAGAAATGACGACCGTCATGCAGACAAGCGCCGCCATTTTTCTCCGGGCAGTAAATCTTCATCCGGAAGCCGCAGTGCCAAGAGCAGTGCACCTCACAAAGAAAAAAAACAGCATAAAGAACCGAACCGTTCAACATTTAAACCCTATTTCAAGGATTAAACAGCACGTTCATTTTCGGTTTATCCATTCGGCTTGACGGCGCCAATACGCCGCTTGTTCCGGATCTGCTATCATGCCAATGCCTTTTTCACAGGCGTTGGCATAATTTTTTATGCCTTCAAGATATCCATTTTCTGCTGACAGGGAAAACCAATAGGCGGCCTGACAGACATCCTGTGCCACTCCCCTGCCATCGCGATATAGCTGTCCCAGATTATTCTGTGCCGGGCCGTCTCCGGCAAGAGCCGCTTTTTGATACCAATAGGACGCCTTCCTATAATCTTGAACCACGCCGCGACCCGTTTCATATAGATATCCCAAATTATTTTGAGCAATATAATTATTCTGCCGAGCAGCCTTACTATACCAATAGGCTGCTTTTTTGTCATCTTGTATCCCTGTATAGCCAAACTGGTACATAATGCCGGCATTGCATTGTCCATCACTATCATCGTGCCTCCCTGCCCGTTCATACCAGTACAGCGCCTGTATATAATCCTGCCCCGCACTCCAGCCGCTTTCATACAAATGTCCCAGATTATTTTCTGCAGGGCCATACGCCTGTTCTGCTGCTTTGCGATACCACGTTCCGGCCATGGAGCGGTCTTCTTCCACACCGATACCGTGTTCATATTGATAGCCTAGATTATACTGCGCCTCGGCATTTCCATGACGTGCGGCAATACGATACCAATATGCGGCACGACGCCATTCCTCCTCGGTTTCGCCGTCAAAGAAATAGATATCCCCTATCTGGCATTGCGCATTTGTATCGCCGCCAAAGGCTTTCTTTTCAAGATACTGTACGTCCTTATCGTTCATAACATCGTCTCCTATGTATTGCCTTAATCAAATTGTAATGACATCGTTCCTTCTTTGTCAAGAAAATTTCTTTGCTGTACCTTCTTCTCTTTTTTTTCTTCTTTTTTTGTTCTATTGACTTTTTGACTTTTACCTGTATAATAAGAATTGAGCTTGGGAATAAGTCCCTACTACAGAAAAAAGCCCTGTACTATGAGGAGGTTTTACCTATGGGAAACGAAAAATACACGCAAAAAGTAATCGATGCTTTTCAGTCTGCTCAACAGATTGCCGCGTTGAATTATAATCAGGAAATCAGTTCCGTCCACATGTTGATGGGATTGGTCAAGGAACCGGAAGGGCTCCTTTCCACCATTTTCTCGGAATGTCACACGGATCTGCCAATGCTGCAGGCCCGCTTGGAACAACTGCTGAAACGAATTCCATCCGTTAAAGGGCAGAGTCAGCTGACCATGTCTACCGAAATGGTTCGGATCATCGGCAAAGCACAGCAGCTTGCCGAATCCATGCATGACGACTATGTCAGCACAGAACACTTACTGGTCGGTATTGTGGAAGAAAGTGACGAAGCCGTTCAGTCCTTGTGCCGTGAGTTTGGCCTGACAAAGGACAAGATTTTGAGTACTGTCAAGGCAAATCGTAAAGGAAATGTCAACAGCGACAAGCCGGAGGATAATTATAAGGCGCTGGAAAAATACGGCCGTGATTTGACGGCAGCCGCTCGCAAAAACAAGCTGGATCCTGTTATCGGCCGTGACGATGAAATTCGCCGCACGATTGAAATTTTATCACGACGCACCAAAAATAATCCGGTTCTGATCGGGGAACCGGGGGTCGGCAAGACGGCTATCGTCGAAGGCTTGGCCCGCCGTATCATAAGCGGCGACGTACCGGAATCATTAAAAAATAAAACGCTCTATTCCCTCGACATGGGATCTCTGATCGCAGGAGCGAAATACCGCGGCGAATTCGAAGAACGTCTCAAATCGGTCTTAAACGAAATTTCCAAATCAGACGGCCAAATTCTTCTTTTTATCGATGAAATCCACACGGTCGTCGGCGCCGGCGCTTCAGAAGGCTCTATGGATGCCGGAAATATCTTGAAACCGATGCTGGCTCGCGGTGAATTACGCTGCATCGGGGCTACAACCCTAAATGAATATCAGAAATATATAGAAAAGGATGCTGCCTTAGAACGCCGTTTCCAGCCTGTCATGGTGGATCAGCCGTCGGTAGAAGACACAATCACGATCCTCCGCGGTCTGAAGGAACGGTACGAAGTGCATCATGGCGTTCGTATTCGTGATAAGGCTCTGGTCGCTGCCGCCATCTTGTCAGACCGGTATATTTCCGACCGGTTCCTGCCGGATAAAGCGATCGACCTGGTCGATGAAGCTGCCGCCAAGCTGCGTACGGAAATCGAATCCATGCCGGCTCCTCTCGACGATATCCGTCACAAGATCATGCAGCTGGAAATCGAAGAACAATCCTTGAACAAGGAAACAGATGAGGCTTCCAAGGAACGCCTGGCTAAAATCACAGAAACCAAGAATGAATTAAAAGAAAAAGAAAGTGCATTGCAAGCTAAGTGGGATGAAGAAAAGCAATCTATTCTGCGTACGCAGGCCATAAAAAAAGAAATTGACTCTGTGAAAAGTCAGATGGAACAGGCCGAACATAGCTATGATCTGGCCAAAGCCTCGGAATTGAAATATGGCAAACTTCCGGAACTGCAGAAGAAATTGCAGGATCAGGAAACGTATCTGGCAGAACATCAGGAGTCACAGCTGCTAAAAGAAGAAGTCGGTGAAGAGGACATCGCCCAGGTGGTCAGCCGCTGGACCGGCATTCCGGTGACAAAGATGATGACCGGTGAACGGGAAAAGCTGCTCCATCTCGACGATATGCTGCATCAGCGTGTCGTAGGTCAGAACGAAGCGGTCCGTGTCGTCAGTGATGCTATTATTCGTGCTCGTGCCGGCATCAAGGATCCCAACCGCCCTATTGGTTCGTTTATCTTCCTGGGACCGACAGGTGTCGGTAAAACGGAACTTGCCAAAACCCTGGCGGAAGCACTTTTTGACGACGAACGCAATATCATCCGCATTGATATGAGTGAATATATGGAAAAACACACCGTATCCCGTCTGATCGGAGCGCCTCCGGGATATGTGGGCTATGATGAAGGCGGTCAGCTTACCGAAGCCGTACGGCGTCGTCCATACAGCGTCATCCTTCTCGATGAAATTGAAAAAGCCCATCCGGATATTTTCAATGTACTGCTGCAAATTCTGGATGACGGCCGTCTGACGGACGGCAAGGGCCGTGTCGTCAACTTCAAGAATACGATCATCATTATGACCAGTAACCTGGGATCTCATGAAATTCTGGAAGCGCAGGACTTTACCCAGGCCGAAAAAGCAGTACGAGAATTGCTGAAGCAATATTTCCGCCCGGAATTTCTCAATCGGGTCGATGATATCGTCGTATTCAAAGCTCTCCAAAAGGATCAGGTCATGCATATTGCATCTATCCTCCTGAAACGGCTGAACGAACGGTTGGAAAAGCAAGTAAAGATACACCTCACATGGACAGAGGATGCGCTCCATGCGCTGGCGGATCAAGGCTTTGATCCCCAATTCGGTGCCCGTCCCCTGCGTCGTCTCATCACGCACACCGTAGAAACGGCTCTCAGCCGGGATATCATCAGCGGGGCTGTCCGTGAAGGAGATACCGTGTCTATTGGCTACGACGGTCACAGCTTTACCTTCAATCCGTATCACGAAACAACTGTTGAAAAATAAATATATTTTCAAATAAGGGTCTGTTATAGCAACGTATGGCACGAGTTAGATCTTGTGTCTTTGATATAACAGGCCCTTTCTTTGTATCTAATTCGCATGGAGTCATGATATATTGATATATCTTAGGTCTCTTTTTCAGTTTCAACCTCTCAAAAGCCTGTATTTTTACACAAAGGTTACAGAATAGCAATTTTATATATGTGGGAACACTATATTTCCTTTTAGAAAATCTCGTTTACAAGGTGGGAAAAACATTATATAATGAACTGTAACAATTTTACGGGTGGAAAATATGAACAACACATTAGGAAAACATTTACTTATTGACTTTTACAATTGTAAAGTCACATTCAGCGATCCGGAGGAGCTGCAGCCTATTATGGAACGGGCTTTTGAGCTTGTAGGCGCACCCTTGGACGGTATTACATTTTATCACATAGATGACGAGCTGACGTGTATTGCCGTATCGGGTAACGCCCATATCTGCATTCATACGTATCCGCTTCTTGCCTATGCCGCTATTGATATCTACAGCTTCAATATTGATTTGAAAGCCAGTCAGATCATGGGTGCCTTGAAGGTTAATTTCCGATCAGACCGCATCAAGGCTACCAGCATCCGCCGCGGCGATTTTGGATCGATCCGTGATATGCGTCCCAAACGGAAATCCAAGATCACGACAATCCGCCGGATGAAAAACACAGGGGCCCGCATTAAAAAGACAAGCACAAAAATGTTTAATATCCTGCGGCATCCCCCAAAAATACGACGGTCTCATCATACGGTCAAGAAAAAGTAATCTTCTGCAAGTGAAAGGGTTTGTTTATCATGTATATGGTATCTTTAAAACAGGCAGCCGGTATCGGCAGGGAAGAAATGAGTTCCCTTGATACAATTACGGCGGAATTGCTCAACTTCATACAGCTGAAAAGCCAGCGCCTATATATGCATTCCCTGCAGGTAGCCAACTACAGCGTCAGCATTGCGGCCAAGCTGGCACTGCCCAAAAGTGAAATTGAGCAAATCAAACATGCAGCCCTGCTCCACGATGTAGGTCTGCTCTTTGTTTCCAATACCCTTTTAGCTAAAATGCCGTATCTGAACCGTTCGGAAAAAGCCATGTATAAGCGTCACGCCGCAGCAGGCGGCAATATGCTGGAAAATATTCCCTGCTGCCAGGATATTATTCCGTATATCCGTTATCATCACGAACGCTGGGATGGTTCGGGTTTTCCCAAGCATTTATGCGGTGCTAATATTCCTTTTGGTGCCCGCATTATCGCTGTTGCGGACTATTATGACATGATCATCAATCCATCTACTGAATTTTGGGCCAAAACAAAACAACAAGCTGTACGGGAACTATTTAGCGCTTCCGGCCTTCTCTTTGATCCTGAAGTAGTCAAGGCTTTTATTGAAACACTGGGCTGAGACTACACAGTGCGCCGCAGGCGATGACCTATCCGGTCACGCCTGCGGCGCTTTTTTGTACCATACCTATCCTATGGTCATCCTTGTGTCCCTCTACCATACAATCGGGACCCCATTATGGCGCCCGCTTCACACAGCCCAGAATCCCTGCACCCTCGTAGGGGCCCCATTCATGGCGCCCGCTTCACACAGCCCAGAATCCCTGCACCCTCGTAGGGGCCCCATTCATGGCGCCCGCTTCACAAGCCCAGAATCCCTGCACCCTCGTAGGGGCCCCATTCATGACGCCCGCTTCACAAGCCCAGAATCCCTGCACCCTCGTAGGGGCCCCATTCATGGCGCCCGCTTCACACAGCCCAGAATCCCTGCACCCTCGTAGGGGCCCCATTCATGGCGCCCGCTTCACACAGCCCAGAATCCCTGCACCCTCGTAGGGGCCCCATTCATGGCGCCCGCTTCACACAGCCCAGAATCCCTGCACCCTCGTAGGGGCCCCATTCATGGCGCCCGCTTCACAAGCCCAGAATCCCTGCACCCTCGTAGGGGGCCCATTCATGGCGCCCGCTATATACACACATGGCATTGTATGGATTTACACAGTGAGAATCAGGGTGGGAATGTCTCATGAAGAATGGCGGACGTAATGAATTACGCCCCTACGGTGCAGGAGAAACCATTCACTATTCCTTATATACACTATCGCAGGATCGGCGTATGAAACAATGCGTTCCTATGGAACGCTTCCCCGGTTTCGTAGGGGCCCCATTCATGGCGCCCGCTATATACACACATGGCATTGTATGGATTTACACAGTGAGAATCAGGTTGGGAATGTCCCATGAAGAATGGCGGACGTAATGAATTACGCCCCTACGGTGCAGGAGAAACCATTCACTATTCCTTATATACACTATCGCAGGATCGGGGTATGAAACAATGCGTTCCTATGGAACGTTTCCCCGGTTTCGTAGGGGCCCCATTCATGGCGCCCGCTTCACACACAACCTCATAAGCTATCATCCTGCGTTCCGGTAATAATCAGATGGAACTCCGCAAAACCCTCGTTTCTTGAGCCCAACACCGGAATTTTTCCAATTTTTCCGGTCTCCACCATTGACTATCCCAATGATTACTAATACGAAAATCTTTTGAATTTTACTTCCCCAGTCGCGTTTCACTATACGTTGCTTACATAAATAATGTAAACTGCACAAACCAACAGAGTGTGCATCACTGCAGTATTCATCAGTGTTTCGTAGTATAATAAGTGCATGAGTATGGTGGAAAACAGCTCAAAATCCTTGCACACAGGTGATATAACATGTATAAAACTCCTTCTAAACAACTTTCCTTCGAAGATTTTAATCAGCCCTTGGGATTACAAATGGATCCGAACAACCGTTGGATCAAGAAAGCAGCATTCATTCCGTGGGACCTGGTAGAAAAGAAATATAAAAAACTGTTCAAAGGATTCAAAGGCC
>NZ_LEKT01000039.1 GCF_001045675.1 Megasphaera cerevisiae DSM 20462
CACCTGGACTTTCTGCCGCCACAACGGGAAGCGTCATCCACAGCAGGACTGCGCCAGATAGACCGGCACACCATTTCATACGCTCTTTTCTTGATATATTTTTCTTCATGGCATTTCCTCATTTCTTTATGACATCTATTTTGATATCAAAAATCATTTTTCGCTTGCCATTATACCAAACATCGTGACCTCCTTCTACTCCATTCGGACAGAAAATGATCCATTCCGACATTTATTTTCAAAAAAAGTCATTTTTCAGCTTATTTTTAGTTTACTTTACAAGAAGTTATACTCTTGATCCTTTATTTTTTCTGCCCTCAATACGGCCGCAAAAAAAGAACTGCAGCAAAACATAGTTGTTCTGCCGCAGTTCTTTTACTGGGGGAAAAAATTTATAGATAACGTAATACGACTTGAGTCATCGTATCCGTATCCGCCTTTTTAAAGCCTTCTTTGTAAAGATCCGGCGTACGCCAGCCATCTGCCAGGGCCTGGTCGACAGCGGTCTCAATCATGGCCACCGCCCGGTCTTCATTGAGAGAATATCGCAGCAACATAGCCGCCGATAATATAGTGGCGCAGGGATTGGCGATTCCCTGACCGGCAATATCAGGTGCCGAACCGTGAATGGGTTCGTACAGACTAGTAAGCTCACCAATGCTGGCCGACGGCATCATACCGATGGAACCGCCCAAAACAGCAGCTTCATCGCTCAATATGTCTCCAAACAGATTTCCCGTGACGATGACATCGAATTGTTTTGGATTCATGGCCAGCTGCATAGCGCAGTTATCGACATAAAAGTGATTCAGCAATATATCGGGGTATTCCTTGGCCACCTGGATCACTGTACGGCGCCACAAGCGAGACGTAGCCAGTACGTTGGATTTATCGACGGAGGTAACCTTGCCACGCCGTTTTTTTGCTGCCGTCATGGCAAATTTTGTAATCCGTTCTACCTCGGGAACGCTGTAATTTTCCAGATCCCAGGCTCGTTCAACGCCATTGTGTATTTCTGATTCACATTTGTCGCCAAAATAGATGCCGCCGATCAATTCGCGGACAATCAATATATCGGTTCCCGTGACAATTTCCGGTTTAAGAGGAGAATATTCGGATAATACCTGTGATACTTTGACAGGTCGGAGATTAACATACAACCCAAGCGCTTTCCGTAGTCCCAAAACCGCCCGTTCAGGACGAAGAGATGGTTCTACGTTATCCCATTGGTCACCACCGACAGCACCAAACAGGATCGCATCGGCTTTTTTAGCCGCTTCAATGGTAGCTTCCGGCAAAGGAGTACCAAATTTGTCATATGCCGTGCCGCCGGCATCCCTGTTTTCAAAGGTCAGACCTATATGGCATGTTTCATCTATTTTCTGCAGTACCTTGACGGCTGCTGCCGTAATTTCTTCTCCAATCCCATCTCCGGGAATCACTACGATATGTTTTGCCATGTTTATTTATACTCCTTCACATAATTGATCAAGCCGCCGGCCTTGGCAATATCCTGAATAAAGCCGGGCAGCGGCGGTGCCTGAAATACATCGCCGGTGGTCTTGTCCGTGATTTTTCCGTCAGAAAGATCGATAGACAGCACATCATCTGCTTTGATTTTTTCGACATCGTCCCCGATTTCCAATACCGGCAATCCTACATTGATGGCATTGCGGTAAAAAATGCGGGCAAAGCTTGCGGCAATAATAACCGGAATGCCTGACGCCTTGATGGCAACCGGCGCATGTTCACGTGAAGAACCGCAGCCGAAATTATGACCGCCGACCATAATATCTCCTGTTTTTACATTGCCGGCAAAGGATTCGTCAATATCTACCATGCAATGGGATGCCAGTTCTGCAGGATCAAAACTGTTTAAATACCGTGCCGGAATAATGACATCGGTATCTATGTTATCGCCGTAGCGCCATACTTTACCTTCTAAATTCATCCTAACAAACCTCCCTTGGTGCTGCGATTTTACCCAAAATAGCGCTGGCAGCCGCGACCTGCGGGCCGGCCAGATATACTTCACTATCTACATGTCCCATACGACCACGGAAATTGCGGTTGGTCGTAGAAACACATTTTTCACCAGCAGCCAGTATCCCCATATAGCCACCCAGACAGGGACCGCAGGTAGGCGTGGAAACAGCACAGCCAGCATTGATAAAGGTTTCGACATAGCCCGCCTTTATGGCATCCATGTAGACCTGCTGACTGCCGGGAATCACGATGCAGCGGACATCGGGATGAACCTTGTGCCCGTCAAAAACAGCGGCGGCAATTTTCAGATCCTCCAGACGTCCGTTGGTACAGGATCCGATAATAACCTGGTCGATTTTGATATCACCAAACGTACCGATGACCTTAGTGTTTTCCGGCAAGTGCGGAAAGGATACAACCGGCTTCAAGTCTGATATATTAATTTCCACAGTACGGCAGTATACGGCATCACTGTCTGCCGTAACAATGTCATAATTATCGGCTGCACGTCCCTTTTCATAAGAGGCAGTTTGTTCATCAACAGGGAAAATACCATTTTTAGCGCCAGCTTCGATTGCCATATTGGCAATTGTAAAGCGATCTGTCATATCAAGAGCGGCCACACCTTCTCCGGTAAATTCCAGAGATTTATACAGCGCACCGTCGACACCAATCATGCCGATCAGCGTCAGCATAACGTCTTTACCGGTAATATCGCCAGGCTTTGTACCTGTCAGATGCACGTTGATGGCATCAGGAACTTTAAACCAGGCCTGCCCCGTTGCCATCGCCACGCCTAAATCTGTCGATCCGACGCCGGTGGCAAAACCACCCAATGCGCCATAGGTACAGGTATGAGAATCGGCACCAATAGTCAGCATGCCCGGTGCAACAATCCCCTGCTCCGGCAGCAGAACATGTTCTATGCCGACACGGCCTACTTCAAAATAATGTTTGATGGCGTGCTTTTTGGCAAAATCACGGACAATTTTTGCAAGGCCCGCTGATTTGATATCTTTATTTGGTATGAAATGATCAGGTACCAATGCAATCTTTTCCTTATCAAATACAGGTCTGCCAATTTTGTTGAATTCTGCAATAGCCGGCGGCGCTGTAATGTCATTGGCCAAAACCAGATCCAGATTGCAGGTAATCAAGTCGCCGGCTTTAACGGAAGGTACTCCGGCGTGCCGGGCTAAAATTTTTTGTGTCATTGTCATTCCCATGTGTATTCATTCCTCCAGTGCTATTTTTATTGCCTTGCATTAATGTTGTCCTACGCTGGCTCTGAACTGTCCGACTTCAGCCGGCGATGATTTCAGGGCGCGGAACCGTACTCGTTCCGTCATCCCTTCCATGCGATTGATTGCCGTGACGAAAGCCATAATAGAAGCCGTAATCGTATCTGTATCAATACCCGCCCCCCATGTCGTCTTGCCGTTAGTATCGGTCAAGCCAAAATAGGCAATTCCCCGCGAACCGGAATCCCGATCCAGATCATGCTCACTATAGACTAAATTAGTAATGGTGATGCCATACGCTTTACAGATAGCATTACTGACGGCATTAAGCTGTCCGTTTCCCTGTCCCTGCAAAATGACTTCCTCTCCATTGGCCTGCAGTAAAATCTGACCGAGCCAGCGGTCGGCCCGTTTTTGCAACGAGAAATTTTCCAACCGGATCGGATCCTTGGTATTGACGTAATACTGACTGAATATCTGATAAATTTCCGCCGGCTTCAATTCCTGATGCTTATGATCAGATACTTCCTTCACAAAATAGCTGAAATCCTCCCGCATTTTCTTCGGCATATTGACATCATATTTTTGTTCCATAATAAAGCCTACGCCGCCCTTGCCGGATTGGCTGTTAATACGAATCACATCGGCTTCGTACCTGCGGCCTACATCATGTGGATCGATATAGAGGTAGGGAACCGTCCAGTACGCTTCGTCGCGTTCCTCGCGGAATTTCATTCCCTTGGCAATGGCATCCTGATGCGAACCGGAAAAAGCGGCAAATACCAGCTTGCCGGCATAGGGCTGACGGGGATGCACTTCCATGCGTGTCACCCGCTCATACATATCGATAAGTTCCGGCATATGAGAAAAGTCCAGTTCAGGATCAATTCCCAATGCAAACATATTCATACCAATCGTAACGATATCTGCATTACCGGTCCGTTCTCCGTTGCCAAACAGGGTACCTTCAATACGATCTGCCCCAGCTAACAGTCCCATTTCCGCATCCGCTACACCACATCCCCGGTCATTATGAGGATGCAGAGACAATACAACGTTTTCCCGGTATTTGAGATGCTGCGAAAGAAATGCAATCTGAGAAGCATAGATATGAGACATAGACATTTGGACCGTTGACGGCAGATTGATAATCGCTTTGCGATCCCTGGTCGGCTGCCAAACGTCCAGTACTGCATTACAGACCTCCAGGGCAAACTCCGGTTCTGTTCCAGTAAAGCTTTCCGGTGAATATTCAAAGCGGTAGTTAGCGCCGGCTTCTATTGTTAAATCCCGCAGCAATCTCGCTCCGTCAACAGCAATTTTCTTAATTTCAGCTCTGGATTTGTGAAATACCTGCTGCCGCTGTGCCACTGACGTGGAATTATATACGTGCACGATAGCATTTTTCACTCCTTCCAGTGCTTTAAAGGTCTTGCGGATAATGTGTTCCCGCGCCTGCGTCAATACCTGAACCGTAACATCGTCAGGAATCAGATCCTGCTCGACTAAGGTTCGTAAAAATTCATATTCTGTTTCTGAAGCTGCCGGAAAGCCCACTTCAATTTCTTTAAACCCCATATGGACGAGAGTTTTATAAAATTCAATTTTTTCATCCAGACTCATAGGGATGATCAAGGCCTGATTACCGTCCCGCAAATCTACGCTGCACCACGTCGGCGCCTTATCTGTGCATTCTTTTTGCGCCCAGGACATATCAACAACAGGGGGCATATAGTATCCTTTTTTATAATGTTCTACATTTTTCATTTTGCATCTCTCCTATGGTCGTAAAAAAAGTAAATTGCAAAATCAAAATAAAAAAAATCTCCCGTCTCCTAAGAGACGAAAGATTATATTCTTACGCGTTACCACTCTAATTCATACCCGCAGCGGGTATGCTCTCTACAGGTACGGATGTACTATCGATACCCTCCTGTCTATTAACGGCCAGGCCCCGGCTCCACCTACTGTCGATCGTTCAGCGAGCTGCTTAGAGACGAGTTCACTTTCATTCCATTACTGCTTTTCACCTTACAGCAGTTCTCTGTAAATTTCCTGAAACCTACTAATTCTCTTCAACGCATTTTTATTTTGACTTGTTGATGTGTATATTAGCATACCCAAAAGAATTTGGCAAGGGATTTTCAGCATTTTTTCCGTATTTTTTTAACTTAAACCTTTAACTTTGAAAGTTTTTTTCTAAAAATAACAGTTTGATTTGTTGTGAGATCCAATTTTTTTGCATGAATTTCTCTTTATATCTCCATGCAATATACAATTATCGTTTTTATTATTGTTATAATCTATATCGTTTTAACTATTTTTTTCATATTTAAATCAAAAAAATAGAAAAATAGAATCGACCATAAAATAAATATATGGTATCATAATACTTGTTCAAGATATATTAAGAATTTTTTAAGTGGAGGCCTACAGATGAAAGAATACACACCCTTTAAATCAGGAAAAGTACGTGAAATGTACGACGCCGGCGACAGTATCATTATGGTAGCGACAGACCGGATTTCAGCATTTGACCATATCCTGAAAAATAAGATCACAAAAAAAGGCGCCATCCTTACACAGATGTCCAAATTTTGGTTTGATTTTACCAAAGACATTGTTCCCAATCACATGATTTCAGTGGATAATGCCGACATGCCTGAATTTTTCCGGCAGCAACAATTTACCGGCAACAGCATGAAATGTCAAAAGCTGACCATGATCCCCATGGAATGCATCGTCCGCGGCTATATTACAGGCAGCGGCTGGGAAAGCTATAAGGAAAACGGTACGGTCTGCGGTATCCGACTTCCGGCTGGTCTTCAGGAATCGGAAAAGCTTGCCGAACCGGTCTTCACTCCCAGTACAAAAGCAGAAATAGGTGATCACGATGAAAATGTATCCATCGAAGAAGGCGCCGTTGTTCTGGATAAAACCTTCCCTGGAAAGGGCATGGAATATGCTGAAAAAATCCGTGACTACACGATTGCGTTATACAAAAAATGTGCAGACTATGCTCTTTCCCGCGGCATTATCATCGCAGACACAAAATTTGAATTCGGACTTGACGAACAGGGCCGTGTCGTATTGGGCGATGAAATGCTGACACCGGACAGCTCTCGCTTTTGGCCTTTGGCAGGCTATCGGGCCGGCCAATCTCAGCCTTCGTATGACAAGCAGTTTGTCCGCGACTGGCTTAAAGCAAATCCGGACAGCGATTATCTCCTGCCCCAGGAAGTTATTGATAAAACCATTGAAAAATATGAAGAAGCCTTTCATATGCTAACCGGCAACAAATTCGATAAATAACAATATAAAAAACACGCTGCATTATAAAATAGCAGCGTGTTTTTCTATATCATGAATCTAATGAATCGAATCCATAAAATCAAGATATCCTTCTTTTGTCATAGGTGGTTTAAAATCGGATAAAACAGTTTCCAGCCCGGACGCATCATCATACAGCAAATCAATCAGCGTCAGCACCATAACTTGCGTCGCCTTAACAAAGGCCGTGCGCGGGTCAACAAGCTCATAATCCGCACTGTGCAGCGCGCCATGGACACAGCCGATATGCGGATGAAGCACCGGCATAAGGTGAGATACGTCTCCCATATCCGTACTGCCGGCATTCTGCGGTGGATGAATAATATGCTGTCCGCCAAAAATACCGCGGCTATTGGCTTCCAGCAATGCTGACAGTCCCGTATCCTGATGCAAGGGCAGATCCCCTGGCATATTATGGATTTCACATGTCGCACCAATTGCATCGGCGCCAGCCTTCAAGGCTCGGTCAATACGATCATTATATGACTTCATAGCCTCGGCAGAGGCTGCCCGGACATAGCTTTCCATGCGAACAAAATCTGGCACAACATTGACCAGATCACCGCCCTGCGTAATGATAGGATGAAACCGCACATAGTCTTCTTCCCGGAAGGTTTCCCGAAGAGCATTGACCCCCATCATCCCCAGCATAGCCGCATTCAGCGCATTGACGCCCAGGTGAGGCGCCCCGGCAGCATGGGCTGCCTTACCGTGATAATCGATAATCTTGCTGATAAACCCGTTTAGAGAACCGCCAATTTCTATAGTTCCCTGCGGATCATCCGTCGTAGCGACGTGCATCTGCAGGGCCGCATCAATATCATCAAATTCTCCTCGATAGATCAGTTCCTGCTTGCCGCTGAGGAAATGAATTTTTCTGTGTTCTCGCAACTCATTGCGATATTCCAATTCAATACATTCTTCAGCCGGAACAGCAAAAAAGACGACGTCCCCGCCTAAATACTGCATGGCGCCCGTATCCTGCAGCGCCATCGCCACACCCAGCATATCAGCAAGCTGGACGTAATGACCGCAGCAATGCGCCGCCCCCGTCGCAGTATCCGCTGCCGGATGGCGGCGGCAGATAATCGCATCCAGTTCTCCCAAGACAGCTACGGTACGGCGAGAGGATGCCCCTTTCAAGCGGCCCTTGACACCTGTAAGTGCCATTCCTGTCTGATAAGGAATCTGTAGTTCGTCTAGCTTTTTCTGAACCTTTTCGGAGGTTTTCAATTCCTTATATCCCAATTCTGGTTCATCAAAAACAGATTGTCCGAATTCCACCATTTCACGGGCACGCTTTTCAACAGCAGCACACACTTGCAGCTTCAACTCTTCTTTATTCATTTGCTGCCCCTCCCTTTTCCAGATTAAAAAATACCTTCTACATGAAGCATAATTTCGGCCATAATCGTGGCACAGATAAAGGACCCGGAAGCTACCATAATTGCTACTGGCACAATACGCCAGGACAGGCGCTTAAAGGCGGGAATATCTTTGCCCAGAGACAGTCCTCCGTAGGCCAGTATCGGCGTTGTCGTTGCCAGAAAATTAAAGTTTTTTGTGTGCTCTAAAATATATTCCGTTCCTGGAATTCCTGGTATAGAGCAAATTACAGCAAAAATGGATACCCAGAATACAGCAGGCAGCTTACGCAGACCTGGTATATGCGCAATGCATAGTCCGATAAAAGCTATAATAACAAGTAGAATGGAACCGATCATGCTGTCAGGAACAGAAGCCTTATACCCGACCACATTTGCAACAAATCCTAAAATTCCAGTCAATATCAGAATAAGAAGATTATCGGATAGGGTCAGGTGCTTCTGATCCTGCAAGGCTGCGGCATCTTCTTTCGCCTGCTCAGCAGCGGCTTGTGCCTGTGCGGCAGCCTTTGCTTCATCAGCTACTGAAATTTCTTCATGTCGTTTGCGCCCGGTTACCCATTCGTAGACCTTGACGGTAACCGGCAGAGAAATAAACAATGCGAAATAAATCCCAATAACTGAAGTCATGAGATTGGCGGCGCCGGCATACGCCTGAATTTTCTGAGCTTCTTCGGGAAAAACAGCGACAATAGAACCCACAGAGGCCGCCATCATGCTGGCACTGCCGATCCCGCCGCCCATAGCCAGCGCATACGGATGAAAAATCCCCATACGGGCAACTACACCGGCTAAAATAGATATCCAAAGCGCGCCAAACAAGGTCCCGCAGATATACATTCCCATAACACCGCGGCCTTCCGGTGAAAAAATACCATATTTTTCAGCTACAATAGCAACATTCGGCTCTCTGTCAATAGAATAACAGGCGCCTACTGCTTCTCGCCCCATTTTCAAGAATAATGCCATAGGCAGTCCAAAAATCAACGTACCGAAGAAATGGCCAAATTCCTGCATGATCAGTGCTAACCCTGAGTTGAGCAGCATGTGCAGATTGGGTCCAATACCTAAGCCTATTTTTACAATCAGATAAAACATAGCAATCGGCATAAACATACCGGCATTTTCCATCATTTTATCCGTCATAACATGAAATTTAGGATAACTGAGTATGCCACCAAGAACTAGCGCATAAAATAAAGGCAAAAAAACGACGAGGCCAAACTTCTGGATACCCACCAGTTCAGCAATAATGACGATACATAAAGCAAATATATGTATACGCCATGTACGTAATAAATCCACTATAAATCCTCCCCCTCTACAATAAATCCCATAAAAAATGTAAGTATATCCGCAATTTCCCCATATACTTACATTTAAATTGTACACTGATTTATGAGGTTTGGCAAGATTAACATTCCCATCATATGTACATATGAAGATTCCCTTGCTATGACGATGCAGCCTATCATCATCATTTGCAAGGGAATCTGAGATAACGGTAACCTTAGTTAGAAAAGAGTTTGATAGATGCCGTATACGGCATCAGCATCCAGAACCACAAAATTATTTGCCATAAGACGGCCCTGATTAACCATGACAGAAGATGTGAATTCTCTCAAGTCTTCTTGGTTCACACCATATTCATGAAGTGCCTTTTTAGGCAGAACGATATTCAACAGTTTTTCCAATTCGACATATACATCTTTTACTTTACAATCAAGTAGTCCGGCAATAAAGGTATTCATTGTGGCAATCTCACCATCGGATTTGATCGTCATATAACAGTTCATGACACCCGTAAACATGGCATAATTCGATTCACCATGAGGCACATGGTATTTGGCCCCTAATGGATAACTCAATGCATGTACGGCTGCGCAGCCGGCGTTTCCAAAGGCAATACCGGCATAGTTGCTGGCCAGAAGAAAATCCTCCATCAGACCTGCACGTGCTTCGGGGCCTTTATCACGTATAATCAAGTATCCCTTCAAAATCTTTTCTATGGCCCTGTAGCTGAACATTCGTGTCGCTTCATTGGCTTTAGGCGACAGGCACGATTCCACTGCGTGCGTGAGTGCATCAATCGAGCTGGTAGCAAACACCTTAAATGGCAGGCTCTTCAATAATTCAGGAATTAGGATAGCAGTGTCGCCATATAATTCATCCACTGCCAATCCTTTTTTCGTATTGCGGCTGATCAGTGCCAAAACGGATACATTAGTCACTTCACTGCCCGTCCCGCAGGTCGTTGGCACAAGAATAAGTTCTTTATCTTTCTCATAGGGAAGCTTGCCATCAAACAGCTCCAAAACAGGAGACGGCTTCTTCAGTGCAAACAGTTTGGAAATATCCAATACGGTCCCGCCGCCGATGGCAATAATGCGTTTTACGTTCTTTGGCATATCCCGGTACATGTGTTCCACCATTTCATCAGACGGTTCGCCGGCACCATATTTTTCCTGAAACATAGTTGCGCATTTTAAATTCAGATTCTTAAAGTTGGGGTCATAAATGTATTCATTGGTAATTATCAAATCATTTTCGCAGAGATTCATATCCGCTGCAAACTCTTTGCACGTTTGATAGAGCAGCGTCGTAGGTTTAATCATAAATTTATCCATTCTTCAGCCTCCTCTTATATATTTATATTATATCAAAATCACATCATGCATTACAATCCCGTGCAAGTGCGAATACAGTCTTCAAAAATATGCATCTGCGCATGGGTCATGACAAGCGATCCAATACGATATCGCCAACATATTCTTCCTGCGGGACTCCTTTAAATACATCATTCAGGCAATTTTACCGTATTTTTTGGATTATAAATTTTTATATTTCTTATTCGTCCAAAAAAAAACGTTCTTCTTGCAGTACTTTCCAATAATAATGGATATGACAAGCTAAAAAGCATGTAAACCGTGTACTTTCGTCATTTAAATTACATCCGAGAAGTTTTTTAATTTTTTGAACCCGGTATGCAACCGTATTTCGATGTGCATATGTCTCCTTGGATACGGCCTGTATACTGCCGTTGTGTATCAAATAAGACTGCAGTGTTTGGAATAAGTCCCGCTGATGCGATTCATCATACTGCAACAAGGGTCCCAACGTACGGTCATGGAGTTCACGCATGGACATATCATCCGTTTGAGAAAAGAAAAGAGCATAAATTCCCAAGTTACCAAAATATTGAAATTTTTTTCCTTCCATATGGGCCCATGCCAAGGCATAAACGGATTGCCGATAGCTGACTGTAATTGTTCGCAAAGAAAGTACTATCATTCCACAGCCAGCAGCCGTGATCGGTACGGCCGGAGTTTTCAGCGTCACCGGTGAACACAGAAGTTCGAACAACCGGCGTGCTTCTTCTTTGGGTGTATCCTGTAAAATCAAAATAAAAGCTTTTTTAGAAGGGAACAAAATATACGACGCAGATTGCTTATTTAAAATAAATTTATAAGATGTCAGCAGGGTATCCATATTGTCAGGATGATGATCTTTGCCAAAAAATAAAGACAGGACCTGATAAGAGCTGTTTTCGCCATATCCTTGTGCTTTTAAATGATTGATTGCCTTTTCAGTCTGGGGCGGACAAAAAAACAGCTTCCGGCATGCTTCGATAATTTCATATTCCTTTTGCTTGGTTAAAAAGAGCGAATATAAAAAGGATTGTGTAATATCGGATAGCCGCATACGCCATGGCATCACAAACAAAGGAAATGAATAGTCATTGCATATATCAATAATATCCTGCTCAATATCCTGCCGGACAAGGTATTTTCCGATATTGATTACAAGACCGGAAGAACCCACTTGAATCAGAGCAGTAATGAAATTTTTCAGCCACGGTTTCTGATTATCTTTTCCCAATCCGGTCGTGAAAATCAATTCATTTTGAAGAAGAAATGATGCATAGTCGATATCTTCCATAACCTGAACCCACGACACTTCCCGTGAAAGGCCGTCCCTGCCAGCCAGCAGCACCAATTCATAGGGATTATTTTTCTCATCAAATAAGCGACACAATGCAATAGACATAACAGCCTCCTGTGTTTACAAATTCCGACTTCAGTATACAGTAACGTGCCCCAGCGTATCGCTTTATTCCATCTCAATAGGGATAAAACCGAACTGCTCCACATCAAAAAGTCCCGTATCAAGAAGTTTGATTTTAGGAATGACCGGCAATGACATAAAACATAAGGTCATGACCACGTCTACAACAGAGCTTACACCCAATATAGTATGGGCCTTATCGTATATCTGCTCCATTTGATCATCAACCCAGGCGCCGCTCTGATCACTCATCAGTCCGGCAATAGGGAGCGGCATGGAGGCCAGTATTTCCCCATCTAATATAACAGCAATCCCCCCTTTCATCGACGTCAGTGTCCGTACCGCCTTTGCCATATCGGTATCATTAGTGCCGGCGACAATAATATTATGCGAATCATGCGCAATGGAAACTGCCACAGCACCTCGTTTAATGCCATAGCCGCGCAACAGTCCCAAGCCCACATTACCGGTACCATGATGTCTTTCAACAACAGCAACTTTGACAATATCCATATCCGGCGAATAAACAAAATTACCGGAAGAATCCGTTTGCACCAAAGCAACGCCCTTGCCAGTTACAACGCCGCCAGGAATAATATCAATGGTGCGTACTCGATGGCCTTTTAAATGCATTTTTAATTTTTCTTCGGTAAAATCAGCAATATGGATGGTAGAGCCGACATCGCTATACGCAGTCCGCGTAAATTTCGGTATATAATGTCCCTGTGATGCAACTTCGGTTCCTGCAATAAACGTTTTCCAGACATTAAATTCTCGGAGATCTTCAAAAATAACGATGTCCGCCCGCTTGCCAGGAACAAGCGCCCCGCGATCTTCCAGCCGATAGCATTCTGCCGCATTCAATGTCGCCATCGTAACAGCTGCTTCCGGTGACAAGCCGTTTTGGACGCAAATACGCAGATGTTCGCTTAAATGTCCCTTAGAAAAAATAGTCTTAGGATGGAGATCATCAGAACACAGCAAAAACCGCCGCAGAGTAATCGGTGTTACCGCCTTTATCAGGTTTGGAAGATCGTGACAGGCCGAGCCGTTGCGAAGCATAACATACATCCCCAGAGCCAGACGTTCCTGTACATCCTGAACCGTAAAGCATTCATGGTCTGTCTGGATACCCGCTGACACATATGCCTGCAAGCCGCTGTCATGTAGGCCCGGGCTATGCCCATCAATTGGCTTGTGTGCTTTATATGCCTCCATTAATTTATCCAATACATCTGGATCTCCTGCCGTCACACCGGGGTAGTTCATAAACTCTCCCACCCCCAACACCTGGGGATTTTTCAGAGGTTCTGCCATATCAGCCGCATAAATCACCGCACCGCTGTGATCAAAAGAAGTAGCGGGGACACAGGACGGTACCATGAACTGAATGTCCATAGCTGTTTTTGCAGCTGCACGGATCATATAATCCAGTCCTTTAATACCGCATACATTCACAATTTCATGTGGATCAGCAATGGCTGTCGTCGTACCCAATGGCACGAGGAGACGCCCAAATTCTTCCGGGCTTAAATAGGAGGATTCAATATGTATATGGCTTTCAATCAAACCAGGCGCCGCGTATCGTCGGCCCGCATCAATAACTGCCCGGCCCTCATAACTGCCCCCTATGCCGGCAATGACTCCGTCAGCAATCACCATATCTCCCTGTAGGATAGATTGAGTATATACATTGATAATATTACAATTTTTAATGACCAGATCGCCGGGAATTTCACCCTGTGCAACGGCAATTCTTCTTTTTAATGCATCTCTGTTTTGTACAAACATGATTTGGCTCCTTTTCCGACCTCATACACACACCTTATTGTCTTTATTATAAATCAAAATACGTATATAAAAAAAGTTTTTTAATAAAATGGATGCATAAAATATTGAAAAATTTATAAAACAGTTGCTCATTCGGACATATCAGCATATAATACTTATGTTCTTTATCATTTATCATATATTTATATGCGAGGAGCGAGTATTATGGAAAATAACCTTGGATTTTTGGACCGATGGTTCCATCTGACAGAAAATCACACTAACGTTAAAACAGAATTGCTGGCAGGGATTACTACATTTATGACAATGGCATATATTCTGGCTGTCAACCCGACTATTTTAAACGCCGCAGGAATGGATAAGGGGGCTGTCCTTACAGCAACCGCATTGGCTTCTTTTATTGGCACTTTATGCATGGCGGCCTTTGCCAACTATCCCTTTGCCTTAGCACCCGGCATGGGATTGAACGCATTTTTTGCGTATACAGTGGTACTGCAAATGGGTTATACCTGGCAGATGGCACTCGCCGCCGTTTTCGTAGAAGGTGTCATATTTATCATTTTATCCCTGACAAATATTCGGGAAGCTTTATTTAATGCCATTCCCATGACCCTGAAAAAAGCGGTATCCGCCGGCATCGGCTTATTTATAGCACTGATTGGTCTATTGAATGCCCAAATCATCGTTGCTAATCCGGCTACAAAAATTTCCCTTTTTTCCTTTAAACAGTCAGTCGCAGCCGGCACATTTTCTACGGTCGGGATCACGGTTCTGCTGGCCATGATAGGCATCTTATTCACAGCAATTCTCATGGTCAAAAAGGTCCGCGGCAATATCCTCTGGGGGATCTTGTTTACATGGATTTTAGCTGTTGTCTGTGAGGTGACAGGCCTGTATATCCCCAATCCGGAGATGAAAATGTTCAGCGTAATTCCGGATTTGTCCGCTGGTGCCGCGGCTTTTGCGCCGGCCAGCATCACGCCGATTTTGGGACAGCTTGATTTCAGCCGCATATTCAGTGTTGATTTTCTCGTTGTAATGTTTGCTTTTTTATTTGTTGATATTTTTGATACCTTAGGTACATTGATCGGCGTATCCTCCAAGGCGGACATGCTGGACTCCAAGGGGCGTCTGCCTCATATCAAAGGTGCGCTTATGGCAGATGCTGTTGCGACCACGATAGGGGCAGTGCTTGGTACAAGCACGACAACGACTTTTGTCGAAAGTGCAACCGGTGTCAGCGAAGGCGGCCGCACAGGTCTTACAGCCGTTTTTGTTGCCATTTTCTTTGCTATTTCTTTATTTCTTTCTCCTTTCTTTATGTCGATTCCGGCCTTCGCAACGGCACCTGCCCTTGTCATTGTAGGTTTTCTTATGCTTACTGCTGTCGTTGGAATTGACTTTGACGATTTCAGCGAATCCATTCCCGCTTACATCACTATTATTTCCATGCCTTTTTGTTACAGTATTTCGGAAGGTATTTCCTTTGGTATTATTTCCTATGTTGTCATTAACTTAATTACAGGCAAGCGGGAAAAAATAAGCCTTCTTATGTATATACTGGCCGTTATTTTTGTTTTAAAATATATTTTACTGTAGTTTGCAGAAAAACTATTCAAGCTGCATAAAGCCCCCGCCAGGATCAACCTTGACGGGGGCTTTGCTATTTCTACACAGCTTTTGCAAAATAATTATTTTTTATATTTTCTATCATCATCTGACGGGGTAATATCGATTGTATATGTTTCACGACGTTCTTTTTCTCTCATCGCTTCTTCATATCCGCGCCGGTAGGCATCGTCGTTGCGTGAAGACGAACGACGATTTCTGAATTTTCGCCAAAGGCTCATCCCCAGCGATACGACGACCATTACCAGTACGACATTGAACAAAACACCCAAAATATCTGCCATAAATCCCATATTTCCCCATCCAAAAAGGCTACTCAGCATGCTTCCTAAAAACATGCCACCTGCCAATAGACCAATATTTCGCATCGTGCCTCCCCACGCTGACCCAGTCTGATTTGTTTTAGCCTGAGTGCCTGCCTGTGTATCGGTTTTAGGCTGGCCTGTCTGACTCTGGGCCCCTGTAGTTCCCGTACCTTTCGCGCTCGAATTCGTATTGGGAGAAGTCTTCTGCGGTGCTGTCGGCAGTGCCTTAGATGCCGGAGCAGACATACGAACCCCTCCCCCTTTCGCTGCATAACTTGGTGAAGACATGGACGGCACAAAGGTAATGACCATAAACCCTGTCAAACAAATGATTGCTGCCTTTATTCCTTTCATATTCCTCTCTCCTGTTCGTAATCATAATAAATTAATTTTAGTCATTATTATACAGGATATAGTCAAGAAGAGCAAATTTAACCACAAATTGTTTTAAAAAACATGAATAATAAGCGTTGACTGGCAATACAACCAGTACCCTCCTTCAACCAAAATATTTTTTTATTTCATTTCAAAAGAATCTGCATGATTAAACATCATGTCATATAACGTGAAGGTTGAAAAATATTCAGTCAGCTTATGCTGAATTTGGCATAAGGAATTATGAACACTGCATCCATCATACTGTCTTTTTCGATACGGACAAAAATACCCGGATTCCAAACAGCTACTTACCATATTTTCTCTGTCCATTACAGTAATCAGATCCATCAGGGTAATATCATGAAGATCCCTTATCAGACGGCAGCCTCCTTGAGCACCGCGGACGATTTCAATATAACCGGCTTTTTCCATCTTTTTTGAAATTTTATAGGCAAACTGTCTCGGTATCAACTGATCATCACTAATTTCTCTGATATTTTTTAATTGCATGTCAGTCAAAGACCGTAAAATTCGTGTTGCATAATCTGTTTCTCTTGTAATAATCACAATGAATCCCCTTTTATCTATATTTCATTATTTTTTAACAGCACTTACTTGCAACTATACGCATTGCATTGTATACATTGGAATTTCATCAGCTCACTTTATAGTATATATTCATCACACATTCATTACTATTATACACAAAAAATCACGATTTTTCATCTTCTTTACATGATATATATGCATACTATAATGCTTATGATGTTATAGGTTTCGTTGTCTTTGCCGCTCCCATACGACTCCCCTCTTGCATGACATGTAAAAAGCTTATATAATTAAATGTGATTGTATTATAGGTATCTATATAAACGAGGTGTAACATGTCTTTAGTTGATGAAGTAAATAACCGCCGCACCTTTGCCATCATCTCTCACCCGGATGCCGGCAAAACGACGCTTACAGAAAAGCTTTTGCTGTACGGCGGCGCGATTCATTTAGCGGGCTCCGTAAAAGCAAGAAAAACGACCAAACATGCGGTGTCCGATTGGATGGAAATTGAAAAACAGCGTGGTATTTCCGTTACTAGTTCGGTCCTGCAATTTGATTATGAAGGACATCATATCAACATTTTGGATACGCCGGGGCATCAGGATTTCAGTGAAGATACATACCGCACTCTCATGGCAGCAGATAGTGCCGTCATGCTTATTGACGTCGCCAAGGGCGTAGAAGCGCAGACAAAAAAATTATTCCGTGTCTGCAGGGAGCGAGGCATCCCTATTTTTACATTTGTCAATAAAATAGATCATTTTGGGCGCAACCCTTTTGAACTGATGGATGAACTGGAACAGATTCTCGGAATTCACGCGTATCCTATGAATTGGCCCATCGGGATCAATGGAAGCTATCAGGGAATTTATGACCGTACAAACGCATCTATTGAGCTTTTTGAGAAGGATACATCGCATGGTCAGCATAAACTAGCATCGACAAAGGGCGCTGCTGACGATCCTGTATTTAAAACCTTATTGGAGGATGATGTGCATCAATCTCTGATTGATGATATTGAGCTTTTGGATGAGGCCGGTGATACGCTTGATATGGAAAAGATAAAAAACGGTCAATTGACTCCTATGTTTTTTGGCTCGGCCATGACTAACTTTGGAGTCAAGCCTTTTCTGGAAAAATTTTTAGAAATGGCTCCTAAACCACAGCCGCGAACCTGTCAGGAGGGCATTATCGAACCGACAGCGGATCAATTCACTTCTTTTGTCTTTAAAATTCAGGCTAATATGAATCCGCAGCATCATGACCGTATTGTATTTATGCGTATTTGTTCCGGTACATTTGAAAGGGGAATGTCTGTTACACACCGCCAATCCGGAAAAATTTTGCGCCTTATGCAGCCGCAGCAATTTTTGGCTACTGAGCGAACGATTATTGACGATGCCTATCCCGGTGATATTATCGGAGTCTTTGATAATGGAACTATGGGCGTAGGCGATACCTTGTATTCCGGCAAAAAGAAAGTAACCTTCAAAGATTTTCCGACATTTCCACCAGAACTTTTTGCCCGTATTCGTGCCAAGGATTCGATGAAGCGCAAACAGTTTCTCAAAGGAATGACACAGCTGGCACAGGAAGGCGCCGTACAAATATATGAAAATCTCGGTTCGATGGAAAGCTATATTGTCGGTGCCGTAGGACAGCTGCAGTTTGAAGTACTGGAATATCGGCTCAAGCATGAATACGGCGTAGATCTGGAAATGAATACACTCCCCTTCACAGTGGCCCGCTGGATTCAGACAAACGGGCACGATTACAAGGACTTAAAAAATATTGACAGTGCCATGCTCGCTAAGGATCATAAGCAGCGTGTCGTCCTGCTCATCGCCAATGAATGGCAGACTAACTGGATTATAGAACGCAATCCTGATTTTACTTTTTGTACGACACCAGATGAATTAACGCTTGATCCTCAGGAAGAATAATATATATTTTATAAAAAAAGGATGCTCTTTATGAGCGTCCTTTTTCGTCATTTAAATCTTCTTTGATTTTATTTAACACTTTTTTGGCCTTTCTTCGCCGATTCCAATACCATAATCCGCCATATACAACCGCAACAACAATGACGAGAATCGTCAAGCGCATGGAATTATCCTCCAGCATGACTAAATCGTGCCCGACAACAACCTCCACTGCCACTGAAGGCAGCTTTCCTATCAGACAGCCGACAGCATAATCACGATAACTAATATGACTTAACGCTCCCAGAGCCGTTACCAAACCGTTAGGCGAATATGGAACAGCTCTGGCAATAATCATGGCCTTCAAAGTGCTGTATTCATCGAGCTTGCTAAGCATCCGGCTCTTTTCAATAATTTGCCGGGCCTTATGCCGAAACAAGGTTCGCATAAAAAAAAAGCTGATAATAACACCTATTGTCTCAGCAAGCCAAGAAACAATTGTACCGGTACCAATACCAAATAAAACCCCGTTAGCCGTAGAGATGAAAATAGACGGTAAAAATCCAACAATATTGATAACAATATCGATGACCATACTGACAGCTATCGCCCACACGCCAAAGGAACGTAAATATTCAATAGTTCCTTCCATATTGCCACTCATCGATAAATCCCATACCGTGCGGTAAAAATCAGGAAGCACAATATGAATCCCGCCTAATACGGCCAAAAGCCCCACAAAAAAAAGGATTTTGATATGTGTTTCTGTGATTAGTTTATTGTTCATAAGACTCCCTTGTCAGTTCTCCTGTCGTCTAACTGTCACACTGGCACGCTGGGCAATCTTATCATGCTTCAGTTTCGTTAAATACATGGAACCGCCAATAATACCTATTCCGCCAAGGATGGTCAGACCAGTCAACGTTTCATCAAAAATCATATATCCCCACAGCGCATTGAAAAATACGCCGATATATGCAACAAAACTAACGACAACCGGATTTGCCTTGGCATATGCATCCGTCATCCATATCTGCGCCACAACGGTCACAATTCCCAAAGCAACATATAAACTCCATTCCCGCCGATCTGGAACCTGAAAATCCAACCCCATCAGGAGTGCTCCTGAAATGCAGGCACAGACCAAAAAATACAATACAATTTCATATTGATGATGTCGTCCGGACCCGGTAAGCTTGCTGACAGTAGTATACGCCGCTGCCGCAAATACCGCCTGGGCCATAACAAAAAGAGAATACACATTAAAAGATGAAAAATTCCAAGGTCGTACAACAAGACATCCGCCTAATATAATGACAATCAAAGGCATACCCGCCCCCTTGGGCAATACTTCTTTCAAAAATATAGCAGCAAACAGCATAACAAAAAATGCGGAAAGCTGAGATAAAATAGACACATCGGCTAACGGCATACCTCGTAGGGCATAAAAGATACAAATCATACCGGCGCCGCCCATAATCCCTCGAAAAACAAGTGTCGGCCGATCTGATTTGGAGAAATGGATATGCTGAATCCGCATAAGACCCAAAATAAGAACCGAACTGAAAAGACCGCGAAAAAAGGCTATCTCACCCGTTTCCATCGTATACGACAATTCTTTGACGATGACATTTTGAATACTAAAAGCCAGCGCCGAAAAAATCATATAAATTATTCCTTTACTCAAACTCCAGACTCCCTTAGCGATATAAAAAAAATTCTTATGATTTTTGACTGATTGAATCTACAAAAGATAGCACAGCTTGTTTCATTTCTTCCTTTGGAATAGCATCACTGAAACGGACCGGTTTATTTTGCAAATCAGCCAATGGTTTGGGCAGGGCAATACCTGTAACCGCACCGATATCCGTCAGCATATCGAACGGATCCGCAGCCGTTTTGAGAGCCAGCGCTTCACAAATGACGGGGGGGAACTTATACGGATGAGCCGTCGACATAATGACGGTATGGCGGCTGCTTCCCATGCCCTGCTTGTGCCGATTCAGATAAACTCCATATGCAACTGCCGTGTGCGGATCCAACAGGTAGCCATAATCATTATACACATGATTGATCACTGCCCGAGTTTCAGCATCATTGATCCAGCCTCCGGCAAAATCCTTTCGCAGGATCTTCAAAGACTCCGTAGTCACAGCCATACGCCCCGTAGTCTGCAGTTCTTTTTCCCATTGTGCAACTTTTCCTGCATTTTCACCACTGACATAAAACAAAAATCGTTCGAAATTACTGGATAGCAAAATATCCATAGACGGACTTGATGTCGTGTAAAACGGACGCTTCATGTCATATATTCCAGTTTCAAAGAAATCTGACAATACATTATTTTTATTTGATGCACAAATGAGCTGCCCAATAGGAATACCCATTTTTTTAGCAAAATACCCGGCTAAAATATTGCCGAAATTGCCCGTGGGGACAACAACATCAAAAGCTTCACCTTCATTTATGCAACCCGTATCTACCAGCGACACATAGGTTGATACATAGTAGGCCACCTGCGGAAACAACCGGCCTACATTAATGGAGTTGGCGCTGGAAAATAAAACGCCCTTTTTATCAGCATATTCGTTAACAGCCTTATTAGTAAAAACACGCTTCAGAAAACTCTGGGCATCATCAAAATTACCATAAATAGCAGACACTTTGACATTATTTCCTTCCTGTTTCTGCATCTGCTGCTTTTGCATAGGACTAACACCCTCACTGGGATAAAACACCATAATATTTGTCCCCGGTACATTTTTAAATCCCTCGAGAGCAGCCTTTCCCGTATCTCCGCTCGTTGCCGTCAAAATAAGAATGTTCCGGTCTTCTTTTTCCTGCTTTTTGGCCGCTGTAAGCAAATACGGAAAAAGAGACAATGCCAAGTCTTTAAAAGCCAGCGTTCTACCATGAAACAACTCTGAAATACTCAGATCCGTGTCCATGGAGTGAAGCGGTACAATCTGTTCATCCCGAAAGGTTTCCTCATTGTAGGCAGATGCAATCATTTGCTTACGCTCTTCGTCAGAAAAATTAGTAAAGAAATGCGACAAGACAACAGCCACTATCTCCTGATACGTTTTCCCGGCCAGTTGTTTATAATCCAACACATTTTCCGGAAAGGATTCCGGAACATATAAGCCACCGTCCTGCGCCAAGCCATGCAGCAAGGCAAATGACGGAGAAACACATTCTGAAGAGCGGGTACTTCTAAAATTCATTGGATGTCTCCCCCTTTTAGGAAATATATCTAAAATTACCGTAGTGTATATTATAACACACATCGGCCTGTATAGTGAAAGGTTTTCTTCGCCTTTTCATTATATATTCCCGTTACAAAAAGACAGCACAAAACATGTTGGATTGTGCTGTCTTGCTTTTTACATTTATACAATTTGGAAAAGATAAAATTTTAAATAATTCGTTTCCGGTACATTCCATAAAATCGGGTGATCCGGCGATTGCTGACGTCCTTCGATCTGGCGAAGACGTACACCAGCGTCTTTTGCGGCATCACTGAGCATGTTGCAAAATAAATCATCACGCATAAAATGGGAACAGGAACAGGTCGCTAAATAACCGCCGCGCGGTAACAGCTTCATGGCCTTCAAATTAATTTCCTTATAACCCCGAATCGCGTTGTGAATGGTATGACCCGATTTAGTAAATGCCGGCGGGTCGAGAATAATAAAATCATAGTCATGGCATTTTTCTTCAGCCAGCTTGGTCAGTAAATCAAAAACATTATATTGACAAGCCGTCACGATATCTTCCATATTGTTACGCCGGATATTTGCATTGGTCATAGCAACCGCTTCATCTGATATGTCAACAGCCGTGACGGCGGCCGCACCGCCTTTTGCGGCATTGAGCGCAAAGGCTCCCGTATGAGTGAAACAGTCCAGTACGCGGCGACCAGCAGCAATGCGGGCCACGGCCTGCCGATTGTATTTTTGGTCAAGGAAAAATCCCGTTTTCTGCCCATTCTCCACATCGACTTCATAATGAATGCCGTTTTCATCAATAGTAGTCATAACACAGGGCGGCGCCGGTAAAAAATCGTCTTGGTACCAACCCTTCATTTGTTCCATGCCATCCAGTTCACGCACCTTGACGTCATTTCGTTCATAAATGCCGCGAATCGCCACTCCCATCTCCTGGAGTATATCAATAAGCGCTCTAAAAATGACTGATTTGATCTGATCCATACCGTAGCACAGACATTGTGCTACAAGAATATCGTTATATCGATCTACCGTCAGTCCCGGCATTTGATCTGCGTCGCCGAAAATAAGACGACAGCAGGAAAAATCGGCCGGTCCCATTACGGTACGACGATAGTCCAGCGCATATTTGACACGGCGCCGCCAAAACGCTTCATCAAAGCGGTCATTGGCATTATCTGAAAGTATGCGGACACGAATTTTGGAAATGTCATTGGCAAAACCAGTCCCCAGATAGCGCTCCTTATCACTGTAAACATCGACGATGTCACCAGTCTGATACGTACCTTCCGTACGGACGACTTCTTCGCCATAAACCCAGGGATGTCCGCTGCGCGCGGCCCGCTCTCCCTTTTTAGTCAAATACAATTTAGTATATAGTCTCATATAACTCCCTTTATAAAATGTAATGACTTAAATCCACATTCTGGACTACGTCATTCAGTTTCCCCGACACAAAGGTTTTGTTGATTTGAAGATGCGTTTCTGCCACATCAGGTGCTTCATAAGCCACATCTTCAAGAATTTTTTCCAAAATCGTATGCAGACGCCGGGCTCCGATATTTTCTGTTTCCAAATTGACACGATGAGCATATTCTGCAATAGCATCAATACCGTCATCCGTAAAATCCAGCGTAATGCCGTCTGTTGCCAAAAGGGCCGTATATTGCTTAACCAGTGATTGATTCGGTTCTGTAAGTATCTTCTGGAAGTCTTCTACCGTGAGCGACTGCAGTTCTACACGAATGGGAAACCGCCCCTGCAGTTCAGGAATAAGATCGCTGGGTTTAGATACATGAAACGCTCCGGCTGCAATAAACAATACATGATCCGTTTTAACAGGGCCATATTTCGTATTGACAGTAGCACCTTCAACAATAGGCAAAATATCACGTTGGACACCTTCACGAGATACATCCGGACCGTTTGCACGTCCCTTTTCCGCAATTTTATCAAATTCATCAATAAACACAATCCCCGACTCTTCCGTCGATTCAACGGCTTTGTCAATAATGGCATCCATATCAAGACATTTTCCCAGTTCTTCATCTTTAAACAGTTCTCGAGCCTTAGCAACCGTCATTTTCTTCTTTTTCTTTTTCTTCGGTATAATGCTGCCCAGCATTTCCTGAAAATTATTAGTCAGTTCTTCTGTTGAATTTCCGGTCAATATCCCTTGGACGGCTCGTTCCTGTTCGGATACTTCCACTTCAATTTCCTTATCATCCAGTTTATGATTGCAAACGTCTTCAAACATTTTCTGACGGCGATCTGACTGCGGAGCTTCCAGCTGCGCCGGCTGACTTGCCTTTTCATCATCGTCTCCACCGGCAAAGAACATATCCATTGGGTTAGTCACTTTTTCCTTGACTGATGTTTTCTTCGGCCAGAGCACTTGCAAAATACGTTTATTAGCTTCTTCCTCCGCTTTTCCCTCATAACGAATGCTTTCCTGCTCTTGAATCATGCGAATCGCATTCGCTACAAGATCACGGATGATCTGTTCCACATCCCGTCCCACATAGCCGACTTCCGTATACTTAGTCGCTTCTACCTTGATAAAAGGCGCACCAACAAGGCGAGCCAGACGGCGGGCAATTTCAGTCTTGCCGACGCCGGTAGGTCCGATAAGGAGGATATTTTTGGGAATAATTTCATCCTGCATTTCTTCACCTAAATGTTTACGGCGCCACCGGTTGCGCAGTGCAATGGCAACGGATTTTTTGGCTTCTTCCTGCCCGACAATATATTTATTCAGTTCCGCCACAATTTGTTTCGGCGTTAATTCTGTCTCGTTCATGTAAATGCTCCTTTATATTTCTTCTACAATAACATTGTGATTCGTATACACACAAATATCCGCCGCAATATGCAATGATTTTTCCGCGATATCCCGAGCAGACAATTCCGTATTCTGCAACAGTGCCCGAGCCGATGCCAACGCGTACATACCACCCGAACCAATCGCCGATATGCCGTCATCCGGTTCAATAACTTCCCCATTTCCGGAAATGAGCAGAATCCGCTGCGCATCCGCCACTAAAAGTAAGGCTTCCAATTTATGGAGAATTTTATCAGAACGCCAGTCTTTTGCCAGTTCAACAGCACTGCGAACAAGATTCCCGTTGTATTCATTGAGCTTTTCTTCAAAATGGTCAAATAGCGTAAAGGCATCGGCAACAGAACCAGCAAAACCGCTGATAATCTGGCCATGATAGAGCCGACGTACCTTTTGAGCTGTTCCTTTCATAATAACGGAATTACCAAGAGTAACCTGTCCGTCACCGGCAATGGCCGTTTTACCATCCCGCTGTACCGCAACAATCGTCGTTGCATGAAATTCTGTAGGCATTTATATTTTCTCCTTTATTTCATTGATTTCGTTTAAGGCCCGCTGTGCCAGCAAACCATTTTTTTCTTTCTTTTTCATCCGCTTTTTTATTCCCAGTGATTCCATAATTCCAAAATTAATATTCATAGGCTGGAAATGTTCATTAGGTCCATCCGAGATATACTGACTTAATCCTCCGATAGCGGTCCTCTGTGAAAAAGTAATCGGCGCCTTCCCTTTGATCAGACGTCCAGCATTAATTCCCGCCAACAATCCCATCGATGCCGATTCCAAATAACCTTCGACGCCTGTAATCTGCCCGGCAAAGAAAACGTGGGGATTTTTGCGATACTGAAGCGTAGCATCAAGCAAAACCGGCGAATTAATATAGGAATTGCGGTGCATCACGCCATAGCGGATAAATTCAGCATGTTCCAATCCGGGAATCATAGAAAATACTCTTTTTTGTTCACCAAATTTTAAATGCGTCTGAAATCCGACAAGATTGTATAATGTCGCACTGCCGTTGTCCTGCCGCAATTGTACGACCGCATATGGAAGTTCTCCCGTATCTGGAAGTTCCAGCCCGACAGGCTTCATCGGGCCATAACGTATCGTATCTATTCCCCGTCCGGCCATCACTTCAATGGGCATGCATCCTTCAAAAACACTGTCTTTTTTTTCGAATTCATGAAGTTCTGCACATTCTGCTGTGGTAAGTGCCTGCCAAAAATCTTCATATTCCGCCTTGGTAAAAGGACAATTTAAATAGTCGGCCCCCCCTTTACCATACCGGGCAGCCCTATACACCTTGGTCATATCCAGCGAGTCAACTTGCACGATAGGGGCTGCCGCATCATGAAAATAGAAATATTCGGCCCCGGTAATGCGCCGAATAGTTTCAGCCATGCTATCGCTCGTAAGCGGACCTGTCGCAATGATGCAGATCTGATCCGCCGGAATTTCGGTTATCTCTTCGCGACGAAGCGTAATAAGAGGATGTTGCTTCAATCTGTCCGTAATTAATTGACTGAACGGAATACGATCCACAGCCAAAGCGCCACCTGCCGGGACACGGTGAGTATCCGCTGATTCCATGATTAATGAACCCAGACGACGCATTTCTTCCTTCAATAATCCTACGGCATTTTCTATATTAGCAGCCCGCAAAGAATTGCTGCACACCAATTCGGCAAAAAGGTCCGTATGGTGTGCCGGTGATGATTTATCTGGCCGCATTTCAGCCAATTCGACGGGAATCCCCCGCGTAACAAGCTGCCAAGCTGCTTCAGATCCAGCCAATCCAGCTCCGATAACTAAGACATTATTCTTCATTTACTACTTCACCCTTTTTATGATTTTCGCATTCTGCGTTGCTGCAGAATAGTTTATCAGGCCCTTTTTTATAATGTTTTATAGTCATGATACTACCACATTTTGAACATTTTTTATTAACAGGCTGATTCCATAAAACAAAATCGCATTCTGGATACTCACTGCATCCATAGAATATACGTCCCCGTTTAGATTTGCGTTTAATCAAGGTCCCCTTACCGCATTTCGGGCAGGTGATTCCCAAATCCTCTACAATCGCTTTTGTATTCCGACAATCCGGGAAATTGGAACAGGCCAAGAATTTACCGAACCGGCCAAATTTATAAACCATAGGAGATCCACAAAGTTCGCAAATCTGACCGGATTCCTGTCCGGCTACCGTTACCTTTTCCATATTTTCTTCAGCTACATCCATTTCTGGTTTGAATATCTCATAAAATTCAGTAAGCACATGTGCATACGTATCCTTACCTTGTTCGATAGAATCCAGTTCTTCTTCCATATGTGCCGTAAAGCCGACATTAATAATTTGTTCAAAATATTTTTTCAGTAAATCAACAATAATGGTCCCCAGCTCTGTCGGAATAAATTGCTTATCTTTCTTTTCTACATAATTTCGATTTTGGATTGTATCCATGATCGGCGCATAGGTACTTGGCCGGCCAATGCCTTTTTCTTCCAGTGTTTTGATCAGGCTGGCTTCTGTATACCGGGCAGGAGGCTGTGTAAAATGCTGGCCCGGATCGACTGCCGTATTATGGACAATCGTATTGGGAGAAATATGAGGAAGTTCTGTCAGTGTTTTATCCTTTTTGGCATCCTCATATAATTCCGTAAATCCCTTAAACAGCACTTTATATCCGGCGGCTCGCAGCTCATAGATCCCGCTGATAATGGCAATCGTCATATGTTCCGTTTCAGCAGACTCCATTTGACTTGCCAGAAAGCGATTCCAAATCAGCGTATACAGCCGCAGCTGATCTTTGGAAAGAAAGTCCGAGACTTTTGCAGGTGTAAGTTCCAGTGAGGTTGGGCGAATCGCTTCATGAGCATCCTGACTTGTTTGCTTTGTCTTATATATACGCGCCTTTTCAGGCACATATTCCTTTCCATAAGTAGACACAATAAATTCACGGGCAGACTGAATCATATCATCATTGATTCGTGTCGAATCCGTACGCATATACGTAATAAGCCCGATGTGACCTTGCTCACCAATATCCAGGCCTTCATATAATTGCTGTGCCAGCATCATTGTTTTTTTGGCGCCAAAATTCAACTTACTGACACATTCCTGCTGCATTGTCGAAGTTGTAAAAGGAGGCTGAGGCTGACGCCTACGTTTTCGCTTTTCCACTTTTGTAATGCAGTCCGGTTCGTGATTTTTTTCTCCTCGTTCCTCCCACTGAAGGTCAAAGGCAATTTGTTTCGCTGTATCTCCGCTATCAATCTTTGCCTTTTCTCCATCAATTTTTGTCAGCTCCGTCGTCAGCATCATACCATTCTCTGTACGATATGTGCCGCTTACAGTCCAGTATTCTTCCGGAACAAAGGCCTTAATTTCTTCTTCCCGTTCGCAAATAAGACGCACAGCTACAGATTGTACACGTCCCGCACTAAGTCCCTTGCAAACTTTTTTCCAAAGAAGAGGGCTTAATTTATACCCAACAATACGGTCTAAAACACGTCGTGCCTGCTGGGCGTCCACCTTTTGCAAATCAATCACACCCGGCTCTTCCATACCGGCAAGAACCGCTTTTTTAGTGATTTCATGAAACATAACGCGGCATTTTTCTTCTGGATTCATATCCAGCAAATGTGCTAAATGCCAGGATATTGCTTCCCCTTCGCGGTCCGGGTCAGTCGCCAGATATACTTTTTTAGAACGAATAAATTCATCCTGAAGCTCTTCAATAAGCTTTCTTTTATCAAACATATTAGTATATGTCGGCGCAAAATGATCTGCAATATTCACACCAAATTGATTTCGCGGCAAATCTCGAAGATGACCGCGGCTGGCCATGACCTTATATTCAGTTCCTAAAAATCGTTCGATTGTCTTCGCTTTTGCCGGCGATTCTACAATAACCAAATTTTTAGCATTTTTAGGCAATGGATCCATTTTTTTCAGCACTTTTTTTTGCGGAAGGTTCACCGTGCCGTTGATAATCGTCTTTTCACCATCATCTTTTTTCTTTTTACGGCCTCGGCCTTTTTTCTTTGTATCATCAATGATAATCGTCCGTTTAATCGGAAATTCCAGCATATATATCACCTAACTTTTTACTCATACCATACTGGCCCCGTTTAAAAATAGCCAGAGGTTATATTATAAACCTAATTCTACATGATACACTATAATTTCCGTTGATTCAACCTTTTATAAGTATTCGTATGTGTCAAGAAGTTCTCGGTGAATGTATTGACCTAGATAATAGCTAGCCTCATCGACATCGTTTTTTTATAAAAATGCAGGCGTTGAGAAACTGTTAGCTAACTTCCCTATGGCACTGCTGGACGGGCCATTATTGCAAATGCGTCCGTGATGAATCCCTACATGCGTTTGAAAGGGAATCTTCCGCATGACTCGTCTCATCGTCCCACGGAAAGTGCGGCTGACTGGAGCGGTAAACCCCTTGG
>NZ_LEKT01000040.1 GCF_001045675.1 Megasphaera cerevisiae DSM 20462
GGATGGCAAAATTTTTGTTACATTTGTTGCGTTGATTCTTATATCGTATCTGGATCAGAAAATGAAACAGGCAAATTTATATAAAAGTTATACATTACATCAGATGCTTGACAAACTGGATGTGATTGAATGTTTCGAAGACGCAGGGCATTCGTTGCGTATTGGCGAGCTTTTAGATAAACAGAAAAAAATTTATGAGGCACTCGGTGTTAAGATGCCAACCTCGTCATGTTAAATCGAGAATCCAGGTTGTATGGAAATGATGGCCGTGGGTGGCAAAAATAGTATACTCTTCCGTGCATAGCAGTGCATACTCTGCTAAAATGGGGAAATCCAGCATCATTTGATCCACTTCGGCATCACAATTTCCCCGTACGCAGAGTACCTTGTCCTGTACGGTATTCAGCAAGGCAGCTACTTCCTTGGGAGCGTAGGCTTCGGGCAGATCATTACGCGGGCCGTGATACAGTATATCGTCCAGAAGAATCAGCTTATCGGCTTTTTCAGCTGCAAAACGACACAGCATATCCCGACAATAACGGGCTGATCCATGTATGTCTGATGCGATCATTATATTCATAAGCAACTCCTTTCGCATATCTTATTACGTCAGATTGTATTTGAAATGTTTCGCATCCTCCGGCAGGATGAGATGTTTTTTACTGTCGTTTTCCGTAATCGGCCGTATCGCCCGGCAGGGATTGCCGTAGGCCAGGTAATTATCGGGAATGTCCTTGGTGACAACGCTGCCAGCTCCGATGACGGCATTGCTGCCAATATGGACACCCCCCAGTACAGTGACATTGCAGGCCAGCCATACGTTGTTTCCGATATGAATTTCCCGGGCATATTCGGCCATGGTCATATTTCCCTGCTTATCAAGACCAAGACGCTCCTGCGGCAGTAAAGGATGATTTGTCGCCATAAGGGATACGTTGGGGCCGAAGCAGACGTTGTTGCCAATGTAAATGCGAGCATCATCCATGATTGTGAGATTGAAATTCGCAAAAAAATTTTCACCGATAAAGGTGTGGCAGCCGTAGTTAAATTGGATGGGACCTTGAAAGTAATACGTGTCTCCGATAGCGCCGATACATTCTTTAATAATCGGCAGGCGCTGGGGATCATATTCGTCCAGCTGATTGTAGCGGCGGCAGGCGCTGTGGGCTTTGTGCTTCATGTCCACGAGAACTTGGCTGCGGTTATTGAACATGTGGCCGGAAAAAATCTTTTCTTCTTCTGTCATAGGGCACCTCGCTTTATAAAAGTATGGGTTACTGTTATGGTATCATAAGGCGGGAAAAGAATATATATACTTTTTAAAATATGATCTATTTATGGTAAAAAAATATAAGAAATTATAATTTACAAGAATACCTATTGATGATATTATAGAATATAAATTTATGTACTAGTATGTAGATTATTTTAAATTTTGGAAAAGAGGGGTTGTATGACTATCAAGAAAAGAGTTGTCGGCGTGATTGGATTGGGCCATGTCGGAGCGCATGTCGCATTTGCGCTGGGACTGATGGGAATTGCAGATGAAATCAAGCTTTGTGACAAAAATGAAGAGAAAGCAATCAGTGAACGGCAAGATTTGATGGATGCTGTTATGTTTATGCCGCACCGTGTCAATTATATTATTGCTGATTACGCGGAACTGGGTGATTGTGACATTATTGTCAATGCTGCCGGCAACATTGATCTTTGTGCTACGGGCAACCGGGATGACGAAATGGAATTTACGGTCGTACAGGTTGCGGATTACATTCCTAAGGTGATGGCTGGCGGATTCCACGGCATCATTGTCAATATTACCAATCCCTGTGATGTGATTACCGATTTGATTGCCAAGCTCAGCGACCTGCCTAAGGGACATGTTCTTGGTACGGGAACCGGACTTGATTCGTCCCGCCTCATCAGTGCGATTGCACAGCAGACAGGTTTGGACCATCATTCTTTTTCGGCTTTTATGCTGGGAGAACACGGCAATTCGCAGATGGTTCCATGGTCGGCTATTAAATTTGCCGGCAAGCCGCTGCATGAATTGGAAAAGGATCCGCGCTTCGTTTTTGATCAGGAAAATATTAAAACCAAAGCCATTAAAGGCGGCTGGGTTACGTACAGCGGCAAGCATTGCACGGAATACGGCATTTGCACGACAGCGGCAACTATTGTGCGTACAATTCTTCATGATGAAAAGAAAATTATGGCAGCCAGCGTTCCTTTTGATGGTGAATATGGTGAAACGGGAATTTTCTGCGGCTGCCCGGCAGTCATAGGTGCTAATGGCATCGAGCAGGTTATGGAATACCATTTGCCGGAAAAAGAAAAAGCAGAGTTTAAACAGTGCTGCGATACGATTCGCAATAATATTGCCCGCGCTGAAAAGCTGTGGAAGAAATAATAATACTAATAATACTAATAATACATTGTATCAGACTGGCAGAACGGACGGTTTCTTCGGAAGCCGTCCATTTCTTGACTTATAGTGCACTCCAAATGGTACAATACCATAGTACGCATTATATTTATGAGATATAACAGGAGGTCTAATATGAAAAAAGCAAAGGTATATTTTACGGATTTTCGCTGTCCTGTAGGTACGAATCATTTGATGAAGCTGACGCGGCTTTGCAAGAGAGCCGGCATAGAAAAAATTGATTTTGAAAAGAAATTCACTGCTATCAAAATGCATTTTGGTGAATTGGGCTGTCTGGCGACTTTACGCCCCCAATATGTCAAGGCCGTAGCCGATCTGGTAAAAGACTTGGGCGGACGGCCTTTTTTGACGGACTGCAATACCTTATATCCGGGTAGCCGCAAGCATGCGCTGGAACACATGGACTGCGCTAATTTGAATGGGTATAACACCATTACGACCGGGTGTCAGATCATTATTGGCGATGGCCTTCGCGGTACGGATGAAGTGGAAATTCCTGTTAAAAATGGTGAATATGTACAGTACGCCAAGATTGGCAGAGCGGTGATGGATGCAGATGTATTTATTAGTTTAGCTCATTTTAAAGGTCATGAAATGACCGGCTTTGGCGGCGCCATCAAAAATATTGGGATGGGCTGCGGCAGCCGTGCCGGAAAGATGGAGCAGCATTCGTCGGGAAAGCCGTCTGTTCAGGTGGAACTTTGCCGGGGCTGCCGCCGCTGTGCTTTAGAATGTGGTTCTGATGCCATAACCTATGAAGGTAATAAGGCCCATATTCATGAGGAGTTGTGCAAGGGCTGCGGCCGCTGCATCGGTGCTTGTGCCTTTGATGCCATACAGTCTGTACAGAGGGATGCCAACGATAAGCTGGACTGTAAGATGGCGGAATATGCGATGGCTGTCTGTCAAGGTCGTCCGGCCTTTCATATCAATATGGTCATGGACATTTCACCCAATTGTGACTGTCACGGCGAAAATGACGCGCCTATTCTGCCCAATGTGGGCATGTTTGCATCTTTTGATCCGGTGGCTTTGGATCAGGCTTGTGTCGATGCCTGTATGAAACAGACACCGCTGCCTAATAGTCAGCTGTCAGATCACCTGTCGCAGCCGGATTGGCAGTGTCATCATGATCATTTGTTGGACAACAATCCGAATGTCAATTGGGAGTCTACACTGCTTCATGCTGAAAAAATAGGTCTGGGCAGCAGAAATTATGAATTAATTACAGTGAAATAACAGGATACTGAAAACGGCAATCACGTACCAAACGTGGGCTTGCCGTTTTTTTTTGATGATGGCTGCACTAGCCGAGGTCAGGTAAACATGCTATTATTATGTAGTGACTAACTATACGCTATAGGAGGGTTTCAATGTATAAATACGTGTTATTTGATTTGGACGGCACCTTGACGGATTCTAAAGAAGGAATCATTAAGTCTGTTGCATATGCATTGCACCAATTGGGGGAAACTACAGAAGGACGGCTGGATCAGCATGTCGTTGTAGGACCGCCGCTGCTGACGACCTTTCGGGAGGTATATGGATTTTCCGATGAAAAGGCTAAACGGGCATACGGTTACTTTCAGGAACGGTACAGCACGCTGGGTAAGTTTGAAAATCGGGCGTTTGACGGTGTTGTGCCGATGCTGAGGCAGTTTGGCGACAAGGGTATCCGGTGCTTTGTGGCCACGTCCAAGCCGCAGGTTCATGCGGAAGCTATTTGTCAAAAATTTGGAATTGCCCCGTATGTGGAAAAAATAGCCGGGCCGGCTGTCGGCGGAACCGACAGCAAGGCAGATATTATGAAGCGAATACTGACCCATATCGGCACGGTTCAAACGGGAGAGGCTGTTATGGTTGGTGACCGGCGTTTTGATGTTATCGGCGCCAGGATGACAGGGATGCCGGTTATTCTAGTAGGATTTGGATATGGTAACGAAGCGGAACGTCAGGAATTTCCGCCGGATATTTTTGTTGAAACGGTAGAAGATCTGAAGCAGACTATTCTTCAGTATTGATATATGTACATAGGAAACGAGGGATATATGTTGAATTTAAAAGAAAATACGGTATTGCACGGGTTTCATGTAGACCGTGCGGTATATGTAAAAGAAATAGACAGCCAGGCGTATGAAATGCATCATGAACAATCAGGCGCCAAGGTGCTGTATCTTAAAAATAGTGATGATAATAAAGTGTTTTCCATTTCTTTCCGGACAACGCCGTCAGACAGTACGGGCGTGCCTCATATCTGCGAGCATTCGACTCTTTGCGGCTCCCGTAAATTCCCGTTAAAGGAACCGTTTGTGGAATTGGTCAAGGGTTCGCTCAACACCTTTTTGAACGCCATGACCTTTCCTGATAAGACGATGTATCCTGTGGCCAGCCGCAATGCCATGGATTTTAAAAATCTTATGGACGTGTATCTGGATGCCGTTTTCTTTCCGAATATGCTAAAGGATGAACAGATTCTCATGCAGGAGGGCTGGCATTACGATATGGATTCGCCGGAGGCTCCGATGACGTACCGCGGTGTCGTATATAATGAAATGAAAGGTGTTTTTTCATCTCCTGACTCACTTCTGGAGCGGCATATTATGGAAAATCTCTTTCCCGATACGACTTATGGCGTCGAATCAGGCGGTGATCCTGACGATATTCCCAATCTGACACAGGAGGCATTTGCCGCATTTCATGCTACTTATTATCATCCATCCAACAGCTATATTTTTCTGTATGGCGATATGGACATTGATGCTACGCTGGAATTTATCGACAGTGAATATTTAAGTCATTTTACCAGGGAGAATATAGATTCGGCCATTGGGCGGCAGGCTTGCCCGGGCAGTATCGTGCAATCTTATCCCTATGGGATTGCTACAGATGAAAAAAGCGATCATAAAACACTGCATAGCTTGACCTATGTCGTGGATGATGCGCTGGATCCGACACTGGGACTGGCATTCAAGGTGCTCACCTATGTCCTGTTGCTTTCGCCGGCGGCGCCGCTGAAAAAAGCGCTTATTGATGCCGGTGTGGGCAAGGATATTTCAGGTGATTTTCAGGATGGCCTGTTGCAGCCTTTATGGGGAATTTCTATCAACGGCTCTGATCCGGATAAACAGGAAAAAATCCTGCATATTGTACATCAAGTACTGCATCAGATTGTGGCAAAGGGAATTGATAGAGATCTGCTCACAGGGGCGCTGAATCGGATTGAATTTTCACTTCGTGAAGCTGATTTTGCCGGACGTCCTAAGGGACTTATTTACGGTATCCGCTGCATGGATACATGGCTCTATGGCAAAGATCCGCTGGAACCGCTGGCTTATGAACAAGCGCTGCAGGTATTGCGCAAGGGGATTGCAGGAAATTATTATGAGCATATTTTGCAGACTTATATTCTCGACAATCCTTATTATGCCCTCGTTTCTCTTATTCCGGAACAGGGTTTGACGGAAAAGCATGATAAGGCACTGGCAGATACCCTGGCGGCATATAAGGCATCATTGACAAAGGAACAAATTCAGGCGGTGGTAGAAGCCTCGCAGGCTTTGAAGCAGCGACAGGCCTCGCAGGATTCGCCGGAGGCGCTCCTGACGATTCCCACACTGTCCCGTAAGGATCTGGAGGTCAGGGCGGAGGACATTGAAATGCATGAAGAGGACGCAGCAGGTGTTCATATTTGCTATGTTCCTGATTTCACGAATGGTATTACCTATGTCAATGCTTATTTTGACTTGCATGGAGTAGAAACGGCAGATATTCCGTATATTTATCTTCTGAGTGATCTTATCGGAGATATGGATACGACGGTGCATAGTTACCGTGAATTGGCTTCCTGCATTGATTTGTATACCGGTGGGATCGACTACGCGGTTTCCGCGTTTTCCGACCGTACTGATAATACGAAGTATGTGCCTGTATTTCGGATCAAGGCCAAAGTGCTGAGCCAAAATCTGAATAAACTCATGACGCTGCTAAAGGAAATTTCCATGGATACGATATTTTCCAATACCGAACGGCTTACAGAGCTGATTGAAGAAACCAAGGCCGGCTGGGATATGGATGCCTTCCGTCGGGGGCATACAGTTGTTATGCATCGTGTATTGTCCTATGTGTCGCCAGTAGAAAACTTCTGCGATGCCGGAGAATTATCTTATTATGATTTTATCAGCGATATTGCCGCTCGCATTCGAACAGATGCAGAACAGATAGGCGCTCGCCTGACTGCAGTTATGAAGAAAATTTTTACGCAGGCTGCACTGACTGTTGAAATCACTGGCAGCCAGGCGGATAAGACTGCTGTGCTTTCCTTTTTGCCGCAATGGACCGCTGTCCTGCCAGCGGGAAGGAAAAGCAAAAGCCTGTGCCGGTTTGATGTAACGCAGAAAAATGAGGGAATCATGACGAGCGGCAAGGTGCAGTATGTGGCCAAGGGCGGTAATTTCCGGGCTCACGGCTACGAATATACGGGCGTGCTCATGGTTCTCGATACGATTCTGCAGTATGGGTATTTGTGGACCAAAATCCGGGTTCAGGGGGGCGCGTACGGGGCGTTTACCCGTTTTTACGATAATGGCGATATGGTATTTTGTTCTTATCGTGATCCGAATTTGGGAAGCAGCGTTGCGGCATATGATGGGCTGGCCGATTATTTGGAACATTTCGACGTATCCGACAGAGAGATGACGAAGTATGTCATTGGTACGCTAAGCCGGATTGATGTCCCGCTGACGCCGTCCTTACGGGGAGATAAGGCTATGAACCGCTATTTTACGAAAACGACGCAAGCGGTAGCACAGGCGCGGCGTGATCAGCTTCTGGCGGCTTCTGCTGCAGATATTCGCGCGATAGCGCCGATGATCCGGGCGGTCATGGCAGATAACAATATTTGTGTCATGGGCAGTGAGACACAGATTCGAAAAGAAGCGGCGCTGTTCCGTGAACTTATATCGCTGCCGGACTAGGTCGTGATAGTCATGCGGGGACGATTTGCACCGAGTCCTACCGGGTATATGCATTTAGGAAATGCATGGACGGCCTTTCTATGTTGGCTACAGGTGCGTCAGGCTGGCGGCGTGCTGGTCCTGCGTATAGAGGATGTTGACGAACAGCGGTCGAAGTCTTATTTTGCGGCAGCCGTATTGGAAGATCTGGCCTGGCTGGGCCTGGCATGGGATGAAGGGCCGGATATCAGCGGTGCCTATGGACCGTATATACAGCAGGAGCGGTACGGTAAATATCGTGTGGTACTGGATCTGCTGCGATCCAGGGGGATTCTATATCCCTGCTACTGCAGCCGTGCCCGGATTCAGTCTGTCAGCGCGCCGCATGCAGGGGAACACGCTATATATGATGGGCATTGCTTTGGCATGGGAACGGCTGAACGGCTGGCAATGACTAAAAAACCTTCATGGCGTGTTCATGTGCCGGCGCAGGATATTTCCTTCGTGGATGGCATATATGGGCGGCAGCGCTGTTTTTTGCCAACTGCCTGTGGTGACTTTGTTGTGCGCCGTGCCGACGGCCTGTATGCATATCAGCTTGCGGTGGCGGCAGATGATGGTGATATGGCCATTACCCACGTTTTACGGGGCCGGGATTTACTGTCTTCGACGGCGCAGCAGATCTGGCTTATGCAGCTTGCCGGCTGGACAGCGCCGCAGTATACGCATGTGCCGCTTCTCATAGATAGCCAGGGCCGGCGGCTTTCTAAGCGGCAGTACGGGATTTCTATCCGACAGCTCCGCAGCAGCGGGCTGGATAGTCAGAGCATTCTTTCGTATATGGCGTATAAAGGCGGCCTGGTACGCCGGGCTGCTCTGTATACGCATGAAGAACTGGTACGACAGTGCCGGCTGACTGATATCCGGACTGATGATATCGTCATTGATGACGATGTGGAATCGGCAATCCATTTGATGCGCCAGCCTTTATAAAAGACTGGCGCCGATACCATTCCGGTCTTGCTTCCGGAGAGAAGGCCGGGAGACGGTTTACTGCGCAGATAAAACAGTTTAAATAGAAAACGATACAGCACATCAGAAAATATATTTCTGATGTGCTTTTTTTTATCTGTATGGCATGCAGAATCTTCTTTTTTTATGTTTTTTTAACGCCTTTTCATTTAGTGCGGTATATTTGTTGTAATAAAGTGTGGAAATGTGGTAAAATGTGGTGAAAAGTGAAAGGAGGTGACAGCTAAATGTTTATGGGTGAATATTCACATACAATTGATGTAAAGGGCCGCGTGATTTTACCGGCTAAGTTTCGTGATGAATTGGGTATGAATTTCGTAGTTACCCGTGGACTGGAGGGCTGTCTCTCCGTATATACGATGGATTCATGGCTGCATCTTGCCGATGCAATGAAAAAATTGAAGGCGTCGAAGGAGAATGTCAGGGCCTTTAAACGCTTTGTTTTCGGCAGTGCGGCAGAAGTGGAATTTGACAAGCAGGGACGTATATTGATTCCTGGTACATTGCGTGAATATGCTCATTTAGAAAAAGAAGTCACGGTGCTGGGGACAGGCGATAAAATTGAAATTTGGAACAAGGATGCATACGAAACATATGCTGCCAAAATTGTCCCAGATATGGAAGAAATAGCAGAAAGCATGGATGAAACACTGGATCTTGAGTTTTAGGAGGCATTATGGAATTTCATCACGTCAGCGTTCTTCGTAAGGAAACGATTGATAATATGATTACTGATCTCCATGGCGTATATGTAGATTGTACGCTGGGTGGCGGTGGACATTCCCGGGCATTGGCCGACAGATTGGCAGATGATGCTGTGATTATCGGACTGGATCAGGATGCTGATGCTGTTGCGGCAGCAACGGCACAGCTTTCTCAGGCAAAATGCCGGCATATTTTAGTGCAACGCAATTTCAGTCAGCTGGAGCAGGTATTCCTTGAATTGGGGATTTCCGAGGCAGATGGGATCATGTTTGATTTGGGTGTATCCAGTTATCAGCTGGACACTCCTGAACGGGGCTTTTCTTATATGCAGGACGGTCCGCTGGATATGCGTATGGACAGGAGTCGGGGCAAAAGCGCGTATGATGTCGTCAATACATATAGTCAGGAAGAACTGTATCGCGTTATTCGGGAGTATGGAGAAGAACGGTGGGCCAAACGGATTTCTGAATTTATTGTTGCCGGGCGTTGTGAAAAAGCTATTGAACGAACCGGGGATCTCGTCACAATTATAAAGAAGGCAATTCCGGCCGGTGCTCGTAAGGATGGGCCGCATCCGGCTAAGCGGACTTTTCAGGCTATCCGGATTGAAGTCAACGACGAATTGGGGATTTTAAAAAATGCGCTGGAGTGCGCCGCACAGCATTTGAAACCAGGCGGACATATTTGCGTGATTACGTTCCATTCGCTGGAAGACCGCATTACAAAGCAAACTTTCAGATTACTGGCGACAGATTGCATTTGTCCTCCTGACCTTCCCGTATGCGTTTGTCATCATCACGCGATATTAAAGGCGAAAAATCGCGCAATTTCACCATCTGATGGGGAACTTAACGAGAATCCAAGAGCACGTAGTGCCAAGCTTCGTGTTGGTATTCGCAAATGATTGAAAGTCTATTATTTAATTATTCGATAGGATGTGTTATAATATGCTGGCCAGAAAATTAGAATATATGCATTATGAAAGCGCCCGGACAATTCCTGCCGGACAGATGAAAATTGCAGAACGCTATTTTATGCGGCATATTATGAGGACGCTCACGATTGTGGGGCTGATTGGTTTTTTCTTGTTGGTATATATTGCGCTGTCTGCCGCAAAGACAAATTACAGCTATACGCTCATGCAGGAAAAGCGGCAGGTACAGCAGCTGCAGCGTGAAAACGATAATTTACGTGTCGATATTGCCAAGCTGGAAACGCCGGAACGAGTGTATACAACAGCTACAAAGAATTTGGGAATGGTTGCGCCGGCATACGTTCTGTACGGCCCGTCTAAGAAACAGACGGCGGCAGAATACAAAGGTCGATAAATATTTTACATCAGCAGCCTTTGGTAAAGGCTGCTATTGTTGTTTATTTTAGCAGTAAAATGAGGAGGATTAGCATGAAGACAATAAGCGAACTTTGCAAACAAATTAAAGGTATATATAATATTGATGGCAGTGCTGATATCGCAATTACCGGTATTTCTTCGGATTCTCGAAATGTAGAAAAGGGGTATCTGTTTATTTGCATTTCCGGTGTACACGTGGACGGAGCTGAATTTGCCGGACAAGCTGTCGAAAAAGGGGCAGCGGCTGTTTTGACGACGAAGCACCTGAATCTTCCTGAAGGAGCTGTTCAGATCATGGTACCGGATATCCATCATGCGTTGGAGGACATGGTGCCATATTTTTACGACTATCCTGGTAAGAAAATGCGTATGATCGGAGTAACGGGGACAAACGGAAAAACAACGACGACTCATATTATCGCGCATATTCTGAGGGCTGCCGGATATCATGTCGGTGTGATCGGCACGATTCATGCTCTCATTGATGACGAAGAATTGCCCATTCACAATACAACGCCGGATATTATCGAGCTGCAGCATTTTCTGTCTTTGATGCAGCAGCAGGGCATGACACATGTTGTTATGGAGGTTTCGAGTCATGCGCTGGCTCTGAATCGTGTGGCTGGCATTGAATATGATACGGCTGTGTTTACCAATTTGACACAAGATCATTTGGATTTTCACAAGACAATGGAAAACTATGTTGCCGCGAAGGCTAAATTATTTCAGAGCCTGTCTCGGGATGAACAGGTTAAGAATAACAAAACCGCTATTGTCAATATTGATGATCCCTGGTCCGGCAGTATTCTGAAAGCCTGCCAATGCAAGGTTCTGACATATGGGGTGGAAAAGGACGCAGATTTGAAAGGATCAGATCTGAAAGTTGAATTAAAAAAATCATCTTTTGATGTGTGCGGTCCTTTTGGCAGTGTGCATCTGAATATGCATATTACGGGACTTTTCAATGTTTACAATACGCTGGCAGCTATCGGGGCGGCGCATGCTGAGGGCGTAAATACGGAAACCATTGATAAGGCGATTCAGACCTTTCATTCTGTGCCGGGCCGTTTTGAACTCGTGGAAGCCGGACAGGATTTTGCTATTGTTGTCGATTATTCGCATACGCCGGACAGTTTGGAAAAAGCTTTGCTAACGGCACGTGCTATGCATCCAAACCGTATTTTAGCGGTGTTTGGCTGCGGCGGAGACCGGGATCGGACGAAGCGGCCTATTATGGGACGTATTGCAGCCGAACATGCCGATATTCCTATTGTTACCTCAGACAATCCGCGCTCTGAAGATCCTGATGCTATTGTGGCAGAGGTGGAGGCCGGTGTAAAAAAGGGCATCAGGCCGGGACAGCATCATGAAGTCATTGCAGATCGCCGCAGTGCGATTCGGCGGGCTGTTGAACTGGCTCAGGCCGGAGACATTATTGTGATTGCTGGTAAGGGCCACGAAACGTATCAGATTTTAAAAAGCGGCACTATTCATTTTGATGACCGAGAAGAAGCCCGCAATGCGGTACTGGCTTTAAAGGAGAGATAATTATGGCAGCATTTACGATTCCGGAAGTAGAACGGGCAACAGAGGGCAGGCTGTTGTTTTCTGTTTCACCGGGTCTGAATTTTTCCCAGGTAGATACAGATACACGAACTATCGAAGCAGGCTCTTTGTTCGTTGCCCTCAAGGGAGAAAATTTTGACGGGCATAATTTTATCCGCCAGGCGGTTGAAAAGGGTGCTGCCGGGGTTATTGTCTCAGAAGAACGGGAGGAGTATGCACAGATCCCGGCTGCCGTGTTTTTAGTGCGGGATACACGCAGGGCGTATCAGAATCTGGCTCGATTTCATCGCCGCCGGTTTGCCATCCCCGTTATTGCAGTAACAGGATCTGTAGGTAAAACTTCAACTAGAAATATGATTTCTACCGTTCTTTCACAAAAATTCCGCGTGCTGCAAACTGAAAAAAATTTCAATAATGAAATTGGACTGCCCCGTACGCTACTCCAACTTACCTCGGAATATGAGGCCTGTGTCGTGGAAATGGGCATGCGTGGTCTGGGACAGATCGCTGAACTGTCCGCGATTGCCGAGCCTACTATTGGCGTTGTGACCAATGTTGGAAAAAGTCATATTGAACTGCTGGGCTCACAGGAAAATATAGCGAAGGCTAAATGTGAGCTGGTTCAGTCACTCAATGAAAACGGCATTGCCGTTTTGAATCAGGATGATCCTTTTGTGGCAGCTATGGCTGATGCATGTAAAGGAAAGGTGGTTGGCTATGGAATCGAAAGCAATGCTCCTATCCGAGCTGACAGGGTTGTGTGCAATGAGAAGGGAATTCGCTTTACCTGCCGCTGCTTTGACCAAATGTTTGAAGCACATGTAGCCGGTATTGGTGAACATAATGTATATAATTCGCTGGCTGCCGTTGCGGTAGGGCGCATTGTGGGCCTCAGCGAATATCAAATGCAGAAGGGACTGGCGGAATATAAAGGAACTGCCATGCGTCAGGAATTGCTGCGCATGGGCCCGTATACCTTTATCAATGATGCCTATAACGCCAATCCGGCGTCTATGACAGAGGCGGTTCGTTCACTGGCTCTTTTGACGAAAGGGCGGAAACTGCTTGTTCTCGGAGGCATGCTGGAACTGGGGGACTGGACACAGCAGGAGCATGAAAAAATCGGCAGGGAAATAGCGGAAGAAGGAATGGATATCCTTATCACGTTAGGTGAACCTGCCGGATATATTGCGGCGGCTGCCCGGCAGAGCGGCATGAAAAATGTATACACTGTGACTACGCATGAAGAGGCGGCGCAGCGTCTGCAATCTGTTATCAAACCGGGTGATACCGTCCTCGTTAAAGGGTCGCGGGGATTTAAAATGGAGAAAATCCTGCCATATTTCGAAAGGAAGTAATGTGAATGTTAAATACGCTGATTTTTGGATTTGCTGTCAGCTTAATCATTGCGTTGATCCTGGGTCCGGTCATTATCAGAGAGCTGAAAAAATTTCATGCCCGTCAATCAGAGCGGGCAGAGGGACCGGAAAGCCATAAATACAAAGCAGGTACGCCTACCATGGGTGGTATCCTCATTTTGGCGGCCCTCGTCGTATCCTGTCTAGTGTTCAATCCGATGGATCTGCGTAAAGGGTTGGCATTATTTTTGACATTGGGGCATGGTGTGATAGGATTTCTTGATGACGGTATCAAGGCGGTGAAACGCCGTAATCTAGGTCTGACGGCAAAGCAAAAACTTCTCGGTCAATTTATTATGGCTGCGGTGTTCTGTTTTATCCTGAAAGAATTTCTGCAATTTCCTACCACGTTGTGGATTCCGTTTACTTCCTGGAATATTGATCTGGGATTTTTTTACTATGTATTCGTGTTTATCATGATAGTCGGCACCAGTAATGCCGTCAATTTGACGGATGGCTTGGATGGTCTGGCTGCAGGTTCCTGTGCTATTACCTCTGTTGCCTACGTTGTCATTTCTGTTGCCTTGGGATATAGTAATTTTGCCATATTCAGTGCCGCTCTTACAGGCGCCTGCCTGGGCTTTTTGTTTTATAATCAGCATCCGGCTAAGATGTTTATGGGAGATACAGGTTCGTTGGCCTTAGGCGGCGCATTGGCTGCTATGGCTATTTTGACCAAAACGGAATTACTGCTGATCATAGCAGGGGGCTTGTATGTGATTGAGGCACTGTCTGTTATTATACAGGTTGTTTCCTTTAAGACGCGGGGGGTGCGAGTTTTTAAGATGAGTCCCATCCATCATCATTTTGAATTGTCAGGATGGAGTGAAGTAAAAGTAGTTACTGTATTTTGGAGTTTTTCTGCTATGATGGCGATATTTGCTATCGTTGTTGTTCTGTCAACTAAATAATAAATTGTTTGTTCATTTGTACGCACAAAGTGGGTGTTTGTAATGAGTATAATGGATTTTTCCGGAAAAAAACTTTTGGTCATCGGCGCTGGCATCAGTGGAAAGGCGGCGTCTTTGGCACTTGTCAAGCATGGCGGCACAGTCGTGCTCAATGATCTGCGTCCGGTTGATGTCACCGAGTTTCCCTGGCCGGACATGGCTGCAAAGGGTGTACGACTTGTTTTCGGCAGTCAGGAGGAATCTCTTTTGGATGGCGTGGATATTGTTGTGCCGTCACCTGTTATTTCCCCGGAAATCCCCATTATGAAAGCGGCTGTCAGCCGTCATATTCCTATATGGAGTGAAGTGGAGGTTGCCAGCCGACTTACGAATGCCGATATATTAGGTGTCACAGGTACTAATGGCAAAACGACGACGACGACGCTTTTAGGTGAAATCATGAAGTCTGCCGGCCGGCAGACTGTTGTTGGCGGCAATATAGGGATTGGTCTTTCTGAACAGGCTGAGGATTTGCCGGCCGGCTCTGTCGTTGTAGCAGAGCTATCTAGCTTTCAGCTTGAATTTACGCAAACGATGAAAACCAGGGCCGCGGTGATTTTGAATATTACGCCAGATCATTTGGACCGCCACCATACAATGGAGGCTTATGCAGCTGCGAAGGAACGAATTTTTCGTAATCAGGACAAGCATGATTGTGCTGTGTTAAATTATGATGATGACCGGGTACGGAAGATGGCCGGCGATATGACCGGAACTGTTTGGTATTTTTCCACTCAGGAAGAAGTGCCCGTCGGGGCATTCAGCAAAAATGAGGAACTTGTTCTTCGGATGCAGGGGAAAGATACACTCATTTGCAAAGAACAGGACCTGCACCTTTTTGGCAAGCATAATATTCAAAATTGTCTGGCGGCAGCCTTGATGGCTTATGCTGTTGGTACACCGGTTGATATTATCCGGGCTGTTCTGAAGAACTTCAAAGGGGTGGAGCATCGTCTGGAAAAAGTACGAACTATTCATGATGTTGTGTATTATAACGATTCCAAGGCGACGAATACAGATGCAGCTATTAAGGCGCTGCAGGCTTTTTCTGGGCATCTTATTCTTATTGCCGGCGGACATGATAAAATGACACCTCTTGACGACTTCATGAAATTGGCAGCTGAAAAAGTAGATACACTGATTTTGATCGGTGCTGCGGCAGATCGGTTTGAAGAAGCGGCAAAAAAAGCAGGAATTACCGATATTCGCCGTACTGGATATAGTATGGAAGGGGCCGTTATGCTGGCTCGCAGTATTGCGACGGCACCACAGTCCGTTTTATTGTCACCGGCTTGTTCCAGCTTTGATATGTATGATAATTTCGAACAGCGCGGACGTGTGTTCAAAGGAATAGTAAACGCAATATAGAAAAAATGAATTTGATTTGAGCAGGGAGGAAAGAACATGCGTCGAGTGATTATTTCCGGAGGCGGAACAGGCGGACATATCTATCCAGCAATTACGATTGCCAGGGCAATTGCTGAGATAGAGCCGACAGAATTTCTCTATGTCGGTTCTAAAACAGGCCTGGAAAATACATTAATTCCAAAGGAAGGATTACCTTTTGTTACCTTGGATGTGCGGGGGCTGGAACGCAAGCTTTCTTTTCGTAATTTTATTACGTTAGGGAAGACCGCTGCCAGTTTGATTAAGGCGGAAGCGATTATACATCGATTTAAGCCGGATGTGGTCATCGGTACAGGCGGCTTTGTGTGCGGACCTGTCCTGCTGGCTGCCAGCTTGAGCGGCATTCCCACTCTTGTACAAGAACAAAATGTCATCCCGGGAGTCACCAATACGATTCTGAGCAAATTTGTCAATCGTATTGCCTTGGGATATCGTGAAGCGGCGGGCCGTTTTAAGAATAAAGATGTCCTTGTGTATACTGGCAATCCGGTGCGCCAGGATATTCTTACCGTATCGCGTGAGGAAGGACGGGGTGCTTTAGGGCTGGAACCCGATAAATTTACTCTACTGGTTGCCGGCGGCAGCCGCGGTGCCCGCAGTATTAATACAGCAATGATTGAGGTACATAAATATTTTAAAGATATTGATGATATTCAGATTCTTCATATCACGGGAGATCATGAATATGATCGGGTGATCAAGCAGCTTGACGGCATAGACAGAAAGGGCCGGTATGGGCAGGGAAGCCGGATTATTCCGTATCTTCATGATATGCCGGCAGCATTGGCAGCTGCTGATTTGGCGGTATACCGAGCCGGTGCCGTAGGTTTGGCAGAACTTGCGGTGCGGGGGGTGCCATCTATTTTAATTCCCTATCCTTATGCGGCAGAGGATCATCAGCGTTATAATGCGCAGGCTCTTGTCATGTGCGGGGCGGCTAAAATGATTCTTGATAAAATGCTTACGGGAAGAGATCTTCTGGAAGAAATTCTTCATTTGAAGGAAAACCCGAAGGCACTGGAAAATATGACGAAAGCTAGTAAATCGATGGGCAAGCCGCAGGCGGCACGTGCTATCGCCGAACTGGCCTTGTCTATTGCGCGCCGGCGTAATGCGGACGCGAAGAAGGGTGTGTAAGAGTATGGTAAATCTCGATAACGTAAAAAACATTCATTTTATCGGCATTGCCGGTGCAGGCATGAGAGCAATTGCTAATATTTTTATGGAAAAGGGATATCATGTATCCGGGTCGGATTTAAAACAATCGGCTGTTACGGATCGTTTTGCCGGACAAGGCGCACGTATTTGCATTGGCCAATGTGCTGAAAATCTTCAGGATGCGGAGGTAGTGGTGGTTTCGTCGGCAATCCGGGACAATAATGCTGAAGTGGTTGAAGCGCGGCGCCGGCATATTCCGGTAATACATCGTTCTGATGCACTGGTGCATATTATGAGCTGGGGAAAAGGGATTTCTGTTGCCGGGGCGCATGGAAAGACGACAACATCTTCCATGTTGGGACAGGTTTTTGAGGAGAGCGGTATGGATCCAACCTTAGTTATCGGCGGTGAGGTCGACTATCTGCACAGCAATTCCATTTTAGGCCGGGGCGAGTATGTGATTGCCGAAGCTGACGAAAGCGATGGGACCTTTTTGAAACAAAAACCGTATATTGCCGTCGTCACCAATATTGATGCGGATCATATGGATCATTACGGGTCTCTGGATAATGTCATTGAGGCTTTCAGGGAATTTATTCAGAAACTGGATACGGAAGAAGGCCTTGCCGTACTTTGTTTTGAAAACGATAAAATCCGTGACCTGGCCCCGCATTTGAAACGAAAATATGTAACCTATGGAATTGAGCAGCCAGCAGATTATCAGGCTGCGAATCTTCATTATATCCAGGGGAAACTCCATTTTGATGTCTATTTGCATCAGAAAATGCTGGGAGCTATGCAGCTGAATGTGCCTGGGCGGCACAATGTGCTGAATGCTCTGGCAACGACGGCGGTGGCGCGGGCCTGCCGGATTCCGTTTGAAAAAATTTCCTTAGCTCTTTCTCATTTTCATGGTGCCAAACGTCGGTTTCAGACGAAGGGTTTTGTGGGAGATGTATGGGTTGTCGATGATTATGCGCATCATCCAACGGAAATCAATGCGACACTTACGGCCGCCCGTGATATGGGTACACATCGTGTAGTGTGTCTTTTTCAGCCCCACCGATACACAAGGACAAAGCTGCTTCTCCGTCAATATGGCAGGGCTTTTATTCAGGCAGATAAACTGATTGTGACGGATGTTTACAGTGCTGGTGAGGATCCTATTCCGGGAGTTTCAGGACAATTGATTGCTGATAAAGTCAAGGAAATGACAGGGCAGGACGTAACCTACATCCCGGATAAGAATGATTTGGTTCGTTATTTAAAAGAAAATTCCCGACCGCTCGATTTGATTATTACAATGGGCGCCGGAGATATTTATCAGGTCGGCGAACGATATCTTGCCGCAGCAAAGGAAATGGAGCCGTAAAATGGAAGATATGAAAAACAAAAAAATCGCTGTTATCGTAGGAGGGCCTTCGACAGAAGCAGAAGTCTCGCGCAATACCGGTACTGCCATTGCCAATGCGCTGGAACATAAGGGCTATCATACGGAAATGCTTGAGCTCGTACCGCATCGTTTAGCAGATGAATTGAAGAAAAAAAATATTGATGTCGTATTTAATGCCCTTCATGGACGGTATGGCGAAGACGGGGTTCTTCAGGGAATGTGTGAAATGATGGGAATGCCTTATACCGGTCCGGGTGTAATGGCCAGTGCCGTTGGAATGAATAAGGTTATCAGTAAATGCGCCTTTCAAGGTGCCGGTATTGCTACCGCTCCTTTTGCGTATTATTTTGCATCACAAGGCCTTGACGGGATTACGGAAAATATTATAGAACAATTTGATTTTCCTGTGGTTATTAAATCAGCCGGACAGGGTTCTACGATCGGGACGGTTGTGGTTCGCTCACCAGCCGAAATACGGGCGGCTTTGGAAGAAGCTTTTATATATGGAAAGTCAATTATTGCCGAAGCTTTTATTGACGGTGATGAATTTACTGTAGCGGTGATGGATGATGTGGCATTTCCCATTATTCAGATTGTTCCCAGTACGGGAAAATATGATTATTATGCCAAATATACTCCGGGGGTGACACAGCATCTCTGTCCGGCGCCTATATCCGGTGAATTGACGGAACATATGCAGAATTTGGCTTTAAAGGTATTTCATTTATGTCATTGCAGCGGTGTGTCTCGTGTCGATTTGATGACTGATCGGGAGGGGCATCCTTTTGTTCTGGAAATCAATACGGTTCCGGGCATGACGGCGACCAGTCTTGTGCCGGATGCGGCAAGAGCCATGGGACTTTCTTTTGATGATTTATGTGAAAAAATTTTGCTGGAAGCTTCTATCGGTAAATTTTAATATATTTTTAGATGGGATTATATGATGAAGAAAGAAATACATGACAGATTTTTGTTTTCACCAGATATAAATTCACATTCGTCGAGGCAGAAACAGGCAGTGTCTCATCCTGAAACCGGTGATGTATTTATTCCTCCTCATCTTGAAGATGATCCGCTTTATGTATCGGACCTGGAACAGCAGGAGGGTTCACGGGAAGAAGAACGGCGGCTTGTTCACCGTATGGTTCGCGGAGAAAAACGGGAAAAAATACGAAAAAAAAAGCGCAAAAACAGACAACGGCGCCTTTGGGCAATCGCCGCGGGATTGATTGTTTTTCTTTTATGGCTGTTTTTTCGACTGGCGCCCGTTCCTTTTGGAGCACTTATTGTAGATGGCAATGATGCCATGTCCTTTGAAGACGTATATCGTGCCTGCGGGGTAGGCGATCATGTGAATGTTATTCAGCTGGCTCCAGATAAAATTCAGGAACGGCTTCAAAAGGATTTGCGTATTGCTGACGCTCGTGTCGAACGGGAATTTCCGGCTACTATCCGCATTACTATGAAGGAACGCAAAGCGGCTGCTGTTATTACGACTATGTATGGATTTGCATATATAGATCAAACGGGTACGGTGATCGAACTGGGTCCGCAGATCAAAGGCGTATCTGTTCCGATCATAACCGGCAAAAAGGTGGATACTCTTTTATTGGGTGATACGATAAGCGACGGACCCATCCATGCAGCTATGGATTATTTGCAGGCTCTGCCGCCATATATATTGCAGACCATTGCGGAAGTAAATGTGGGAAATCCCAATCAGGTTATCGCGTATACAAGTGATTCTTTGCCTATCCATTTGGAAAAAGGAGATAATCCGTTAGAACGGGCCGCGATTACAGAAGAGCTTCTGCAGGAAGTGAAAAATAATAATTTATCGGTACAGTACATTGATACAGATGTTAAGGCCCCGCGGGTAAAGAATAAATAAATATGCTCCTCAGAAGCATCAGGCAGGTTGGCATAGTGTCAGCCTGCTTGATGCGGTACGGGGAAAGTTTTTTAAAAAGATGTAGATAATTTTTCGGATATAGTGTAAAATGATATAGAATCCTATCTGCACAGATGTGTTAAACGAGGTTTAAGGAGGAAGAATGGATATGGCAGAGTTTGCGAATATAAAGGTAATTGGTGTCGGTGGAGGCGGTAATAACGCGGTCAACCGTATGATAGAAAGCGGTTTGCAGGGAGTCCAGTTCATTTCTGTAAATACGGAAGATCAGGTATTGGAAATATCCAAGGCTGATGTTAAAATCCAAATTGGCGAAAAACTGACACGTGGTCTCGGAGCTGGTGCCAATCCTTCTATTGGAGAACAGGCCGCTCTTGAAAGCAAGGAAGAAATTATCAAAGCTCTTCAAGGGGCTGATATGGTATTTGTTACTGCCGGTATGGGCGGCGGTACGGGTACGGGAGCTGCTCCTATCGTTGCAGAATGTGCAAAGGAAATGGGGGCCTTGACAGTTGCTGTTGTTACCAAGCCATTTTCCTTTGAGGGAAAACGCCGTAAGGAACAGGCTGAAAAAGGCGCTGCTTATTTAAAGGAAAAAGTAGATACGATCATTACGATCCCAAATGATAAATTGCTTCAAATTATTGATAAAAAGACGCCTCTTAAGGACGCGTTCCTGGTAGCCGATGACGTGCTTCGCCAGGGGGTACAGGGGATATCCGATTTGATTACGACAACAGGACTGATTAACCTTGATTTTGCTGATGTGAAGACGATCATGGCCGATCAGGGCGAAGCTATTATGGGTATTGGTGTAGGTTCCGGTGAAAATCGTGCTGTCGAAGCCGTTGATGGGGCTATTCACAGTGCGCTTCTGGAAACAGGGATTGATGGAGCGCAGAGCATTCTGCTCAATGTTACGGGCGGGCCGGATATCAGTCTGTATGAAATCAATGAAGCAGCTGAAAAAATCGCGGAAGCGGTGGATCCGGATGCTAATATTATTTTTGGTTCCGTTATTGATCCGGATATGGAAGACTCTATCCGCATTACCGTGGTTGCTACGGGATTTGGCAGGGAACCATCTTCCATTCCTTCCTTTGGTCAGAATGGCAGTGCAAAAGCCGGTGATTCCAAGGAAACAAGTGGCGTGGAAATTCCTACGTGGATGAGATAAGCAGCAAACGAAAAAGCGGATCCTGGCGGACCCGCTTTTTTTTAAAAGTCTTCATTTCAAGCTTGAGGAGGAAGATACATGAGATGCCCATTTTGCAAAAGTGATGATACCAAAGTAACAGACTCACGGGCAACTGATGACGGAAAGGCAATTCGCCGCCGCCGGGAATGTCAGAGCTGCAGCCGCCGTTTTACTACGTATGAAATGGTTGAAGAAGTTCCTTTGGTGGTCATTAAGAAGACCGGCAGCCGGGAGCTTTTTGATCGGAACAAGATATTAAACGGCCTGTTGCGGGCTTGCAATAAACGAATGGTTACACGCCATCAGCTTGATGATGTTGTGTTGAGAGTGGAACGCAATATACGCAATACCTTAGCTCAGGAAGTCACCAGTGAAAAGATCGGCGAAATGGTTTTGGAAGAGCTGAAGAATATTGATGAAGTGGCTTACATACGTTTTGCTTCCGTCTACCGTCAGTTTGCTGATTTGGACAGCTTTATGGCTGAGTTGAATTATCTGATGGGAAATAAGGGAAAGAAAGAGAATACATAGACGGGAATAGAGGAAGCAGCATGACAGAAAATTATATTGATCGTTTTTTGAATGATATATTGCCAATTTTGCGTATTGCCGTTATTGGCGATGTGATGGTAGACCGGTATGTTTTCGGCAGAGTAGAGCGCATTTCTCCAGAAGCGCCTGTTCCGGTCAATAAGGTGGATCATATTTCATCGGTTTTAGGCGGTGCAGCCAATGTAGCATCTAACTTGGCTCATTTAGATTGTCAGGTCTATCTGGCAGGCTTGGTAGGCGATGATGATAATGCCGCGCTGTTGCTGCGTCTTTTACAGGAGGCCCATATTGACGGAACGGGGCTTATTGCTCGTAAAGGACATGCGACGACTACTAAAATGCGAATTCTCGGCGCACGCCAGCAGATGGTCCGCCTTGATTTTGAAGAAAGCACCGCTTTTTCCGTGCCGGAAGAAGAACGGCTGGCTGCATGGCTGGAACAGCGTATAGCAGACGGTTTAGACGGCATTATTTTATCTGATTATAAAAAAGGTGTGTTGACGGATACGGTATCCCGGCAGGTTATTGAGGCGGCGCGGCGGGCAGGTGTACCGGTTCTTGTCGATCCTAAGGGCAGCGACTGGACTAAATATAATGGTGCTGATTTCGTTACGCCTAATATAAAGGAACTCAGTGATTGCGCAGGATATACGATTGCTAATGAAGGGTCTGCCGTTGTAGCAGCTGCCCGCAGTCTGCATGAAATGTATGATTTTGGTCATCTCATGGTGACACGTTCTGAAAAAGGAATTACGGTTATCGGAAGGGATGGCAAGGTCTGGAATAATCCGGCAACGGCGCAGGAAGTATTCGATGTTTCCGGTGCCGGGGATACTGTTGCTGCGGCTTTTCTTTCGGCGATTGCTGGTCATCTCTCTATTCGCATGGGCCTGCAGATTGCCAATGCTGCTGCTGGCATTGTTGTTGCCAAGGTCGGTACCTATCCGATTCATCGCAGTGAACTGCTGAATTTATGGAATGAATGGCAGCCTAATCGCTGGACTCCATACAAAGCACTGACCTGGGAGGAAACGGCATCTAAAATTCGTGAATGGCAGAAAAAGGGCGAAACGGTCGTTTTTACAAATGGCTGCTTTGATATACTTCACAGAGGTCATGTATTGTATTTACAGCAGGCAGCTATGCTGGGACAGCATTTGGTTGTCGGACTCAATGGAGATGATTCTGTGCGGCGTTTGAAAGGAGAGACCCGACCGTTGGTCAAGCAGGAAGATCGGGCGGTTCTCCTAAGCGCGCTGGCCTGTGTGGATGAAGTGGTTGTCTTTTCTGAAGATACACCTAAGGAACTTCTTGAGGTACTGCATCCGGATATTCTTGTCAAGGGCGGCGATTATAAGGCCGATGAAGTTATCGGACGCGAATCTGTCAAGCGGGTGGAAATTATATCATTTGAAGAAGGATATTCTACGACAGGTCTTGTACAAAAAATAGCAGATTTAGTAAAGAAGGGACAATTATGAAAATAGTAACGGGCGGTGCCGGATTTATCGGCAGCAATATAGTAAGGCAATTGAATAATCGGGGCATCAGGGATATTCTTGTCGTTGATGATTTGACAGATGGCCGGAAATGCCGTAATTTACAAGGACTTTCCTTTTACGATTATATGGATTATGAAGATTTTGACATGGAAATGGCGGAAGACACCTTTGACTGTGGTTACATTGATGTCGTATTTCATGAAGGAGCTTGCTCCGATACGATGAATTATAATGGCCGATATATGATGAAGAATAATTATGAAGGCAGTAAAAATTTACTGCGATACTGCATGCATCGGAATATTCCTTTTCTGTATGCCTCATCGGCCTCAACCTACGGTAGCGGAAAAAATGGGTTTCGTGAAGATCCGCAGTGTGAACAGGCACTTAATCCGTATGCCTATTCAAAGCTTCAGTTTGACCGGTTTGTGCGGCAGCTACTGCCTCTGGCCAAAAGTCAAATCGTAGGCTTTAGATACTTCAATGTATTTGGGCCCCAGGAGAATCATAAGGATCGCATGGCATCTCTCATTTATCAGAAATATCATGAGCTGCAGAAGACCAGTAAGATCACATTATTTGAAGGAACTGCAGGCTATGAAAACGGTGGGCAGATTCGTGATTTCATTTATGTAAAAGATGTTGTCAATGTTATTTTTTATTTTTGGGAACATCCGGAGCTGCGGGGAATTTATAATTGCGGGACCGGGGAAGGTCATTCGTTCAACGAATTTGTGCAGGGGATTATTTCCTATTGTGGTAAAGGCGCAATTGAATACGTTCCTTTTCCAGAGATTTTAAAGGGAAAATACCAAAGTTATACTCAGGCGGATACGACTAAGCTGATGAGGGCCGGATATGACCGCGGCTTTACTCTTTTAAATGAGGCAGTAAAGGAATATTGCCGGATATTGGAAAAAAGCGATGGATATTACGAATGAGAAAGGCCGTCTTTTTTGATCGCGACGGAGTTCTTAATGTAGATAAGGGGTATCTGGGACATATCAAGGATTTTGAATGGATAGAAGGGGCACTGCGTGCGCTGGAATACCTGACTGATTTGGGATATGCTATTATTGTGGTAACCAATCAAAGCGGCGTTGCTCGCGGTTATTATACGGAAGAAGATGTCAAAATACTGCACCGCTGGATGTGTAGAGAGGTGCGGAGAGCCGGCGGCATAATTACTGCCGTGTATTATTGCCCTTATCTGGAGGGCGCGCCGCTGGCACAGTACAATAGAAAAAGCACATGGCGCAAGCCTGCTCCCGGCATGGTGCTTCAGGCCGCTGCCGACTATGATCTGGATTTGTCTCAGTCTTTTATGATCGGAGACATGCCCCGTGATGTGGCTTGTGGTGAGCATGCTGGTATGCACGGATACCTTTTTACAGGAGGACGGCTTGACGTCTTTGTCCGATCCATTATAGAAGAAAGGAACGGCCGTGAAAGCATATAAAAATATACTCATTATTAAAATGAGCTCGCTAGGTGATGTGCTTCATGCACTGCCGACAGTATACGCGCTGCGGGAAAATTGTCCTGAAGCGCGTATTGTATGGGCGGTGCATCCTGCTTTTTCTCCAGTGCTGCCGGGCAAGCCGTATATTGATGATGTGGTATATATTGATAAAAAACGCCTTTCCTCTTTGACGTATTGGCGGGAACTGCGTCGGATTTTACATGGATATCACTTTGATTTATGCTTGGATTTGCAAGGCCTGGCTAAAAGTGCTGTTGTCGCTTTTAACAGCGGTGCAGAAGAAAAATATGGTTATTGGGAAATGCGGGAAGGAAGCTTTCTGATCAGCAAGGGCTTGGCAGGACCGAATAAGCATGGTCATGTTATTGAGCGGTATCTGGATACGGTCCGGTGCCTGGGCGGTATTGTTGATGCTGTGGAATTTCCGCTTCCCCATATTGACGGGGAAAGGGCCGGCATTATGGGACGTCTGGCTTCTGACGGACTTATCGGTGATTATCTGGCGGTGGTTCCGGGAGCGCGCTGGACGGTTAAAGAATGGCCTGTAGCGCATTGGCAGACTTTTCTTTCCCGTGTGACGGCATCGGGAATGAACGTAGTGCTCCTGGGAAGCAATGCTGATATTCCCAAAGGAACTGCAATTTCCGGCTTCCTTTCTTCCGATCACGTTTTTGATTATACCGGAAAGACCAGTCTGCGCGAGCTCATGGCGGCCATTGCAATGTCCAGACTGTATATAAGCGCCGATACGGGTCCCCTTCACATAGCCAATGCCTTGAAAAAAGAGCTTATTGCTTTGTTTGGTCCTACCTGTCCGGATAGGACGGGTCCTTATGGCGGCAAGAATAGTTCGTATATTCACATGATGATTTCACCTACATCAAGGGCGACGGCTGAGCATCCATTAATCAATGATCCTGATTGCATGTCTCAGATTACGGTAGCTGCTATGTGGAAAACATTTGAGTCTGTTATGAAGAAGGTGAAAAAATGATTAATTTACGACAAAAAAAAATTATTGTAACCTTTCTGATGCACCTTGGCGATTTGATTTTGATTACCCCTTTTTTGCAGGTTCTGCGCCGACATGCCGGCGGGTCGGATATTACTCTTGTCGTGGATGAAAAAGTTGCTGATGTCGTGCGGTATAACCCTAATATTGATCATTTAATCACTATCGATAAGAAGGGCAGAGATAATTCTGTCAGAGCTCTGTGGCATATTGGCTGCCGCCTTCGCCGGCAACGGTATGATGTTCTTATTAATCTTCATCCTAATGAAAGGACATCTTTTTTAGCGGCGGTTATTCATGCCCGGGAATTTTTGGGTATGAGCCATTTTTTGGTACGTCCTTTTATGGATCGATACACTCGATTGGACAGAATACATTTTCATGCTGCTGATATGTATATTAATGTGCTGGCGCAGCTGGGGATTGAGGACTATCGCAATGACGGTCTGCAGCTAGTTACCTGTCCTGCCTGGGAGCAGGCGGTGGAGCAGTTTTATGCGTCGCAGGGAGTATCCGGTCAGGATGCCTTGATAGGATTTAATATAGGGAGTGCAGTGCCCCAGAAGCGATGGCCGGCTAAACGGTTTGCCGGCGTAGCGGATTACTTTGCTGATGCAGGATATACATGTGTGTTTTTTGGCGGGGCTATGGATCAGAAGATGGTGCGGGAAGCCGTTTCTAATATGAAAAAACGGGCTGTCGTTGCAACGGGGTGTTTTTCTATCGGCGAGCTGGCAGCGGCGATCCGGCGCTGCTCTCTGTTTATTACCAATGACAGTGGTCCCATGCATGTGGCCGTCAGTCAGAATGTTCCCGTTGTTGCGCTGTATGGCCCAAGCAATCCAAAGTTTTATGGACCGTATACGGATCATGCCATTGTTCTGGAATCGACAGATCATTATGAGATTGGAAAAAGTATGAAGAAAATTATTAAAGAGGGAAAATACAAGGGTCTTTCGGTGATTCCCATGTGTCATGTTATCGAAGCGGGGACGGAGCTGCTGAAACGAGTCAGACAATAAAAACTGGCTTTTTCCGGCTTAATACCGTATAATATAACCAATATAGATATTTTCAGCGAAATTTTGGAGGTGTTTTTTATGAAAAAAATAGTGTTAGCCAGCGTGTTGGCTGCTATTGTTTCTGTTAATGCTGTTTCCTTTGCAGCACCGATTCGAGATCCCCAGGAAGGTGATCTGAAGGCAGATATTAACTACGGATTTGATCAGAAGGAAGGTAGCCGCAGCGCAAAGGATCGGTTTACCGGCGGTGATGTTACGTATGTTTTGAATAATAAATGGGATATACAATATACTAATAATAATACAAAAGGCGATAATGGTTTTAAGATTAATGAAAACTATCTTACCGGAAATTATCGTCTGACTCCGTATATTTCTGCATATGCAGGCGGCTCCTATGTAAAAACGGAAACGTGGAGCAGCAAGCATGCTTACGGCTATCAAGTGGGATTAAAAGGGCAGCTGCCTATTTCGGACAAATGGCAGGGCTTTGCGTCTGTAGGCGTAGGGGATGATGTAAATACCTATGAAGTAGGTGTAGGGTATGATTTTACCTCCAACTGGGATGCGCATGTAAAATATCGTAAAAGCAGTGTAGACGTGGATAATTATGATGATGATGTAAAAGGTTGGCAAGTCGGTATGGGCTACAAGTTTTAAAAGTATAGGAAGGTATATTTGAAAAGCTGCATTGGTGAGTGCAGCTTTTTTTTGATAGATGAAGCGGTTCAATCGTAAAATCTAATGGAATTGCTGATTTGATGCCATGCCGGCATAGCTCCTTATTTATAGAAGTCGTCTTTGTCCCGGAATTTTTCTAATAGCGGCTTGATACTGTCAAAGTCCGTCTTTTGCTTAGTGTAAAATAGTTCTCGGTAAGATATTGCAAAAAAAAGAAAAGACCTAGATAATAGATATATTGCCTAGCCAGCAAAATATATCACAACCGAAGGTCTTCTCATGGAATATATTATAGCAGAAATTATCAAAACAATAAAGGAATCCGATACCGCGATCATACGCGAAACAAAATTATTGCAGCTGTTTATGCGGATTTTCACAGAGGCACTGGTTTGTGCGTTAGAAATCATGGATACAGAATT